>JBCBSZ010000100.1:0-18822 GCA_039818945.1 Actinomycetota bacterium
CGACACCGACCCCTTCGCCATCGGCGTGCGAGCCTCCTTGGCCCGCGACCCCGCCGGGCTCGCTGCGGTGCTCGCCGCCTCCGTGCAGCAGCGATGAGGGTCTTCGTCACGCACAACCCCGAGGACCTCGACGCCTACTACGGCCGAGCGCTGCCCGAGCTGGAGGAGATCGCCGAGGTCGTCCGCAACCCATCGCCCCGTGACCTGTCGACGCCCGAGCTGATCGAGGCGTCCGCCGGTTGCGAGGTGATCGTGGCGCACCGATCGACGCCGGGTGGGGCCGAGCTGTTCGCCGGGCACCCCGAGGTACTGGCCTTCCTGCGCTGCGCGGTCGACATCTCGACGATCGACGTCGAAGCCGCCAGCGCCCACGGGGTGCTCGTCGCCCGAGCGGACAAGAGCTTCGTGGCCTCGACGGCCGAGCTGGCGCTGGGCCTCCTCCTCGACGCCGCCCGCAACATCGCCTCGTCGACCGTCGACTACCGGCGGGGCGGCGAGCCACCCCAGCGCCCGGGCCGTCAGCTCGCCGGCCGGACGGCGGGGATCATCGGCTACGGCGCCATCGGCTCGCACCTCGCGAACCTCCTCACCGCGCTCGGGATGCGGGTGCTGGTGCACGATCCGTTCGTCGACGTGCCGCCCGAGCTCCGGGTCGCCTCGCTCCACGAGCTCCTGGCGCGGTCCGACGCGGTCTTCCCGTTGGCGCAGGCGACCCCCGAGACCGAGAACCTGATCGGCGCCGCCGAGCTCGACGCCATGCGATCCGATGCGCTCCTCGTCAACGTGTCGCGCGGCGAGCTGCTCGACGAGCAGGCCGTCGAGCTCGCCCTGGACGAGGGGCGGATCGGTGGTCTCGCCCTCGACGTCGGGCGGGCGGCCGACCAACGCCCGTCGCCGGCGCTGGCCGAGCGCTCCGACGTGGTCGCCACACCGCACCTCGGTGGGCTCACCCCCGAGAACGCCGACGCGCAGGCGGCCAGCAGCGTCGAGCAGGTCACGGCGATGCTGGCCGGCGAGGTGCCGCCCCGCACGGTCAACCCGGAGTCGGCCGATCGTTTCCGGGCCTGGCTCGCTCGATGACTCACGGTCCGCTCCCGGCCGGGACCTGCGATGCCCACATGCACGTGTACGACGGTCGCTACCCGGTCGCTCCCACCACCGTGCTGCGACCGCCCGATGCGTCGGTCGACGACTACCGGGAGCTCCAGACACGGCTCGGCCTCGATCGGGTCGTCGTCGTGCAGCCGACCACCTACGGGCTCGACAACCGGTGCCAACTCGCAGCGCTCCGATCCTTCGGCGACTCGGCCCGCGGCGTGATGGTCGTCGACGACGAGACGTCGCCCGAGGAGCTCCACCGACTCACCGAGCTCGGCGTGCGGGGAGCGAGGTTCCACATGCTCGCCGGTGGAGCGGTCGGTTGGGACGCCCTCGAGCCCACCGCCGCGGCGATCGCCCGCTACGGCTGGCACGTCCAGCTCCAGCTCAACGGACTGGAGCTGGCCGACCGGGTCGAGCAGCTGCTCCGCCTGCCGGTCCCGCTCGTCGTCGACCACATCGGCCGCTTCATGCCGCCGGGCGGCATCGAGCACACCGGCTTCGTCGCGCTGCTCCGGCTGGTCGGCGAGGGCAGGGCATGGGTGAAGCTCTCGGCGCCGTACGAGAGCTCGTCGGTCGCGGACGACGTGCTGCCGCTCGTCGACGAGCTCGTGGCCCGACATCCGGACCGCCTGGTCTGGGCGACCAACTGGCCCCACCCGGGCCCAACCGATCCACCGTCGAGCGCGACGCTGGAGGCGTGGCTCGACCGGTGGCTGCCCGACGTCGAGGTCCGACGACGCGTGCTCGTCGACAACCCGGCCCAGCTCTACGAGTTCTGACCCGATCGGAGGACCGATGACCGACCCGACCGCCGCCCCCGACGCCGAGTACGCCACCTACCCGTCGCTGCGCGACCGAACGGTGCTCATCACCGGCGGCGCGGACGGCATCGGCGCCGGCATGGTCGAGCAATTCGTTCGCCAGGGCTCGAAGGTGGCCTTCCTCGACATCAACGCGGAGGCCGCCGCCCGCACGCTCGACCGGTGCGAGTCGCTGGATCCTCGGCACCCGCCGCGCTTCGTGGAGGTCGACCTCGTCGACATCGACGCGCTCCGGTCCGCCGTCGCGACGGTCCGGGCCGAGCTCGGCACGATCGAGATGCTCGTCAACAACGCCGCCAGCGACGACCGGCACACGTGGCAGGAGATGACGCCGGAGTACTGGGACGACCGGCTCAACGTGAACCTGCGCCACTACTTCTTCGCCATCCAGGCGGTGGCGCCCGGCATGATCGAGGCGGGTGGCGGCTCGATCATCAACATCGGGTCGAGCAGCTACATGATGCAGGAGGACTTCTTCCCCGGGTACGCCATCGCGAAGTCCGGCGTGGAGGGCATCACCCGAACGCTCGCCCGCACCTTCGGCGTCCACAACGTCCGGGTCAACACCGTGTTGCCCGGGTGGGTGGCGACCGAGCGCCAGCTCACGAAGTGGTGGAGCCCGGAGGGTGAGGAGGGCACGCTGCGGGACCAGGCGATCAAGCGACGGATCTACCCGCCCGAGTTCGCCCAGATGGTGCTGTTCCTCGCCGCCGACGACGGCGCCGCGTGCACGGCGCAGCACTTCCTCGTCGACGGCGGCCGCCGCTGAACGGGCCCGGTCGCACGGTCGTTTAGCGTGCGGTCCACCATGCGACTGCGACCACTCGGCCGGACCGCACTGCAGGTCGGCGAGCTGTGCCTCGGCACGATGAACTTCGGCCCCCGGACGCCGGAGCCCGAGGCCTTCGCCCTGCTCGACCACGCGCTCGACCACGGCATCAACCTCATCGACACCGCCGACCAGTACGGCGGCTCGCTCGGCGTCGGCGCGACCGAGTCGCTCCTCGGGCGGTGGCTGGCCCAGGGGGGCGAGCGGCGTGACCGCATCGTGCTCGCGGCCAAGGTGCACGAGCCGATGTCCCCGCGGCCGAACGACCGCGGGCTCAGCGCCCGCCACATCCGCCTCGCCTGCGACGCCAGCCTGCGGCGGCTCGGCACCGATCACATCGACCTGTACCAGATGCACCACCTCGACCGGTCGGCGCCGTGGGACGAGATCTGGCAGGCGATGGACACGCTCGTCGCCCAGGGCAAGATCACCTACGTCGGCACGAGCAACTTCGCCGGGTGGACGATCGCCCAGGGTGCCGAGGTGGCCCGGGCGAGGGCCTCGCTGGGGCCGGTGTCCGAGCAGAGCCTCTACCACCTGGCCGAGCGGCGCATCGAGCTGGAGGTGATCCCGGCGTGTGAGGCCTACGGGCTGGCCCTGCTGCCGTGGAGCCCGCTCGCCGGGGGCCTGTTGGCCGGCGCGCTCGCCGCGGTCGACGGCGATCGGCGCAGCGCTGCGGGCATGCGGGACCGCGTCGAGGCGATGCGGCCGCAGCTCGAGCGGTGGGAGGCGCTGTGCGACGAGCTGGGCGAGGCACCGGCCGACGTCGGCATCGCCTGGCTGCTCCACCAGCCCTCGGTGACGGCACCCATCGTGGGGCCCCGCACGATGGAGCAGCTCGACGGCGCGCTCCAGGCCACGACCATCGCGCTCGACGACGACGTCCTCGAACGCATCGACGACATCTTCCCCGGACCCGGACCGGCACCGGAGGCGTACGCGTGGTGACCGACTGGAACGGCGTCGACGTCGACGCCGGCGACGTGACCATCCACGTCCACCGTGCGGGCAGCCGAGCTCGCCCGCCCGTCGTCTTCGCCCACGGCTTCACCGACGACGGCCGGTGCTGGAGCCGGGTCGTCGAGGCGTTCGGCGATCGCTACGACATGGCCATGGTCGACTCCCGCAACCACGGCCGGTCGGGGACCGCCGTCGGCGGTGTGGCCGCGCAGGCGCGCGACCTCGCCGCGGTGATCACCGCGCTCGGGCTCGACCGACCGACGGTCATCGGCCACTCGATGGGTGCCAGCGCCGGCGCGGTGCTGGCCGCCGAGCGTCCCGAGCTCGTGTCGCGCCTGGTGCTGGAGGACCCGCCCTGGCTCGCGGGGACGAACCCGAGCGACGAGGTCCGTCAGCGGCGCATCGACGAGCTGCAGGCCTACGTGGCCGCGGTGCGGGCCATGTCCGGCGACGAGCTCGTCGAGCTGGGCCGATCACAACACGGCGACTGGGACGAGGCCGATCTCGTGGTGTGGCGGGAGGCGAAGCGCCAGCTCCGGACCGAGGCGGGCCTGGGTGTGGCGCTCGGGGACTGGCGTCCCGTCGTCGCCGGGTTGGGGTGCCCGACGCTGCTCGTGCGAGGCGAGCCGGAGCGGGGCGGCATGGTGACGCCGAAGGTGGCCATCGAGGCGGCGTCGCTGAACCCCCGACTGGTCAGCCGGCCGGTGTCGGGAGCCGGCCACAACATCCGGCGCGAGCACCTCGCCGGATTCCTCGACGTCGTGAGGACCTTCCTCGACGGCGGGTAGGTCAGGCGCCCGCTCAGGCGTCGAGCGAGGCGACGATGTCGAACAGCTCGCCGAGGCACGCCAGGCGCTCGTCGAGGGTCTCGCCACCGGGAACCACCCGCAGCCCGTCGATGCCCGCCTCGGCGTACTCGCGGAGTCGGCGGGCGATCTCCTCGGGCGGGCCGAGCAGGTTGGTGCCGCGCCCGATCTCCATCGGGACGGCCGCTGCAGCGGCCTCGCGATCGCCCGACCGCCAGAGTCGCTGCACCTCGGCGACCTCCTCGCCGAACCCCTGCCGGCTGAACGCCGCGTTGTAGAAGTTCGTCGACGCCGACCCCATCGCGCCGATGGTGAACGCGTAGCCGGCGGCATGGCGTCGGGCGGCCTCGTCGACGTCGTCGGTGATCTCGCACGTGACCGAGACGGTGAGGTCGACCTCGTCGAGGGTCCGGCCGGCCGCCTCGGCTCCCTCGGCGATCGGGTCGAGGAACACGTCACCGGCACCGCACAGGAAGGTGGTCCCGAGCCAGCCGTCGGTCAGCTCGCCGGTCAGTCGCAGGTTGTTGGGCCCGAGCGAGGCCACGTAGATCGGGAGCTCGTCGAGCGGTGCGCCGAGGCGGAGCGCCCGCCCCTGGCCGCCGGGGAGCGGGAGGTGGTGCAGGGCGCCGTCGTACTCGAGGCGGTCGCCGGCGACGATCTTGCGCAGGATCTCGATCGTCTCCCTGGTGCGCTGCAGTGGCCGCTCGAAGGGCACGCCGTGCCAGCCCTCCATGACCTGGGGTCCGCTGGTGCCGAGACCGAGCAGCAGGCGCCCGCCGGACAGGAGCTGCAGGCTCGCCGCCGACATCGCCAGCATCGCCGGGGTGCGCGCCCCGAGCTGGACGATGCCGGTGCCCAGCCGGATATGGTCGGTTCGCGAAGCGAGCGCGCCGAGCGGGGTCAGCGCGTCGGTGCCCCAGGCCTCCGGGACCCAGACGGCCCGCGCTCCCATCCGCTCGGCCTCGACGACGTAGTCGACGAAGCCCGGCATCAGTGGCAGCGAGGTGACGTCGATCGCGATCGGGGAGCCGGCGCTGGTCATCCACCGATCATCGCAGCCGGGCGAACGGTGCGGGTCAGGCGTCGATCAGGGTCTTCACCGGCACCGGCTCGTCGAAGCCCTTGACCATGCGGCGCCCCGCCGGTTCGAAGGTGCACGAGACCGCCGCGGAGGCCAGCTCGTCGGTGGCCAGCATCTCGCCCGGCACGGCCTCGTCGACGAGCCGCGCGGCGAGGTTGACCACCGCGCCGTAGTAGTCGCCGCCCCGGAGCAGCACGTCGCCGAAGGCGAGCCCGCCACGGGGAACGACCGTCCCGTCGTCGAAGCCGCGCATGAGCGCGAGCCCGGCCCGACACGCCGCTGCGGCGTCGGTGGCGACGAACATCACCTCGTCGCCGATGAGCTTCACGATGCGCGCCCGGTCGCGGCTGGCCAACTCGTGGGCGCGACCCTCGAAGTCCCGGAGGAACGCGCCCAGCTCGGGGGCGGGCATGCCGCTCGACAACGAGGTGAAGCCGACGAGGTCGACGAAGCCGATCGCGAAGCGATACACGAACCGCTCGGAGTCGCCGGTCGTGGTGCGGCGGGTCCGCTCCGTCGCCTGGAGCACGTGGCGGCGCAGGATCGGGTCGAGCTGCTCGGTCAGTCCGTCGAGCAGGCCGATCGCCTCGTAGACCTGGCGCCCGAGGACCAGCTCGCTCTCGCCGTGCAGGAGGGCCGGCGACTCGATGTCGTTGAGGAACAGCGAGACGGCCGCCTCCGCGATCCGGTTGATCGCCGAGCCGATCACGCGGACGAGGCTGAGCGCCTCGGAGGCGGTGAACATCGAGGACAGCTGGTCGAAGACGGGCAGTGCGACGACCTCGGCCTCGGAGAAGCCGATCTCGCCCGGCGGTGACCAGTCGATCGGCTCGAGCCCGAACGCCGTGACGAGCTCGTCGAAGCGCGCCGGCGAGAGGCCGGTCGCCGCCAGCGCCTCCGCCCGGGTCAGCAGGGGGCCGGGGACCAGCCGGCGATCGCCCATCAGCGCGCCCAGCCGGTCGCAGGCCATGGCCTCGACCATCGTCGGGAGGTCGAACCCCCCCTCGTCGAGCCAGCGGAGCAGCTCGAGCCGGCCGGTCCCGGCGTCGACCTCCGGGTCGTACAGGCCGGCGCGCCGGAAGTCGTCGTCGCCGAGGGGCGTCCGCTCGCTCATCGCGGACAGGGCATCCGGAGCTCGGTGCCGATCTCGAGGTCGTCCGGGTCGCTCCCCACCCCGTCGATGTTCGCAGCCCAGACCCGCAGCACGTAGCGCCCGATCGACTCCTCGTACGGCGGCCGGGACGCACAGCCGGCCGGATCGTCGCGGAACGAGGACGCGATCTCCCACAGCGACCCGCCGGCCGCCGTCAGCTGGGTGGGCGGCTCCGGATCGAGGCCGCCGAGGATCGGGCCGGTGGCCGGGTCCCGCTCGACCAGCGCGGCGAGCAACACCTCCAGGTCGGCGGCGCTGAGACGGTCGACGGTCGGCAGCCGTTCGGCGACGGCATCGGCCAGCTCGTCGACGTCGATCGCCGCGGCCACCTCGATGTCGAGGTCGTCCCCCTCGTCGCCGTCCGCGCCGTCGGCACCGTCGGTGGGGTCGTCGAGCAGCTCCTCGACCTCGGCGGCGATCTCCTCGGCGGTGGGGTCGTCCTCGACCGCGGCGTAGACCCCGGCGCCGGCGGTCGCGACGGCGGCACCCCCGACGAGCGGGACGGCGACTCGTGCCACGCCACCGGCGAGGGGTCCGAGCCGACGGACGAGCAGGCTGATGTCCTCGACCTGGTCGGGGAGCGCCTCGGTGGCCCCGATCTGCCGGGTCCAGGTGCGCACCCGCCGTCTGGCACGCCAATCGAGATGGGTGACCGCACCCCGGATGCGGCGGCTGGTCTCGGTCCGCAGCCATCCTCGAACGCCCTCGACCCGCTCGGTCACCGCTCCCTCGAGCTCGGCCCGGGCGGTGCCGCGAAGCTCGGTCTCGATACGGTCGACCAGCGAGGAGATCTCCTGCCACGTCGTCGCCGCTTCGGGGCTCCGGAGCTCGAACCGGAGATCGTCGTCGGCCGGTTCGATCAGCTCGTCCGGATCGAGCACGCGCTCGGTGGCCGGGTCGAGCAGCTCGTAGGCGATGAGCTCGCGGTCGACGGTGCGCAGCGGCAGGCCGACGTCGGCGACGTAGCCGTCGACGAGCGCTCGGGCGGTCACGGGCTCGGTGTGGGGGACCTCGATCGTGCGGTCCCGCACGCGGTCAACGATGAGCAACGGCATCCCCGCCCCCTGTGCTCCCTGCCGACCAGGAGCGGCTCGACCGTAGTTGCGGCCCCGGCGGCCGTCAGGGATCGATGGCGTGGGCCGGGTCGGGCGCCGTCGGCACCTGCTCGTAGACGGCCACGTCGTAGAAGTCCCGGAGCGCCGTGATTCGACCGCCCTCGATCTCCATGACGCCGCAGATGTGCGGGGTCATGAGGTCGCGGCCGTCGGCGTCCCAGTGGTGATCGATCCGCTCGGTGAACACGACGGTTCGCTCGTCGTCACCGGTGCTCGCGAGGTGGAGCACGTCGGCGCTGAACGACCGCATCGTGCGCAGGATCGGGATGTGTCGCGCGAAACCGCCGCCCGCCGCGAGCGCCCGGAACCCGTCGATGCCTTCGACCGGAGGCAACCCGGAGTTCTCCCAGACGAAGTCCGGCGAGCAGAGCTCGGCGATCGCCTCGCCGGTCCGTCCCTCCTCCATGCCCTGGAGCAGGCGGAGCGCGAGCCGCTCGGCGTCGTTCGCGGCGATGGTCGGATCGATCATGGACGAGAGCCTCGCAGAGCGGGCTCACTACCGTGAGCGCGATGGCTCGCAGCACGCACTCGGCGGTCGTGGACGACCGCAACGCCGACATCGAGATCTACATCAACGGCGAGTTCTTCCCTCGGGCCGAGGCCCGCATCTCGGTCTTCGACAGCGGCTTCCTCGTCGGCGACGGCATCTGGGAGGGCATCCGGCTCCACCGCGGCCGGTTCGCGTTCCTCGATCGGCACCTCGACCGGCTCTTCGCCGGTGCCGCCGCCATCCAGCTCGACCTCGGCAGCCGCGCGTCGATCGAGTCGGCGCTGCGCGAGACCGTCGAGCGCAACGGCATGACCGACGACGTGCACGTGCGCCTGATGATCACCCGGGGCGACAAGTCGACCCCGTCCCAGCACCCGTCCAACGTCGTGGGCGGACCCAACGTCGTCATCATCGCCGAGCACAAGCGGGCCGATCCGGCGATCGCCCGCGACGGCATCAGCCTGTTCACCGCGACCGTCCGCCGTCCGCCGCCCGACACGCTCGATCAGAAGCTGAACTGCCACTCGAAGCTGCACGAGGTGATCGCCCTGATCCAGGCGGTCGGTGCCGGGGCCGACGAGGCGCTCATGTTGGACCCGAACGGGGCCGTCGCCACGTGCAACGCAACGAACTTCTTCATCGTGCGACGCGGCGAGGTCTGGACCTCGACGGGCTTCTACAACCTGAACGGCGTCACGAGGGGAGCGGTGCTCGACGTGGCCCGGGCGGCGGGTATCCCGGCGCGCGAGCGCGACTTCTCGCTGACGGAGGTCTACGACGCCGACGAGGCGTTCGTGACCGGGACCTTCGGCGGCCTCACGCCGGTCCGCGAGGTCGACGGGCGGGTGATCGGCGACGGTGGCGGTCGGGGACCGATGACCGAGCGGCTCGCCGGGCTCTACGTCGCGGCGGTGGACGCCGACATCGAGGATCGGCGGTGACCGTCCGGATCAACATGTGGTCGGGGCCGCGCAACCTCTCGACGGCGATGATGTACGCCTGGGCCCAGCGGGCCGACACGACCGCCGTCGACGAGCCGCTGTACGCCCACTACCTCCGCATCACGGGCGCCTCCCATCCCGGGCGCGAGGAGGTGCTCGCCTCGCAGGACGTGGACGGGCCGGCCGTCGTGCGCGACGTGATCCTGGGGGAGTACGAGACGCCCGTCGTGTTCCTCAAGCAGATGGCGAAGCACCTCGTCGGCCTCGACCGGGCCTTCCTGGGGGAGTGCCGCAACGTGCTGCTGACCCGCGATCCGTGGGACATGTTGACGTCGCTGCAGGTGCAGCTGCCCGATGCGACGCTGGACGAGACCGGGTTCGTCGAGCTGGTCGAGATCCTCGAGGCGACGCTGGCCGCGGGCGAGGAGCCGATCGTGGTGGAGACCCGGGCGATGCTCGCCGACCCGCCGGGCGTGTTGGGCCAGCTCTGCGAGCGCCTCGACGTGCCGTACGACGAGGCGATGCTGACCTGGCCGGCCGGTCCGAAGGACGTCGACGGGGTCTGGGCACCGCACTGGTACGACGGCGTGCACGCCTCGACCGGCTGGCAGCGATACGAACCGAAGGAGGCCGAGCTGCTCCCCGCCCTCGAACCGGTGCTCGAGGCAGCCGAGCCCTTGCACGCCCGACTGGTGCCCTACCGGATCGCCTGAGGTCGGTCCGGCGCCAGTTCGGGGAAGCGTCAGGCGGCCGGCGCGGTGGCGCGCAGGAGGAGGAACCAGGGGCGATCGTGATCGTCGGCCAGCTCGGGTCGTCGTTCGACGTCCTCGGCCCTCGGACCCCACTCCACCAGCCGATCGAGCACGAGGCCGGCATCGAGCACGCTGTTGAGGTAGGTCGCCATGGTGCGGTGCTCCTTGGCGACACCATCGACGAACCAGTGGCGCACGCGCTCGCCTTCGACCAGGTAGTCGTCCAACGGCCAGCAGCGAGCACCGTCGCTCCTCGTCAGGTACTCCTGCGTCGTCGGAGCGCTGAAGATCGGATGCTCGACCGAGCACACCAACGACCCGCCCGGCGTCAGCGCGGTGGCGACGGTCGAGAGCAGGCGAGCGAGATCTCGCACGTAGTGCAGCGCGAGCGAGCTGAAGACGAGCTCGAGCTCGAGGCACGGTCAGCCGACCTCGTCGAGATCGGCCCGGCGGTACTCGATCGTCGCCGCCTCGGTCCGGGTCCGAGCCCGTTCGAGCATCCGGGACGAGACGTCCACGCCGATGACGTCGGTTGCGCCGTGCTCGTCGGCCCATCGGCAGAACCAGCCGAGCCCGCACCCGAGGTCGACGACGCGTCGACCGGCGACGTCGGGCAGCAGCGAGCGGAGCGCCGGCCACTCCGCCGCGCCGTCCAACCCCCGAACCTGCCGGTCGAGGGTGAGGTAGCCGTCGAGGAAGTCGGGGTCGTCGTAGATGTTCTGCGGGGTCATACGAGGTCGGCCGACGGTAGCCCTGGCAGGTGCCGTACCGCCGAGCGATTCGACACTCCGCAGGGCGGAGCTCTGATCGTGGTCATTCGCCTCTTGGTCGTCGGGGCGGGCGCGACGAGGGTGGAGGAACACAGCCCGAGGAGGGCGCCCCGATGAGCACTCGAGATGTCGTGTCGGTCGATGTCGAGGATCCGCACCGCCGGGGCGCACCATCGTCGACGTGGCCCGGCGTCGAACCGGGGTCCGGGGGCTCGGTGTCCCGGCGTCGGTTCCTGCACCGTGTCGGCCTCGGCGCCGCCACGGTGTTCGTGGTCGCCGACGGGCTGCTGGCGTATCGCGCCTGGGATCAGGGCGTGCTGGCCGAAGGCACGGGCCCAGCGTTCGACGCGTTGCGGGACTGGCGGTCCTTCGATGGCCCCGAGGCCGCGATCGCGGCGGCGGTGCTCGCGGCGAGTGCCCACAACACGCAGCCGTGGGCGTTCGCCATCCGCGGCGAACGAATCGAGGTGTACGCCGACCGCTCGCGGAGCACGGGTGCCAACGACCCCCTGATGAGAGAGCTCGACGTCTCGCTCGGCTGTGCGATCGAGAACCTGGTCCTCGCCGCCGAGGCTGCTGGCTACGCGACGAGCGTCGAGCTCGATCCGCCGACGCAGCCGGATCTCGTGGCCACCGTGGCGCTCGAGCGCGGATCGGTGGTGGTGTCGGAGCTGTACGACGCGATCGACCGGCGGCGCAGCAACCGGTCCGACTTCACCGACGACCCGATACCCGACGGCGTGATGGCCTCCATGAGCGATCTCGCCGACGCGGGCACGGGCGTGGCCTGGCTGCACGAGCGGTCCGATCGCGTTGCGTTCGCCGAGCTGCTGGTCCGGGCGACCCGCGCCCACAACGAGGACGAAGCGCAGTCGGTGGACTCCTTCGCCTGGTGGCGGAGCGACTGGGATCAGATCCAGGACCACAAGGACGGGCTCAACATCGACGGCGTCGGCCTCTCGCCGCTGGTGCGGACCTTGGGCAAGATCCTCCCCGGGACCAGCCGATCCGCAGCCGATGAGACCTTCCTCGAACGCACCGAGCAGCAAGCCGACACCGCAGCGGCGTTCGGGGTCGTGACGGTCGACGATCCCGGCTCGCTCGAACAACGGCTCCGCGGTGGACGTGTGCTGCAACGGCTCCACCTGTGGGCGACGGCCAACGACATCGGGTTCCAGCACATGAACCAGATCACCGAGCGCATCGACCGAGATCGTCAGCTCGGCCATCCCGACGTGTTCGAGGGGCCCTTGACCGCACTGGCCGGGCCGGGTGTGCTCGCCGCCTTCCGCGTCGGTACCCCGACCGTCGAGTCGATGGCCAGCCCGCGTCGACCGGTCAGCGAGGTCCTCCGATGAGCACCCACCTCACCCGAACACGTCGGCTCGGGCGCGCTGCCGCCGGTCTCACCGCGGTGGCGGGCCTGATCGAGATCGTCGTCGGCGCCAACAGCTGGACCGGGGACAAGAGCCAGCCGACGACCCTCGGGCTGCTCACCGTCGTGCTCGCCGCCGTCATGGCGACCGCAGCGACCGTGACCGGCCGCGAGCGGACCAGTGGATCCAGCCTGGCGATCGCCGCCGGACTCGCGGTGCCGGCGCTCATCAGTCTCACCACCGCCGGCCGACTCGCGGTGCCCGGGGCGCTGCTGGGCGTCGTTGCCGGCGGCTTCGCGCTCGCCGACGCGAGACGACGAGGATCGGTGCGTCGCAGCATCGCCCACGCCTGGCCGACCGTGCTCGTCGCCGTGTTGGCGGTCATCTACCTCGCGTTCGGTGCCGTCGCCGGTCCGATCGGGATCCTCGGCATCGCCGGGGCGGGCGCCGCGGTCGGAGCGCTCTCGATCAGGCACCGGTCGCGACGAGTCGCCGCCGCCGTGCTCGTCGTCGGTGTCATCCCGTTCGCCGTGGTGGCGTGGTGGAGCGTGGTCGTCCCGCTCACGGCGGTCCTCCTCCTCGTGGTCGAGCTGCCCCGACTCCTCTCCAGCCCGCGTCCCGTTTCCGCCGCTGCGCACGCGAGCTCGGGCGGACCGGTGGTCGACCGGCGGATCCGATGAGCCCGGCCGAGGGTGCGGTGACGTTGGTCGAGCCCTGGCACCCGTTTCGTTCCGAGGCCGCACGACGGGAGTACCTGGCCTTCTACGACGAGCGAGCGCGACGCTGGCCCGTCCCATCGGACTCCACCGTGGTCGCGACGACCTCCGGTGAGACGTTCGTGAGGGCCCAGGGCCCGCCCGACGGACCAGCCCTGGTGCTGATCCCCGGCGACTCGGAGACCTCGCTGTCGTGGATCCCGGTCATCGAGGCGTTCGCCGCCGAGCATCGCGTGTACGCGCTCGATCACCTCTACGACCTCGGGCGCAGCGTCCACCGACGTCGTCCTCGTCGCCCCGACGATCTCGTGCGTTGGCTCGACGAGGTCCTCGAGCAGCTCGAGGTCGACGACGTTCGACTCGTCGCGCACTCGTACGGGGGCTGGATCGCCACCCTCTACGCGCTCGAGCACGCGGAACGCCTCGATCGACTGGTCCTGATCTCCCCGGCGGCCACGGTGCTCCGAGCACCGGTCGGCCTCATCGCCCGCGCCATCCTCTACGGCACCGTCTCCCGACGGAGCGTCGTCCGGCGGTACCTCTACTGGTACGCACCGGACTGCGTCCGCGAAGAGGAGACCCGACCGGCGATCGACGAGATGATCGAGGAGGATCTCCTCGCCCGGCGGTGCTTCGAGATCAAGAAGCGCGACCTCATCCGCCCGACGGTGCTCTCCGACGAGGACTGGCAGCGACTCACCGTCCCCACGCTCTACCTCGTCGGACGCGACGAGGTGACCTACTCGGCCGAGCAGGCGATCCAGCGCCTCGCCGACGTGGCACCCTGCGTCACGACGGCGATCACCGATGGCGACCACCACCTCACGATCACGCGACCGGACTGGGTCACCGACCACGTCCTGGCGTTCCTCGCCGGCCGCGCGGCCCAGGCCTGACGAGGCGCAGCGGCAGGTCGCTCCGGGGCGGTCGCGACGTCAGCCCGTCGGCGCCGTGTCGGTGCCGGGCCGGTCGATCGTCGGCGTCGGGGGCTCACCGTCCACCAGCGGGAGGTTCCACGGGATGTCCAGGTGCTCCCCCCAGAGCACCTGGCCGTCCCGGTCGATGCCACGGATGATCACGCGCTCGACGCTGGGCTCGAAGGGCACGGCCACCGTCCCCAGCGCCGGCACCTGCCGGTAGGTGGCCACCTCCATCGCCACCTCGACGGTCGCGACGGTGGGGTCGAGGCCGGTGACCACCACGGCGGTCGCTCCCTTGCCCTCGACGAACGCGAACGGGCCGCCAGCCCGGAGCCGCCCCGCCGAGGCCGGGCCGCCGGCGGCCGACGACGCCGTCGACACGACTCCTTCCTCGGTGACGAACTCACATGCGTGCCCGGTCTCGGTGGCCACACAACCGGCATCGACGGCGCTCGGGAGGTTCAGGTCGAGGAGCAGCAGCTCGCCCGGTGGACCGACCTCGATGCGGCCGACGCGCTCGGCCATCAGCACCGCCGCGCCTGCATCGAGCCGCTCGGGTCGGCTCTGCTGGTCGGGTGCGATCGTCAGCTCGACCACGTCGGACAGGGGCTCGCTCGCCGTGGGGCCGGCCACCACGTCGGTCGCGTCGTCCCCGGCGACCACGACGGCCACGGCCACGACGGCGGCGACCGCCACCGCCGCAGCGACCGCTCCGGCGACGCGGGCGCGAGCCGTTCCCCGCGGCCGGGCGCGGGGGATCGGTCGCGCATCCAGGCGGACGTCGGGAAGGTCGAAGCGCAGCTCGGCCCGTGCGGCGCGCTCTCGCAGATGGGTCGTGAGATCGTCTTCGAGGGTGCTCACCGAAGCTCCTTTCGCATCGTGCTCAGCGCCCGACTGATCCACGGGCCCACGGATCCCGGGGCGCACCCGAGCTCGGCTGCGATCTCCGCCGTGGTCAGCCCACCCCAGAAGCGCAGCACCACCGCAGCGCGCTGATTGAACGGCAACCGCTCCAGCACGTCGTCGAGCACCTCGGCCGTCTCCACCCGGTCGGGCCGGCCCGCCAGCCGGCCGAGCAGCCGCCGCTGCCGACCTCGGTGTCGAGCCTGATCGCGGCACAGGTTCAACACCGTCCGGTTCAGGTACGGGCCGGGCGCATCGAGGTCGTCCCACCGCTCGAGCAGCCGAGCGAACGCCTCCTGCACGACGTCGTTCGCCTCGGCGACCGAGCCCAGCAACAGGGAGGCGCGCTGCACTTGCGCGAGCGCCTCGCGCTCGAACAGCTCCTCGAAGCCCACCGCCGTCCCGGCCTCGGTCGGGTCCTCTGGAGCGATCCCCACGTCTTCTCCACGCCCCGGCCACCCGGATTGATACACCCCACCCGCCGATCTGCTCGGGTCGCCCGACCGCCGACCGGCTCCCACCCGGGCGCGATCGGGCGTCTCGCGACGAGGCCTAGGCTCGCCTCGTGGCCAGCGGTGGGCGCTGTCGCGCGTGTGGTCGGGACCTCGTGCCGGGTGGGCGGTTCTGCGCGGGGTGTGCCGCACCGGTCGACGCCGCGCCGATGCCGGACTCGGCAGGACCCGTCGCCGGTGCCAGCGGGGCCGAGGTCGTCTCCCGCGGTCCGACCCTGGTCGGCGTGCTGGCGGTCGCGATCGTGGTCGCCGGGGTGATCGCGCTCGCGGCGTCCCGCCTGGGCACCGAGGAGGCGTCCGACCCGACGGCTCCTCCACCGTCGACCGGAGCGGCGTCCTCGACGACGAGCACGTCACCGCCGCCGACGACCACGTCGCTGCCGACGACGACGACCCCGGCGATGGCGACCACGACCGCTGCCACGCCGCCGTCGGGCTTCGTCGACGTCGCCGCGGTGCCGGAGGAGCTCCGATCGCTCACCGTCGTGGTGTTCGGCCGGGACTTCGCCGCCGCGCTCGATCTCGGCAGCGGGGAACTGACGCCGTTCGCCGCACGCGAGGGACCGAGCCGCTCGGACGTCTGGCTGCGCGCGACCACGGCCGGGATCGTCGAGCGCTCCAACAACGGTCAGCAGAGCCGGTTCATCGACTGGTCGTGGTCCCAGGCCGCAGCCCTTCCCGCTGGGGTGTGGCCCGGCGGGGTGCAGTCCCACGGCGATCTCATCTGGTTCGTGGTCTCTGGGCCCACACCGGCGCTCCACGCGATGATCGCCGGAGGTGAGCCGACCGCCGTCCGAGTGATCGACGGCTGGCTCGAGCTGGTCGGGAGTTCGGAGGAGGCCGCACTGATCAGCTCGCTGTCGGCCGGGCGGACCTATCGCATCGACCCCGACGGTGGCATCGAGGTCGTCCACGACAGCGTCGCCCTCGGAGGCGGCAACGACTGGCTGATCGTGCCCGACTGCGACACCGAGCTGCGCTGCGAGCGGCGCGTCGTGGACCTCCGGACCGGCACCGGCTTCCCCGTCGGTGAGCCCGGGTCCGTCGACGGGATGCCGGTGGTCACCACCAGCGCCGACGGTCGCCGCGGCCTGGTCACCGCGTGGGGTACCGCCACCGCGCCGACGATCTGGATCATCGACGCCGACGACGCGACCGTGTCCCCGGTCCACGACTCGTTCGGCGGTCTCGACACCGATCAGGCCGTGTCCGACCCCGACCTCCGCTACGTGTTCGAGCCCAGGAGCAGGCGCCTCAGCATCGGCGAGCTCAGCACCGGTGAACGCAGCCGGATCGACCTGCCCGAGCTCATCACCCACGTGCTCGTCGCACCCGACGGGTGGTCACCCCCCGGCCAGGGCTGAACCCGGCCGAGCTCGAGCGCGAGCGGCCGAGGGTCTCAGCCCCACACGGCGATGAACACGATCACGCCGAGTGCGGCGAACAGCGGCGCCGGCTTCGCCCAGCGACGGGCGGGGGACCCGACGGCCCGCGGGTCGACGACCACGCCGATGGCGAGGACCGATCCGGCGAGTCCGAGCAGCACGCCGAGCAGGCCGAGCACGGCCGACACCAGGCCGGGCAGCCATGCGGCGCACATCAGCCAGGCGACGAGCACGCGGCGGCGAGTGGTGGCGTGCTGCTCCGGCGTGAAGAGCGAGGCGCCGCCGTCGTGTCGCTCACCGCGCTCCGCCCGGTCCGCGGTGCCGCGCAACACGTACATCCAGCCCGAGCGCCCACCACCCTGCGACATGGACCCGAGGCTACGGCGTGGCGAGCCGGTCGGGCGGTCGGCTCAGGACCGGTCCGGCGGAGCGAGCTCGTGGGCGAGGGCGAGCAGTTCGCGCAGGGCTTCGAGATCGACCCGATCGAGACGGCGGATGCCGATGCTCGCCGAGCCGATCTTCACCGAGCCGAGCCGGTCGGCGTAGCGCTGGCCGAGGTACTGGCCGTCCTCGACCGCGTTCACGTAGATGCTCACGTGCTGCTTCTGCCGGGCGAGGCCGACGAGGAACCACTCGACGTCGGGTCCCTTCGGGCGGGGCTGGACGATGTCGCCGTACCCGATGATCGACTGCTCGGTCCCGCCCCAGAAGACGCCTTCCCAGAGGACGCGGCGGCGGCCGGGCAGCGCTGCGACGATCACCTCGTCGAGCGTCGTCATCGTGGCGCGATCGTCCTCGTCGAAGCCGGCGAGGAACTCGTCGACCGGCGTCGGCACGATCTCCATCGCCGTGCCTCAGCCGGGGACCTTGAACACGCTGACGAGCGTGCAGCCGGTCTCGGTCCGGAAGTCGTCGTGTCTGGTGCCGGCCTCGGCGGCGTAGCTGCTCCCCGCCCGCATCAGCACCCCTTGCGAGATGAGCGAACCCTCGAGGATGTAGCTGAACTCGGGCTCGGCGTGCTCGTGGACCCCGCCGACGTAGCCGGGCTGGAACTGGAACGTGGCGATCATGCGGCCGTCGGCGACGCCGAGCGCCTTCATCGCGATGCCCTCGCCCATCGGCTGCCAGGGCAGCTCGCCCGAGTCCGCGAACGTCCAACCCACAGGTGCTTCGGCCATGGCCGGACCCTAGTGCGGCGTCCGGCGACGCCGCCGGGGGACGCGAGCTCAGCCGAGCGTGAACCCGGGCGTGCCCACGGAGGTCGAGCCGATCCTGGCCGCGGTGTGTCCGGTGTCGGCCAGCTCCGAGAGCAGGCGCGCGGTCTCGCCCGGGTCGACGCCGAACACCAGGCCGCCGGAGGTCTGCGCATCGGCGATGATCAGCTGATCGAGCTCGTCGTGCTCCCCGGGGTCGAGCAGCTCGAGGCCCCACGCCAGGTTGCGTCGGCTGCCGCCCGGCATGATCCCCGCCGCCGCCAGCTCGAGCGAGCCGGGCAGGAACGGCACGGCGTCGAACTCGACCGTGACCCGCACGCCCGACTCCAGGGCCATGCGGCCGAGGTGGCCGAGCAGGCCGAAGCCGGTGACGTCGGTGCACCCGGTCGCGCCGGCGTCGACGGCGAGCTGCGACGCCACGTCGTTGAGGCGAGTCATCGACTCGACGGCGCCCGCCGTCACCTCGGCTGTGGCCTCGTCGGCCTTGATCGCGGTGGTGATGACGCCGATGCCGAGCGGCTTGGTGAGGATCAGGTCCTGACCGGGTCGCAGCCCGGCGTTGGTGAGGATCCGGTCGGGGTGGACCTCGCCGGTCACCGCCATGCCGTACTTCGGCTCCGGGTCGTCGATCGTGTGGCCGCCGACCACGGCGAATCCGCCGGCTCGGGCGATGTCCTGACCGCCGGCGAGGAGCTCGCCGAGCAGCTCGGTGGGGAGGGCATCGCTGTTCCAGCCGACCAGGTTGAGCGCGAACAGGGGACGGCCGCCCATGGCGTACACGTCGGACACGCTGTTGGCGGCCGCCACCCGGCCCCAGGTGCGCGCGTCGTCGACCACCGGCGTGATGAAGTCGGCGGTCGAGATGACGGCCCGATCGTCGTCGAGCCGCCACACCGCCGCGTCGTCGCCGGTGTCGGTGCCGACGAGGAGCTCGTCGGGATGGTCGGCCTGCAGGTCGCGCACCACGTGCGCGAGCT
>JBCBSZ010000101.1:0-17444 GCA_039818945.1 Actinomycetota bacterium
TGGGGACCGGAGCTGGGCCGCCTCGACGTAGCGATCGGCGTCAGCGCTGACGCTGTGGGACACGCCCGGCTGGAGCTTGACGGTGGGAGCACGACGCGCCTCATCGGGAGCGGCGCATCTCGTCCAGCCGTCGGTGCCGGGCGTGTTCCCGGGTGACACGGCGTTGACCGTCATCGCCGGTGCCAGCTTCGTGGCGAGCTCGGCTGCCCACCACACGGCGGATGCGCCCGTCGTCGGCCAACAGGTTCACGTCTAACAGTCCCCTGGTGACGGCATGACGGCCGGCGAGTGTTGCGGCGGCGGCCTCCATGCCAGCAGATGTCCTCCTGAGATGGCCGGTTGGTGCTGGTCTGACCGCCTGAGGTCGGTCCGCCTGGCGTGTGCCCTGTTGGGCGGACTCGGGTTGTGGGAGCCCGTTGCCCAACATGGCTGGGTGAACGAGGCTCATCACGATGGCTCGACGAGCTGGCTCACGCCCGAGCAGATCGTCCCCAAGGCTGGCCTCATCGGAGCGAGCCATCATGGCGATGCGCGAGTTGCTCATCAGAGCCCGCGCCGTCGGCGATGTCGACGTTGCCGACATCGACCTGACCATCGCCGCGATCATGGGTGGCACCAACGTGGCGGTGCTGTCTCGATGAGCGCTCACCGGCGAGGTCAACCCCGACAACATGTCCCAGAGCGCAGCGACCGTCTTCGTCAACGGCGTCCGGACCCGCCACTGACCGGTGACCGCTCGACGCACAACCACCACAACAGGAAGGAATCCTGATGAGGAACGTCACCGTGGAAGGCACCGTCGCCTCACCCAGGTCGCAGGTCTGGGCCGTGCTGGCTGACTACCCGAACATCGTCGACTGGAACGAGGCCGTGAAGGAGAGCTACGCCCTCGGCGACACGGTCGAAGGCGTCGGAGCTCAGCGCCAGGTCAACGTCGGCACGAAGGGGTCGATCAAGAATCGAGAGACCGTGACCGAATGGACGCCCGAGAAGCGAATGGTGATCGCCGTCGACCAGATCGAGAAGCAACCGATCAAGCAGGCCACGATGACCTTCACGCTGTCCGACGCCGGTGCGACCACGCCGTTCACCATGAGCTACGACTACGAACCCAGAGGAGGGCCGCTCGGCTTCCTCTACGGGCCGATACTCGACCGGCTCCTCCGTCGGGGCTTCAGCGCCTTCATCACCGACCTCGGCCCGGCCGCCCAGTCACGAACCCCGTAAGGCGTGGCCTCTGACGGCGATGAGGGCCCTCCACAGTCGCCGCCGTGGCCGCCCGCCCCCAGAGATGTCTCAAGAACCGGAGACGGTCGATCCCGTCCCGTCTCATGGCGAGCGCACCAACGCATCGACCCACTCCTCGATCTCCCGCGGGTCGAACCGGACGAACCGCTCAGATCCGGCAGTTCCGAGCGGCCCGGCCCGGCATCACGCCGGAAGCCGTGTGCTCGGTTGAGCGAACTGCAGTGCAGCATCGGTCGGATGCGTGGTCGGTCGGCCGGCCGTGGCGCGTCCGATCTCGGCCTGCTGCGACCGGGAAGGTACGGCCACCGTGTTCAGCCCAGTCCCGGGATGCCGCACAGCGAGGAGGTCAGATCGACCAGCCGGAGCTCATCGCCTCCACCGAGGGGGCCGAGGTCGATCGCAACGGGCCAGTGGCACGCCCCGACGAGTCGGTCGAGCGCCGGCTCATGAACCGTCGCCGGGATGAGAGGAGCGAGATCAGCGACCGCTGGGACGTCGAGCCCCTCTGCGGGCTGCGGCGCCGCGACCACGTTCCCCACGAGATAGGTGGTGGCGGTGATTGCGACCACTCCTGCGAGTGCGATGGTCCGGTTCGGCGAGTTGGTCATTGTGGTCCCCTGTCCTCGAGCGAGCCGTCTGTTTCGCTCGTCGTCGGGACCGTCGCAGCGCTCGGCTTCAGGCTGTCTTCGTCTGCTTGCAGGTGCGGGTCAGCGCCAACGGGCTCACCTAGGTGGCGATCCGATCCGAGGCGGGGTCGATCGCTACTGAGCAGCGTTGACGCGGCTCTGAAAGACTTCACCGTCAGGGTGGGCCGTGTGGGAGCGGTTGGGGGTTCGATGGTGACGGGCTTGGATCTCCGATTGCTCGGGCCGGTCGAGATCCGCACCGACGGCGATCCGATCGACCTGGGTGGACCACGGCAACGGGCTTTGCTGGCGGCGCTCGCTTTGGAGCCCGGGTCGGCGCTCTCGATCGATCGGCTCACCGAGATCTTGTGGGTCGACGCACTGCCCGTGCGCGCCGACCGATCGATCCAGACGTACATCTCGCGGCTGCGCAAGGCGATCGGCGCAGAGCGCATCGAGACGAGTTCCGCCGGCTACCGGTTACTGCTCGGACCTGACGAGCGAGACATCGACCGGTTCATCGGCGCAGTCCATAGGGCGAGGGAGCTCCGCCGCCTGGGTGATCTGTCCGGTGCGGCCCGCTTCTACGTGGCTGCAGAGGGCGCCTGGACCGGTGACCCGCTGGCCGAGGTGGCCGATCGAGCCTGGGCGGTGCCGACGATCACCTCGCTGAACGAGTTGCGTGCTTCGGCGAGAGAGGAGCACGCCGAGACGCTGCTCGACCTCGACGAACCGACCGCGGCAGCGGAGCTCATCGTGCAGCTCGTCGCCGACGACCCACTCCGCGAGTCGACGAGGCGACTCCAGCTCCTCGCGCTGCACCGGACCGGTCGCACGGTAGAGGCTGCCCGCGAGTATCAGCGGTTCCGAACCCTGCTGATCGACGAGACGGGGCTGGAGCCGACGGCAGCTCTCGCCGAGCTCGAGCAGCGCATCGTGCAGGGCGACCAGGACGTCGCTCGCCCACGCCTCGTGGCCCGCGGCTTCGAGCTCATGGAACAGATCGGTACCGGCCCAGGCGGACCGATCTGGCGCGCACGAAGCCAGGGGCTCGGACACGAGGTCGCCCTTGAGGTCGTCCGTGCCGAGCTGGCCGACGACCCGGAGGTGATCCGCACGTTCGAGCGGCGGGCACAGGAGGTGATCGCGCTCGCGAGCCCCGACGTCGAGACGGTGCTCGATGCGTGGCGCGACCATGCAGGTGCCTATGTGGTCACACGGTTGCCGGCCCGGCGAATCGTCGCTGACGAGGACGCCCCTCCTGCGGTCCCGGACGCACTCGCAGGCGCCCTCGCCGCGCTGCACACCGCCGGCCTCGTCCTCGCCCGACTGAGCATCGACGACCTCTTCGTGGACCAGGACGGCAGCGTGCGGCTGGGTGGGGTGGTCGTCCCGCCGGCGGCGAGTCGGTCACCCACCGATGACGTGGCCGACGCTCTCGACGTGCTGGCATCGCTCGGAGCCTCAGACTCCGACGCGCTGAGGCACCTGGCCGACTCACCGCCGGCCGACGGCGTCGCTCTACAGGCGGCGCTGGGGATCGGGGGAATGGACGGTCAGGAACGCCGCAACCCGTACAAGGGTCTCGAGGCCTTCGACCTCACGGACGTCCACGACTTCTTCGGCCGCAAGGACGTGCAGGCCGAGCTCGCCGACCGGATCGCCCAGCAGCGCCTGATCGCCGTGGTGGGACCTTCGGGGAGTGGCAAGTCGAGCGTCGTGCGCGCCGGGCTCGTGCCGCAGCTGATCGAACGTTCCGAGATGATTGATCGACCGCTCTACGTCGTGACGATCGTTCCCGGCGCAGATCCCTTCGAGACGCTCGAGGCCGGGCTCCTTCGCATCGCCGTGAACCCACCGGCGGACCTCGGTGCGCGCCTCACCGAAGATGACCGGGGTCTGCGCCGCGCACTGGCCCGCTGCCTCCCCGATCCCAGCGGCGAACTCGTCCTCGTCATCGATCAGTTCGAGGAGATCTACACCCTCGGGACCGAGGAGCGGGCAGCGAGGTTCGTCCGCTCGCTCGTCACTGCGGCGACCGCCGAGGACTCTCAGCTGCGCTGCGTCCTCACGATCCGAGCCGACTTCTATGACCGACCCCTGGGAGACCCCGACCTCGGCGAGCTCCTCGCTGCGGGCACCGTCCCCCTGCCCGCGCTGACCGCTGACCAGCTCGAGGAGATCGTCATCGGACCAGCCCGCCAGGTCGGACTCGGCATCGAACCCACCGTCGTGGCCGAGCTCGTGCGCACCGGTCTCACCGAACCGGGATCTCTGCCCCTGGTCGAGTTCACGCTCACCGAGCTCGCTGCTCACGCGGCCGGCGAGTCGATCTCGGGTCGCGATCTCGACTCTGTCGGTGGCGTCAGTGGCTCGATCGGGAGGAGAGCCGAAGACGTCTGGAGCGCCCTGACGATCGATCACCAACGCGCCGGGCGCGACGTCTTCGGCCGCCTCGTCGACGTGGCTCAGGGTGCGCCGACGCGGCGACGAGCTCGTCTCGCCACCTTCAACGACACCGAGACCGCGATGATCGAGACGTTCGGCGCGGCTCGCCTCCTCACCTTCGATCGAGACGCCGAGTCGCGCGAGCCAACCGTCGAGCTCGCGCACGAGGCGCTCGTGCGGTCGTGGCCCCGCCTTCGCGACTGGGTCGAGGCCGACGCCGACGACCTCCGAGTCGCCGCTCGGGTCGAAACGGCGGCGACGACGTGGCGCGACAGTGGGCACGACGACGGCGCCCTGCTGGGCGGCGGACCCCTCGACGTCGCGACAGATCTGCTCGACCGCCGATCCGAGCTCCTCGCCGAGGACGAGCAGCAGTTCGTGGAACGCTCCGTCGACCGTGAAGCGCGCCACAGAACACGGACCCGACGACAGAACCGCTTCCTCCGGTCGGCACTGACCGGCGTGGCCGTCCTGCTGGCCGTGTCACTCGTCGCCGGGGTGTTCGCCGTCCGCCAGCGCGACGACGCCCGCGCCGAAGCGTTCGAAAACGAATCCCTTCGGCTGTTGTCGTCGATCACCGACCTCGCCTCGTCCGACCCCTCCGCAGCGCTCGTGCTGGCGGCGGAGGCGTACCGGAGGTCACCCGGGCCCGAGACGCTGGGCGGACTGCAGCGCGTGCTCGTGGCCAGCGAGGAGTTCCTGGGTTGGAGGGCGGTTGGCCACGCCGTCGTCGATGTCCACTGGCTCAACCCGGAGCGGCTGCTGGTGGTGGGACCGGCCACGGTGAGCGTCATCGATGCGTGGACCGCTGACGCCCTCGTCACGTGGCCATTGTCCGACTCCGACGATGCCCTCGCCCACGCCACGACGTTCCATCAGGCGACCGCTCAACTCGGCGTCGCGCTCACCGACGACTCCGTCGTGCTGTGGGACGCGGACCGGCCGGACTCGCGGTCGATATGGCGGTCGTTGCCTGATGTGCGGGCGCTCGGGTTCGCACCGGATGGAACGGCCCTGTTCGTCGGGGACCAGACCGGAGCCGTGCACGAGCTCCATCCGGGGGGAACGCGCCCGGCCAGGAGCTGGCCCGCCCACCCCAACGGCTCGGTCCCACTGCCTGACGGTGACCTCCCCGAGGTGATCCGACGCACCATCGAGCTGGTGAACGACCTCGGTGTGCAGGACCTCCTGGTGACCGACGAACACATCGTCACGACCGCCGGGTCGCAGCTCTCGATCTGGGACCGGGCGACGCTGTCCGAGCTGGTCGGACGCTCGGCAGATGTGGGAGCGGATCCGTATCCGGTGTTCGTCGAGGTCGGCCGCGATCCGGATCGCGACGACATCGTCCTGTTCCGAGGGTCGCAGACGTCAGGCACCATCTCGCTCACCGACGGCGCCCAGGAGTGGAGGACCGACCCGTCGTTTGCCCGTCGGAACAGCCCTCCACAGATCCTTCGTGCTGACTTCTCCGACGGCCTCGTGCACGCCACGACCGACGACGGCTTCCTGCGCGTGCTCGATCCGGCGACCGGCCAGCTGACCCGTCCACCGATCGAGCTCCCGGTCGGCATCCCGGGTGCTGTCGCCGTGGCACCGGGCGGCGAGGTCGCCGCCGTCGGGACCGGGGACGGCATCCTGCTGACCAGCCTCGTCGGACGAGGCCTCATCAATGACGCGGTCCCGCTCGCGCTTGGCACCGGCGCCGTGCACGTCACCGAGCGGGGCGAACACGTCATCGTCACGTCGTTCGACGCGGGCTCGACCGCGATCTACGACCGAGGACCAGACGGCTCGTACCTCCAACGGAGCATTCCCGTCGCTCGCCAGCTCGGCCTCATCAGCCCGATCCTGACCGGCACAGGCGATTCTCGTTCGGCCCTCGAGTGGCGGATCGGTGCCGGAGCCGGCGAGACGCGAATCATCGACCTCGCAACGCTGGAGGGTCCCGCCGACTTCGTGCCCGACGCCAGCCGGGGGCTGCTGACTCCCGACCAGACGAGCTACTACGTCGTCCCAACCGTCACCGAGTTCGAGCTCGCACCAACGCTCGTCGGCTACCACGCAGTTGACAGTCAACCCAATGGCGTCACCATCCCACTGCCGCCGGGACCTTTGGGCAGCAACGGTTACGAGCCCCTGATGTTCTCCTCCGATGGCGGCCTGCTCCACCTCAGGGACGGTCTCGGGGAGCTCGTCACCGTCGACATCGAGCGCCGGGAGACGGTCGATCCACCGTTCACACCCGAGATCGGGATCGAGCGCATGCGAAGCACCTCGTCAGGCGAGGTCATGTACATCGTGCGCAGCGACGGCGCCATCGAGGAGCGCGACGCGCGGACCTGGGAGGTGCTTCGGTCGGTGCTCGGCCTGGAGTCCCCCGTCTTCGAGGACTTCGTGTCCGTCTACGTGGACCACGATCGGGACCAGTGGCTGTCCGTCGCCGGGAAGGGTGCACGTCTGGTCGACCCGTCGACAGGCCAGCGGATCGGCGAGCGGTTCCCGCACGACCCCAGCTCGGTCGTCACGCGCGGAGCAGATGGACACGATGGGGCGCCGATGCAGCTCGTCACCGCCGTTGATGACTCCGTCAAGATCTGGAACCTGGAGACCGAGGAGTGGTTCACCATCGCCTGCCAGGCCGCCGGCCGCAACCTCACAGGCGAGGAGTGGGATCGCATCGGACCGAGGGACGGCGCGCCGCGGGCGACGTGTCCCCAATGGCCGGAGCCCGCCTGAGCACACCGTCAGGCCCGGCCATGAGTCAGATGTCGCCCCAATCGATGGGTCAGGCAAGGTGCTCGTCTCGAGGTGATTGCCCCGCGCAAGTGCTCACGGCCCGACGAGCCGACTGACCATGCTCGGTAACGCGCGCTCAGAACGCTCGCCGACCGCCCAGTAACCGAGCGCGACTGCGGCCCTTACCGAGCACCCATAAACTGCCGGCACCGAGTCGTCGGCCTGATGCGCACCCGCACACGCCGCGGCGTGTGATCAGGCTGCCGCAGGTCCTACGTGCGCGGGTTGGAAGGGTGGGATCGCTGGCGTGACGGTCGAGCCGTCGGGGCGGAGGGTCTGCCAGGTGCCGTCGCGAGCGCGGCGGGTCGACCAGCCGTAATTCTTCATCCGGTTGTGGCGGGGACACAACAACCCGCCGTTGGCCTGGTCGGTTGGCCCATCGCGATGCCAGGGGACGACGTGGTCGCCCTGGCACCAGGTGGTCGGCGCCTCACAACCGGCCCAGACGCAGCCGTGGTCGGCGAGGCCGAGTGCCCGGCGAGCCGAGCCGGTGAACAACCGCTGAGTGCGCCCCAGATCGATCACGACGCCGGCGGAGTCGAACACCACCCGCCGGACGCGCCCCTCGATCGCGGCGGCGACCGCGTCGTCGGGGTGCACCTCCACCCCGCTCGCGGTCCGACAGACCCGTTCCTGACGGGGCCGGTCGCCCCGGTCGGGCTCGAGCCCGAGTGCCCGCCCAAGGTGCTCGGTGAAGGTGTCGTGATCGATCAGGACGTCGACCACGATGTCGGGACCGTTCCCCCGGTGCGACCGAGCGCCACGGATCACCGCATCGGCCACCACGTCGGCCCGTCGCTGCGGACCGGTGCGATCGAGTTGGCCGTTGTCGTCGACGGACGCCAGTTCTTCGGTGAAGGCGCCGTGCAGGAGCGCCTCGAGGTGCTCGGCGACCACCGCCCCCTGGGCGGCATCTAAGCGAGCTCGGAGCTGCCAGGTGCCGTCGAGCTGTTGCAGCCACGACGCCGACCGGCGAGCGTGCGTGACCGCCGGGTCCGGTTCGGGTCCGTCGCGATCGGCGAGCCGTTCCCAGTGGGCCACGGCAGACCTGAACTGGGCCCCGGAGAGCTCTCCCGCCTGGAAGATCAGCGTCTCGGCCGCATCGACCAGCTCGTGACCCACCCGCGGGTTGGCGCGAGCTCGCCCCAGGGCGTCGAGCTGCGAGCAGGAGAACCCGCCCTAGGCGATCGCATCCTCGAACCCGGGGGTCTCGACCAGGACCGAGTCGCGGACCCGCTCGGCCGCATCGCCCGGGGTCAACCGGTACCGATGCGCCAGCCACGACCGCACGCTCCGCAGCCCGTCCCGAGCCGGCAGGTCACGCCGGGCCGCCTCGGCGGTGAGTGACGCGACGCGCGCCCGGCACCGGCGCAGCTCCCACTCGGCCTCGTCGAGCGCAGCCAACAGCTCGGCGTCACCCCCGTCGAACCCAGCCCCGAACATCCGTTCGATCGTACCAGCACATCGCCTCGCCCCCAACCTCCGGCAGGAGGACGGCGCGCGGTCAGAACAGCTCGATCACCAGCACCACGCCCGCTCCGCCGAGCGTCGCCAGCACCGCCCGGTCGAACGCCACCCGGCCGAGGCGGTCACCGAGGCGGCTCCCCCCGAGCGTCGCAGCCATGACCGGCACGCTGGCGACGAGCGAGCCGAGGAACCGATCCCCGGTGAGCAGTCCGGTGCCGATGAGGCCGATGAACTGGGTCGCGTTGATGACGAAGAACAACCCCGTGACCGAGAACAGGTGCCCCGCACGTGGAGGTCGGAGGGCGTGCACGTACGACACCACGATCGGCCCTGAGACGCCGATGGCGCCCTGGAACACCCCGGCCACGGCGCCGGCGCCGGGGGCGATCCGGCGCGCCAGCCGCCCCGACATCTGCGCCTCGGGCCAGCGCAGCCGCCATCCGATGTAGCCGAACACCGCGACGGCCAGCGCCACCGTGAGCACCGTCTCCGACAACACCGAGAGGAGGAGCACCCCGACGACGGTGCCGACGACGCCGGCCACGACGAAGCGTCCGAGCGGCGGTGCCTCGCTCCGGCCGGCCCGGTGCCGGTGGACGAGGTAGGCGTTCGCCAGCAGGTTGGGCAGCGACAGGATCACGACGGCGTCCTCGATGCCCACGAACGCGGCGAGCACGGGGATGGCGACGAGCGGCAGCCCCATGCCCGTGACCGACTTGACCAGCGCGCCCGCGCTGACCGCCAGGAGGACGGCGATCAGCTCGGCGCCGCTCATGCGATCGGGCGGACGTCGACTCCGGCTGCGGCGAGCGCCGCCTTCGCCTCGGCGACGGTGTGCTGGCCGAAGTGGAAGATCGATGCCGCGAGCACGGCGTCGGCCCGGCCCTCGGTGACCCCCTCGACGAGGTGGTCGAGGGTACCGACCCCGCCGGATGCGA
The DNA here is from genome assembly GCA_039818945.1 of Actinomycetota bacterium. Taxonomy (GTDB): domain Bacteria; phylum Actinomycetota; class Acidimicrobiia; order Acidimicrobiales; family Poriferisodalaceae; genus JBCBSZ01. The sequence continues at coordinate 9,527 of JBCBSZ010000101.1, forward strand.
TGACGGGGATGCCGGTCGCGTCGACGACGGCCGCGGTGAGCGCCGTGTCGAAGCCGTCCTTGGTGCCGTCGCGGTCCATCGACGTGAGGAGGATCTCGCCCGCTCCGAGCCGATCGACCTCGGCCGCCCACTCGACGGCGTCGATGCCGGTCGGGTTGCGACCGCCGTGGGTGTACACCTCGAAGTCCGGGCCCTCGTCGCCTCGGCGCCGTCGGGCGTCGATCGCCACGACGGCGCACTGGGCGCCGAACTCCTCGGAGATCTCGCTCACCAGGGTCGGGTTGGCGATGGCTGCGGTGTTGATCGACACCTTGTCGGCACCGGCTCGCAGGAGACGCCGGGCGTCCTCGACCGTGCGGATGCCCCCGCCGATCGTGACCGGGATGTAGCACTCCTCGGCGGTGCGGGCGGCGACATCGAGGATCGTGTCGCGGGAGTCCGACGACGCCGTGATGTCGAGGAACACGACCTCGTCGGCACCCTCGACGTCGTAGCGGCGGGCCAGCTCGACGGGATCCCCGGCGTCGACGAGGTCGACGAAGTTCACGCCCTTCACGACGCGGCCGGCGTCGACGTCGAGGCAGGGGATCACGCGGACGGTCTGCACGGCCGATGAACCTACCGAGTTCCGAGGACGGCGCCGGCGTCGATCGCCGCCAGCGAGGGCACGACGAGGTCGGCGTGGGGGTACTCGAGCCCCTCCGTCATCCCCGCGGACACGGCGATGCAGTGGGCTCCGGCCGCCTTGGCGGCCTGCGTGCCGATCGGGGTGTCGTCGGCGGCGACGGTGCGGGCGGGATCGACGCCGAACGCAGCGCAGGCCCTCAGGTAGACCGCTGGATCGGGTTTGCCCGGCACGCCGTCACCGGCGCAGCTCACGTGGTCGACCCGGTCCCGGAGGCCTCGCTCGGCGAGCAGCGACTCGACCCAGATCGTCGGCGAGCTGGAGCACACCGCGACCGGGATGCCCCTGCCTCTCGCCGCGTCGATCCAGTCCTCGATCCCCGGTCGGATCGGCGAGGCGGCGAGCAGCTCGTCGCGCCGGGCCCGGCGCTCGCGGTCGACCTCGTCCACGTCCAGGTCCGGACCCACGAGCTCGGCGAGTCGGGCGCGCGGATCGATGTCGAGCGGATCGTCGTCGTTGCGGCCGAGCGAGGCCGCCCACGTCGCCCGGTCGATCGGCTCGACGCCGTGCTGCCGGTAGATCACGGCCCAGGCCTCGTAGATGGCGGTCTCGGTGTCGAGGATCAGCCCGTCGAAGTCGAGCAGGAGGGCGGCCTTCACTCGAGGGCGGCCACCGCGTCGGCCACCGAGAACCGCCCGTCGTGGATCGCCTTGCCCACGATGACCCCACCCAGGCGCCGATCGCCGGCCATGACGGCGGCGATCGACCACAGATGCGACAGCTCCCCGACCCCGCCGGAGGCGATGACCTCGATGCCCTCGGGCGCCGAGTCGAGCACCTCGATGAGTCCCCGGAGATCGGGTCCCTCGAGCGTGCCGTCGCGGGAGATCTGCGTGACGACCACCGCCTCGACCCCCGGAGCGCCGTCGTACTCGGCGAGCACGTCGAGCAGCTCGCGACCCGAGCCCTCGGTCCAGCCGCGGACGGCGACCTCGCTGCCCCGCACGTCGAGGCCGAGCGCCACCCGTTGCTGCGCTGCGATCTCGCGGGTCAGGGCCGGGTCCTCCACCGCCGCCGTGCCGACGACCACCCGGTCGACGCCGAGGTCGGCCAGCGCCCGGGCGGCCTCGACCGACCGCACGCCCCCGCCGACCTGGACCTGCACGTCGAGGGCGCCCGCCACCCGGCCGATGACCTCACGGTTGACCGGCTCGCCGGTGCGGGCGGCGTCGAGGTCGACGAGGTGCACCCACGGCGCTCCGTCGGCGACGAAACCTTGCGCGACCTCGACCGGATCGACGTCGTAGTGCGTGACCTGCCCGTAGTCGCCCTGGTGGAGGCGGACGCAGCGCCCGCCGAGCAGGTCGATGGCCGGGTAGAGGTCGGTCACGCCCGCACCCGGGCGGCCACCTCGACGAAGTCGCGCAGCAGCGCGAGGCCGTCGTGGCTCGACTTCTCGGGGTGGAACTGGCACGCCCAGAGACCGGGCCGGCCGGCGATCGCCACCACCGTGCCGCCGTACTCGCACGTCGCGACGACCTCGTCGGTGACCGGGGCGAAGGAGTGCACGAAGTACATCCACGGCTCGTCGGGCAACCCGCTGACGAGGGGGTCGTCGGGTCGGACGAGGTCGAGCCGGTTCCACTGCATCTGGGGGTGCTTCACGCCGTCGGCGAGGCGCTCGACCCGGCCGTCGAGCAGGCCCAGACCGGGCTCGTCCGGCGCCTCGTCGGAGCCGGTGAACATCATCTGCGCGCCGACGCAGATCCCCAGGAACGGCTGGCCGCGATCGACCGCCGCGCGTGCGACGTCGACCAGGCCGTGGTCGCGGACGGCCCGCATGCACGAGCCGAAGTGGCCCACGCCGGGCAGGACCACCGCGGCGGCCTCGGCGACGAGACCAGGGTCGCTGGTCAGCCGGGCGTCGGCGCCCACCTTCTCCAACGACTTCTGCGCCGAGCGGAGGTTGCCGATCCCATAGTCGAGCACCGCGACCAGCGGCCGGTCAGCGCTCACAACTTGCCCTTGGTGGAGGGCAGGTCGGTGCCCTCGACGCGCACCGCGTCGCGCAGCGCACGGGCCACGCCCTTGAAGCTCGCCTCGATGATGTGGTGGGTGTTCCTGCCTCGGATCATCACCACGTGCAGCGTGATGGCCGAGCTCATCACGAACGCCCGCCAGAACTCCTCGCACAGCTGCGGATCGAACGGCGGCGTGCCGAGGATCTTCTCGCCCGGCGGCTCGACGTCGTAGTGGAGGTAGGGACGGCCGGACAGGTCGAGGATCGTCTCGACCGCCGCCTCGTCGAGTGGCACGCGGTTCGAGGCGAAGCGACGCACGCCCCGCTTGTCACCGAGCGCCTCCCGGAACACCTCGCCGAGCGTGATGCCGACGTCCTCCACCGTGTGGTGGGAGTCGATCTCCAGGTCGCCGTCGCAGCGCACGGTGAGGTCGAACCCGCCGTGGCGGCCGAGCTGGTCGAGCATGTGGTCGAAGAACGGCAGCCCGGTCACGCACTCCGTGGTGCCGGAGCCGTCGAGGTCGATGGCGACTTCGATCGACGTCTCCTTGGTGGTGCGCTCTCGCTTGGCGGTGCGGGTCATGACAGGGCCTCCTCGAGGGCCAGCAGGAAGCGATCGTTCTCGTCCGGGGTGCCGATGGTGACACGCAGGCAGTCGGTCAGCCGAGGCCAGCTGGCGCAGTTGCGCACCAGCACGGACCGGTCGACCATCGCCTGCCAGACGTCGTCGCCGGTCCGCCCGTCGGGGCGGAACAGCACGAAGTTGGCGCTCGACGGCCACACCCGGACCGGCAGCTCGGCCAAACCGGCGACGACCCGCTCGCGCTCGGCCACCAGCCGGGCGACGCGGGCATCCATCTCGTCGGTGAACCGCAGCGCGAGTCGCCCGGCGGCCTGGGTCACGTCGTCGAGGTGGTACGGCAGCACGACCTCCCAGAGCGCAGCGACCAACCACGTGGGGCCGACGAGGTAGCCGAGCCTCGCCGCTGCCATCGACCAGGTCTTCGAGAACGTGCGCGTGACGACGAGCGGGCGATCCTCGTCGAGCAGGTCGAGCGCGGTCCGGTCGGCGAACTGGGCGTAGGCCTCGTCGACGCACACGACGCCGGGTGCGCTGGCGAGGACGTGGTCGACCAGCGCTGCGTCCTCGAGCATCCCGGTGGGGTTGTTCGGCGAGCAGAGGAAGGTGACGGCGGGGTCGAGGTCGAGCACCCGGTCGATCTCGGCCCGGTCGAGGCCGAAGCCCTCGTCGCGCTCGCCCTCGACGACCTCGGCTCCGGAGATGCGGGCGATGTGGGCGTGCATGGCGAACGTCGGCTCGAACGTCGCCACGCGACGGCCCGACCCCGCGTAGGCGAGCAGGAGCGTCTGCAGCACCTCGTTGGAGCCGTTGGCGGCGAAGATCTGCTCGGGGCCGACGCCGTGGAGCTCGCCGAGCGCCTCGCGCAGACCCATCGCCGAGCGCTCGGGGTAGCGGTGCCAGTCGATCCGGGACAGCTCGGCGGCCAACGCGTCGCGGAACGCCGCGGGCGGCGGCTCGGGCGCCTCGTTGGTGTTGAGCCGGACCTCGACGTCGATCTGGGGCGAGTGGTAGCCGTCGCGCAACGCCAGATCGTCGCGGACCTGGGGCCGGGTCACGACCCGGTCCGCGGGAGCCGCACCGACAGGGCGTGCGCGGCGAGCCCCTCGGCGTCAGCGATGGCAGCCACATGGGGGCCGAGCTCGGCGAGCCCGGCGTCGGACACCTCGACGACGTGCATGGCCTTGCGGAAGTCGTCGGTCGACAGCGCGGCGCCGAAGCGGGCGGTGGCGTTGGTCGGCAGGACGTGGCTCGGGCCGGCGACGTAGTCGCCGACCGACGCCGGCGAGCTCGCGCCGACGAAGATCGCGCCGGCGTTGCGCACGATCGAGACGACGTCGTCGGGGGCGGTCGTCATGACCTCGAGGTGCTCGGGGGCGATCCGGTCGACCACGGCGGCGGCCGCCTCCGGACCGTCGACCAGCGCGACGTAGCCGCCCTCGGAGAGCGTGGCCCGGATGTCGTCGGCTCGGGGTGCCTCGGCGACGAGGCGGTCGATCTCGGCGTCGATGGCCGCGGCGGCGTCCTCGTCCCAGGTGACGAGCCAGGCGAGCCCGTCGGGGCCGTGCTCTGCCTGCACGATGACGTCGACCGCAGCGGCCGCCGGTGGCGCCGAGGAGTCGGCCACCACGACGACCTCGGAGGGGCCGGCGAACGCAGCGGCCACGCGCACGTCGGCGGCGACCTCGCGCTTGGCGATGGCGACGTAGACGTTTCCCGGCCCAGCGATCACGTCGCAGGCCCGGACCGACTCGGTGCCGTAGGCGAGCGCGGCGATCGCCTGGGCGCCGCCGACCGCGTAGACCTCGTCGACGCCCGCGACCGCGGCGGCGGCCAGCGTCGCGAGCGGCACGCGGCCGTCGGGCCCCGGCGGGACGGCGAGCACGACCTCCTCCACACCGGCGACCCGCGCGACGACGGCGGTCATGAGCACGGTCGACGGATAGGTCGCCCGGCCGCCGGGGACGTAGCAGCCGGCCCGCGCCAGGGGCTGATCCCAGCACCGCACGGTCACGCCGCCGTCCTCGACGACGTGCGGGTCGCGCAGCTGGGCGGCGTGGAACCGACCGATCCGCTCGGCCGCCACCTCGAGCGCCTGGCGCAGCTCGGGGTCGATCTGCTCGAGCGCCGCCTTGACCTCGGCGTCGTCGACCCGCACCGCGTCGAGCTCGGCCCGGTCGAAGCGAGCGGTCAGCTCGAGGAGCGCCGTGTCGCCACGGTGTCGCACGTCCGCGATGATCTCCCGGACGGCCGCCACGGGTTCGTTCCCGTCGATGACGGGGCGGGGCAGATCGGCCGCCGGATCGGCGAGGCCACGGAGGTCGAGTCGACGCAACACGTCCGAGGAGCGTATCGGCGCCCGGTTCGGGCGCTTCCACGGTTTCCGCCGCACGGAGAGGGGACGAGGAGATGGATCGACGAGCGGAGCTCTCCTCGACGGCGAGCATGCTGGACGACCTCCGCGGTCGCCTCGAAGCGGCCGGTGCGGCCTACCGCGACGAGCAGGCCGAGGACATCTCCGCCGAGCTGGAGGAGATCGAGCGGCTCGTGCGCACGGCCACCCGGCGCCTCGACCGCCTCATGACCCGCCTGCCGTAGTCAGGCCCAGCGGCGCATCGCGGAGAGGAGCGGCTCGTCGTCGAGCCCCTCGAGCACACCCGCCCGGTCGGCCTCGGGTCGGTTCTGGCTCAGCTTCGCCGAGCCCTCGACCCGGCGGATGCGCAGCTCCACGCCGACGATCGCCTTGGCCTGCTTGGCGACGAACTCGGCCGGCGCGTCGTCGACCGACCAGGGCCGCTCCCGGCCCGTCTCGTGGTGGTCGCTGAGCTCGCGCACCAATCCGAGCACCCACTCGGGATCGTCGTGGACCTCGATCTCGCCGTGGACCGCCACCGTGACGTAGTTCCAGGTCGGGACGACGCGGCCGTGCTCCTCCTTCGACGGGTACCAGCCGGGCGACACGTAGCCGTCGGTCGGCGAGCAGAGCGCGACGGCGTCGGCGTCCACGAGCAGTGCCCGCCAGTGCGGGTTCGCCCGGGCGACGTGGCCCCGGAGCACCCCTCGCTCCCGGTCGAGTAGCACGGGGAGCGGCGTGACGTGGAAGCCGTCGTCGCCGGTGGACACGAGGTGCACGAAGCCGGTCTCGGCGACGACGGTGAACGCGTCACGGTCGTCGAGCGCGAAGTGCGATGGTCGGTGCATGGCGCGAAGCGTGCCGCATCGCGCCCCGCTCGTCAGAGCGGATTTCTCACACGGTCGAGGACGGGCAGAAGTCGTTGAGGACGCAGTCCTCACATCGGGGGCGGCGGGCGACGCACACCCGTCGCCTGTGCAGGATGAGCCGACGGCTGAACTCGCCCCGCTCGGCAGCCGGCACCATCGGGTTGAGGGCCAGCTCGATCTTGACCGGGTCGGTCTCGTCGGTCAGGTCGAGGAGTCCGACCAGCCGCTTCACGTGGGTGTCCACGGGCAGACCGGGGAGGTCGAGGGCGACGCTGCGCACGAGGTTGGCCGTCTTGCGACCCACCCCGGGGAGCCGCGTGAGGTCCTCCATGAGGCCCGGGACCTCGCCGTCGAAGTCCTCGAGGAGCATCCGGGCCATGCCCACGAGGCTCTTGGACTTCTGGCGGAACAGGCCGAGGGAGTCGACGTGGGGCTCCACCTCGTGGGGCTCCACCGCCGCCAGGGCCGCCGCGTCGGGGAAGCGGGCGAAGAGCCCGGGTGTGACCTCGTTGACCCCGGCATCCGTCGACTGCGCCGACAGGATCGTGGCGACGAGGAGCTCGAAGGCGTTGCGGTGGTCGAGTTCGCACTCGGCGTCCGGGTACTCGAGCGCGAGCCGCTCATGGGTCCGACGTGCTCGCCCCTTCGGTGTCCTCGGCCGTGCCATGGCGCGGACGCTACCCGGACGCTCGGTGGCACCCCTCCATGGGGGACGGCGCGGGCCCGGGCGGTACTGTCCGCTGCGTGTCGCACGAGGGAACGCCGCTGTGCACCGAGGGCGGGGCGTGTGCTCGTCTGCGCCCCGGTCGCCACGAGACCGAGGTGCTGCTCGACGCCGGCGGCACCGACCACGAGCGGGCGGCCGTGCTGGCCCACGCGCTCGACCACGTCGGCGCGGTGCCGTTCTCGGTCTGGGTCGACCAGCCGGGCGGCCACTTCGACGACATCGCCGCCCGGCACGGCTTTGAGCCGGTCATCCACACATCCCGACAGGTCGAGCTGCTCGCCGAGCAGGGCCCGGCCGCGCTTAACGTGTGGCTGAAATTCGATACGGGGATGCACCGTCTTGGCTTTCAACCGCGGCAGGCACGTGAGCTGGTCGCCGAGATCGGAGCGATGCCGTCCGTCCGGGAGCTGCGGCTGATGACGCACCTGGCGTTCGCGGATGAACCGGGCCATCCGCAGACCGAGCAGCAGCTCAAACGCTTCGAGACCGTCGTCGCGAACTACGACGGTGCGATCAGCATCGCGAACTCGGCGGCTATCCTCGGAACTGCGGACATCGCCAGGGCGCGGGAGCGCTTCGGTTTCGCCGGGGAGCACTGGATTCGTCCCGGCATCGCGCTGTACGGCATCTCGCCACTCGCGGCTCAAAGCGCCGCCGAGCTCGGGCTCGAGCCGGTCATGCAGCTGGAGGCGCGCCTGATCGCGACCAAACCGCTGGCAGCCGGTGACAGCGTCGGCTACCGCG
>JBCBSZ010000102.1:0-17403 GCA_039818945.1 Actinomycetota bacterium
TCACGAGCGGCACGGCGTCCTCGGTGTCGGTCGTGGCCAGTGCGACCAGGTCGTACCCGTACGCCTCGAGGGCCTCGCCGGCCTGCTCGCCCGGACCTTCGACGCCGACGAGCTCGAGGCCGCGTTCACCGCCGCCGGGGTCGATTCGGTGACCGAGCTCGCCGACCGCCTCCTCGACGACGACCTGGCGTCCGCGACGGCCCTCGTGGAGCAGCTGGTCGATCGGGTGCAGATCGACGGCCGGGGCGACGACGACCGCCTCGACGCGCTCCTCGACAGCTGCGTCGACGGCGACGACACGGCCTGCGATCTGCTGGCGTTCCTGGCGCCCCCGGGGTCCGCGTACGAGGCCGACGGCCTCGGATGCGGGGGGCGCCGGCCCGAGCCGGCGCCGGAGCCGTGCTCCGAGGTCGAGTTGAGGTGACCGCCGGTGCGGCGGACCGCTCGATCGCGCTGCCGGGCGGACGACGGGGAAGCTGATGAGGTCCGCATCGTCGCGCCGGGCCGGCGCGCTCGCACTCGCCGCCCTGGTGGCGGTGGTCGTCGCCGCCCCATCGTCGGTGGCCCAGGACGGTGCGACCGACATCGCGGTCACGACGCCGACCACCTCGTCCACCACGACGATCCCGATCGAGGGTGGCGACGGAGCGGACGGTCCCGGCGGCGAGCTCACGGTCGACGACCCCGAGATCCCGCCGCTCGATCCGCTCGCCACCGCCCAGGCCTTCACCGAGGGCCAGCAGGCCGCCTACGCGATCCGGAGCCGGATCAAGGAGATCGGCACGGCCCGTCTGGAGGTCGCCCGGGACGGCTCGGAGTCGGCCCGCCTCCGCCTCGACGAGCTGACCGACCGCTACATCGGCGAGGCCGGCGCCGTGCAACAGCGCGCCGACGAGCTCGACGAGACCCAGCTCGCGTACCAGCGCCTGGTCGAGGCGTTCCTGAACGCTCGCAACGAGCTGCAACGGCGGGTCACGCTGCTGTACTCGCAGGGCCCGGGGGCCGGGCTGGAGGCGACGGTGCGCAGCGGCGACCTCCTCGAGGTCGTCCGGCGGGCGAGCGTCGCCCAGGCCCTGATCGAGGACGGGCGCGACGAGGTCGTCGACACCTATCTCGTGGCGGCGGAGCAGGCGCCGGGTGGGATCGACGAGGAGCGGGGCGAGATCGGCGAGGCGCGCGAGTACCTGGCCGACCTCACCGTCGCCCGCGAGCGGCTGCGCGAGGAGCTCGCCGCCGCCGATGCCGAGCTGGCGTCGGTGCGGGCGGCGATCGTGCCCGACATCGTGTTCCCGATCGCCGGCACCGAGTACGACTTCATCGACTCGTTCCTGTTCTGCCGGGACGGATGCCGACGGCGTCACCAGGGCGTCGACATCATGGCGGCCCACGGCACGCCGCTCCTCGCCGTTGAGCACGGCGTCCTGTTCCGGCTCGGGACGGGCCGGCTCGGTGGCATCAAGCTCTGGCTGCTCGGCGAGTCGGGCGCGGCGTACTACTACGCCCACCTCTCCGGCTACAGCGAGCTGGCCGTCGAGGGCGCCTTCGTCCGGGCCGGCGACGTGATCGGCTTCGTCGGCAACACCGGCAACGCGATCTCGACCCCGCCGCACCTCCACTTCGAGGTCCACCCGACGGCGAGCGGCCGGGCGGTCAACCCGTACCCGCTCGTGCGGCAGGCGGCGGACCTCCGCGAGGAGGGCCCCGATCCGCTCGACGGCCTCCCCCCGGTCCCGACCGAGGAGTGACCCGCCCGGAACCCCTCAAGTCGGCGCCGCGAACTGCCGATCCGAGAGGTCCGGGGAGAGGGAACCCCGGAGGGAGGTCGTTGCCATGCAGGCAGCAGATCCTCTCCAGAACGTCGGCACGGAAGCGATCAGTCGGCCACTACCGACCGCGCCAGCTCTGGCGCCGGTGGAGCCGGCCAGGCCGCCACACGGATCGGCGGGGAGAGACACCGAAGGCGAAGAGGGCAACGAGACCGGGGAGCGCGAGCACCGCCGCAGCGTCGAGATCGAGACGGTCGCGCCGGCGAACGACGCGCCGCCGGCCGCGTCGTTGGGCGGGGTGGTCAGCGAGTCGCTGGTGATCGAGGCGCGCCCGATGTCGATGGTCGACGTCTCCGCCGAGTCGGGTCGCCTCGCGACCAGCGTGACCGAGTTCGAGACGCGGGTGTTCGCCAACGATCCCGAGACGGCGGCCGACGCGGGCAGCGCCCGGTTCCCGCCGTTGAAGCTGAACCGGTTCCGGCCCGACACCGCGGGTCTCGTCGATCCGGCCGGGCCCGACGCGCCGCCGCCGGGGTCGCCGGCCGAGATCGGCCAGCGGATGTTCCTGCTGCCCGGCCAGGGGATGGACCGCCTCTCGTCGTGATCGTCGGCCACCTTGGGCGGTGCGGGTCCGTGGACGAGACTCCGACGATGTCCGGCACCGACATCCCGATCCTCGAGACCGAGCGCCTCGTGCTGCGGTCCCTGCGCGAGGACGACTTCGAGGCCATGGCCGGCTTCTACGCCGATCCGATCTCCCAGCACTACGGCGGCCCCTGCGATCGCGAGGACGCCTGGCGGAAGTTCGCCGCCTATGCCGGGCACTGGTCGCTGCGCGGCTATGGCCCGTGGGGCGTCGAGCTGCGCCGCACCGGCGAGTACGTCGGCCTGTCCGGGCTCTGGTTCCCCGAGGGCTGGATCGAGCCCGAGATCACCTGGGCGCTCGTCCCCGGCCACCACGGGCAGGGCTACGCGACCGAGGCGGCCGGGCGTGCGCTGCGCAGCGCCTACGAGGACTTCGGGTGGCCGACCGCGGTCAGCGTCATCTCGGTCGAGAACCCGGCCTCGGCCGCCGTGGCGCGGCGCCTCGGCGCCACCCGTGAGCGGGCCGTCGAGTACCGCTACGGGTCGGCCGAGCTGTGGCGCCATCGCCGCCTCGACGAGCTCGACGCCACCTGAGCCGCGCTCGATGTCGGGAGGCGGCCCGGTCGTTGGCATCCTGAGGTGATGGAGCGGCGGATCGAGCACGTCACCAGCGCCGGAGCGGACCGGGTCCGGTCGGTGGTGCGCGACCTGACGACCTACCCCAGCTGGCTCTCGATCGTGAGCCGCGTCGAGCCCGCGCCCACCCCGTCCGACGAGGGACCCGCCTGGTTCGTCACCCTCCGGGCCCGATTCGGCCGGTTCTCGCGGGCCAAGCGGCTCCGCATGGTGCGCACCCGCGACGACGGCGACCTCGTCGTCTTCGAGCGCCGGGAGCTCGACGGCCGTCGCCACAGCCGCTGGCACATGACCGCCCACGTCGAGGAGCTCGAGGTCGGGACCAGCATGGTGATCGTCCTGCGCTACGACGGCGGCCTGCTCGAACCGGTGGTGGCCCGGTTGCTCGACCGCGAGGTCGAGGAGTCACGCCCCCGGCTCGAGGCGCTCCTCGTCGAGGCCTGATCGCGCCCACCAGCGGCCGGCCTCGCACCCGACCGTCACCGAGAGCCCGAAGCAGCGGCTGACGTGCTCGTCGGTCAGGACGTCGCCGAGCTCGCCGGCGGCGACGGGCTCCCCGTCGCGCAACAGCAGCGCGTGCGTGAACGATCGCGGGATCTCCTCGAGGTGGTGGGTGACCATGAGGATCGGTGGGCCCGTCGGGTCGCCGGCGACGGCGTCGAGTCGGCCGACGAGGTCCTCGCGGCCGCCGAGATCGAGGCCGGCGGTGGGCTCGTCGAGGACGACGAGGTCGGGGTCGTTCGCGTACGCACGGGCGAGCAGCACTCGCTGCCGCTCGCCCGAGGAGAGGGTGCCGAACCCGTGGTCGGCGAGGTGGTCGACGCCGAAGCGCGCCAGCTGATCGAGCGCGCGGTCCCGGTCGGCGGCGGCGTAGGAGTGCCACCACGTCTCGAGGGCGGCGTTGGCCGCCGACATCACGACGTCGACCGCGGCGATGCCGGGACGGAGCTGGTCGACGAGCGCGGCGCTCGTGAGGCCCACCCGTCCCCGCAGCGCTCGGATGTCGACGCGCCCCCACCGATGGCCGAGCAGCTCGACGGTCCCGGCCGAGGGGTACTGGATGAGGGCGATCGTCCGCACCAGCGTCGTCTTGCCGCTGCCGTTGGGTCCGAGGACGATCCAGCGCTCACCGGCGGCGATCTCGAGATCGAGAGGGCCGAGCACGGTCCGGTCGTCGTAGCGGACCGCGACGCCGCGCAGCGACAGCACGTTCACCCCGGTCATGACAACACGCTCCGCACGTGGCGAGCCAACGGGCTCACCCCCACGCCCCGCGGGCGAGGAGGAGCAGGGCGCTGCAGCCGGCGATCGTGAGCGCGGCCGCCGTGAGCTGCGATGCGGTCGCCCGCCGCGTGACCGGGCCGGCGAGCGCCAGGCCCGCCGCCATGGGCACGGCGAGGATCGCTGCGGCACGGACCGCTTCGCCCTGGACCGCGCCGACGGCGAGGAGCGCCGCGAGCGAGAGCACGGCGCCGATCCCGAAGAACGCCGACAGGGTCGCTCGCAGCCGGCGCGGCGGGAGGTCGATCAGCACGAGGGCGATCGGCGGCCCCCCGACGCTCACCGCCGTGGCCATGACTCCGCTGAGCACGCCGGCGCCGAACAGGGTGCCGTCGCCGCCGGGTAGCCGCCGCCCCGAGGCCGTCATGACGACCGCGAGCAGGATGCCGGCGCCGAACAGCGTCGTCGCTGCCCGGCCGCTGACCGAGGCGACGGCGAGGACGCCGATCGCTGTACCGGGCAGCCGACCGACCCAGGCCCACGTCAGCTCGCGGCCGGCGATGGCGTCGCGCTCGCGGAACGCGACGACGAACGAGAGCACCGTGGCCAGCAGCAACGGCGTGACCGGCACCAGGTCGGTGTCGACGAGCGCGAGGACCGGAGCGGACACGAGCCCGAGCCCGAAGCCGAGCGAGCCCTGCACCAGCGAGCCGATGAGGACGACGGTCGCCGCGACGGCGAGCTCGGCGGGCGTCAACGGCGGGTCGGGCGATCGGCGCCACCTGCGGCGATCCAGGCCCGGTGCAGCTCGGTGTAGCGACCGCCCAGCTCGACCAGCTGGTCGTGCGAGCCCAGCTCGACGATCCGGCCGCCGTCGACCACGCCGATCCGATCGGCCCGCATGGCGGTCGCCAGGCGGTGGGCGATGAGGATCGCTGTCGTGCCGTCGAGCACGGTGTCGAGCGCCCGCTCGACCTTGGTCTCGGACTCGAGATCGAGGTTGGAGGTGGCCTCGTCGAGGATCAGGACGCGGGGGTGGTCGAGGAAGGCCCGGGCGAGCGCCAGCAGCTGTCGCTCACCGGCGCTGAGCGACACGCCGCGCTCGTGCACCGCAGCGTCGAGACCCGCCTCGGTCCGGGCGACGAGCTCGCCGAGACCGACCGCCTCGCACGCGGCGAGCAGCTCGTCGTCGGACGCGTCGGGCCGCCCGTAACCGATGTTGTCGCGCAGGGTCCCGTGGAAGAGGAACGGCTCCTGGGGCACGATGCCGAGCTGCCCCCGGAGCGACCGCAGCGTGACCGTGCGCAGGTCGGTGCCGTCGATGCGCACGGCGCCGGAGACCGGGTCGTGGAAGCGGGTGACGAGCTTCGCGATCGTGGACTTGCCCGCACCGGTGGGGCCGACGAGCGCGACGGTCTCGCCCGGCCGGATCGTCAACGAGACGTCGTGCAGCACCGGCTCGCCAGGGCTGTAGGCGAACGTGACGTGATCGAGCTCGACGAGGCCGTCGATCGGTGGCAGCTCGGCGGCGCCCGGCGTCTCGACGACCGTCGGCTCGGTCTCGAGGACGCCGCTGAGCTTGTGCAGCGCCGCCGAACCCTGCTGGTAGACGGTGTAGAGCTGCACGAGCTGCTGGATCGGGGCGAAGAAGGTCGTCAGGTACAGGACGAACGCCGTCAGCTCGCCGATCGTCAGGTCGCCGTCGAGCACGAGGTTGCCGCCGATCAGCAGCACCGCGGCCTGGCCCAGGAGCCCGGTGACCTCGGCGGCGGGCCCGTAGGTCGAGCTGATGCGGGCGGAGTCGAGGGAGGCGTCGCGATACCGGCCGACGACCTCGCGGTGGACGACGCCGTTGTGGCGCCGGCGGTTGGCGGCGGTGACGACCCGGATGCCGGCGAGGTGCTCCTGGAGGTCGGCGAGCACGTCGGCGATGCGGTCGCGGACCCGTCCGAAGGCCCGGGTGGACGCTCCCCGGAACCACCAGGTGAGGGCGAGGAACACCGGCACGACGACGAGCAAGAGCAGCCCGGCGAGGAGCGGTGAGATGCCGATGAGCACCGCGGTGACCAGCACGACGGTCAGCCCCTGGACCACCAGGTTGACGTAGCCCTCCTGCAGCAGCGCGGACAGCGCGTCGATGTCGCTGGTCATCCGGCTGAGGAGGACGCCGGAGCGCTCCCGGGTGAAGAAGTCGACCGACTGGCGCTGGAGGTGGGAGAAGACCCGGATGCGCAGGCCCTCGAGGATCTGCTCGGCGATGCGACCGGTGAGGGCGAGCCGGACGCCGTTGGCCAACCCCTGCACGAGGACGCTGACGACGTAGAGGCCCGCCATCAGCCCGATGACCTCGGGGCGCTGCTCGCTCACGCCGCGGTCGATGGCGATGGCGGTGAGCAGCGGGCCGGCCAGCCCGGCGACCGTCTCGATGACGACCAGGACCACCGCGAGGGCGATCCGCACCCGCTCCGGCGCGAGCAGGGACCGCAGCGTCAGGCGGCCGGGAGCGGCCGCCGGGTCCCAGCCGATCCGGGGCAGCTCGTGCTCGGGCTCGGACGCCAGGATGCGCTCGGCGCCCTGGCGCAGCTCGTCGGGGACGCCGGCGAAGGGCAGCCCCGCCGCCGAGCTCGACGAGGTGGCCGAGGGTCCGGCGAAGAACGGCCCGCCGGTGCCGATCATCACCATCGGCCCACCGCCGGGTCGGGTTCGTCGGCGTCCGACTCGTCGGCGCGGTCGTCGCCGCTGCGGGCGAGCAGGTCGACGTAGCGGGGCTGGCTGGCGAGCAGCTCCCCGTGCGTGCCCTGCGCGACGATCCGCCCCTCGTCGAGCAGGACGACGCGATCGGCGAGCGCAATGGTCGAGAGCCGGTGGGCGATGACGATCGTCGTGCGGTCGCGCCGGCGCCGGGACAGGGCGTCGTGGATCTCCTCCTCGACCCGCACGTCGACCGCGCTGGTGGCGTCGTCGAGCACGAGCACGGTCGGATCACCGACGAGGCCCCGCGCCAGCGAGACCCGCTGGCGCTGCCCGCCGGACAGGTCGTAGCCCCGCTCGCCGACGACGGTGTCGTACCCCTCCGGGAGGCGCTCGACGAACTCGGCCGCCGCAGCGTCGCCCGCCGCCGACGCCACCACGTCTCGCTCGGCGGCGGGATGGGCATAGGCGATGTTGTCGTGCAGCGCCGTGCCGAACAGGAACGGGTCATCGGGCACGAACGCGATGTGGCGGCGGAGGCTGGTCTGCGTGAGGTCGCGGACGTCGTGGCCGTCGACGGTCACGCGGCCGCCGTCGACGTCGTAGAAGCGCAGCAGCAGCCGGGCGATCGTCGACTTGCCCGAGCCGGAGCGGCCGACGACGGCGACCGTCTCGCCCGGTTCGACCTCGAGGTCGATGCCGTCGAGGACCACGGCGTCGTCGTACCCGAAGCGCACGTCCTCGAAGCGGACCTTCCCCCGGGGCGCGACGAGGTCGATGGCGCCGGGGCGGTCGACGACGGTGGGGCGCTCGTCGAGCAGCTCGAGGATCCGACCCGCGGACGCCCTCGCCCGCTGCCCGAGGATCAGCACGAAGCCCAGGAAGCGGAAGGGGGCGGCCAGGAGCAGCACGTACTGGCTGAAGGCGAGGAGCGCGCCCACCGAGATGGCCCCGTCGGCGGCCCGCCAGCCGCCGACGGCGAGGACCAGCGCGAGCGAGAGGCGGGGCAGGCTCTCCACCACCGGGTTCCAGCGGGCGCGGGCATCGGCCTGGGTCACCGACACCCAGCGCAAGCGGCGCGACGTGGCGGCGAGCTTCTCGATCTCGCGCTCCTCCGCAGCGAACGCCTTGACGACCCGGGCGCCGTTGACGTTCTCGTCGACCACGGTGGCCAGCTCGGCCAGCCTCGCCTGCACGAGCCACGAGATCGGGAAGACGATGTCGCGGAGGCGTTGCGCGGCGAAGAAGACCCCCGGGATGCCGGCCACGGCCACCAGCGTGAGCAACGGATCGATCGACAACATGACGATCAGTGCCCCGACGAGCGTGACGAGCTGGACGCTCACGATGGGGGCGAAGGCGCCGAACATCTGGACCGAGCGGATGTCGCTGTTGGCCCGCGAGATGATCTGACCGCTCTGGACCCGGTCGTAGAACGAGAACGACAGCCGACCGAGGTGGCGATGGATCAGGACCCGCAGGTCGTACTCGAGCCGGTAGGCCACCGAGTAGAGGCCGAAGCGGTAGCCGAAGGTGGTGATGCCGCGCAGCACGGCGACGCCGGCCAGCAGCAGCACGAACGGTGTCAGCGGATCGGTCTGCTCCTCCAGCGCCCGGTCGACGGTGAGCATGACGATCCGTGGCAGGGCCACCTGGGCGGCCATGGCGACGACGGCCGAGACCAGGGCGAGCGCCACGACGGTGCGGTACGGCCGCAGCAGGGGAGCGAGGCGCCGCAGCCAGGAGAGGCTCGGATCGGGGGCGACGTCGGCCTGCGGGTCGGGGAAGTCGGTGGTCGCCGCGACCGGTTCCCAGCCGTCGACACCATCGCCGGAGCCCGCTGGGGCGGAATCCGGAGCGCGCGACATCGGCTGCGAGAGTATCGGCGGGGTGTGTCCGCCAGACTCGGGCATCGTGTTCGACGACGCGCTCCGGCGCCGGAGCGGCCCGCTGGTCGACCGGCTCGCCCGCCCGCTGGTGCGGCGAGGGGTCGGGCCGGACACGCTCACGTCCTGCGGGCTGGCGGTGGGTCTCGGCGCGGCGGTCACGCTGGCGCTCGAGGGTCCAGCCCTCCTCGCCGCGGCGCTCTTCCTCGCCAACCGGGGGATCGACGGTCTCGACGGCGCCGTCGCCCGACGTCGGGTCGCGCGGCGCCCTGGCGACGGACCGGGATGGGGTGGGGTCTGGGACCACACCGCCGACGTGATCGTCTACGTCGCGGTTCCGGTGGGCCTCGCGATGGGGCGCCCGGAGCTGTGGTCGGCGGCGGCCGTGCTCTGCGCGACGATCGCCGTCAACCTGGTGACCGTGCTCGCTGCGGCGCAGCCGATCGGCGGTCGTTCGGTGGCGCTGCGACCCGGCCTCGTCGAGGGGAGCGAGACGATCGTCGCCTACACGGTGATCATCGCCGTACCGGCGGCGACGGAGGTCGGGATGTGGGTCTTCGCCGCCGCCGTGGGGCTCACCGCGGCGGAGCGACTCATGCGGCTGCGGTGGCCGGCGGCGCCGTCCGACGGACCAGGACCGCACCCACCACCGTGAACAGCGCCAAGCCGCCCAGCGACGCCCAGAAGCGGGGCGAGCCCGGCATGTCGAGGCTGGCGCCGAGCGCCACGAACAGCGCCGACCCGGGGATGATCCCGACGGCGGTCCCGGCGACGTAGCTGCGGAGCGGGAGCCGGGTGAAGCTGGCGGCGTAGTTGACCAGACCGAAGGGCAGGACCGGGAGGAGGCGGATCGCGACGACCGAGCGGAACGGCCGGTCGCCGATGAACCGGTCGAGGCGGTCGATGCCCCCACCGAAGAGCGCGCCGACGGTCTCCCGACCGAGCGCCCGGCCGAGGACGAACGAGCCGGTGGCGCCGAGCGTCGCGCCCACGACCGTGAGCACCGTGCCGGCCACCCCGCCGAAGATCAGCCCGGCCGCCGCGGAGCCGACCGAGCCCGGCGCCAGCGCCACGGTGAGCAGCGCGTAGAGGAGGACGAACAGCAGCGGCGCCCAGAGCCCGGCCGCGTCGACACGGTCGCGGAGGTCGTCGACGCTCGTCACCTCGAGGGCGCGCAGGGTCAGCGCCAGCGCCGCGATCACGGCGACGAGCAGGAGCGGGCCGACGATGCGACGCAGCATCGTGCCCCGCTCGGAGACCTGGGGCGTCGGGTCGTCGACCATCGTCATGCCCCCGTGAACCGCACCGGGCGGCGCCGTGTTCCCGAGGTCTCCGGAACATCTCGACCCGCCGGCGTGGTTCCGGCACCGTGACCGAACACGACGACATCGAGGCGTACGACCTGGCCATCGTCGGCGGCGGCACGGCGGGCCTCGTGGCCGCGTTGGTGGCCAACGCCGTCGGGTCCGAGGTGGTCCTGATCGAGGCCGAGCGCACCGGCGGCGACTGCCTCTGGACCGGCTGCGTCCCCTCCAAGAGCCTCCTGGCTGCGGCCGAGACCGCCCACCGCATGCGGACGGCCGATCGGTTCGGGATCGGGTCGGTCGAGCCGGCCGTCGATCTCGGCAAGGTGCTGGCCCGGGTCCGGGAGGTGCAATCCGCCATCGAGCCGGTCGACAGCCCCGAGCGGCTGCGGTCCGAGGGCGTGACCGTGATCGAGGGTCGGGCCCGCTTCGACGCACCGGGCCGCCTGACCGTCGAGACCTCCGAGGGCGCACGACCGCTGCGCTTCTCCCGGGCCGTCATCGCGACCGGGTCGAGCCCCGTCGTTCCCCCGATCCCGGGCCTGGCCGAGGCCGGTCCGCTCACGACCGACACGATCTGGGGCCTCGAGGAGCTGCCCGGTCGGCTGCTCGTCATCGGCGGTGGGGCGATCGGTGCCGAGCTCGGCCAGGCCTTCGCCCGGCTCGGGTCGTCGGTGACGCTCGTCGAGGCCGCCGATCGGCTGCTCGGCGCCATGCCGGTCGGGGCCGCCGAGGTCATCGACCGGGTACTGCGCCACGAGGGCGTCGAGATCCGCGCCGGCCGCTCGGTGTCGTCGATCGAGGGCGTCGAGGCCGTGCTCGACGACGGCACCCGGGTGGCCTTCGACCGGATCCTCGTCGCCGTCGGCCGCCGCCCCCGAACGGCGGACCTCGGCCTCGACCTCGTGGGCGTCGAGGTCGACGACCGTGGCGCCGTGGTGGTCGACGACAAGCTCCGCACGACCGCTTCGGGCATCTACGCCGGCGGCGACGTGACCGATCTGCGCCCGCTCACCTCGGTCGCCGCAGCTCACGGACGCCACATCGGCGTCCACGCCACCTTCGGCTACGGCTCGCCGCCGGCGGAGTCCACCGTGCCGTCGGTCGTGTACACCTCGCCCGAGGTGGCGGTCGTCGGCGACGTCGACGACGAGGGGGCGACCCGGGTCCGGCTCGACCACGCCGACCACGACCGCTCGCTCACCGCCGGTGAGCCGGAGGGCTTCACCGAGCTGGTCTCGGACCGCCGTGGCCGTCTCGTCGGCGCCGTGGTGGTCGGCGCGGCGGCGGGAGAGGCCATCGCCGAGCTCGCCGCCGCCGTGCGCGGGCGGTCGAAGGTGACGGAGCTGACCGCTCCGCACGCCTACCCGTCGTTCAGCGACGCCACGGCGCGGGCGGCGGAGCAGTGGCTCCGCCAGCGCTACGACCGCCCCGCCTTCCGCGCGATCGGCCGGTGGGCGGCGAGAGCGCGGCGCCCCCGTCGCTGACCGGGGGGAACCCGGTCGGTACGCTGATCGGGTCGGCCATCGAGGAGTGTCCCCATCGACGTCGTGATCTCGCTCGGTGCGGTGATCGCGCTGATCGCCGCCAACGGTGCGTTCGTCGCAGGCGAGTTCTCCCTGGTGGCGGTCGATCGCGCGCCGATCGACCGGATGGCCGACGAGGGTCGCCGTCCGGCTCGTCTCACGCGCGGGCTCCTCCAGCGCCTGAGCTTCCACCTGTCGGGCATGCAGCTCGGCATCACCGTCACGTCGCTCGTGCTCGGCCTCATCTCGGAGGGAACCGTCGGTGAGCTGATCCGCCCCGTGCTCGAGGCGGTCGGGGTCGACAACGCCGGGACCCGGGTGGTCGTCGCGCTCGTCGTCGCGACGTTCGTCCAGATGCTGATCGGCGAGCTCATCCCGAAGAACGTCGCCATCGCCCGGCCCCAGGCGACGGCGTTCGCGCTCGCCGGGCCGCTCACGGTGTTCGGCACGGTCGCCGGGCCGGTGACCGGGTTCCTCGACGGGCTGGCCAACCGGATCATCCGCACCCTCGGCATCGAGCCGGTCGAGGAGCTCCACCAGGAGCGGTCGCAGGAGGAGATGGAACTGCTGCTCCGGTCGTCGATGGAGGACGGCAACCTCGACGCCGACGAGGCCGCGCTCCTGATCCGCGCGCTGCGCTTCGACGTGAAGACCACCGCCGAGGCGCTCGTGCCGCGGACCCGCGTCGTGTCGTTGGCGGCGCGCAGCACGGTCGACGACGCCCGTCGCCTCGCGATCGACAGCGGCCGGTCCCGCCTCCTCGTCCACGGCGCCGACCTCGACGATGTGGTCGGCATCGTCGCGGTCACCGACGTGCTGCGCGTGCCGGCCGAGGAGCGGGCGTCGACCCACGTCCTCGCCGTGACCCGACCGGCCACCGTCGTCACCGAGACCCGGGCGCTCGGGCCGCTGCTCGGCGATCTCCGCTCGTCGGGCGACCGGCTGGCGGTCGTCGTCGACGAGCACGGCGGCACCGAGGGGCTCGTGAGCCTCGAGGACCTGCTCGAGGAGCTCGTCGGCGAGATCCACGACGAGCACGATGTCGTGCCGCGGCTGACCGAGCCGCTGGCGACGGGCAGTCAGGTCGTCGACGCGTCGCTGCACCGCGACGAGCTGCTCGACCTGGCCGGCTTCGCCATGCCGGACGGTGACTACGAGACCCTGGCCGGCTTCGTGCTCGAACGGCTCGGCCACATCCCCGACGTCGGCGAGGAG
The DNA here is from genome assembly GCA_039818945.1 of Actinomycetota bacterium. GTDB lineage: Bacteria > Actinomycetota > Acidimicrobiia > Acidimicrobiales > Poriferisodalaceae > JBCBSZ01. The sequence goes on from JBCBSZ010000102.1 coordinate 12,831, forward strand.
ATCGAGGCGGAGGGCTGGCGCTTCCGCGTCGTCGAGCGCGATCGCCTCCGCGTCGCCCGGGTCGAGCTCGAGCGGCTCGGGGTGCGAGGCGGTGCCCGATGAACACCGGAGCGCTCGTCCTCGCCGTCGGCCTCCTCGTCGCCAACGCCTTCTTCGTCGCCGCCGAGTTCGCGCTGATCGGTGCCCGTCGCAGTCGGATCGACCAGCTCGCCGCCGACGGCGACCGCCGGGCCCGGCTGGCCGCCCGACTGCAGGCCGAGCTGTCGGTGCAGCTCGCCGGGGCGCAGCTCGGCATCACGATCGCGTCGCTGGCCCTCGGCAAGGTGGCCGAACCGGCGGTGGCCCAGGGCATCGAGGCCGCGCTCGGCGATCTCGTCGAGCTGCCCGAGTCGGCGCTGCACGCCATCGGCTTCGGCGTCGCGCTCTCGATCGTCGTGCTGCTCCACATGGTGTTGGGCGAGATGGTGCCGAAGACGGTGGCGATCACCCACGCCGAGTCGATGCTGCTGTGGCTGGCGCCGCCGATGCGGCTGTTCACGCTCGTGTTCCGGCCGTTCCTGGCCACGCTCAACTTCCTCGCCAACCTCGGCGTCCGCCTCCTCCGCATCGAACCGCGAGACGAGCTCGCCGCACCCTCGTCGCCCGAGGAGCTGGGGGCGATGTTCGCCGCCTCGCGCGACGTCGGGCTGCTCGGCGACGACGTCCACGATCTCCTCGACCGAGCCATGCGCTCCGCGTCGGTGACGGCCGGGGAGCTGCTCGTCCCGCTCGACGACGTCGTCTCGGCACCGCACGATCTGCCGGTCGAGCAGCTCGAGGAGCGCTTCGCCCGATCACGCCACCCCCGCATCCCGATCCACGGACCGGACCGCACGGTCATCGTCGGCTTCGTGCACGTCAACGACCTGCTCGACCTCGACGACGACGCCCGAGGTCGCCCGGTGGCGCGCTCGCGGATCCGCCCCGCGATCCGGGTCGAGGCCGATGCCACCGTGCCCGACATCGTCCTCGCGATGCGCCGAGCCCGGACCCACGTCGGGGTCGTGACCCGAGACGACGGCACGACGATGGGGATCGTCACGCTCGACGACGTCCTGGCTCCGTTGGTCGAGGAGCAGCCGCTCGCCGTGGCCGGCGACCCCCCGCCGCGTGACGCACGGTGACCGTGCGGCGATAGTCTCACCCCCGGTCATGACCCCCCGATCGATCTGCCTCGCCGTGGTCGCCGCGCTGGTCGCTGCGGCCTCGTTCGCCGCTGCGCCCGGCGCCGTCGCGCAGTCGGAGATCGATCGCGCCCGGGCCGAGGCCGAGGCCGCGACCGAGCGCGTCATCGCCGCCCAGGCGCGCGTCGACGAGGCCCAGGTCCGCCTCGACGCCGCGGTCGCCCGGGCCGAGGAGGCCAGCGGGATCGCCATCGAGCTCGGACTCGAGATCGAGACGCTCGGGCAGCGGGTGGTCGCCGCCGAGGCCGAGCTCGAGTCGCTCCGTGGATCGGTCGCCGACCTCGCCATCGAGCGGTACGTGCAGGGCGACCGCCTCGGCGGCCTCGCCGTGCTCGACCTCGACGACCCCTACGCCTTCACCCGGGCCGAGGCCCTCGGGCGTTTCGTGATCTTCGGCACCGAGGAGGAGATCGACCAGTTCCGAGCCGTGCGGATCGACCTCGAGGCCACCCGGGAGGAGCTGCGTCTGCGCGAGCTCGAGCAGCAGGACATCGTCGTCGACCTCGAGGCCGCCGAGGCCGACGTCTCCGCCGAGCTCGAGACGATCCAGGCCGACCTCGAGGCGCTCGCCGAGGAGGAGGCCCGCTGGGAGGCCGAGGTCTCGCGGCTCGAGGAGGAGGAGCGCCGCCGCCTCGAGGAGTTGCGCCGACAGGCCGAGGCGGAGCGCCAGGCCCGCCTGGCCGAGGAGCGGGCCCGCCGCGAGGCCGAGGCGGCCCGCACGAGCACGACGACGACCCCGCCCACCACCGCCGCACCCTCCGGCGACGACCCGGCGCCCGAGGACGGCGAACCCCCGGCCGACGGCGAGGGCGACCCCGTGGCCGACACCGCGCCGCCGACCACCGAGGCGCCGCCGCCACCTCCGCCGGCGTCGGGGTCCCTGTGCCCGATCAACGGCGCAACGTCGTTCAGTGACACGTGGGGCGCGCCCCGATCCGGCGGTCGCAGTCACAAGGGCGTCGACATGTTCGCGGCCCGCGGCACGCCGATCGTCGCCCACGTCTCGGGCGAGGTCCGGCACTCCAACTCATCGCTGGGCGGTCTGCAGTACTACCTCTACGGCGACGACGGGAACCGCTACTTCGGCAGCCACCTCGACTCGTTCGGGGCGAGCGGGCGGGTCGAGGCCGGGACGGTGATCGGCTACGTCGGCAACACCGGCAACGCCCGCTGGACGTCACCACACCTGCACTTCGAGTACCACCCGGGCGGCGGGTCGGCGGTCAACCCGACCCCCTTCGTCCGCGAGCGCTGCTGACCCACCTGCCTGGGCGTTCGCGCGAAGCTGAGCCGGTGTCCGAGCCCGCGTTCGCCGATCTGCTGCGCACCGTGCTCGCCGACTCGTTCGGCGACCTCGACGTGCGGGTCGCCGACCTCCGCCGGCTGAGCGGCGGCGCCTCCCGCGAGACCTGGTCGCTGGTCGCCGTGGGCTCCGACGGGTCGCGCCGCCCGCTGATCCTGCAGCGCGACGAGGCCGCCGCGGTGCGGTCCGGCGGGGGGATGGGCCTCGAGAGCGAGGCGATCCGCGCCGCGACCGCCGCCGGGGTCCCGGTCCCGGCGCTCCTCGCGGCCTCCGCCGACGACGATCCGCTCGGGGCGCCGTTCCTCCTCTCCGAGCACGTCGCCGGCGAGACGATCGCCCGCAAGATCCAGCGCGACGAACCGTTCGAGGCGGCCCGCGGGCGGTTCGCCGCCGACGCCGGGCGCGCCCTCGCCGCGATCCACGCCGTCGACCCCGCCACCGTGCCGAGCCTCGAGACGCCCGATCAGCTCGCCCGGTACCGGGAGTTCCTCGACCTGCTCGGCCCGCCCCACCCCACCTTCGAGCTGGCCTTCCGGTGGCTCGACTCGACCCGGCCCGATCCGCGACCGCCGCGGATGGTCCACGGCGACTTCCGGCTCGGCAACCTGATCATCGACGAGGACGGCCTCGCCGCGGTGATCGACTGGGAGCTCGTGCACCGCGGCGACCCGGTCGAGGACCTCGGTTGGCTGTGCGTCAAGGCCTGGCGCTTCGGCTCGCGACCGCCCGTCGGCGGCCTCGGTACCTACGACGACCTCCTGGCGGCGTACGGCGAGGCGTCGGGCGTCGAGGTCGACCGCGAGACCCTGCGATGGTGGGAGGTCGTCGGCACCCTCAAGTGGGGGATCATGTGCGTCATGCAGGCCAACGGCCACCTGTCGGGCCTGCGGCGGTCGCACGAGCTGGCGGCGATCGGCCGGCGCGTGTGCGAGAACGAGCTCGATCTCCTCGATCTGATGTCGCCGTGAGCGACGCCCGCCCCGACCACCGGAGGTCGCCGTGAGCGACATCCCGTCCGACTACCCGTACCCGCAGGACTCGCTGCACGGCGCGCCCAGCGCCATCGAGCTCGTCGAGTCCGTGCGCGAGTGGCTCGAGCGAGACGTGAGCCCCCAGGTCGAGGGCCGGCTGCGATTCCACACCCGAGTGGCCGTCAACGTGCTCGCGACCGTGCAGCGCGAGCTCGAGCTCGGCCCCGAGCAGGAGGCCGACCACCGCGAGCGGCTCGAACGACTCGGGGTCGCGAGCGAGCGCGAGCTGGCCGATGCGGTGCGCTCCGGCGCCTTCGACGACCGCACCGACGAGCTGATCGCGGCATTGCGCGAGACGGTGACCGATCGTCTCCGGGTGGCGAACCCGCGATACCTGGCCGACTGATCCGTCGCCGTCAGCCCAGCGAGCGGACGGCGTCGGCCGGCTCGCCGCGCGTCGCCCGCAGCGTGGCGATGATGGCCACGAGGATCGCCAGCACGAGCGCGGCGGCGATGGCCGCGAGCGGGTAGACCACACCGAGCGCCGCCGACCAGTCGGCCCAGGCGGCGATGCCGAGGACGGTCAACATGCCGACCGCGGCCCCGATGAGGGCTCCGACCACCGCGAGCACGCCCGACTCGACGACGAGCTGGGTGACGAGCTGACCCCGACGGGCGCCGAACGCCCGCCGGAGCCCGATCTCGGCCCGACGGGCCCGGATCCGCACCGAGACGGTCACGACGACCACGACGGCCCCGAGCACGGCGAGGGCGATGCCCAGGGCGACGAAGAGCTCGTCGAGGGTGTCGCCGACCTCGGTGCGCACGTCGACGGCGGTCGTCGGGGCATCGACGACGAAGGAGGTGCTGCCCGGCCCGAGCGCCACGAGGGCGTCGCGGGTGACCGGTTCGGCCTGGCCGACCGCCGACTCGAGCAGCACGCGATCGGGAGCGTCGAGACCGAAGCGTGCGGTCGCCGTGCTCTCGGGCACGAAGACGGCGCCGAGGAGGTCGTTGCGACGCTCGACGCCGTCGAGGATGCCGATGACGACGTGCGGCTCATCGCCCACGACGAT
>JBCBSZ010000103.1:0-16998 GCA_039818945.1 Actinomycetota bacterium
CAGGCGCCGGGCGTCGCGGAACCGGAAGTCCGTGCCGCTGTGCCCGACGTCGAGGCGCACGCCACGGTCGACGGCGTCGCGGAACTCGGCGATGACCTTGCCGTCGTCGCCGATCATCCCGCCGGCGCCGCGGAAGGCGTGGGTGATGATGTCGCCGGGTCGCAGCACCCGGAGGAGGTCGGGCGTCGAGATCGTCGGCGTGAACGGGAAGCGCCCGAGGTGGACCATGATCGGCTTGGTGCCGGCAACCTCCTGGGCCGCCTCGAGGAACGGCGACCGGGTCTCCTCCTCGCCGACGTAGCAGGCCCGCACCTTGAAGCCGACGCCGATGTCGGCGTGGCGCTCGAAGCTCTCGCGGGCCGACTCGACGTCGAGGTTGCGGACGTCGTTGGCGATCTCGAGCTTGTGGCAGATGAAGTCCTTCGTCGCCAGGTAGAGCTGGTTGGCGTCGAGGAAGGCGTACACCTTCGTGGCGACGTCGGGGTGGTCGATCCACGCCCGCCGCGACACGTCAAACGTGGCGATCCCGCTCGTGCCGCCGTCGACGAGGATCGGCACGCCGTGGCGCACGCCGACCTGGTCCGGTTCGAGGCAGAAGTCGCCGAGCCCGCCGAAGACGTGGCAGTGCTGGTCGATCAGACCGGGCGTGACGACGAGGCCCGTGCAGTCGTGGACCTCGGCGCCGGGGTGGCGGGCGGCAGCTCCCTCGGCCACCTCCAGGATCGCGTCGCCGTCGGTCACGACGTCCGCGACGCGATCGGTCTCGGTCGCCGGGTCGATGACCCGGCCTCCTTGCAGCACGACGGTCATGGTCGGACCCTACGACCGGCCGATTTCGGATCGATCACGACGGCGTTTCGCCGGTCTGACCTGCGGTGCCGGCGAGCAGCCCGTCGATCTCGGCCGACCACGCCGACCGCCACGACCGCTTCGTGTCGGCGTCGAGCCATGACGACTCGAGGCCGTCGAGCGCCAGGCCCGCCAGCTCCTCGACGGTGAAGCCCTGGAGCTCGTGGAGCTTCTGGTATTCGGTGGCGAGGTCGACGCCGAACATCGGTGGATCGTCGGAGGCGACGGTCATCAGCAGCCCACCGTCGAACATGCGGCGGATCGCGTGGTCGGGCGCGGCGAGGTCCCGGAAGACCGTCGTGTAGGTGGTGGTCGTCGGACAGACGGTGAAGGGCACCCGCTGCTCGGCGAGCTCGGCGAGCAACCCCGGGTCGTCGACGACGTGGTAGCCGTGATCGACCCGCTCGCAGCCGAGCAGCTCGATGCCGGTGCGCACGTTGGCCGCCGGGCCGACCTCGCCGGCGTGGGACGTGCGGCGGAGGCCGCGGCGCGCCGCCAGCTCGTAGGCGTCGACGAACAGCTCCGGCGGGTAGCCGTCCTCGTTGAAGTCGAGACCGACGCCGATGACGCGGTCGGTCCGGTGGTCGGCGACGAGCTCGACGAGCTCGACGGCATGTCCACCACCGAGCTCGCGGTTGATCGCCGGGACGAGCCGGGCGACGACTCCGAGGTCGGCCTCGGCGTCGTCGAACGCAGCGAGGATCCCGTCGAGCATCGTGGGGTACTCGACCCCGAGCTCGAGGTGCGGATCCGGGCTGAAGAACAGCTCGACGTAGCGGGCGCCGCTCGCCGCGCACCGGGCGAGGCACTCGTAGGTCACCCGGTGGAAGTCGCCGCGGTCGCGCATCGAGGCGCAGACGAGCGAGTACGCCACGAGGAACTCGGTCAGATCCCCGTAGTCGTAGAGGTCGGCGGGTTCGTCGTGGGCGGGCAGCTCGACGCCGTGCTTGCTGGCCAGCTCGGCGAAGGTGCCCGCATCGACGGAGCCCTCGAGGTGGAGGTGGAGCTCGACCTTGGGCAGGGCGCGCAACAGCTCGGTGGTGTCCACGTCAGCGTTCCTCCCGCGAGTAGGGGATGGCGAGGGCCGCCGGCGCGGCCGTCGATCTCGATCTTCGGCCCAGGTGGGCCGCTCCTGCCGGGGCGAGGATCGCCAGCAGCGTGACGAGGTACGGCAGCATCGAGAGGAAGAAGGCCAGGTCGCTCGCCCCCAGGAAGGGCAGGTCCCAGGTGCGGGCCTGCGCCGTCGCGCCGAGCGAGATCATCGAGCCGTACAGCAGGGCGCCGGCGACGACCCGGAACGGGCGCCAGGCGGCGAAGATCACGACCGCCAGCGCCACCCAGCCGCGGCCGCGGGCGATGTCGGGTGACCACGTCGGGGTGAAGGCCAGCACCATGTACGCACCGCCGGCGCCCGAGAGCGCAGCGCCGAGGATCGTGTAGCCGAGCCGAGCCGCGGTGACGCTGACCCCCGCCGCGTCTGCGGCGGCGGGATTCTCGCCGACCGCCCGCATGTTCATGCCGTGGCGGGTCCGGAAGAAGAGGAACCACAGCGCCGCCGGGATGACCAGGTAGGCGAGGTAGACGACCGGGTCGTGGTGGAGGAACGCCTCGCGGACCCCACCGTCCTCGAACCCGCCCTGGTCGACCTCCCGGAACAGCACCTGGATCGGCGTGCCGTTGCGGTTCGTGCCGAGCTGGTTGGACAGGCCGATGCCGCCCAGCGCCAGCGCCAGTCCGACCAGCACCTGGTTGGCGCGGAACACCACGGTGGCGATGCCGAACAGCGCGCCGGCGACCGCCGCGGCCACCATGCCGATCAGCATCGCGGTCCACGGGCTGCCGACGCCCCAGGAGGTCACGGCGATGACGGCGTAGACCGCACCGATGCCGATGAGGCCCTCCTGGCCGAGGTTGAGCACACCCACGCGCTCGCCGACGAGGCAGCCGGTCGCGGCGAGCACGACCACGGTCGAGGCCGGGATGGCCGAGCCGACGACGCTGAGGAAGGCGTTCTCGATGAGGGCGAGGATCACGTCGACACCTCCGCCGCGACGGGAGGTGTCTCCGACGGCGGTCCGGGTGCGATCTCCTCGCCGCGCGCTCGCACGAGCCGGTAGCGGGCGGCGACCTCGCCGAGCGCGATGCCGGTGAGGATGATCCCGTAGATGCCGAAGATGATGAACACCGACAGACCCTTCGTCTGCAGGACGAGTCCGGCGAAGAAGAGCGAGGCGATGAAGAAGCCACCTGCGAGCACGCCGAGGAAGGCACCGCCGGCGAGGGCGGCAACGATGAAGCCGGACAGGCCGAACTGGGCCGAGAAGCCCGAGCTCATCGCCTGAGCTCCCGGAGCGCTGAGCTGCAACATCCCGCCGAGCCCGGCGATGGCGCCGGTCACGAGCATCACCGTGACGATCCGGCGCTTCACGTCGATGCCGGCGAAGCCCGCGGCGCGGGCGTTGCCGCCGATCATGTCGATCTCGTAGCCGACGGTCGTCGACCGGAACGTCCACCAGAGCGCGAACGCGAGCGCGAACGGGACGAGGACGGCGATGGTGAGCTGGTCGGTGCCGGGCAACGCGGCGAGCACGTAGGGCACCCGCTCGGTCGACTGCGTCACCGCCGACCCCTCGTCGCGCCAGAAGCCGAGCGCCGCCCACGCCACGAGCTGCACGGCGACGAAGTTGAGCAGCAGCGTCGTGATGATCTCGTTGACGTCCCAATAGGCGCGGGCGAGCGCCGGCACGAGGATCCACACCGCGCCGGCGAGGGCGGCCACGACCGCCATCACGATCAGGACGAGCCAACCGGGCCCGTCCACGTGGATGCCGACCCCCAGCGCGGCGAGCGCGCCGACGAGGAACTGCCCGTCGGAGCCGATGTTCCAGATCTTCATCCGCAGCGAGAGCGCCACGGCCAGCGCGGTCATGAGGATGGGCACCGCCCGCAACGTGGTGCCCTCGATGCCGCTGCGGCCGCCGAACACCGCATCGAGGCCGTCCCAGAAGATCTGCAACGGGTTCCGGCCCGTGAACCACAGCAGGACGCCGGCGACGACGAAGGCGAGCAGCGCCCCGGCGATCCGGGCGATCGCCGCCGACCGGGCATCGGAGTCGAGGCGCCGCTCGAGGCGATAGCGGTTCACGACGCCACCCCGTGGCCGCCCATCAACAGGCCGACGCGTTCGCGGTCGACCTCGTCGGCGTCGACGACGTCCATGATCTTCCCCTCGTAGATGACGGCGACGCGGTCGCTCATCTTCAGGACCTCGTCGAGGTCGTCGGAGATGAACAGCACGGCGCAGCCCGCGTCCCGGCGCTCGATGATCGACGTCTGCACCTCCTGCGCGGCGTTGACGTCGAGGCCGCGGGTCGGGTGGGCCGCGATGAGGACCCGATCGGCGACGAGCGCCTCCCGGCGAGCCACGAGCCGCTGCTGGTTGCCGCCCGACATCTGTCCGGCGGTGGCATCGACCGAGCGCGTCTGGACCCTCGCCTGCTCGACGATCCGGCGGGCGAACCGGACGACGCCCGAGCGGTGGAGCCGGATCCCGCTCGAGAGCTCCGGATCGCTCCAGTAGCTGCGGAGCACCGCGTTGTCCTTCACCGGTGCCGAGGCGACCATGGCGACCCCGATCCGGTCCTCCGGGATGTGGCCGACACCGGTGTCGACGACGGAGCGGACGGCGCCGGGCCGGATCGGTTCGCCGGCGACGGTGACCGAGCCGGAGGTCGGTGCCCGCATCGCGGCGATGACCTCGGCCAGCTCGGTCTGGCCGTTGCCCGAGACGCCGGCGACCCCGAGGATCTCGCCGGCCCGCACCGTCAGGGTCACGTCGTGGAGGGCGGGCAGGCCGCGCTCGTTCACCGCGCCGACGTCGAGGAGCTCCAGGACGGGTTCGCCGTCGACCGTGCGCCGCTCGACGGCCAGCTCGCGCGCCTCGCCGGTCATGAGCCGCGCCAGCTCCCGTGCGGTCGCTCCCTCCGCCGACCGGGTGATGACCCTGCGCCCATCCCGGAGCACGGTGATCCGGTCCGAGACCTCCAGCACCTCGTTGAGCTTGTGGGTGATGAAGATCACCGAGCGCCCGCCTGCGACCAGGCGGCGGACGACGGCGAAGAGCTCGGCCGCCTCCGGGGCCGTCAGCACGGCCGTCGGCTCGTCGAGCACCAGGACGCGGGCGCCGCGGGCGAGCACCCGGAGGATCTCGACCCGCTGCTGCTCGCCGACCGAGAGCTGCCAGATGGCGGCGGTCGGGTCCACGTGGAGCCCGATCTCGTCCATCAGCTCGCGGCTCCGGTCGACGAGCGTCCGCTGGTCGACCACCCGGGGCGTCTCGGGCCACCCCAGGTGCAGGTTCTCCGCCACCGTCATCGTCTCCACGAGGCGGAAGTGCTGGTGGACCATGCCGACCCCGGCGGCGATGGCGTCGGACGGGGTGCGCAGCTCGCGCGCCCTGCCGTCGATCAGCACCTCGCCGGCGTCGGCCCGGTAGATGCCGGCGAAGACGTTGGACAGCGTCGTCTTGCCCGCCCCGTTCTCCCCGAGCAGGGCGTGGACCTCACCCCAGGCGAGCTCGAAGTCGACGCGATCGAGGGCGGGCACGCCGCCGAAGGCCTTGGAGACCGCCTGCGCCTCGATCGCGTTCGTGGACGTCACCCTCAGATGCCCGTCACGCCCTCGACGGCCCAGTCGATGGCGTAGGCACCCAGCGAGTCGATGGTCTCGCCCTCGGCCAGCACCTCGTTGCCCTGGTTGTCGACGATCGGGCCCTCGTAGACGCTCAGCTCCCCGGCCTCGATCTGGGCGGCGACGGCGTTCACCTGGTCCTGCACGTCCTGGGGCACCTCGTCGCCGAAGTCGCCCAGCGGGCAGTCGAGCAGCACGACCTCGCTCGGCGCCGACCACGTGCCGTCGAGCACCTGCTGGCACTGGTCGGTGTAGAAGGGCCCGAAGGCGGACAGGTCGAAGTTCGACACGTAGCGGGTCGGTGCGGCCTCGCGGAAGTCGAGGTTCCAATAGCCGGTCCAGACGCCCACCTCCTCGGACATCTGCAGGAAGGTTGGCTCGTCCATCACGCCGAAGAGCATCTCGACGCCGTTGTTGAGCAGCGCGTCAGCGGCCTGGGCGGCGAGCTGCGGATCGAAGAACGTCGACACGAGGACCGTCTCGACCGTCGCGTCCGGGTTGACCGTTCGTGCGCCGCGGAGGAGGCCGTTGACGTCGTTGTACGCGGTGGCGGTCGGGAAGGCGCCGATGTAGCCGATGCGCCCGTTCTCGGTGAGCAGGCCGGCGGCGACGCCCATCAGGTAGGCGGGGATCTCGTGGGCGAGGTAGAAGCCGAAGAGGTTGTCGGTGAAGAGCTGGCCGTTCGTCTCGACGAATCGTGCCTCCGGGTTGGCCTCGGCCACCTCGCTCAGCAGCGCGGCGTACTCGGTGTTGGCGAAGATGATGTCGTTGCCGTCGTCGACGAGCTGCTGGAACAGCTGCGTCGTCGAGGCATCGAAGCCGATGTTGGGCGTGAACGCCGTCTCGACCTGGTCGCCGAGCGCCGCCTCGACGGCGAGGCGGCCGCGATCGTGCTCCTGGGTCCAGCCGTTGTCGTCGGGCGGCCCGATGTAGACCCAGTGCGCCCTGATGCTCTCGACCGCAGCGGCCGCGGCCGCGGTCGTGTCGCTCGACGTCCCCGCGGTGGTGTCCGACGACGAGCCGTCGTCGTCGGAGTCGCCGCAGGCGGCCAGGGCGCCGCCGCCGAGGAAGAGCCCGCCGAGCCCGTAGGCGCCCATGCGCAGCATCTTGCGGCGGCTGATCGTGTGGTCCGGGAGGTGGAGTCCGGTCTTCGGATCTCGTTGCATGGGGTGTGCTCCTTCGGTGGTGGGTCAAGGGAGGGGGGTGGGTTCGAGCGGGGGCAGTGCGGCGCGGCGGGCGAAGAGCTCCTCGGCGGCGGCCTGGGCCTCCGTGGCGATCCCGGCGACGTCGACCGACACGACCTCGCCATCGGCCACGAGGTGGCGGCCGCGGACCCAGACGTCGGTGACGTCGTGGCCCGTCGCGGTGAAGACGAGGTGGGCCGGCACGTTGAAGTCGCCGTCGCGCAGGACGGGCACGAAGTGGAGGCCCCGGAGCGAGACGAGCACGAGATCGGCGTCCTTGCCCTCCTCGATCGACCCCGTGAGATCGTCGAGGCCGAGGGCGCGGGCCCCGTCGAGCGTCGCCATCGCGAGCACGTCCCACGGATCGCCGACGGTCGGATCGAGCGTCGAGACCTTCTGGAGCAGCGAGGCGAACTTCATCTCCTCGAACAGGTCGAGGTTGTTGTTCTCCTTCTCGCCGTCGCTGCCGAGGGCGACGGTGAGGCCTCGCTCCCGGTAGTGGCCCACGCGGGCCGGTCCGGAGGCGAGCTTCATGTTCGAGCACGGGCAGTGCGTGAGGGACGTGCCGGTCTGCACCATCAGCTCGACCTCGCGGTCGTCGAGCCAGACCCCGTGGGCGATCACGGTCGACCCGCCGAGGATGCCGCGCTGGTACATCTCCTCCAGGGGCCGGCGCCCGAATTGGCGGAGGCACTCCTGCACCTCCCAGATCGACTCGGAGGAGTGCGTGTGCAGCCCGGTGCTGAACTCCTCGGCCAGCGCGGCGGCCTCGCGGAACATCGTGTCCGAGCAGTAGAAGATGTGCTCGAGCCCGACCCACGAGCGGACCCGGCCGTCGGCGGCGCTGAGGTGCGATTCGAGGAGCTTGCGGTTCGTCTCGAGCGTCTCGAAGTAGCCGTAGCGGTCGGCGGTGTAGGGCGCCAGCGTCGCTCGGATGCCGACCTCCTCCGCGGCCTCGGCCGAGCCCTCCATGAAGCGCCACATGTCGAGCACCGAGGTCGTGCCGGCACGCAGGCCTTCGGTGTAGGCGAGGTACGAGGCGGCCTTCGCGATCTCGGGCGTCAGCGCGCGGTGGGCGGGGTCGACGTGGTGCTCCAACCACTCCCACAGCGCCATGGACTCCGCCGTGCCCCGCAGCAACCCGCTGTGGAGGTGGCAGTTGTGGAGGCCGGGCAGGACGACGTGCCCCGATCCGTCGATCCGCTCGACGTGGGCAGCAGCCTCGTGGCGTTCCACCTCCTCGACCGCGCCGACGGCGGCGATGCGGCCGTCGAGCACGAGCACCGAACCGGGGTCGTGGAACTCCCGGCGACCCTCCATGGGGAGGACCACCGCGCCCTCGATGAGGAAGGAGGTCATGCGACCCCCTGCAGGCGGGCGGCGGCGGTGCGGTGCTGGGATCGGCGCTCGGCGAGGTCGGGGTGGACGAGCTCGCCGTCGAGGACGACGGGCTCACCGGCCACCACCGTGTGGCGCGCCGCCACGGGCCCGCACCGCAGCCAGGCCTCGACCGGGTCGGTCAGCGCCCCGGCGAAGGACAGGTCGTCGAGCGGCCAGGCGACGAGATCGCCGCACGCCCCGACGCTCAGCTCGCCGATCTCGCCGGCGCGGCCCAGGCAGGCGGCGCCTTCGCGGGTCGCCATCTCCAGGGCGTCGCGGGCGGTCATCCGGCCCGGGTGGCCGTGGTCCATGCCGGCGCGCAGCCGACCGAGCAGGAGCGCACCCCGTGCCTCCAACCAGAGCGAGGCGTGGTCGGTGGACGCCGAACCGTCGCAGCCGATGCCGACCGGCACCCCGGCGGCGCGCAGTTCGGCCACGGGGGCGAGGCCGGCGCCGATCATCATGTTGGAGGTGGGGCAGTGGGCCACACCGGTGCCCGCTCGACCGAGCCGCTCCCGTTCGCCGGCGTCGGGGAAGACGCAGTGGGCGACCCAGGAGCGATCGGTCAGCCAGCCCACCTCCTCGAACTGCTCGACGGGTCGGCGGCCGAAGCGCTCGAGGCAGTAGCGGTCCTCGTCGGCGTCCTCGGCGAGGTGGGTGTGGAGCCGGACGTCGAGCCGCTCGGCCAGCTCGGCCGTCGCCCGCATCAGCTCCGGGGTCACCGAGAACGGCGAGCAGGGGGCGAGCGCCACCTGCACCATCGCCGTCGGTCCGGGGTCGTGGAAGGCGCCGACGAGGCGCTCGCTGTCGGCGAGGATCTCGTCGTCGTCCTGGACCACCTCGTCGGGTGGGAGGCCACCGTCCTTGCGCGACAACGACATCGATCCGCGCGTGGCGTGGAACCGCAGGCCGACGTCGCGGGCCGCCGCGATCTGCGCGGCGATGAGATCACCGCCGTCGCGGGGGTGGACGTAGTGGTGGTCCATCGTCGTGGTGCAGCCGCCGAGGGCCAGCTCGGCCAGACCGATCCACGTCGAGAGGTGCACGGACTCCTCGTCGAGGCCCGCCCAGATCGGGTAGAGCGTGGTGAGCCAGTCGAAGAGGTTGCCGTGCAGCGCAGGTCCGTGGGCGCGCGTGAGGTTCTGGTAGATGTGGTGATGGGTGTTGACCAGCCCCGGGGTGACGAGACAGCCCGTGGCGTCGAGGGTGCGCCTGGCCTCCGGCGGCGGGCCGTCGCCGAGCGCGACGACCACGCCGTCGTCCACCGCCACCCATCCCCCCGGCAGTTCCCGGCGGTCGGGGTCGACGGTGGCGACGAGCTCCGCACCGGCCACGACCAGATCGATCGGGCCGTCGGTCACCGCCCCACTGCTCACCGAGCGCACCCTCATCGGTGCACGTTTCACCGACCGTTCAGCCGAGTTGCTCTCTCATGAACGGCGACTGTCGCCGGACTGTCGGGTCGGCGGGTGGGGGACGGATCCCCAGCGGGGGTCAGGCGAGGAGCGAGCGGAGCATCCAGGCGGTCTTCTCGTGGACCTGCATGCGCTGGGTGAGCAGGTCGGCCGTGGGCTCGTCGTTGGCGGCTTCGACCACCGGGAAGATCGACCGGGCCGTCCGCACGACGGTCTCGTGGCTGGTCACGAGACGGCGCACCATCTCCATGGCGTCGGGGCTGTCGTCGTCCTCGTCGATGGAGGAGAGCGCGGCGAATTGCCGGTAGGTGCCGGGGGCGGGCGCGCCGAGGGTGCGGATGCGCTCGGCGATCTCGTCGACGGCGAGGGCCAGTTCGTTGTACTCCTCCTCGAACATGAGGTGGAGGGTGTTGAACATCGGGCCGACGACGTTCCAGTGGTAGTTGTGCGTCTTCAGGTACAGGCCGTAGGTGTCGGCGAGCAGCCGGGACAGGCCGTCCGCGATCTGCTCGCGGTCGGTCTCGCTGATGCCGATGTCGATCGTCGGTTGGTTCATGGCGGTCACCTCTGATCTCGTGAAGTCTCCAGAGTCTGCAACACCAGCGATTCTGGATCTAGTCCAGAATCAGGGCAGATCGTCCGCCTCGAGCACCAGCTCGCGGACGAGCTCCTCGGCCTCGAACGGATCGCTGCGCAGGAGCTCGACGACGAGGGCGCCGTCCTCCTCGCCGAGCTCGACCGGGAGCTCCTCGAGGGCCTGCTCCGGTGGCAGCTCACCGTCGACGACCCGGTCGACGACCGTGCCGATCCGGTTGGCCAGCTCCTCGTCCGGGAAGTCGTCCTCGTCCTCCTCGTCCTCCTCGTCGAGCTCCTCGGCCAGCTCGCCGTCACCCCCGGCCCACTCGCCCGCTGCGCCCGACGGCGAGGTCGAGACCAGCAGGAGGACCGCGAGGAGCACGGCGACCGAGGCGATGGGAACGTGGCGGCGCACCTGCTCGCGGAGCGGGTCACCGCTGCGCAGCCACACGAGCACGCGTCGGCGGACGAGCACGGCCACCCAGATCAGCGCCAGGTAGCCGCCGACCCACAGCGTCGCCGTCGCCCGGCCGATGTCCTCGTCGGGCCAGCCCGGCAGGTTGATCACCAGCGGGATGGCGATGAGATGCATGGTGAAGGTGAACAGCGAGGCCTCGCCGAGGGGGAGCAGGAGCCAGCCGAGCGCCCGGCGCAGCGGCACCCAGAGGGCGTCGACGACGATCCACGCCGCGCGCAGGTAGAGGCCGACGACGGCGAGCGAGGCGAACGGCATCCGCTCCTCGCGGCGGCCGAGCGGCTCGGTGAGCTCCGGGCCGTTGATCCACTCGCCGAGCACGGTCCACGTCTCCCAGCCCGAGGCGTGGAGCCACCCGAGCCCGACCGCGGCGACGATGACGGCGGCGTCGATCGCTCGGCGCAGCGGCACCCGACGCCACAGCTCGGCGACGGCGTGGCGGTGGTACCCGAGCACCAGGCCGCCGAAGAACAGCGGCGCGTTGGGGATCAGCACCCGGAACGAGGCGAAGCCGAGCTGGACGGCCTCCGGCCCGCTCCAGCGGCTCAGCAGGTAGAGGCCGGTGACCGAGGCGACGACGATCCAGGTCCGGCCCGTCGCCATGAGGCGCAGGGCGGCGATGGCGGCGGCGAGGTACAGGACGTAGGCGATGAGGATGTCGGCGCCGTTGAACGCGGTCTGCAGGGTGAGGACCTGCCCGATCCACTGCCACACGTCCGCGTAGGCGCCGGCCTCGAGCGCACCCCACAGCTCCAGGTGGGTGGTCAGCGCGACGACGCCGAAGCCGAGGCTGATGCCGATCGTGGCGAGGTAGACGATCCAGGTCCGGTGGCGGAGGCGGGAGGTGACGTCGTCGACGCTGCGGCCGATGCTGATGAAGCCGAGCGTGAAGCCGGAGATGAACAGGAACGCCTCGGCGGCCGAGATCAGGAACTGGGAGCGACCGCTCGCCGCGTGCAGGTAGCTCTGCTGCAGGCCGAAGTGGTTGATCGCCATCGCGGCGAGCGCGTAGCCCCGCAGGAGGTCGAGCCGTCGGTCTCGTCCGCCCGTGTCGGGGTACCGCCACGATCGGGGCGACGCTGCGGTCGGCGTGCTGGTGGTGGCCGTCATGACGCCATCATGAGGTCGTCGCCATGAAGGACCGATGAAGGGTGCGGGTCATCCGTTCGGCTCCGGAACCTCGACATCGACGACCAGCGGGAGGTGGTCGCTCAGCCTCGCCCACTCGTCGAGATCGTCGGTCGGAACCCACGCGCCGGCGACCGTCCAGCGGCTGGGGAGGTGGACGGCGTCGAGCCGTTGCGTCGGCGGCCGTCCCGCTCGCGGTCCCGGGGTCCAGTTGGTGGCGCCGCGACCGGCGGCTCCGGTGGGAGCGGAAGCCCAGGCATCGACGAGGCCGGCCTCACCGAGGGCCTCGAGCGATGCCGCGGGTGGTTCCACGTTGAGGTCACCGCAGACCACGAGGCCGTCGTCGGCCGTGAGCGAGAGATGACGGAGCAGGCGATCCACCTCGGCGGCCCGACGGCCGTCGTCGGCGCCGGGCGAGAGGTGGACGTTGACGACGACGAGGCCGGCGAGATGTGCGACGACGGCGATCCGACGCCGCCAACTGAACCACGGAGCGCTCCGCAACACGAAGGAGGTCGATGCGTTGACGGGGCCGGAGGAGAGCAACGACAACCCCTCGTGGCGCCTGGGCAGCGGCGCGTGCTTGAGCTTCCAGATCAGCCGGTATCCGAGCGCATCGGCCAACGCCCCGGCCTGGCCGGGCAGGATCTCCTGGATTGCGATCACGTCGGCGCGCAGCGAGCGGAGGTGCGCTGCGCATCGGCCGACGTCGAGCCCCTGTGATCCCTGGACGTTCCATGTGATGATCCGGGTCCGGCCGGCGGCTCGCACGGGGGCTCCGAGCTCGGCCACAGCGCCATCGTAGGATCGGAGTGGGGCCCATGGATCGACCGTGGAGGGGCGACGAGGACTACTACGAGCTGCTCGAGGTGCACGAGAAGGCCAGCCCCGAGGTCATCGAGGTGGCGTTCAAGAAGCTCGCATCTCGCCATCATCCCGACCGCGGCGGTGATCCACAGATGATGAAGCTCCTCGTGGAGGCCCGGGACGTGCTCCTCGACGCCGAGGCGAGGAAGCGGTACGACGCCGGCGGGCGCACGAGTGGAACCGGCCGGATCGAGACGGTGGCCGGCAGCATTCGCCAGCTCCTCGCCGAGAGCAGCTACCTGGCGGGCTACAACGACGTCGACGGCTCGATCGACTTCGACGTCCGCTCGACGACCTTCACCTACTGCGGCGACGACCAGTCCGATCGGGTGCGCAACAGCTTCGCATCGGCCCTCGGCGACCAGTCGTCACTCCGGGACTTGCTCGACGAACTGGGCGCCGAGGTGCCGGGTTTCCGCTTCGTCGTCCTGGGCGAGCAGACGACCGGCGCGCTCTTCTCGCAGAACGCGCACGTGTGGATGATGGTGCCGGACTACCGCTTCCACGCCGAGCACGGCAGCTTCCCGGCCAAGCCGCTCGTGCTCGCCAGGACGACGTTGTGGTCGGTGCGGATCGTCGAGAACGTGACGGCGGCGTTCGCCTCGTTGTTCGGCGGCGATCCGTGGCGATCCGAGCACTGCCGTCGGATCCTGGGATGGGACGAGTAGTCGGCCGTGCGCGTCGACGTGCTCCCGACGAACGACGAGGCCGGCGCCGAGTTGGCCGAGGCGGTGTGGGCTGCGTTGCCCGGGCACGAGCTGCGTCTCGTTCCGGGCAACGACCCGTTCTCGATCGTGCGGTCGGTCGCAGCGGCGGACGCCGTGGTGCTCGATCTCACCCCCGCAGAGGAGGGCGTGCATCGCTACACGACGATGGCCTATCCGTGGCGCAACGATCACGTGCTCGCCGTCTCGCGGACGTACCTGCCGATCAACGTCTGGCCGCGACGTCGGGGCGGTGCGGCGGTCTCGCCCGGCTCGAGATCGGTCGCGGAGCTGACCGACTGGATCGTGGGGCAGGTCGGCTCGCTCGGTCGCCACTCGCGCTGGCGGCGGGCGCTCGGTGCGGTGGCGCCCGGCGCCGTGGGCGGACCGACCAGCACCGCCGACGCGTTCATCAGCTACCGCCGCCAGCAGTTCGCGATCGCCGCGGAGCTGCGGGACGAGCTCGGGCGCGGTGAGCATCACGGGGGGCGGCCTCAGCGAGTCCAGCTGCTCGAGCCGGGCGGCTTGACGTCCGGGTCGGCGATCCTGCCGCCGATGCTGCGGTGGAACCTCGTGTCGATCATCAGCGATCTCATCAACGAGGCGACGGAGTTCTGGGTCGTCGGGCCCGTCGACCACTACCTCGGGTCGTGGTGGACGCAGGCCGAGCTGCTGTGCCGGCCCTACTGGCGGGACCGCGCCGTCCTCCGCGTGCTGGACCCGGTCACCGGTGAGATCTCGCACGGCCACGAGCTGTTGCCCGCCGTGGCCCTCGGTCAGGCCGAGCGCAAGCGCCTCGCCCGGCTGTTCACCAACAGCCACCCCGACATGATGGCGCCCGAACGTCTCGACCGGATGCGCCAGTTGCGCACCGGGCGGGGTGGATTCGCCGACGATCCGGTCTTCGACGAGGAGGCGTGGACGGTGCCGTTGCTCGAGTGCTCGGCGTGCAGCGGGACCGTCGAGCCGCACGTCGATGTCGCCGCCTTCGTGGCCAATGAGCACCCCCGGCTGCATCCCGTCGAACCCCACGATCTCGAGCGTCACGCGGCGGCGGGATCGATCCTGGCCTGCCCGGACGGCTGCGGCAACGGCTACCGGATCACGCCGCTGCCGCCCGCCTACCTGTGGCACGCCAAGGGGCCCAAGGCGTTGGAGCCGATCACGGTGTTCGCGGCGACGAGCATCCGGTGAGCGTTGGTCGAGGAGGCTCAGGCCGTCCGCTCGAAGAGGTAGGCGAACGGCGACTGGGTGTAGGCGATGCCGCGACCGGTCTCGTGGAGGTGCGCCCTGGTGACCTCGACGTCGCGTTTCGGGACGAGGTAGGTGTCGAGCTCGCTCGTCCGCACCGAGTAGTCGCCCGATCGCGACACGACGACCGCTCGCAGCCGGTAGCGCTCGTCGATGGAGGCCATCGCCGCGTCGCCGTGGCTGGGGTTCACGAGCAGGGTGCCACCCGGCCGGAGGTAGCGGGTGCAGTGCTCGGAGACGAAGCCGGCGTACAGGGAGACGAGGACGTCGAACGAGGCGTCCTCGACGTCGAGCTCGTCGGCGTAGTCGGCGTGGACGAACCGCACGGCTCGATCGGCCGGGTCGATGCCGTGCTCGGCGATGAGCTCGCCGACGCCGGCCCGGTCGGCGAAGAACCGGGCCGCCCGATCGTCGACGTCGACGTAGGTCACCGACGACCACACGAACGAGGCGGCGAGATCGACGAAGGAGCCGGGGTAGAGGACGGCGCCGTCCCCGGTCAGCTCGGCGACGGCCCGGAACAGCCGGCGCCGATCGCCGGGGTGCCGATCCTGCTGCTGCCACAGCTGCTGGGTGGCTGACCGCACGGTGCGGACGCTAGCGATGAGCCGCCGTCGAGGCGGCCATGGTGCAGCCTGCTGGCCTCCCGTTCGAACTCGTGAGGGGGCAGTCCGGGATCGCTGGTTCGTTCAGGCGGAGAACCAGCGGGCGAGGTGCATCCAGACGGTCGGGTCGAGTCCCATGCCGACGTGTGAGCTCGGCACCTCCACGTTCACCGCTCCCGGGGTGTGTCGGTCGGGGCAGGTGCGCCAGTCGACGATGCCGTCGTTGCGGCTGTACATGGCGGTGAGGGGCACCCCGATCGGTCGCTGACCGCGCTCGTCGATCATCGCCTCGATGCGGCGGAGCTCGGCCTCGGGGAAGAACGTGCCACCGAGCGTGTACCGAGGCCCGAGCAGCGGGGTGCCGATCGTCGCGACGCGATGCACCGCGTCGGGCTGGTCGCGGGCGGTCTCGCGGGCGTACACGCCGCCGAGACTCCACCCGACGAGGTTGACCGAGCGGCCGGTCTCCTCGGCGACCCGGAGCACCGACGCCTGCGTCGCTTCGAGCAACGCGTCGAGATCGCCCGAGTTGGTCCCGAGGCCCCATGGGCGGGCGTCGTGGCCGCGCTGGGTGAGGAAGCTCCGGAGCGGCAGGAGCGACGCATCGGTCGCCCGCAGTCCGGGAACCACCACGACCGCTCGCCCGTCTCCCCGCGGCGCCCGGAGCAGCTTCGGTGTCCGGGCGGCGAGGCGCATCATGTCCCAGCCGGTTCGTAGCTCCTTCAACCCGTCGACCCGGGTCGGTGCTGTGAACTCGTCTCCCGCCGCGGAGGCGGTCGTCATCGCGCTCATGATGCCGCCGGGATCCAGTCGCCGTGGAACCCGTCCGGGATCCGTTGTGGGAGCCGGACGCGACCGACCGGGCCGGCGGCGACCTCGGTCGCGTCCAGCACGACGAGGTCGCTGTGCTCGGTGTCGGAGTCGATCGCGAGCAGCCACCCTTCGTTCTCGCCGGCGGTCGCCGATTCGGGCACGAAGATCGCTTCGGACAGCGACCGCTTGGGCGCCGTCGACCAGGACTGTGTCTCGCCACCGATGGTGTCGTGGGCGACGATCGATGCTGCGCCGGTGACCGACATGAGCTCGATGGTGTAGCCGTAGCGGTACGGCCGACTCCATCGACGATCGTCGACCTTCGGGAACTCCTGGATTCGGTCATCGACGAGGGTCTGCTGCGCCGTCGATGTCGACGCGTCGATCTCCCACCGCCACAGCTGTGGCGGGAAGGGGTCGCCCGGGCCGGTCCGATCGACGTCGAAGATGCGCTCGAACTGGACGACGTCGATGACGACGCCGTCGTCGGTGTCGTAGGCGTTGAGCGCGTGGAAGACGAAGCACGGATCGATGTCGAACCAGCGCACCGGGGCGCGGAGATCGAGGCGGTCGATCAGCCCGACTCGGGCGGCGCCCTCGCGGTTCCACGCGTACGGGAACAGCCCGGGGTCGTCGTTCACGTACTCGAGGGGGAGATCCCACACCACCACGTGCCGCTCGGTCATGGCGACGTCGTGGATCGCCCGCGGTCCGAGGAGATCGATGCGTCGCTGATCGAGGAGGGTGCCATCGGTGTCGATCCGGTGCAGGGTGCAGGCTGCGTCGTGGTTCCCGCCGTAGCCGATGGCGAACACCTCGCCGGTGACGGGATCGGTGTGCGGGTGGGCGGTGAACTCGGTGACACCCGTGCCGAAGTCCTGCCGACGCACCGTGCGCAGATCATCATCGAGCACGTAGGGCTGGCACGTCTCGGTCATCGCGAGCAGGTCGCCTGCCACCACCATGGCGCTCGTGTTCGCGACGTCGACGTCGGCGGCGGACGGGACCATCGGGGTCTCGCCGAGGGCTCGGCTGACCTCGGGCGTCCGCACCCACCGGTTG
>JBCBSZ010000104.1:0-16966 GCA_039818945.1 Actinomycetota bacterium
GTGCGGATGTGGCTGCCGTCGACGTCGGCGTCGCAGAGCAGCACGACCTTGTGGTAGCGGATCTTGTCGAGCTCGAACTCCTCGCCCACGCCGGCGCCGATCGCCGAGATCAGCGCCTGGATCTCGGTGTTCTTGAGCATCCGGTCGATGCGGGCCCGCTCGACGTTGAGGATCTTGCCCCGGATCGGCAGGATCGCCATCGTCCGCGGGTCGCGGGCCTCCTTGGCCGACCCGCCGGCCGAGTTGCCCTCGACGATGTAGAGCTCACCCTCGCGGGGATCCTTCGAGGAGCAGTCGGTGAGCTTGCCCGGCAGCCCGGCACCGTCGAGCGCCGACTTGCGCCGGGTCAGGTCGCGGGCCTGGCGGGCGGCGATGCGGGCCCGCTGGGCCTGGATGGCCTTGGTGACGACGGCCCGACCCTCGTTGGGGTGCTCTTCGAGCCACTCGGCGAGCTTCTCGTTGGTGGTCCGCTCGACGAAGCTCCGGATGAAGGGGTTGCCGAGCTTGGCCTTGGTCTGGCCCTCGAACTGCGGCTCCTGGAGCTTGACGCTGATGATGGCGGTCAGGCCCTCGCGGATGTCCTCGCCGCCGAGCGCGTCGTCCTTGTCCTTCAACATGCCCCGGTTGCGGGCGTAGCGGTTGACGACGTTGGTGATCGCCTTGCGGAACCCCTCCTCGTGCATGCCGCCCTCGCCGGTGGCGATGCCGTTGGCGAAGGAGTGCAGGCCCTCGTGGTAGCCGGTGTTCCACTGGAACGCGATCTGGACCTCGGCGCTGTCCTGCTCGGCGTCGTAGTAGCCGATCTCGGCGAACAACGACTCCTTGGTCTCGTTGATCGAGCGGACGAAGTCGACGATGCCGCCGTCGAAGCGGAAGGACTCGTCGAGCTCGCGGCCCGGTCGTCGATCGAGGACCCGGAACTCCAGGCCGGCGTTGAGGTACGCCATCATCTTGAACCGCTCGAGCATCGTGCGGGTGCTGAAGTCGGTGGTCTCGAACACCGTCGGATCGGGCCAGAAGGTGACCGTCGTGCCGGTGCGACCGCCCGGCGAGTCGCCGACCACGTCGAGGGTGGACTTGGCCAGCCCGCCGTCGCCGTACTGCTGGCGATGGTGCTTGCCGTCGCGGTCGATCTCGAGCAGCAGCCTCGTCGACAGCGCGTTGACGACGGACACGCCGACGCCGTGGAGCCCGCCGGACACCTTGTAGCCACCACCACCGAACTTGCCGCCGGCGTGCAGCACGGTGAGCACCACCTCGGCCGCCGACTTGTCCGGGTACTTCGGATGGGGCCCGACTGGGATCCCGCGACCGTCATCGCTGACGCGGACCCCGCCCTCGGCGAGGAGCTCGACCTCGATGAGGGTGCAGTAGCCCGCCATGGCCTCGTCGACGGCGTTGTCGACGACCTCCCACACGAGGTGGTGCAGGCCGGCGACGCCGGTCGAGCCGATGTACATCCCGGGGCGCTTGCGGACCGCCTCCAGACCCTCCAGGACCTGGATGTCGCTCGCTCCGTACGAACCCGACTCGTCAGCCAAGAAGACTCCCCTTACCTCGTCGGCGGTCATGGCTGCCGTCGCAACAAGCCCGTCGTCTCGTCGTGTACCCCCCTACGACACCGGGGGTCGAACACCGCAGACGGGCGCCTGGCAGCTCCTTCAGGCTATCAGCCTCGGGAGCGTCCCCGGTGGGACCGCCCGGTGACCGTGACGCGCACCGCGGTCACGGCCTCGTCGCCCAGCTGCTCGCACAGCCGCGCCACCAGCTGCGGCTCGAGGTGGCGCAGCTGCGTCGCCCACCCCGGCTCGGCGACCTCGAGCTGCAACACCCCCCGCCGCAGGCCGACCGGTGTCGCGTGCGCGGACACCACCGGACCCGCCACCTCCGCCCAGTGGGCGAACACCGCGCTGAGGTGTGACGACGGCGCCATCCCGAGCTGTCCGGTCAGCTCGTCGAGCGCCGCGGCGAGCGGGCGCGGATCCCGGTCGGCCGGGTCGACCCGCCGCGGCCGGTTCATGCCGCCGCCCGGGTGGCGGAGACGACACGGCCCGCCTCGATGCGCAACGTCGCCTCGGGATCGATCCCCTCGGGGATGGCGCCGGCGGTCGAGAGCAGCACCTGCGCGTCGGGCAGGTGGTCGAGCAGGGCCCGGGCCCGCGTCGGGTCGAGCTCCGACAGCACGTCGTCGAGCAGGACGACGGGCGGGGTCCCGGTGCGCTCCGCGACCAGCTCGTGACCGGCGAGGCGCAGTGCCAGGGCCAGCGAGCGCTGCTCCCCCTGCGAGGCGTGGGTGCGGGCGGGCATCCCACCCAGCTCGACGACGAGATCGTCTCGATGGGGACCGACCAGGCTCACCCCCCGGCGGAGCTCGTCACGGCGCAGCCGCGTCAGCGCCGCGGCCAGCCCCTCCTCCATCCACTCCGGCGCGTACGTCAGCGCGATCTCCGGCGGCGGACCGGTCCGGTCCTCGAGGAGCGACCGGTAGGCCGCGGTCACCCGGGGCCCCAGCTCGGCGGTGATCGCCGCGCGCCGACGGGCCAGCTCGGTGCCCAGCTCGACCAGCTGGGCGTCCCACACGTCGAGCGTCGACAGCGCGTCGGCGTCGGCCCGAGGGCCGGCCTGCTTGAGCAGCGTCGACCGCTGCTTGAGCACACGTTCGAGGCTGCGACGGAGCTCGTCGTTGCGCGGCAGGCACGCGACGAGCAGGTCGTCGAGGTACCGCCGGCGCCCGGTCGGCGATCCCTTGACCACCTCGAGGTCATCCGGTCCGAACACGGTGACCCGCAACAGTCCCAGCAGCTCGCGGGTCCGCTTGAGGGGCTGGCGGTTCAGCTGGGCGCGGGTCCGTCCCGGCCCGAGCTCGATCTCGATCAGCGATCGCCGGGTGGACTCGACCACCTCGGCTCGGACGATCCCCCGCTCGGCACCCGACCGCACGAGCGCGTCGGTCGGGGCGCCCCGGAACGACGTGAGCGTGGCGCACACCCCGACCGCCTCGAGCAGGTTCGTCTTGCCCTGACCGTTGTCGCCGATGACGACCACCAGACCGTCGGGCAGCTCGACGTCGGTCGCGGCATGGTTCCTGACGTCGGTGAGCCACAGCTGCGCGACGTACACGGTGGCCGCTACGACACGCGGACGGGCATCAGCAGGTACAGGAAGTCGGGGTCGTTGCCCCGCAGCACCACCGGCTTCAGCGCGTCGCGCGTCTGCACCTTGACCTCGTCGCCGTCGAGCGCCTCCACCCCGTCGAGCAGGTACTCCGGGTTGAACGCGACGACGAGGTCCTCGCCGGAGTAGCTCGCGTCGAGCGACTCGTGCGCCTGCCCGACGTCCTGGGTGATCGCCGTGAGATCGATCGCGTCGGCCTGCTGCCCGACGCGCACCGGGGTGGCCTCGCGAGCGAGGAGGCGGACCCGACGCACCGCGTCGAGGAGGGCCTCGCGACCCACGCTGAGCTCGTTCGGGTAGTCGGTGGGCACCAGCTGGCGGTAGTTCGGGAACTCGCCCTCGATGAGTCGGGTCGAGAGCTCGACCCCCTCGAGCACGAAGGCCACCTCGCGCTCGCCGAGGATCACGCCCACCTCCTCGGCATCGCCGAGCACGCGGACCAGCTCGGTCAACGCCCGACCGGGCACGAGCACCTGCTGGCCCTCGGAGAGCACCGACGTGCCGGGCAGGTCTCGGACCGCGAGCCGGTACGAGTCGGTCGCCACCAGTCGCAGGCCGCCCGGTTCGGCCTGGAAGAGCACGCCGGTCAGCGTCGGGCGCGAGTCGTCCTTCGACGCGGCGCGGACCACCTGGGACAACCCGCCGGCCAGCTGTTCGGCCGGCACGACGACCGGGTCGCCGCCCACCTCCCCGACCTGGGGGTAGTCGTCCACCGACAGCAGCCGCACCGCGAACTCCGAGCGACCGGAGGAGATCCGGGCCTCCTCGTCGTCGACCTCGACGGTCACCGCGCCGGGCTCGAGCGCGCGGACGATGTCGGAGGCGAGCCGGGCCGGGAGCACCGCTCGACCGTCCGACTGCCCGTCGACCCCGATCCGGACGCGGATCGTCATGTCGAGGTCGGTGCCGGTCAGGGTCAGGTCGTCGCCGCTCAGCTCCACCAGGGCACCGGAGAGCACCGGCAGCGCGCTGCCGCGGCCCGACACCGCTCGTCCCACGGTCGAGATCGCCTCGACCAGACCGTCTCGCTCGCAGCGGAACTTCACGTGCGCTCCCGATCGTCACTCGGGGGCCACGGCCCGGGTGCCCGGCCCCTCTGGTTGTTTTGCTCTCTTCTTGAAAATTCTGATGATGACACTAAGGGCTGTGGATCCTGTGGACACGGTGGATCACCCAGGTCAGGGCGTCGCGGTTGTCCACCGCCGACCCCGTCCCTCGCCGGTCGTCCACGGAGCGACGGCGACGTCACCCACAGCTCGTCGAGCCGTCCACGCCGCGCGCACCGGTCGTCCACACCGGTCGTCCACGGTCCGTGCACAGGCGCTGAGGGCAGACGGGTGCTCCCGACGGTCACCGGCGAGCTCGCCGGGGCGGTCACCGGCCCCGGATCTGCTGGATGAGCGATGAGACCTGCTCGTAGGTCTCACGGTTCTCACCGATGAGCTTCGTGATCTTGTCGACGGCGTGCATGACCGTGGTGTGGTCGCGTCCCCCGAACTCCCGCCCGATCTGCGGGTAGGAGAGATCGGTGAGCTCCCGGCACAGGTACATCGAGATCTGCCGGGCGTTCACCAGGGCCCGATGGCGCTGCTTGCCGCACAGCTCCTCCTCCGGGAACCCGTAGTACTCCGTCGTCACCTCGATGATGTTGGCGACGGTGATGGGGCGAGGCTGGGTGTCGACGATGTCGCCCAGCACGCGGCGGGCGAGGTCGAGCCCGAGGACCTCGTCGTTGAGGCTGGCGTAGGCGGCGACGCGGATCAGGGTGCCCTCGAGCTCGCGGATGTTGCTCGTGACGTGGCTGGCGATGAATTCGAGCACCTCGTCGGGGGCCGGCGTGCGGTCGATCTCGGCCTTCTTGCGCAGGATGGCGATCCGCGTCTCGAGGTCGGGCGGCTGGATGTCGGTCATCAGGCCCCACTCGAAGCGGCTGCGGAGCCGTTCCTCGAGCGTGGCGATGGAGCGCGGCGGCCGGTCCGAGGACAGCACGATCTGTCGCCCGGCCCCGTGGAGCGAGTTGAAGGTGTGGAAGAACTCCTCCTGGAGCCCCTCCTTGCCCTCCATGAACTGGATGTCGTCGACCAGCAGGATGTCGGCCTCGCGGAAGCGGCGCTTGAAGGCCCCGGTGGCGCTGGTCCGGATGGCCTCGACGTACTCGTTCAGGAACGCCTCGGTCGAGACGTAGCGAACCTCGGCATGCGGGTTGGTCTGGTGGACGTAGTGGGCGATGGCGTGGAGCAGGTGGGTCTTGCCCAGACCCGCACCCCCGTGCACGAAGAGCGGGTTGTACGACCGGGCCGGCGTCTCGGCCACGGCGAGCGAGGCGGCGTGGGCGAACCGGTTCGACGCGCCGGTGACGAAGTTCTCGAACGTGTAGCGGGCGTCGAGGCCGGCGACCGGGGCCCGCCCGTCGGGCGGCTCGATGGCGTCGGACGGATGGCCGACGTCGCGCGGGGTGTGTTCGATCGTGCGGGGATCGGGAACCGCCTCAAGCGGGGGCACCCGGTCGTGCACCTCGACGTGGACCTCGGCGTCGGGGCGTCCGACCATCTCGCGCAGCTCGCCGGTGACCCGGCCGAGGTGGCGCTGCTCGAAGCGCTCCTTGAGGATCCAGTTCTCGACGGCGAGCGTGAGCTTGCGGCCGTCGAAGGCGGCGGCGTGGACGTCCTGGAACGACGTGAGCCACGAGGCCTCGGACACCTGCTCGCGGACCCGTGCGCAGAGGGTGTTCCAGAGCACTCCGGCGTCGGTCACAGGCGCTGGCCTCCCCAGATGGTCTCGGACGTCGCTCGCGGGCGACGGTGATGCACGATGGTCCGGCCGCTGTTGTCCACAGGCTTCTCCACAGATGTGTGGACAACCGAGGGCGGCACGCGTCAGCTGCCCAGCGGCAGCACCGATGTCGTTCCTTGACGCCGGAGTCGAGCACCGTAGCAGCGTTGCTCGGGGCGGCGCACACGAACGTTCGTACGTGGGTCGGGCCGTGGTCATCGGCCCGACCGCCGTGTTGGGCGAGCCGATCGCCGTGTTCGTCGAGCCGATTGCCGTGTTCGCCCAGAACCCTCTAGCGTTGGGGGTTGGTTCCAGGCGTCGTGCCTCGCGCCGGGCCGGTGGTCTCGCACCGCGAGCGAGCACCGGTCCGATGCCCGTCAGCGAGCCGTAGAACGATGCCGGAGGAGGACTTCGATGAAGCGCACCTATCAGCCGAACACCCGTCGCCGCGCCCGCAAGCACGGCTTTCGTCGTCGCATGCGGACCAAGGCCGGCCGCGCGGTGATCCAGTCCCGCCGTCGCCGGGGCCGCCAGCGCCTGTCGGCCTGATCGGTCGTCTCCACCTCCGCCGCGAGTTCGAGCGTGTTCGCCGGGAAGGCCGCACGGTGCGTTCCGGACCCCTCTCGGTCCGGTACGTCGAGGACGCTGCCGCCGTTCCACCACGCGTCGCGTTCGCGATCCCACGCAAGGTGGGCACGGCGGTGATCCGCAACCGGGTGCGCCGACGGCTGCGGGCCCTCGTGCGCGAGCGCGACCTGGTCCCCGGCCTGTACCTGGTGCGCGTCGCGCCCGCCGCCGCCGGCCTCGACGCCGCCGCGCTCCGAGCCCACCTCGAGCGCACCACGGTGGACGCGAGCGCCGGCCGATGAGCGCCGTGACCCCGACCGCACCCCGGTCGTCGCTCGGCCGCGCCCTGGCGGTGCCGGTGCGCTGGTATCGCCGAGTTCCCCGGTCGCGACCACCGGTGTGTCGCTTCGCGCCGACGTGCTCGGCCTACGCCATCGAGGCACTCGAGACCCACGGCGTCGTGCGGGGCGGTTGGCTCGCCACCCGGCGTCTCTGTCGTTGCCATCCCTGGGGAGGCCAGGGCTGGGATCCCGTCCCGTCGAGGAAGGCCTGATCCATGTTCGACGCCATCGCGACCGTGCTCGCGTGGTTCTACGAGCTCTACCACAACTACGCGTTCGCGATCGCGGCGCTGACGTTCGTGATCTTCGTCCTGCTGTTCCCGCTGAACCTCAAGGCCAATCGCTCGATGATGGCCATGCAGGCGTACCAGCCGGAGATGAAGAAGATCCAGCAGCAGTACAAGGACGACCGCCAGAAACAGCAGGAAGAGCTGCTGAAGTTCTACCAGGAGCACGGGATCAACCCCCTGGGCGGCTGTCTCCCCCTGTTGATCCAGATGCCGATCTTCCTGGTGCTGTTCCGGGTGATCAGCGGCCTCACGCGGACCGAGGACGACGGGACCTTCGATCCGGACTACCTCGACGAGAGCTCCGAGCTCTTCATGGACCTGGACGTCTCGACCGAGATGGTGTCGTTCGGGATGAACCTGGCCCGCTCGGCCAACGAGGCGCTGACCAGCACGCCGCTCGAGAGCATCCCCTACCTGGGCCTGGTCGCCGTCACCGCCCTCATCAGCTGGTACCAGCAGAAGCAGATGACGTACCGCCAGAAGCAGAGCAACACCCAGATGGTGGGGCCGCAGGCGACGCTGATGAAGATCATCCCCTTCTTCCTGCCGGTGTTCTCGTTCTTCGTCCCGGCGGCCCTCGTCGTGTACTTCATCGTGTCCGGGCTGTTCCGGATCGGTCAGCAGGGCTACATCCGCTGGTCGAACGAGCGGCGCGATGCCGAGAAGGCGGCCGCCGGCAAGGGCGGCACCAGCAAGGGCGGCAACGGCAAGGCCGGGGGCAAGGGCGGCAACGGCAAGAGCGCCGAGACCGGGAGCAACGGCGCCGCCGGCTCGGCGAACGCCAACGGTGAGAGCGGTGGCTCCAACGGCCAGCCCCATCCCAAATCACGTCAGTCGGGCAAGCGGAAGCGAAAGCGCTGACGCGCGCCGTCGCGCCACAACGAACGCAGCGAGGGTCGAGGAGGCCGAAGCAGGGTGGAATGGGTCGTGATCACCGGTTCGACGGTGACCGAAGCACGGGAACGGGCGCTCGATCACCTCGGCGTCGACGACGCCGAGGTCGAGATCGAGGTCCTCGACGAACCGGGCGGCCGGCTGTTCTGGAAGACCGATGCCCGGGTGCGGGCCCGGATCGTTCCCCGCCAGGCTCCGGCACGCCGGGAACGGCGTCGCGGTGGGAAGGGTCGCAACGGGTCCGGCTCGGGTCGTGGCGGCCGTCGGGGCAAGGGCGGCGGCCAGCGCCAGAGCGGCGGATCGGCGAAGGGCCAAGAGTCGGCGAAGGGCCAGCGCGGTGGAGCGTCGTCGCCCACGAAGGGCGAGCGGCGAAGCGGCCAGGAGCCGGCGAAGGGCCAGCGGCGGGACGGGCAGGAGTCGGGGTCCCAGGACGGTGACCAGGGCGAACGTGCGTCGTCGAGCGGTGACGGACGTCGTCGCCGCGGCGGTCGGGGCCGGGGCCGGGGCGGTCAGGGACGCCCGGCGACGGACACCGCGACCGGTTCGGCACCAGCCGATGGGGAGGATGTCCGAGCACCGGAACCAGGGACCACACCCCCGAGCCCGGAGCCGGAGGTCGGTACCACGCCCCCGACCCCGGAGTCGGCGGCGCCGGTCGCGCCGGAGCGACCGGCCACTGGACGCAACGAACGGGCCACCGAGGCCCAGGAAGTGAGTGACGACGAGATGCAGACCCTGGAAGAGCAGGTCGAGGTGGCCGAGGAGTTCCTGGAGGGCCTCGTCGATGCCTTCGGGCTCTCCGCCACCATCGAGCGCAACGACGTCGATGACGAGCTGGTCGAGCTGCAGGTCCTGGGTGATGACCTGGGCCTGCTGATCGGTCGGCGGGGTTCGACGGTCCAGGCCGTGAACGAGGTCTTGCGGACCGGCCTGCAGCGTCGGGCGAGCGGCACCGCCGAGGGGCGGGTCCGCGCCGATATCGGTCGCTACCGCGAGCGCCGGCGTGAAGCGTTGGCCCGCTTCGCCGCCGAGCAGGCGGCGGAGGTGATCGAGAGCGGTGAGGAGCGGGCGCTCGAGCCCATGAACTCGGCCGACCGCAAGGTCGTGCACGACGCGATCAACGAGATCGACGGCGTCGAGACCCTGTCCGAGGGCGCCGAGCCGCGTCGTTGGGTCGTCATCGCTCCGATCGACTGACGACGTCGTGATGACCCCGTCGGGAGACGCCGTGCTCCGACGGGTGCTGGAACGCCACCGGACGCTCGGCTCGCTGGGCCGGGCGCCGGTGGACGCCCATCTGCAGCAGGGGGCGGCGATCGCCGGCCTCATCGGGCCGCGGGCCGACACGGTGGTCGATCTGGGGAGTGGTGGCGGCGTCCCGGGCCTGGTGGTCGGGGCGTTGGTGAGCTGTCGGCTGGTGCTCGTCGAACGGCGAGCTCGTCGAGCGGACGCCCTGGAGCTGGCCCTCACCGAGCTCGGTTGGCGGGACCGAGCGGAGGTGCGCACCGAGGACGTGACCGAGACGGCTCGCTCGGAGCTGCGGGGGACCGCCGACGTCGTGCTGGCCCGGTCGTTCGGTCCACCGGCCACGGTCGTCGAGCACGGTGCTCCCCTGCTGGCCCCCGGTGGTCGGTTGCTCGTCACCGGCCCACCGGCCCCTCCACCCTGGCCGGCGGATGGCCTGGCCCTGGTCGGCCTGGGTCCGTTGCGATGGCACCGGATCGACGAACACGTCGTGGGCGTGGCCACGCTGGTCGAACGGTCACCCGAGCGCTTTCCCCGCCGGGGGGATCGACCCCGGCGCTCCCCCTTGTTCGACGTGGAGCGCTGACGGGTCGACGTTCCACGTGGAACGGCGGTGCTCGTGTTCCACGTGGAACCGGCACGCGTTCCCGCCACCACGATCGACCCATCCGGGCACGTTCCACGTGGAACCCTCAGGTGGGCATCGAGACTTCCACGCGAGCACGCCGTCGATGCGATACCGTTCGTCCCCGTCGCGGTCCTCGACGCCAGGAGCGATGCATGACGGACGAACCTGGGCGCCCGGCGACACGCGTCGTCGCGATCGCCAACCAGAAGGGTGGGGTGGGCAAGACGACCACCGCCGTGAACGTCGGCGCGTCGCTGGCCGAGCTCGGCCACCGCACCTTGCTCATCGATCTCGACCCGCAGGGCAACGCCACGACGGGTCTCGGGATCGACCCCCGAGCGCTCGAGCACTCGGTCTACGACGTGCTGCTCCACGAGGTCGCGATCGAGGACTGCGTGGAGGCCTCCGAGGTCAGGAACCTCTTCGTGCTCCCCTCGAACCTCGATCTGGCCGGCGCCGAGATCGAGCTCGTGCCGTTGATGAGCCGGGAGCTGCGGCTCAAGCAGGCGCTGGCTCCGGTGCTCGACGACTACGAGTTCGTGCTCATCGACTGCCCGCCGTCGCTCGGGCTGTTGACCATCAACGCCTTCGCCGCGTCGGACGAGCTCATGATCCCGATCCAGTGCGAGTACTACGCGCTCGAGGGCCTGGGCCAGCTGATCCGCAACGTCAACCTGGTGCAGCGCAACCTGAACCCGGAGCTCGACATCTCGACGATCGTCCTGGTGATGTACGACGCTCGCACGAAGCTGGCCGAGCAGGTGGCCGAGGAGGTTCGGAGCCACTTCGGCGACAAGGTGCTCCGGACGGTGGTCCCCCGGACGGTGCGGCTGTCCGAAGCACCGTCGTTCGGTCAGCCGATCACGGTCTACGACCCGATCTCCCGGGGTGCCATCGCGTATCGAGAGGTGGCGAAGGAGGTGGCGGCGTGAGCCGCCGCACCGGCGGGCTCGGCCGCGGGCTCGGCTCGCTCATCCCCAACGACGTCGATGCGGCCGGCTCGGAGTTCCTCGACCTGCCGATCGATCAGGTCGACCCCAACCCGTACCAGCCTCGGCGACACTTCGACGAGGAGGCCATCGACTCGCTGACGGCGTCGATCCGAGAGCTCGGCGTGCTCCAACCCATCCTCGTCCGTCGAGCCGCCGACGGGGATCGCTACGAGCTCATCGCCGGCGAACGACGGTGGCGCTGCGCCCGTCGCGCCGGGCTCACCCACGTGCCGGCGGTCATCCGCCAGATCGACGACGTGACCTCCCTGGCCGAGGCCGTGGTCGAGAACATCCAGCGTCAGGACCTCAATCCACTCGAGGAGGCGGCCGCGTACCGCCAGCTCATCGAGGACTTCGAGCTGACTCACGACGAGTTGGCGACCAGGGTGGGTCGGAGCCGGGCATCGGTCACCAACAGCCTCCGGCTGCTCCAGCTCCCGGCTCCGGTCCAGCGCCACATCGTCGACGGGCTCCTGGCCTCGGGCCACGCCAAGGTCCTGCTCGGCGTCAGCGATCGAGACGAGCAGGTGGCGCTGGCCAACCAGGTGGTCGCGGAGGGCTGGTCCGTCCGTCACCTCGAGGCCCGTCTCCGGTCGACCGAGGACGACGAGCCCGATGCGGTCGGCGCAGCGGTCGATCCGGGCCGGGCGAGCACCACGGTCACCGAGTTGCGGGAACCGCCACCGGCGGGTGTCCTCGAGCTGGAGGAGCTGCTGTCCGAGCGGCTCTCGACCAGCGTCGCGGTCCGCCTCGGGGTGAGTGGACGGGGTCAGATCGGCATCGAGTTCGCCGACGTGGCCGACCTGGAGCGCATCGCGCGGCTGATGATCGTGCCCCCTGACGACGGTCCGGCGTCGGACCGGAGGGCTCAACCCTCAACCTGAACGTCAACCCCCAACCTGTACCTCCAGGTGAGTTTCCACAGGCTGTGGTCATCCTGGGGACAGTGGCTACTCAACGCGGGGATCGGTCGACGCTTCACTCTCCGCGTCAGATGTGCGGCGCACGGTTGCCCATCGACTGACCGCCGCCATCGTCGCCCGACCCAGCCGCGGTGCCAGCGCCGCCGACCAGGCGGTGAGGGGCAGGCGGCACACGACGGCGGGCATCCGCGTCTCGCGCAGCACGGGCAGGCGCATGCCACGGACCTCGACCGGGCCGGGCAGGATCGAGGCGAGCTCGGTGCACCCGATCTGGGCCAGCAACCGACCGCCGTAGGAGACGTAGCCGGGAACTTCGTAGTAGCACAGCGCCGCATCGCCGTCGTGGGTGCTCAACCCGACGTACAGCTCGGCGTCGTAGGCGTTGGCCTGGCGGGCGTGCATCGAACCGTCGGGGTGGTGGATCGTCAGCACCCGGAACCCGGCGTCGTTCATCGCCCGTCGGATCGCCGCCGCCGGGGCGGCGAGGCCCCCGGTCTCACCCAGGGCGACCCGGTGGTCGACCAGCGAGTCCGATGCCGTGCGCAGCCGCTCCCGCTCGCGCACCGCGGCCACCGGATCGGCGTCGCCGAGACGGCGGCCGAAGCGATCGAGGGCGTCGACGGTGGCCGGACCGCAGATCCCGTCGATGCCGAGCCCGGCGTTGCG
This sequence comes from Actinomycetota bacterium, assembly GCA_039818945.1. GTDB lineage: Bacteria > Actinomycetota > Acidimicrobiia > Acidimicrobiales > Poriferisodalaceae > JBCBSZ01. The sequence continues at coordinate 12,493 of JBCBSZ010000104.1, forward strand.
CTGGAACTCCTCGGTCGCGCCGACGGTGTCGGGGCCGAAGATCCCGTCGATTCGCCCGGCGTCGAAGCCCAACCGGCCGAGGCGGCGCTGGAGCTCGGCGACGTCCTCACCTCGGGTCATGGGCGACTGGAGGTAGAGCAGGCGATCGCCCAGCTGGTAGCCCTCCTCGACGAGCGCACGCCAGGTGTGCGGACCGCAGATCCCGTCGGCATCGAGCCCGTGCTCGGCCTGGAATGCGACGACGGCGCTCTCCGTCCGATGGGCGAAGGCGCCGTCGTTGGCTCCGGGATCGAAACCGGCAACCCGCAGTCGTGACTGCAGGTCGCGTACGTGATCGCCTCGGGAACCGAGGCCGAAGGGGCGGACTACAGGAATTCCCCGAGCTCCTGGAGCAGCTGCCCCTTGCCCTTGGCGCCGACCATGCGCTTCGCGATCTCGCCGTCCTTGAAGACGATGAGCGTCGGGATGCTCATGACCTGGTAGCGCATGGCGACGTCAGGGCTGTCGTCGACGTTCAGCTTGGCGACGGTGATCGAGTCCTGCTCGTCGGCGATCTCTTCGAGGATCGGGGCGATCATCTTGCAGGGACCGCACCACTCGGCCCAGAAGTCGACGACGACCGGCTGGTCGGACGACTTGATGACCTCGTCGAAGGTGCTGTCGTTGAGTGCGGAGATCGTTGCCATCGGAATGAATCCTCGTCGGTGGGAATCCGAGCGTACTCGCTCGCCCTGATGAGAACGTCGAGCCCCGGTGCGGCATTCCCGCTGTGACCTGCGGCTCCCCGTCGCCGGGGCCCCGGTGCTCGGGGACCGATCAGTCCTGGTGCTCGAGCCAGCGTTCGGCGTCGATCGCCGCCATGCAGCCGGTGCCGGCGGCGGTGATCGCCTGGCGGTAGGTGTGGTCGACGACATCGCCGCACGCGAACACGCCCTCGACGTCGGTCGCGGTGCTCCCGGCCCGGACGACCAGGTAGCCGTCGTCGTCGAGCTGCAGTTGGCCCTTGAACAGGTCGGTGTTGGGCCGGTGGCCGATCGCGATGAACATGCCCGACACGTCGAGCCGGCGCTCGTCGCCGGTGACGGTGTCGGTGAGCGTCACGCCCTCGAGCTGCTGCTCGCCGTGGAGCTCGGAGACCGTGGAGTTCCACGCGAACTCGATCTTGGGGTTGTCCATCGCCCGTTGCTGCATGATCTTCGACGCCCGCAGCTCGTCGCGCCGGTGCACGATCGTGACCTTGTCGGCGAAGCGGGTGAGGAACGTCGCCTCCTCCATGGCGGAGTCGCCGCCGCCGACGACGGCGATCTCGTGGCCGCGGAAGAAGAACCCGTCGCAGGTCGCGCACGTGGAGACGCCGTGCCCGATCAGCTCGGTCTCGCGCTCGATGTCGAGCGTGAGGGCGCGGGCGCCGGTCGAGATGATCACGGTCTCGGCCAGGAACTCCCGGTCGCGCACGTTGACCCGGAACGGGCGCTCCGACAGATCGACCGACGTGACCCGCTCGGTGAGGAACTCCGACCCGAACCGCTCGGCCTGGGCCCGCATGTTCGCCATGAGCTCGGGGCCCTGGATGCCCTCGGGGAAGCCGGGGAAGTTCTCGACGTCGGTGGTGAGCATGAGCTGACCGCCGGGCTGGTCACCGGTGGAGCTCGGCTCGCCCTCGATCACGAGGGGGGCGAGCTGGGCACGGGCGGTGTAGACCGCGGCGGTCAGGCCGGCGGGACCGGATCCGATGATGATGACCTTGCGCGGTTCGACCACGACGGGCTCCTCGTCACGTTGCTGCTCTCAGCGCCAACCGTCTCGGCGCTGCTGGTGTTCCCGAGGTCAGGCCGGCTTGGGGATCAGCCGTCCGCGCTTCACCCACACGATGATGCCGACGAGCGTGAACACGACGCCGAAGACCAGCCACGTCGACCAGCTGCTGTCGGCCGGCGGCAGGTAGTTGTCGACGAAGCGGAAGAGCGTGATCAGCAGCCAGAGCGCTGCGACGATGGCGATGAACAGCGCGAAGACGCCGTAGACGATGTACTTGACCGCCTTCTGGACCTTGGTGGTCGAGGCGGCCTTGACCACGTCGACGACCCGGACGACGTTGTCGGTCGCCTCGGCGGCCCAGTCGCGGTCGGGTACCGCGGCGGTGAGCTCGGCCGTCGTGGTCTCGGTGTCGGACTTCCGCGCCATGTCGGCGCACGCTAGCCGCCGGATCGAGCGTGCCGTGGCTTCGCGAAGGACGGATCAGGGCGCACCCTCGAGGATGGGGTCGAAGCGGCCGTCGCACAGCCCCGGATCGATGACGACGGTGAGGTCGATCTCGCCCTGCTTCACCGTGACCTCGGCCGTGCCGTCGAGCTGCTCGACGACCGACATCACCTCGTCGGCCGCCAGCCGGGCGAGGAGATCGTCGGTGCAGATCTCGGGCAGCTCGATCGGGAGGCCGGCCGCCGCGGTGGTGGCCGGCGCCTCGGTGGCCTCCGGCGCCTCGGCCGGTGCCTCGGTGGCCTCCGGCGCCTCGGCCGGTGCCTCGGTGTCGTCGGTCGCCTCCTCGGCGTCCTCCCCGGCGCTGTCGTCGCCGCCACCGTCACCGCCCTCGTCACCGCCCTCGGCCTCGTCGGCGGCGAGACCGGAGTCGGCCATGGCGTCCGCGGCGGGCTCCTCCTCGGCGGCGGCGGCCTCGTCGGTGGCGGTGTCGCCGTCGCTCTCGCCCCGGAAGTCCACCGCCGGCAGCGGGGCCTCCTCGGCGCTGTCGCCGGCGTCGTCGTCGGAGTCGCTGCCCACGCTGCCGACGAGCACGGCGAAGCCGAACACGACGACGAGGATCGCCGCCGCCGAAGCGACGAGCGGAAACGCATCGGCCAGGCGCCGCGACCGGCGCCCGGCCCGTGCGGCGGTGAGCGACGCCGGCGCGTCGGCGGGTTGGGGGAGCGCCTCGAGCGCCGCCGCGATCTGGGCGTCGACCACCGCCGGGGGAAGGGGCGGGACGGACGCGCCGACGGCGTCGGCCACGCCGCGCAGCTCGCGCAGGCGGGCGTCGACGATCTCGTCGTCGAGGTCGGGTCGCTCCTCGAGGAGCTCCAGCTCCGCATCGAGGTGTGCGGAGAGGAGCTCGTCGAGCTCGTCGATCTCGTCGATCGGGTCGTCCATCGGCTCTCGGTCGTCGGTCATGGCTGTGATGTAGGACGTTCGGAGGGGCGGTCCGGGTTCCCGAGCATTCGCGCGAGCGCCTTGCGGCCCCGGGCGATCCGGGACCTGACCGTCCCCGGCGGGATCCCGAGGGTGGCGGAGATGTCGGCGTAGTCCATCCCGACGAGGTCGCGCAGGACGACGGCGGCGCGGTACTCCTCGGGGAGCTGGGCCAGCGCGTCGTCGATCTCGATGCGGCCGGTGACGTGCTCGTCGAGTGGGGTGGCCGGCTCGGGCTGCTCGACCTGCTCCTCGACCGGGACCGGCCGGCGCTTGCGACGGCGGAGCTCGTCGAGGCAGGCGTTCGTGCTCACCCGGTAGGCCCAGGTGCTGAAGCGGGCGCGCCCGTCGTAGCGGGGCAGGCCCTTCACGATGGCGAGGAGCGCTTCCTGCGTCGCATCGAGGGCGTCGGCCTCGTTGCCGGTCAGGCGGCGGCAGATGGCGTGCACCATCGAGTGGTGGCGGCGGAGGAGCGCGTCGGCGGCGCCCGGGTCACCCCCGAGCGCCGCGGCGACGAGCTCGTCATCGCTGCGATCGGCCGCACGGACCTCAGGCGGGGACGTGGTAGATCACCCCGATCGTCCCGGGGCCGGCGTGCGCGCCGATCACCGGACCGATCTCGCCCACCAGGATCTCACCGTCGTGCAGCTCGGCGAGCTGGCCCACCACCTCGTCGACGTCGTCGCAGTCGGCGTGCATCACCGCGAGCCGCTCGATCGCCGGCTCGTCGCGCACCCGGTCGATCACGAAGCGCACCGCCCTGCTCCGGGTGCGTTGCTTGCCGGCGGCCTCGACCTTGCCGTCCTCGATCGCGATGAGCGGCTTGATCGACAGCAGCGAGCCGAGCACGGCCTGGGCGGCGCCGATGCGGCCGCCCTTCTTGAGGTACTCCAGCGTGTCGAGGGCGCCGAGCACGCGGGTCCGTCCGATCAGGCTGGCGGCGAGCGCGGTCAGCTCGTCGAGCTCGGCGCCGTCGCGAGCACGCTCGGCGATGGCCGTGACGGTGAGACCGAGGCCGACGGTGATGCTGCGGCTGTCGATCACCTCGATCGGCACGTCGCTCTCGATCGCCGCGGCCGCGGTGCGCGCGCTCTGGAGGGTCGCCGACAGGTCGCCGCTCAGGTGCAGCGAGATGATGCCGGTCGCGCCCTCGCCGATCAGCTTGCGGTAGGCCTCCTCGAACCGACCCGGGGAGGGGGCGGCCGTCGAGGGCAGCTCCTCGCTCGATCCGCAGCGGCGCCAGAACTCGGCGACGCTGAGCTGCTCGCGGTCGACCAGCTCCTCGTCGCCG
>JBCBSZ010000105.1:0-16949 GCA_039818945.1 Actinomycetota bacterium
CCACCACCCGGGGCGGCGAAGGCGGACCACCTGGCCGAACGCGGTGGGCCAGAGCCCGGGGCGCCGCGCGACGGCGAACACGACCGCCGGCCACGACCGGCGGCGGGGGTCGCTGCCCATCGCCTACTTCGGGATGTCCTTCCAGGAGCCCTGATCGGCACGGGGCTCCTTGGGCAGCCCGAGGACCATCTCGCCGATGATGTTGCGCTGCACCTGGCTGGTGCCGGCGTAGATCGTCCCCGCCCGGGCGTTGAGGAACACGTCGGTCCAGCGGCGGACGTCGGTCGGATCGGACCCGGGGCTGTCGGCGGCGAAGGCCGATCCCGGCGCGGTGCCGGTGGGGACCATGCCGTCGGCGCCGAGGATCTCGACGGCCAGCTCCGTGACGATCCGGTGGTACTCGCTCCAGAGCAGCTTCGACAGCGAGGCCTCGGGGCCGGGCTGGCCGCCGCCGAGGAAGCTGGTCAGCACCCGCTGACCGCTCCACTTCATGATCTTGACCTTGCTGTAGCACCAGGCCAGACGGTCACGGACGAGCGGGTCCTCGAGCTTGCCCCGGTCGCGGGCGAGCTCGAAGAGTCGGTCGATCTCGGCCTCGTACTGGATCGGGCCGGTCGCGGCCGCCTCGCCCCGCTCGTAGCCGAGCAGCGTCATCGCCACCGCCCAGCCACCGTTGGGCTGGCCGATGACGTTCTCCTTGGGGGTGCGGGCGTCGGTGAAGAAGACCTCGTTGAACTCGGACTCGCCCGAGATCATCCTGATCGGCCGGACCTCGACGCCCGGCTGGTCCATCGGGCACAGCAGGAACGTGATGCCCTTGTGCTTCGGCGACTCGGGGTCGGTGCGCGTGAGCACGAAGATCCAGTTGGCCAGGTGACCGGCCGAGGTCCAGATCTTCTGGCCGTTGATGACCCACTCGTCGCCGTCGAGCTCGGCGCGGCAGCCGAGGTTGCCGAGGTCGGAGCCGGCGTTCGGCTCGGAGTAGCCCTGGCACCACACGTCCTCGCCCGAGAGGATCCGGGGCAGGAAGTGCTGCTTCTGCTCCTCGGTGCCCCACTGGATGATCGTGTTGCCCACCATCTGGATGCCGAACACGTCGTTGGGGCCGCCGCCGGGCACGCCGGCCTTGGCGAACTCCTCGGCGAGCACGACCTTCTCGAGGTGGGTCAGGCCGCCGCCGCCGTACTCCGTCGGCCACTCCGGCGCCAACAGGCCGTTGTTGGAGAGGATGGCGCGCCAGTCGGTGACGAACTGCTCTCGCTCGTCACCGGCGAGGGCGCCGATGCCCCTCCAGTCGGCGGGGAGGTGCTCGGCGAGGAACGCCTGGACCTTCTCCCGGTACGCATCTGCCTCTTCGGAGTACGTGGGCCGCATGGGCCCGACGTTACCCGGCGGTAACCACCCGCCGCCCATCCGAACGGGCGCCTCCGTACGACCGCGCGACGAGGTGGGCGCGGGTACGCAACCGGCGGATGCGGGCGTAGGCTGTTTCGATCGTGACCGACCAGGACGTCTCCGCCCCCTCCGCCGCGGCCACCGGCTCCGATCCACGGCCGACCTTCGCCGAGCTCTTCGGGCGGATCGTCGCCAACGTCGAGCACGTCATCCAGGGCAAGCGGGCGGTCATCGAGCAGGCGTTGATCTGCCTCGTCGCCGAGGGCCACCTCCTCGTCGAGGACGTGCCCGGCGTCGGCAAGACCAGCCTCGCCAAGGCGCTGGCGCAGTCGATCACCGGCTCGTTCGGCCGGGTCCAGTTCACCCCCGACGTCCTGCCCAGCGACGTCGTCGGCGTGTCGGTGTGGGATCGCTCCGAGTCCGAGTTCCGCTTCCGCGGTGGGCCGGTGTTCAACAACCTGGTGCTGGCCGACGAGATCAACCGGGCGTCGCCGAAGACCCAGTCCGCGCTGCTCGAGGCCATGGAGGAGCGTCAGGTCACCGTCGACGGGCACACCTACCCGCTCGACCTGCCGTTCATGGTGATCGCCACCCAGAACCCGATCGAGCACGAGGGCACGTACCCGCTGCCCGAGTCCCAGCTCGACCGGTTCTTCATGCGGGTCTCGGTCGGCTATCCCGACCGGGGCGCGGCCGTCGACATCCTCAACGCCCACGGCGGCGACACGGCGCGGACCCACCGCATCGAGCCGGTGGTCACGACCCAGGAGGTGACCGCGATGGCGGCCACCGTCCGGTCGATCCACGTGGCCCCGAGCCTGCAGAACTACATCGTCGAGCTGGCCGAGGCCACCAGGCGCCACCCCGCGCTGGCGCTCGGCATCTCCCCACGGGCGACGCTGGCGCTCCAGCGTGCCGGGCGGGCACTGGCCGCGGCCCGGTCGCGCGACTACGTGGTCCCCGACGACCTCCGCGAGCTCGCCACGCCGGTGTTGTCGCACCGAGTGGCGCTGACGCCGGAGGCCCGCCTCCAGGGCATGGCGACCGAGGCGGTCATCGAGGACGTCCTGCGGACGGTCGCCGTGCCGACCGGCGCCGAGGCCTGAAGGCGGCGACGGCTCGATGACCGTCGCAGCGGAGCACCCGTGCTGACCCGTTCGGGGTGGGCCGCCGTCGCGGTCGCCGTCGCGCTCATCGCCGCAGGCCGGCTCCTCGGGGTCTTCGACCTCTTCGTCATCGGCGCCGTCGTCGCGGCGGTGCTGCTCGCCTCCACGGCGTGGGTGGCCCTCGCCCGCATCCGGCTGTCGGTCGATCGCGTCGTCCGGCCGGCCCGGGTGCACGCCGGCGACTCCAGCCGCGTCGAGCTGTCGGTTACCAACCTCGCCCGGCGCCGCACCCCGGTGCTCCAGCTCCGCGACCCGGTCACCGGCACGCCGGGCGCCACCGCCGAGGTCGGCCCGGTGCGGGCCGAACAGACCAGCCGGCTCGCCTACCAGCTCCCGACCGAACGCCGGGGGGTGCTGGGCATCGGCCCGCTGCGGCTGGAGATCTCCGACCCGCTCGGGCTCGCCGCCGTCAGGATGACCGCCGCACCGCGAGCCGAGGTCACCGTCTACCCCAAGGTCCACGCGATCACGCCGGTCGACACCACGCTCGGCAACGACGCCCAGAGCCGCTCGGCCGCCCATCACGGCATCGGGCGGGTCGGCGACGACTTCTACGCGCTGCGCGACTACGTCCAGGGCGACGACCTGCGCCGCGTGCACTGGCCGACCACCGCCCGCCGGGGCGAGATCATGGTGCGACAGGACGAGCTGCCGTGGCAGGGCCGGCTCACCCTGCTGCTCGACCTGCGCCGCACGGTCCACTCCCCCGGGTCGTTCGAGATCGCCGTGTCCGCGGCGGCGAGCATCCTGGTCGCGTCGGCGACGCGCCACGACCTCGTCCGCCTGCGCACGACCGACGGCGGCGACTCCGGGTTCGGCGCCGGCAACGCCCACCTCGACGCGATCATGGAGTACCTCGCCACGACCGCGCCGACGGGCCACGGAACCCTGCGCAGCGTCATCACGGCCCTGCGATCGAGCGGGGGCGGGGCGCTGGTGTCGATCACCGCCAACAGCTCGCCCGACGAGCTCGGGGAACTCCTGCGCACCGGTGGCTCGTTCGCCTCCGTGAACGTGGTCGACGTGCGCCCCTCGGCGTGGGATCCGGCCGCCCAGCCCGAACCGGTGGCGGATCGTCCCGGCGTCATCACGGTGCAGAGCGGATCGGACTTCACGACGGCGTGGGAGCGCACGGTGCGCGGCCAACGACGAGGCCAGGGGGTTGCGACATGACGGCCACGCTCGAGTCGCCGGACACCGGCGCGAGTCCGCAGCCTCCGCCGCCGGCGGCGACGCCCACCGCTCCCGCTCCCGCCCCGCAGACCCAGCCGATCGCCGCCGAGGTGGCCCTCACCCTCGTCACCCTGATCGCCGTCGCCGGGCTCGGGCGGCTCTTCGACGACAACTCCGTGCTCGCCGATCTGCTGCTCGCCGGCCTCGCCGCCCACGTCCTGGCCTCGGCCAGTCGGCGGCTCGGCTGGGGCCTGCTGCGCAGCGGCCTGCTCCAGCTGGTGGCCCTGGTCGTCGTCGTCTCGTGGGTCCGCTACCCCGACCTCCAGAGCTGGGGCCTGCCCAGCTCGGCCACGCTCGACGCCGCCCGCGCCGACCTGACCGAGGCGTGGGACGCGTTCGGTGTCGTCAAGGCGCCGACCGAGCCGCTGCCGGGCTTCCTCCTCGCCGGCATGGTCGCCATCTGGTTGATCGGCGTCGTCGCCGACGCCGCCGCCTTCCGGGCCCGGCTGCCGGTGCACGCGCTCGTCGGCAGCTTCGTGCTGGTGCTGTTCACCGGGATGCTCGGCGTCGACGACTGGCGGCTGCTCTCCTCGGTCACCTACGCCGCAGCGGCGCTCGGCTTCCTGCTGATGTACCGACTCGACCGTCGCCCCCGCCGCACGGCGGCGGCCCGCCGTCGGCGATCGGTCCAGGCGGGCACCGGTGCGGCGATCCTCGGGCTCGCCGCGCTGCTCGGTGCGGTCGGTGGCCCGGCCCTGCCCGGTGCCGGCGACGACCCCCTGTTCGACTGGAAGGAGCTCGACGGCAGCGGCGGCGGTCGTCGCGTCACCCTGAGCCCCCTCGTCGACATCCGGGGCCGCATCGTCGACCAGGCGCCGATCGAGGTGTTCACGGTGCAGGCCGACGAGGCCGCCTACTGGCGCACCACCGCCCTCGACAACTTCAACGGCAACGTCTGGGGCGGCGAGTGGAAGTACGAGCCGGTCACCGGTGAGCTCGACGTCCTCCCGCCCCCGGTCCCCCAGGTCACCAACATCCAGACCTTCACGATCTCTGGCCTCGCCGACTTCTGGCTGCCGGCGGCCTACCTCCCGGTCCGCATCGATCAGGGCGCCGTGAAGTTCGACCCCGAGTCGGCGACGCTGATCGGCGACGGACCGACCGCCGAGGGCTTCACCTACACCGTCGAGTCGGTCTCGCCCCGGTTCGAGGCCGACACGCTCCGCCGGGCGGAGGGCCCGATCCCACCCGAGGTCCTCGAGCGCTACACCGCGCTGCCCGACGACTTCTCTGCGGCCGCCCGTGCCGAGGCCGAGCGCATCACCGCCGACGCGGCCACCACCTACGACGCCGTGCGGGCGCTGCAGGACTACTTCATCGGCAACTTCACCTACGACATCGACGTCGCCGTCGGCCACGACAGCGGCCGGGTCGAGACCTTCCTCACCGAGCGGCGCGGCTACTGCGAGCAGTTCGCCGGGACCATGGCCGCGATGGCCCGCCACCTCGGCATCCCGGCCCGCGTGGCGGTCGGGTTCACCTGGGGCGAGCCCCAGGAGGACGGCTCCTATGTCGTGCGCGGCGAGCACTACCACGCCTGGCCCGAGATCTGGTTCCCGGAGATCGGGTGGGTGCCCTTCGAGCCGACCCCGGGCCGGGGCGCTCCCTTCAGCGCCGCCTACACCGGCGTGCCCGAGCAGCAGGAGGGCAGCAACAGCCTCGTGCCGACCACCACGATCGCGGGCGCCGACGATCCCACCGACGCCGCGACGCCGAGCGTGCCCGACGGCCTCGGCCTCGACGGCCTCGAGGGCGAGTTCACCGAGGACCCGGGTACCACGGGCGCCGGCGGCGACGGCGAGGGCGGTGGCGGTAGCCTCGCGACCCCGATCGTCGCCGTGGTCGGAGCGACGGCGGCGGGCGGTGCGGCCTGGGCGCTCGCCGTGCCGGCGTTGGCCGCCCAGCGACGGCGGCGCCGCAGCCGGGCGGCATCGACCGACGACGAGCGCATCGAGGCGGCGTGGACGTCGCTGGTGTCCGAGCTCACGCTCGACGGCATGGCGCCCTACGAGGCCGAGACCCGACGCGAGTACGTCGACCGGGTCGCCGCCTCGACCGGACTGCCGGGCGAGCGGCTGGCTGCGGTGGCCGACTCCGCCGACCGAGCTGGTTTCGGTGGCGCCGCGGTGTCGGGCGGATCGACGGCCACGATCGACGAGGTGCAACGGCTCGAGCGCCAGCTCCGTGCCCGGCACTCGACCAAGGACCGGGTCCGGCGCCGGCTCGATCCGCGGCCGCTGCAGCCGAGCTGGCCCCGCCGCAAGCCCGGGAGCCCACCGGTCGTCGACTGAGCGGGCGCCTGCCGAGGTCAGCGAGCCCGCCGGTACTCGACGGAACGACGGGCCTGGCCCCGGTCAGCGAGCTGGGCTGCCGCACTCGAACCCTCGGCCGGGCGCGGCCGACGGGCTAGACGAGAACCTCAGAAGAGACGGGGAAAGATGCTCCGGCCCGACCGAAGCCGGCGTGCCTACTCCTCGTCGGAGCGGAAACGCTTGCGGAAGCGGTCGCTCAGACCGCCCCCGGAGTCACCCGAACCACCGCCTCCGCCGCCGCGGAACGACGAGGTGACCTGTTCGAGCCCGGCCTTGCCGAGCTTGCGGGCGTTGCGTTCGATGAACACGGCCGAGGCGAAGATCACCAGGAAGCCGACGAACGACAGCAGGTACGACACCGAGAGCGCAGCGACCAGCAGGACGCCGCCGGCGAGGAACGTCAGCAGGCCCCACCGGATGTTGCGGAACGCGTGTCGGTACAGCGTCGTCTCGCCGACCTCACGAGCGAACTCGGGGTCGTCCTGGTAGAAGCGTTCCTCGATTTGGCTGAGGATTCTCTGTTCATCCTCGGAAAGTGGCACCGCTCAACACCCCTCTCCGCTCGGCACGGAGTTCATTCTCGCACAGGTCCCCAGGTCCAACAACGCGGCAGGCGAATCCCTTCCGCGTTCGTCCCCGCTTCCCTCTCGTACTCATCGACGCCTCGCGGCACGACTGGAGTGGTACGGACCATAGATCGTCGAACACCCCTCGCGCGGCATCGACGCCTCCGTGCTCGGCGGCCTCGCGCGAGCGCTCGGCTCGCGGCCCGACGCGCCCCCGTCGTCAGTCGTCGGGACCCCAGCTGGGGCGATCGTCGACCCGACGACGATCGCGCCCGGCCGCTGCCGCCGTACCGATGGACTCGGCGCCGAAGCGCTCCCTGATCTCGTCGACGGCCGACCCGACGGCCTCGGCGCCCGATCCGTCGAGGAGCTCGTCGAGCGAGAGCTGCCGGGTCGAGGCGTCGCCCAGACCGCTGGCCCCGAGTCCGAGCAGTCGCACGCCAGGGGTCGGGTCGACGGCGAGGAGGAGGCCTCGGGCCGCCCGGAGCAGGGGGCCGGCGTCGTCGATCGGGTCGGCGACGGTCACCGAACGGGTGATGGTGGTGAAGTCGCCGAAGCGGATCTTGATCTGCACCGTCCGTGCGGCCAGACCGTTGCGCCGCAGCCGGGCGGCGACCGCGTCGGCCATGTGGGCCAGGTCGGGGAGCAGCGTCTCGTGCTCGTGGCGGTCGTGGGCGAAGGTCTCCTCGTGGCTGATCGACTTCGTCGTCCGATCGGCCTCGACGTCACGGGTGTCGACCGCGTGGGAGAGCCGGTGCAGGTGGCGCCCGTGAGCGTCACCGATCGCGGCGATCAGGGCGTCGAGCGGGATCTCCGAGAGGTCGCCCACGGTCCGCACCCCCAGGGCCGACAGCTTCCGCAGGGTCGCCGGACCGACCCCCCAGAGCGCCTGGACCGGGTGCGGGTGGAGGAAGGTGATCTCGTCGCCCGGCGCGACCTCGACGACCCCCGGTCCCGGCACCGGGCCGTCGATGCCCGCGGACGGCTTCGCCGCCTCGGAGGCCAGCTTGGCCAGGAGCTTGGACGTCGCCACCCCGACCGAGGCCCCGAGGTCGAGCTCGGCGCGGATCCGGCGGCGCAGCTCGTGGGCGATCGTCGTCCCGTCGCCGAGGCGACGCCGGGCCGCCGTCACGTCGAGGAAGGCCTCGTCGAGGGCGATGGGTTCGATCGTCGGCGTCAGCTCGGCGAAGCAGGCGTGGACCTGCCCGGAGACCTCGCCGTAGAGCCGGTGGTCGCCGGGCAGCACCACCAGGTGCGGGCACAGCCGCCGGGCCCGGACGCTCGGCATGGCCGAGTGGATGCCGTAGGCCCGGGCCTCGTAGGACGCGGCGGCGACCACGCCCCGCTCCCCCGAGCCGCCGACGATGACCGGTCGGCCCCGCAGCTCGGGGCGGCGGCGCAGCTCGACGGACACGTAGAACGCGTCCATGTCGACGTGCAGGATCGTGCGAGGTGCCACGGCCTCAGTCGTCCAGGGCCACGACGTCGAGCTCCTCGCCGTCGGTGCGCTCGATCCGGTAGCGGAAACTCGTGGGCTCGTCCCAGCGCTCGGCCAGGTAGGCGACCATCGGCTCGGTCACCCACCGGTGGTTGCCGTCGAGGGGCTCGGCGCACCGGTCGGCGTCGAACCAGCGGGCCTCGACGACGATGCCGTCCGGATCATCGATGTGGAGGTCGCCCGCCGGTGCGGGAGCGCGGAAGACCTCGACGGTGAGGTGCCAGTCGAGAACCGGGGCCTCGACCTCGACGTGGTAGATCGGACCGGTCCACGCCGGCACGACGAGCCCGGTCTCCTCGGCGACCTCGCGGGTGAGCGCCTCGAGCACCTCCTCGCCCGGATCGACCACCCCGCCCGGGGTCGACCAGTCGAGCGAGCCGTTCTTGCGCCGGTTGCGCACGAGCAGGACGCCGGACGGACCCTCGATCACGCCGCCGGCCACCGTCCATCTCCGCACGCCTCCGAGTCTGCCATCGGAGTCGACACGGCCCACGGGACCCGCCGGCGCGGGCCTCCCACCTACGATGTGAGCGTGGACGATCAGCCGACCAGCGACGCCGAGTCCGGCGGCGAGACCGACGACCGGATCCGGTCCCGCCTGGCCGCCGACGACGGCTACGCGCTCAACTCGCTCCCCTCGACCGCGGCCCGGGCGCTCGCGTTCGCCGCGGTCGTCGTCGCCGGTTGCTGCGGCGGGCTCATCGGCTTCGCCATCGTCGACCTCCAGTGCGACGGCTCCTGCACGATCCCCACGGCGCTCGGCGCGATCGCCGGTGCGCTCCTGGCCGCCGTCGGGGTCGGCATCGTCGCCGTGCTGGTGTTGCGGGCGATGAGCGAGTGGAAGGACGTCGCCCCCGTCGATCGACGATAGGAAGCGCCCGTGCCGAGCATCGACGTCCCCGTGATCGACCTGACCGACGTGCGCGCCGGTCGCACCGGCGCCCTCGACGAGGCGGCGGCCCGGCTCGACGACGCCTGCCGCGGGATCGGCTTCTTCGCCATCACCGGACACGGCGTCGATCCCGCGCTGACCGACCGGGTGGTCGAGACCGCCCGGACCTTCTTCCACCTCGACCGGGCCGAGAAGGACCTCGTGGCCCCGCCGACCCCGACCGACTTCCGTGGGTACCTCGGCATGGACACCACGTCGCTGGCGGCGACGCTCGGCGACGAGACGCCCCCCGATCTGTGCGAGTCCTTCAACGTCAGCGGGTTCGACGACGAGGCCGTCCGTCAGCGGGCCACCGTCGAGCACTACGAGGCCATCTTCCGGGAGAACCTCTGGCCGGAGCGCCCGGCCGAGCTCCGGCCGGCCTTCGAGGCCTACCAGGCGGCGCTGGAACCGCTGTGCCGATCGCTGCTCCCGATCCTCGCCCGGGCCCTCGATCTCCCGCTCGACTGGTTCGACGACAAGATCGCCGACCACACGAGCCTGCTCCTGGCCAACTGGTACCCGCCGGCCACGGGCGAGGTGCCGGAGGGGCAGCTGCGGCGCGGTGCGCACACCGACTACGGCGCCTTCACGGTGATCGCCGTCGAGCAGATCCCGGGCCTCCAGATCTCGGTCGACGGCACCTGGTACGACGTCCCGCTCATCCCCGGGAGCTTCGTCGTCAACCTCGGCGACCTGATGGCCCGCTGGACCAACGACCGCTGGGTGTCGACCCTGCACCGGGTGATCGTGCCGGACGGCGAGCACGCGACGACCGACCGGGTGTCGGTCCCCTACTTCTTCCAGCCCGCCTTCGGCGCCGTCATCGAGACCATCCCCACCACCGTCGACGCCGACCACCCCCTCCGCTACGAACCGGTCGTGGCCGGCGAGTGGATCACCGCCAAGTCGATGGCGATGCTCGACGACTGACCCGCTCCTAGGGAGCGGTCTCGATGGCGCCGACGGCGCGGTCGATGCCGTCGGCGTCGACGTCGACGTGGGTGACGAAGCGCATCGTGTCCGGCGCCACCGTGCCGGCGAGGACGCCGTGGGCGGCGAGGTGGTCGAGGAGCGCCGTCGTGTGGTCGTGGCGGAAGATCACGATGTTGGTGGTGACGTCCTCCGGGCGCAGACGGCAGCTCGGCCACCGTCGGGCGACCGCCTCGGCGAGCATCCGGGCGGCGGCGTGGTCGTCGGCCAGCCGCTCGACCATCCGCTCCAGGGCCACGATGCCGGCGGCGGCGAGCACGCCCGACTGGCGCATCGCGCCGCCGAACCGCTTCCGCTCGAGTCGCCCGGCCTCCACCAGGTCGGCCGGCCCTCCGAGCAGCGAGCCCACCGGCGCCGCCAGGCCCTTCGACAGGCAGCACGACACCGTCGTGACCGGGGCGACGAAGCGTTGGGCCGGCACGCCGGCCGCCACCTCGGCGTGGAACAGACGGGCGCCGTCGAGGTGAACGGGCAGGTGCCGCGAGCCGATCTCGTCGAGCCGCTCGACCGGCCACACCCGACCACCCGCCATGAGGTGGGTGTTCTCGACGAAGACCGCCACCGGGTCGGGTTGGTGGTGTCGTCCCGCCTCGATGGCCCAACCGAGGTCGTCGGGCGAGATCGTCCCGTCGTCGTCGTCGACGAGGTGGAACTGGACCCCGGCGTTGCGGCCGGCGGCGCCGGCCTCGAAGCGCACGACGTGCTGCCGGGCACCCGTGACGATCATGTCGCCCGGGCGGGTGAGCACCCGGAGCGCGATCTGGTTGGCCATGGTGCCGGACGGCACGAACATCGCCGCCTCGACGCCCACCCGCTCGGCGAACATGGCCTCGAGACGCCGGACGGTCGGGTCCTCGCCGTAGCAGTCGTCGCCCACGTCGGCATCGGCCATCGCGGCCCGCATGGCGGGGGTCGGGCGGGTGACGGTGTCGGAACGCAGGTCCACGGTCTCGTCCACGACGGGTCACCCTAGATCTGCCGTGGTCCGGGGCGGACAGCCCGGCGACAGCGACCGCCCCGAAGCTGGCTCCATGCGCACGCCCGGTTCCCGCACCCACGTCCGTTGCTCGGGGGTCGACCGATGAGCAGGCAGATCGTCGTCGGCGTCGCCATCGCCGTCATCACGGCGATCACGCTCGCCGCGATCGGCCTCCGGCCCGACGGCAGCGCCCGCGACGAGCCCGGGCCGACGTTCGAGCCCGTCACCGAGCAGCCGGTCACGCCGGCCTCGGCGACCGTGTGCAACTCGACGGCGGGGACGTGCCCGCTCTTCGACGTCGTGCCCGTCGGCGGTTCCTGCGTCTGCATCGACGACTTCGGGCTCCAGTTCCCGGGCACGGCGAATTGACGCGCGGGCGCAGCCGAAACGGGCTCTACGGTTGCCACGGTCCGGCGACGCACAGGAGCCCCCATGACCATCGCCGACCCGACGGAGCTCCTCGAGCTCGCGACCACCGCGGCACGGGCGGCGGGCGAGGTCCATCGGCACCACCTCGGCGATCGGCTGGATGCCATCACCAAGTCGTCGCCCACCGATCCGGCGACGATCGTCGACACCGAGTCGGAGGCGGTGCTGCTCGACGTGCTCCTCGGCGCCCGGCCCGACGACGCGGTGCTCGGCGAGGAGGGCGGCAGCCGGGACGGCACGTCCGGGGTGCGCTGGATCCTCGATCCGCTCGACGGCACCGTGAACTACCTCTACGGGCTGCGGGCGAGCTCGGTCTCGGTGGCGGCCGAGCTCCACGGGACGGTCGTCGCCGGTGCCGTGCTCGACCCGGCCCACGACGAGTGCTTCACGGCCTCGCTGGGCGGCGGTGCCCACCTCGACGGACGCCGCCTCGCCCCCGCCCGACCCGACCAGCTCGCCGCGTGCCTCGTCGGCACCGGGTTCTCCTACGATGCCGGGCTCCGGGCCGAACAGGCCGACGTGCTCACCCGGGTGCTCCCGGCGGTCCGCGACATCCGCCGGATCGGCTCGGCCGCGCTCGACCTGTGCTGGACCGCGGCGGGCCGCCTCGACGTCTACTACGAACGCTGGCTCAACGAGTGGGACCGAGCCGCCGGCGCGCTGATCGCTCGCGAGGCCGGCCTGGTCGTCGTCGGCGCCGCCGGTGACGAGCCCGACGACCTGACGCTGGTGGCGCCTCCGCACCTCGTGGACGACCTCCACGCCCTGGTCACGGGCCCCTGAGATCGACATCGCCGGGCCCCCGCGAACGCTCCGGGCGGTCGCTTCGCCCGCTGCTCGGGGGTTTGTCACCCCAAACCGTCCAGACGCTGCGATGCTAGGGACGTGGGAACTCGGATCTTGACGGTCGAAGACGACGAACGCATCCGCACCGCCGTTCGTCTCGCGCTCGAGGACGAGGGTTGGACGGTCGACGAGGCGGCGACCGGTGAGGACGCCGTGTCGCTGTTCCAGTCGAACCCCACCGACGTGGTCCTGATCGACATCATGCTCCCGGGCATGGACGGCTTCGAGCTGTGCCGGTCGATCCGCCGCACGAGCGACGTGCCGATCGTGATGGTCACGGCGCGCGATGACACCCACGACGTGGTCGCCGGTCTCGAGGCGGGAGCCGACGACTACCTGACCAAGCCCTTCGCCCCCAAGGAGCTCTCGGCTCGGATCCGCGCCCTGCTGCGCCGGATCCGCACGACCGAGGTCGAGTCGGCCAACATCCGACTCGGCGACCTCGAGGTCCTGCCCGAGCAGGGGATGGTGCGCAAGGGTGGTGAGGAGATCCACCTCACCAAGACCGAGTTCCGGCTGCTCTGCGAGCTCGCCTCCACCCCGGGCAAGGTCTTCAGTCGTGAGGACCTCCTCGAGCGGGTGTGGGGGTACGGCTACTTCGGCGACGGGCGGCTCGTCGACGTGCACGTGCGCCGGCTCCGCACCAAGGTCGAGACCGATCCCGCCCACCCCCGCCATGTCGTGACCGTTCGCGGCATGGGGTACAAGCTGCAGCCCTGACCGCGAGCACCGTGGCCGAGCTCATCCCGCTGTCGCGGCACGGCCCCCGCCTCCGGTCCCGCATCGTCATCCTCTTCGCCTTCGGTGGCCTGCTGGTCTCGTCGCTCCTCGCGGTCACCACCTACGGGCTCGCCCGGCAGACGCTCGTCAGCCAGCGCGAGCGCACGTCGGTCGATCAGGCCATCGCCAACGCCGTCATCGTGCGCAGCAGCCTGGCGCAGCCGTCCGAGGCGAGCCCGGTCGGCCCCGGTGTCGACCCCGTGCTCATCGACGAGGCCGAGGAGGACGGCCTCGAGGCGGTGGCCGCGTCGGTGCTCGAGTCGCTGGCCTCCCCCAGCGGCGGCACCCAGCTCCTCAACTTCGCCGGCGACCGGTGGCGGGGGCCGGGCGGCTTCGCGCCGGCCGACCTGCCCGACGAGCTCACCAGCCGCGCCATCGAGCAGGACCAGCCCAACCGGATGCGCTTCGACCTGCGGGGCCAGACCTTCCTCGCCGTCGGCATCCCCCTCCCCGACTCCGACATCACCTACTTCGAGATCATCCCGCTCGACGAGCTCGAGGACTCGCTGCGCCTGCTCGGCATCATCCTGGCCGTCGGCGGCGCCGTCACGACGCTGGCCGGGGCCGCCTTCGGCGTCTGGGCCGCCCGTCGCGTGCTCAGCCCCCTCGGCGACATCTCCGCCGCCGCCAGCGCCATCGCGGGCGGCCAGCTCGACACCCGCCTCGACGACGTCGAGGACCCCGACCTCGAAGCGCTCGTCTCGTCGTTCAACGGGATGGCCCAGGGCCTCCAGGACCGGATCGACCGCGACGCCCGCTTCGCCTCCGACGTCAGCCACGAGCTCCGCTCGCCGCTCATGACGCTGCGGGCCTCCATCGACGTGATGGACAGCCGGCGCGACGAGCTGTCCGAGCGCGGACAGCACGCGCTCGACCTCCTCGGCGACGACGTCGACCGCTTCGAGCGCCTGATCGGCGACCTCCTCGAGATCAGCCGGATCGACGCCGGCGCGGTCGACAAGCGCCGCGACCTGGTCGCGCCCGGCGAGATGGTGACGGCCACGATGGCGTCGCTGGGGCGAGACGGGGTGCCGATCGTCGTGCACCCCGAGGTCGAGGGCACGCTGGTCGAGGTGGACAAGCGGCGGATCGCCCAGATCATCGCCAACCTGGTCGCCAACGCCGACTACTACGCGGGCGGCCCGACGCGCATCCTGGTGGTGTGCGAGGACGACGAGATCCACATCATCGTCGAGGACGAGGGCCCGGGCATCCCGGAGGACGAGCGCGCCCGCATCTTCGAGCGCTTCGCCCGGGGCACGACGGCCGGCGGACAGCGGGGCTCCGGCGGTGGCACGGGGCTCGGGCTGGCGCTCGTGCGAGAGCACGTGCGGCTGCACGGCGGGCGGGTCTGGGTGGACGATCGGACCGACGACCTCGACGGGGCCCGCTTCGTCGTGGCGCTCCCGGTGGCGACGTGACGGGCCTGCGCCGCGTCGTGATGGTCGCGGCGGCCGCTGCGCTTGCCGCCGCCTGCGGGGTGCCGACCGATGCAGCGCCGCGCGATCTCGCCGCGGAACGGCTCCCCGACGGGCTGCTCAGCGAGCAGACGACCACCACGACGACCGCTCCCGATCCCGGCGAGACGCCCGAGGAGGTGCTCCTCACCGTCTACCTGCTCGACGGCGAGGCCGAGCTGGTGCGCCCGACCAACCGCACGGCGCCCGACGACACGGTCGGCGAGATGATCACGCAGCTCAAGGAGCTGACCCAGCGCGACATCGACAACGGGCTCATCACCCTCATCACGCCCGACGTCACGCTGGTCAGCCCGACCCAGACGCAGGAGATGATCGCCGGCAACACGCTCCGCCTCCCGCTGAGCGAGGAGTTCTACGCGCTCGAGGGGCGCAGCCGCAGCCTCGCGGCCGCGCAGCTGGTCTTCACGATCACGGCCACGCCGCGGTTCGATGCGGTGCTCTTCGTCGACAGCGACGACGAGCCGCAGCTGATCCCGACGTCGGAGAGCGAGCTGCCCGACCAGCCGCGGCCGATGACCCGCCTCGACTTCACCGGCTTCAACCCGCTGCTCGCCGCGGGCGAGTGACCGCGCCGAAGCTCCTCGTCACCGGCGGCGGCGGCCTGCTCGGCTCGCGGCTCGCGCTGCAGGCTGCGTCCAGCGGGTGGGACGTCACGGCGACCGTACGACGGGCGGCCGCTCCGTCCGGCATCCGACCCGTGCCGGCCGACCTGCGCGACGCCGTCGCCGTCGCCGCGCTCCTCGAAGAGGTCGACCCCGACGTCGTCGTGCACACCGCCTACGACAAGGCCGACAACGGCGACGACTCGGTCACCGTCGCCGGCACGGCCGCGCTGGCCGGTGCCAGAGGCCGGCTGGTCCTCACCTCGACCGATCTCGTGTTCTCGGGCCGAGCCGGCCGCCCGTACACCGAGGCCGACGAGCCCGACCCCACGCTCGACTACGGGCGGGGCAAGCGCCGAGCCGAGCAGCTCGTCCCCCCGGACGGCCTCATCGTCCGGCTGCCGCTGCTCGTCGACGTGTCGGAGGGCGAGCAGGTCGAGCTCGTTCGGGCGTCGGCGCGGGGTGAGGCGACGCTCTTCACCGACGAGCTGCGCTGCCCGGCGCTGGTCGACGACGTCGCCGCCTCGATCCTCGAGCTCCTCGCTCGTGAGCGGACGGGGGCGGTGCACCTGGGAGGCGCCGCTGAGGTCGACCGGGCGACGCTCGGCCGCCTCCTGGCGCCCCATGCGGGCATCGATCCCGACTCGCTGTCGATCGGCCCGACCCCCGACTCGCTGATCGAGGCGGGTCGGCCCTCCGACGTGCGGCTGGACTCGTCGCTCGCCGCCGGCCTGGGGCTCCGGCCCCGGTCGATCATCGAGGCGCTCAGGGCGTGATCGCAGCACCCCGGCGCGGCACGCTCCGGGCCAGGCTGGCGAACATGAACAGCACGGCGAACAGCTCGAGCCGGCCGAGGAGCATCAGCACCATCAGCACGGCGCGGGCGGGGGCGGGGTAGACGAGGAAGGTGTCGGCCGGGCCGGCCTCGCCGAGCGCCGGGCCGATGTTCCCGATCGCAGACACGGCGCCCGAGAACCCGGTGACCAGATCGACGCCGAGGGCCGTGACGAAGACGCCGCCGATGAGGATCGACGTGGCATAGATGACGGCGAAGCCGATCACCCGGGACACCACGTCCTCGGCGACGGGCTGCGGCCCGAGCCGGACTGGCACGACCGACTGGGGATGACGGCTCCGCACGATCTCCCGGAGCGCGTGCCGCACGAGCACCTGGAGGCGCAGCAGCTTCATCCCGCCCGAGGTCGAGCCGGTCATGCCGGCCGGCACCATCAGCAGGATGAGCAGGAACTGGGCCGCCGAGCCCCACGTGGTGAAGTCGGAGGTGCCGAAGCCGCAGCTCGACACGATCGTGGCGGCGTTGAACGCGGCCTGCCGGAGGGCATCCGGGGCGCTCTCGGCGACGTCGTCGACGAGCAGCAGCACGGTGAGCAACGAGGTCGAACCGAGCAACACCACCCCGTAGAGCCGAGCCTCGCTGACCCGCCGGTAGACCCCGAGATCACCTCGGAGGGCCCGATGGTGGAGGGTGAAGGAGGCACCGCCGATGACCATCGCCACGATGAGGATCACCTCGATCGCCACCGAGTCGTAGGTGCCGACCGAGCTGTTGCGCGGCGAGAAGCCACCGGTCGACGCTGCGGCGAAGGCGTGGGTGACGCCGTCGAAGAGGCTCATGCCCGCCACCATGAGGGCGGCGGCGATGGCCACCGTGAGCCCGAAGTAGACGTACCAGAGGCGCTTGGCGGTCTCACGGATCCGGGGCGAGAGCCGATCGGTC
>JBCBSZ010000106.1:0-16459 GCA_039818945.1 Actinomycetota bacterium
ACGAGGCCGCGACGTCGGTGACCTGACCGGTGGTGGTCGCCCCGTCCGGGAGCTCGATCTCGACGGCGTCACCCTCGGAGATGAGGTCCTGGTCGGCGACCTCGATCTCGGTCGTGATCTCCCGAGTGGAGCTCCCCACGACGGCGAGCAGCGAGGTGGCGGTGACGTCGTCACCGCGTTCGGCCTCGACCTCCAGCACGGTCTGCCCGGGCTCGAGGACCAGGTACTGGCCGACCTGGATCACGCCATCGGCACCGATGCCGAGATCGTCCTCCCAGTCCTGCACCGCCTCGAAGGTGGCCTCGTCGAAGGTCTCGTCGACCTCCAGCTCGCCGTCGGCGTCGTAGCCGAGCTCGACGAGCGCCCGCTCCAGCTGCTCGACGTCCTCACCGTCCTCGACGCCCTGGTTCAGCTGCCGGTCGAGCGGCTCGTCGCCGACGATCACCGCCACCGGCTCGGTGTCGAGCTCGTACAGCACGTCACCGCTCGAGATCGTCTGCCCGACCGAGGGCACGAGCGTGAGGCGCCCGTCACCACCGGCCAGGACGGTCTGGGTCTCGGCGGTCAGACTGGTGGTGAGCACCGGTGCGCCCGGGTTCACCGCCGCGCCCACCTCGGCCTGCACGGACGACACCAGCGACGGCCCGCCGACCACGAGCGCGTCGGCCGGCGTCACCGCACCCGTCTCCTCGACGCCGAGGCCGGCCTGCCAGGCCTCGATCGCCGCGGTCGTCGCCGCGTCGAAGGTCTCGTCGACGACGAGCTCGCCGTCGGCGTCGAAGCCGAGAGCGGCGAGGTTCTCCTCGAGGACCAGGACGTCGGCGCCGTCGTCGACCCCGGACGTCAACTCGCGGTAGAGCGGCGTCGAGCCGTAGAAGACGACGGTCGGCTGCCCGCCGATCTCGAAGGCCACGTCGCCTCGCTCGAGCGAGTCGCCCTCGTCGGCCGCGGCCGTGACGGTGCCGTCCCGGCCGGCGGTCTGGAGGGTGTCGGCGGCGAAGCCGAGCGTGGCATCGAGCTCGCGGAACTCCACGAGGTCGCGCTGCTCGGCCTGGACGGCCTGGATCGGAGCGGTGGCCGCCTCGGTCGCGCCGTCGTCCGAGGACGAGCCGAGCAGCGCCACCGCCACTCCGGCTCCCGCGACGAGCACCACCGCGGCGGCGAGCAACCACCAGCGGCGCCGGCCACCGCCCGGTGCTCGATCGGTCTCGGGTGGCTCGGGCGAGCCGACCGGGGGCATCGAGTCGATCGCGAGTGGGGGCCGGGGAGCCGTCGCGGACGGGGCCTCCGACGGTTCGGTGGTCATGCGGTCGGGACCGGGCTCCGGGCCCTGGGACTGCTGGGGGGTCAGGATCGGCATGTCGTCAACCTCCGAGCGGTCCGCCGGTGAACGTGCCCTGGCACGCTTCGATGGCGTCGGCGTTCGCCGGATCGTTCGGATCGAAGCCGTCGCCGAACGGGGTGGCGTTGCCGTCGCCGCCCGCGCCGGGGCCGAAGGCGTCGAGGTCGGGGTCGTCGACGTCGAGGCCCTGATCGCGCAGGCACTCGGCGAAGGCCAGGAGGTCGTCCTCGAACTCGGTCAGGTCACCACCGCCGGGGAGGAACGAGGCGCCCTCGAGCAGTGACTGGCAGGCCCCGAACGCGTCCTGCACCCCGTCGTCCTGCGGGTCGAGGCCGCCACCACCGCCACCTCCGCCGCCCGGGCCGATGCCGAAGTCGACGGAGCCGTCGGCGTCGAGGGTCGGGTCGGGGAAGTCCACCCCGTTGTCCCGCATGCACTCCGCGAAGGCCAGCGCCTGCTCCTCGTCGGTCGCGACCGCTCCGCCCGCGGCGGCCGCATCGTCGCCGTCGTCGGAGCCCGCGGCCACCTCGCCAGCACCCTGCACCTCGATCACCGGTGCCGAGTCGTCGCTGTCACCGCCGCCGCAGGCCGCGAGTACGAGCAGGCCGGCGAACCCGACCGCTCCCCATCGTCGTGACATCGTTCGTCCTTCCGTTCTGTGGGTCGAACGGAACGTACGAATCACCCTGTGTGATCAGCGTTTCGGCGAGTTGTGGTCCGGATAAGCCGGCGATGAACACAGGTTCAGGAAGCGGTCGAGCAAGTCGCTCGTCGCGGTCACGACCCGATCAGCGACTCGGGTCGAGGAGGAGCTTGCCGATCGTGGCGCCGGACTCCAGCGCGGCATGCACATCCGCAGCCGCGCCGAGCGGATCCACCCGCTCGATCCGCACCACGAGATCCCCGCTCGCCACGGTGGCGAACACCTCGGCCGCTCGCCACCGGCGCATCTCGGCGGACGGGTTGTGGTCGTTCAGCGTCGGCCAGGTCAGGGTGAGCGAGCCGGGACCGCCGGCGGACGAGATGCCCGACAGCAGCGCGGGATCGATCGCCGGCACCGGCCCCGCCGTCTGACCGAACGAGACGAGATGACCTCTCGGCCGGAGCATCCGGCGTGCCTGGTCGAACACCGCCCCTCCGATGCCCTCGAACACCGCGTGCACGCCGCCCCCGCTCCGATCGAGCACCGCCTCGACGACGTCGCCGTCACGCCGATCGATCGCCTCGGCCCCGATCGACGTCACGTACGCCGACTTCTCCTCCCCCGAGGTGATGCCGATGATCTCCCAGCCGCGGCCCACGAGCAGCTGGGTGAGCAACGAACCCGTCCCTCCGGCTGCGGCGAGCACGACCGCCCGGCGAACGTCGCGGTCGACGTCCACGCGGTCGGCGAGGGCGGCAAGCATGTGCGCCGTCCACCCGTGGAGCAGCGCCGCAGCGGCCACGTCGGTGGTCGTGTCGTCGTCCAGGTGGATGAGCTGGTCGGCGGCGACGGCGGCCCGTTCGGCGTAGACGCCCGGCATGACACCGCCGTAGGCGACGCGATCACCGACGGCGACGTCCTCCACCCCGGCACCGACCTCCACCACGGAGCCGGCGGCCTCGATCCCCACGATCAGGGGCGCCTCGACCGGGTACGGCGAACCGGCCCGGTGCTGGGTGTCCACGAGGTTGACCCCGATCGCCTCGTGCTCGACGACGACCTCGCCGACCGCCGCCACCGGATCGGGCACCTCGCGGAGGCGGAGCACCTCGGGCCCGCCGAACTCGGCCACGACCACCGCTCTCATCCGAGCCGCTCGCCGGACGCAGGGACGACACTCACCCGCGTGCTGACGGTCGATCGAGCCGCGGGTCGCTCAGGCATCGAGGGCGAGCGGGCCGTCGGGGACGGCGACGCAGGGCAGGGTCTGGCCGGGCCCGATCGGAGCGCTCGGTCGGTGGAGATAGCTCACCTCACCGGCCACCACGGTGGTCGCGCAGGTCCCACAGCTGCCGGCGCGGCATCCGAAGGGCAGGTCGATGCCGGATGCCTCGGCCAACTCGAGCACCGAGAGGTCGGTCCGATCCCATCGGGAGGTCCGACCGGAGGACTCGAAGTGGACCTCCACCGGAGGATCGACCGGCTCCGACGGGATCGTCGTGCCGATCGTCGCCGGACCGAACGCCTCGTAGTGGATTCGGTGATCGGGGACGCCCCAGGCGACGAGGCCGTCGAACAGATCGCTCATCATCGGGGCCGGTCCGCACAGGTAGTAGTCGAAGTAGCTGGCAGGGAGGACCGACTGCACCAGTTCGGGGGTGACCCGCCCGGGGTGGACGACGGCGGCGCGCAGGGGCGGGGCGTCGTCGTCGGGACGACTGTGGGCGACGTGCAATCGAACGTGGGGGTGCTCGTCGGCCAGCGCGTCGAGCTGGTCGAGCGCGACGTGGTCCGCCTGGTTCCGGCTGCCGTGGATCACCCAGGTCTCCCGGGGCTCGGGGTGGGCGACGATCGCTCGCAGCATGCTGAGCAAGGGGGTGATGCCGATCCCTGCGCCGAGCAGTACCGCCGGCCTGAAGTGCTCTGTCGGTTCGAGCGTGAACGACCCCGCCGGTGCTTTGACCTCGATGAGGTCGCCCACGCCGACCCGATCGTGCAGGTGGCCCGACGCCACCCCGGGTTCACCCGACGCGGAGGTGATGCGCTTGATCGTGACCGAGTAGGTGCCACCCGTCGGGTCGCCGGACAGCGAATAGGAGCGAACCACGGGTGACGGTTGGCCGGGCACGTCGAGCCGGAGCGTGGCGAACTGGCCGGGACGGTACGCCGGGAGGGGCTCGCCGGCGGGGTCCGCCAGCGTGAACGTGGCGGCGTCGCCCTGCTCGGTCCGCTTCTCGACGACCTCCAGCGGTCGGTACCCCGACCACGACGGGGACGCGGGTGGCGGAGCGAACCGTTGGCCCGTGCTGGCCTCGATCGCTCCGAGCTGGTCGCCGAAGAACCGGCGCCAGCTCTCGGGCACGACGTCGAGCGCCGCCGCCCGGGCGAGCCCGGCCGGGTCGTCGCGGCCATGCCGGTAGAGGCGCGCGATCTCGTACACGGGGTACCGCTCCGAGTGCCGCGATGTCCGCTCGATGCGATCGCCGGCGGCCAGCTCCCCCGGTCGGATCACGGCGAGGTAGAAGCCGTAGCGACCGGCCTCGAGGAACTCGGTGACGAAGTCGTCGTCGCCGACCTTGATGCCGAGCTTGAAGCACGGCAGGCGAGGCTCGGTCACGACGAGCTCCGTCGACCCGATGCGGAACCGATCACCGACGTGGACGTCGTCGACGTCGAGGTCGGCCACGGTCAGGTTCTCGCCGAAGACTCCCGGACCCAGCTCGAGGTCGGGCCGCTGACCCGTCCACCAGGCGTAGTCCTCGGCCGCGTAGGCGTAGACGGCCTTCTCCCAGCCTCCGTGGACGGTGAGATCGGCCTGGGCGTCACCGTCGACGTTGAACTGGCCCACCGGCACGCGGCCCGCGACCGCGTCCTTGAAGATGCCGGTGACGACGTCCTCGCCTCGCCACCGGACCGTCCGCGGGGCGCCGGACCACACCTCTCGCACGCACGCTTCCGCTGCGTCGCGCCCACCATCAGCCACCGAGCCTCGCCTCCTTGCTCCGGCCCGCAGCCCTCGCCGCCATGCGACCGCTCGGCGCACGACGCCTGGGATCCGACGATCTCGACCCTAGTTGCCCTCGGCGAAGGTCCCGACCGGGCGCCGAGGGCGATCGGCCGGCGCTCGCCCGCTCAGGCCGAGGCGACGGGCTCGAGGGACCCGGCGACCGTCGGCCAGAACTCGGAGACCGTGGGGTGCACGGGCAGCATCTCGCGCAGCACACGGGCCGGAGCGTTGGCCTGCATCAGTGCCGACACGACCTGGATGACCTCGTCGCCGGTGTCGCCGAGCACCGCAGCGCCGAGGATCTCGTCGGTGTCACCGTCGACGACGAGCTTCATGAGACCCACGCTGTCGCCCTCGAGCCGGGCGCGGGTCAGCGTCCCCATGGGCTGGCGACCGACGAGCACCGTGCGTCCGGTGGCGATCGCCTGACGCTCGGTCATGCCGACGCGCCCGAGCGCCGGATCGCAGAACACTGCGTAGGTGGCGATCCTGCCGCCCGCGGTCCGGCCACCATCGACCACGATCTCGAAGTCCTGGTAGGCCGTGTGCGTGAACGCGCCGCGACCGTTCATGTCGCCCAGCGCCCAGATCCCCTCGACGGCAGTGGCGAACCGATCATCGGTGGGGACGAAGCCGCGCTCGTCGGTGCGGAGACCGACCGTGTGGAGACCGAGGCGATCGGTGTTCGGAGTCCGCCCGACGGCGATCAGCAGGGCGGTCCCCTCGACCGGTGGACCGTCGCCGACGTCGAGGCGCACGCCGGTCTGGGTCCGGGCCGCTCCGGTCGCATCGACGCCGAGCCGGAGCTCGACGCCCTCGTTCCTCACGACCTCCTCGATGGTCTCGCTGATCTCGATGTCCTCCGCGGGAAGGAGGTGGCCGGCTCGCTGCACGATCGTCACGTCGCTCCCGAAGCGGCGGAACATCTGCCCGAACTCGACGCCCAGATAGCCGCCGCCGAGGATCACCAGGTGGTCCGGTGGTGCGTCCGCTTCCAGCAGCTCGGTCTCGGTCCACGCATCGACGTCGTCGAGCCCGGTGATGTCCGGGATCCGAGGACGACCGCCGACGTCGAGGTACACCTTCGGAGCCAGCAAGCGGCGGTCGCCCACGGCGACGACGTGGCCCTCGGGCTCGGTCCCGGCCAGCCGACCCTCGCCGCGGACGATCTCGATGCCGGCGAGGTCGCCCAGACGATGCTCGAAGCCATCGCGCCACTCCTCGATCAGGGCGTCCTTGCGCTGCCGCGCCCGTTCCCAGTCGAGCGTCACCGAGGCGGCCCGCACGCCCAGCGCCTCGCCCGTCCGGGCGAGGTGGGCTCGCCGCGCCGAGGCCCGCAGCGCCTTGGTGGGACGGCAGCCGTGGTTGAGGCAGGTTCCGCCGACTCGATCGGCCTCCACGAGCGCGACCCGCGCGCCCTCCGCGGCCAGCGTGACCGCGACCCCTGGCCCCGCCTGTCCAGCACCCACCACGACGGCATCGAAGCGCTCCATGGCGAGACCGTAGTCAGGCGACGATGCGATCCCGACCGCGGCCGGCCGGAGGTGACGGGGTCAGCCGGGTCCGCCGGTAGGGTCCCCGAGGTGACCGAGCGCTATCGGCCCCCTCTGAGCGCTGAGGCCGCAGAGGAGCCCCCCGTGCTCCTCGTGGTCGACGACGACCCGCAGGTCCTCCGGGCCGTGCGCGCCGACGTCCGCAGCCGGTACCGCCCCGCGCACCGCATCGTCGCGGCCGACGGGGGACCCGAGGCGACGCAGGCCCTCACCGAGCTGGCGCGCACGGGGGCCGAGGTGGCGCTGGTCGTGTCGGACCAGCGGATGCCGCAGCTCGACGGCCTCGCCGTCCTCGCGTCCGCCCGCGAGATGTTCCCGCGGGTGAAGATGGTGCTGCTGACGGCCTACGCCGACACCGAGGTGGCCATCCGGGGGATCAACGAGATCCAGCTCGACTACTACGTCACGAAGCCGTGGGAGCCACCGGACGAGAACCTGTACCCGGTCCTCGACGACCTCCTCGACGAGTGGTGGTCGACGTTCCGACCACAACACGGCGGCGTGCGCGTCGTCGGCGTCCCGGTCGCAGCCGAGTCGCACCGGGTCCGCGACTTCCTCGCCCGCAACCAGGTCCCCTACGAGTTCCTCGCGAGCGGCAGCGAGGCGGCGGCGTGCGCGCTGAGCCCGCTCGACCAGCCGTCCGAGGAGCTGGCCGACCGACTGGTGGCGCTGCTCCCCGACGGCACCGCGCTCGTCGACCCCAGCAATGAGCAGCTCGGCGCCGCGCTCGGGCTCCAGACCGGCACCGAGGTGGCGTACCACGACCTGGTGGTGGTCGGCGGCGGTCCGGCCGGTCTCGCCGCCGGGGTCTACGGGGCGTCCGAGGGCCTCGGCACGGCGATCATCGAGCGGGAGGCGCCCGGCGGGCAGGCCGGCCAGTCGAGCCGCATCGAGAACTACCTCGGGTTCCCCGTCGGCCTGTCCGGCGCCGACCTCGCCCGGCGGGCCGTCACCCAGGCCCGGCGCTTCGGCGTGGAGATCATCAGCCCGCAGGAGGTCGTCGGCATCGAGCGGTCCGATCCCTACCGCGTCGTGCGGCTCGCCGACGGCTCGACCCTGACCGCCGGTGCCGTGATCCTCGCTGGTGGGGTCCGGTACCGACTGCTCGACGCTCCGGGCGCCGGCGAGCTGGCCGGTCGCGGGGTCTACTACGGCGCGGCGATGACCGAGGCCCCGGGCTGCGAGGGCGACCACGTCGTCGTCATCGGGGGCGCCAACTCCGCCGGCCAGGCGGCGGTGCACTTCTCCCGCTACGCCGATCACGTGACGATCCTCGTTCGGGACCCGATCGGGCTCCCCAAGGCCATGTCGAGCTACCTGATCGACCAGATCGATGCGATCGACAACATCTCCGTGCGGGCCGGCGCCGTCGTCACCAAGGTCGAGGGAGGCGAGCAGGTCGAGCGGGTCGAGATCGAGGACCGCACCACCGGCGTGACCGAAGCGATCGACACCCACCACGTGTTCGTCTTCATCGGTGCCGCAGCCGACACGGGTTGGCTCGACGACGTCGTCGATCGCGACGAGCGCGGCTACGTGCTCACCGGTCCGGACGTCGGGGGCCGGGTGGCGCGCCCAGACGGCGACCGCGACCGGTTCCTCACCGAGACCTCGATGCCCGGTGTCTTCGCCGTGGGCGACATCCGGTCCGGCTCCATCAAGCGGGTGGCCGCCGCCGTCGGGGAGGGCTCGGTGACCGTCGCCTTCGTCCACCAGCACCTGGCGCGGTAGAGGGCGGCACGATGGAGCGCGGCGAGCTGATCGAACGACTCCGCAGCCTCGTCATCCTCGACCGGCTCGACGACGCCCAGTTCGAGTGGCTGGCCGACCGCGCCGAGGTCCTCGAGGTGGAGGCCGGCGCGACGCTCTTCGACCGAGGCGCGGAGTGGCCCGGGCTGTTCGTCCTCATCGAGGGCGCGCTGGAGATCATCCGTGACCTCTCCGGCACGCCCACGGTGATGGCGACGAACTCGACGCCCGGGGTGTGGGCCGGTGCGATCCCCTACGCCGACGACGGGGTCAGCGAGGTCACCGTTCGGTGCCCCGAGCCGTCGCTGGTCCTCCACCTCTCCAACGACGGCTTCGTCGAGCTGGTGCAGGAGGGGATCCCGATCTTTCACCACCTGCTCCGGGGCATCCGCGACGGCACGCTGCGCTTCACCCAGCGCATCAGCGGCGAGGAGCGGCTCGCCTCCCTCGGTCGGCTCTCCGCCGGGCTCGCCCACGAGCTCAACAACCCGGCGGCCGCGGCACAGCGCAGCGCCGCGCGCCTGCCGAGCGCGATCTGGGACCTCCAGGCCGCCGCCGTCGGGATCGTCGTGGCCGCCGGACCGTCCGAGGGCCTCCGCTCCCGCCTCGAGGCCGTCGAGACCGACCTGCTCCAGCACGCCGCCGAGGCCGCGCCGCTGGCCCCGCTGGAGCGGAGCGACCGGGAGGACGAGATCCTCGACGCCCTCGAGGACGCCGGCGTCGTCGGCGGCGACGACCTGGTCGAGGCCCTCGTCGATGCGGGCGTCGACGCCGACTGGCTCGAGCGGCAGGTCGACGCGGTGTCCGAGGTCGAGCCGGGGCCGCTGCTGGCCTGGATCGGCCGCATCGCCGAGGTCCGCCAGCTCATCGGTGAGGTCGAGCTCTCCGCCGGCCGCATCGCCGATCTCGTGGGCTCGATCAAGGCCTACAGCTACATGGACCGCGAGGGCGGCGGCCGCCTCGACCTGCACACCGGCCTCGACGCGACCCTCGCCGTGCTCCGCCACAAGCTCAGGGGTGGCATCGAGGTCGTCCGCGACTACGACACCGAGCTCCCCGAGCTCGAGGGCCACGCCGGCGAGCTCAACCAGGTCTGGACCAACCTCGTCGACAACGCCTGGGACGCCATGGACGGCAGCGGGACCCTGACGATCCGCACGCGACGGGAGCCGGCGGGTGCGTACGCCCGAATCGAGATCATCGACGACGGCCCCGGGGTCCCGGCCGACCGCCGCCCCCACGTGTTCGATCCCTTCTTCACGACGAAGGGCGTCGGTGAGGGCAGCGGCCTCGGGCTCGACATCGTCCGCCGGATCGTCGTCGACGGCCACGGCGGGACGGTGCACGTCGACGACGCGCCCGGTGGTGGTGCGGCGTTCGTCGTCCGACTCCCCCTCTCGGAGCAGCACGATCCGGCGCTCTGAGCCCGGCGGCGCCCGACTCGTGGGAGGGTGGGCGGCGTGACCACCACGGCGCGCATCCCGCTCGTCATGGGCGTGCTCTTCGGGCTCGCCGCCGTCGGCAGCTCGGCGACGGCCGTCGTCGTGCCGGAGCTCGGCGCCGATCTCGACCTCGACACCGAGGGCATCGCGGCCGTCTTCGTCGCCTACAGCATCGCCTTCGCGGCGACGACCGCCGTGTTCGGACGGCTGGGCGACCTGCACGGCCAGCGGACGCCCCTGGTGATCGGCATGGTGGTGATGGCCATCGGCTCGCTCGTGTCGGCCGTCGCCCCCGACCTGCTCGTGCTCCTGGTCGGCCGGGTAGCGCAGGGCGCAGGAGCAGGGGCCATCCCCGCGCTGGTTCCCGGCGTCCTGAGCAGCCGCATCCCCGCCGACGACCAGCCGGCCGCGCTGTCCTCGGTCGCCGGGGTCGCCGGCGTGCTCGCCGCGCTCGGGCCGTTGCTGGGCGGCCTGTCCGCCGCCGCCGTCTCGTGGCGACTCGCCGTGGCCCTGCCGGCCGCCGGCCTGCTCCTGGTCCCGGCGATCCGGGCGATCGCCCTCGACCAGGGCGATGCGTCCAGCCGCCTCGACCGGCGCGGCGCCGCCCTGACGGCGGCGTCCGCGAGCGGGCTCGTCCTCGTGCTCCAGGCCCCGGGGATCGGCGTCGCGGTCGGGGTCGTCGGGGCCGTGCTCCTGGTGGTGGGCGGGACGGCGCTCGTGCGCCACCAGCGCCACGAGCCCGACGGCTTCACCCCGCGTGCGATCGTCGCCAGCCCGCCGTTCTGGTTGAACGCCGTCGTCGGGGCGACGATGGCGGCCGTCTACCTGAGCATCCTCCTCGCGGTGCCGGTCCGGCTCGCCGCCGAGCAGTCCTGGAGCGCGGTGCAGATCGGTGCGGCGCTCGTGCCCGCCGCGGCGGCCGGGCCGGTCGCCTCCGCGCTCGGCAAGCGCCTCGCCGAGCGTGGCATCCCGTCGGCCGTGCTGGCCGGGGTCGGCGTCGCCGTGAGCGGGTTCGGCGCCATCGCTGCCGCACTGATCGACTCGCCGGTGGCGCAGGTGGCGGGGTTCGCGTCGGCCCTGATCGGGTTCGGCCTCGCCCAACCGGCGCTGATCGACCGGATCGCTCGGGGCACCTCACCCGACCGGCGCGGCATCGCGGTGGGCCTCTTCAACCTGGTCTTCTTCCTGGGCGGCGCCATCGGCTCGGCGCTCGTGGGCAGCTTCGGCATCGACGACGGCTCCCTGCTCGTCGCCGGGCTGGCCATCGCCTCCGGTGCGCTGCTCGCCCGACCTCACGACACCCCCTACGAGCGGTGCGTCCGCTCGACCGGCACGATCGCCGGGGCGATCCACTGCCTGGCCTCGCCGCGCAGCTCCGGCCTCAGCCCGGGTCGAGGCGGCGGATGACGTCGGTGCGACCCGGCTGGACGCCGGCGAGTGCGATGACCACCTCGTCGCCCAGGTCACCAGCGGCGCCCAGCACGGTCCGGAACCGGCTGGCCGGGGCGTCGGCGCTGAGCGAGCCGGCGACGATCTCGACGCCCCAGAGCACGCCCCAGGCCTCGTAGCCGTCGGGCGGGGCCACCACGATCAAGCGGTTGCGGGGTCGCAGGGCCGAGGCCCTCCGGGCGGTGCTCCCGGTGCGGGTGAGCACGGCCAGCACGGCGTCGGGCAGGGTGGCGGCGAGGTCGACCGCGGCCCGGACGACAGCGACATCGGGGTCGTCGGGCTCGGCATCGATCGGCTCGGGCGCTGCGACGGTCTCGGCCACCTCGACGAGGTGCGCCATCGTGGCGACGACCTCCGCGGGATGGTCACCGATCGAGGTCTCACCCGAGAGCATCACGGCGTCGGTCCCGTCGAGGATGGCGTTCACGACGTCGGACGCCTCGGCCCGGGTCGGCCGTGCCGCGTGGGCCATCGACTCGAGCATCTCGGTCGCCACGATCACCGGCGTCGCCGCCTTCCGGCACTCGGTGATGATCTGCTTCTGGACGAGGGGTACCGCGGCGAGGTCGATCTCCACACCGAGATCACCCCGCGCCACCATCACGCCGTCGAAGGCCTGGACGACGGCCTCGAGGTCCTGCACCGCGTCCGCCCGCTCGATCTTCGCGATCACCGGGGCCCGGCGACCGAGCTCCTCCATCGCCGCCCTCACGACGTCGGCGTCGGAGGCCCGGCGGACGAACGACAGGGCGATCAGGTCGGCCCCGGCGTCGAGCGCCGCGGCGAGGTGCTCCCGGTCGCCGTCGTCGAGCACCGGCGCCGTCACCGTCGTGTCCGGGAGGTTCACGCCGCGACCCGTGCGGACCGCACCGCCACGGAAGACCTCGGCGTCGGTCCAGCCCTCGCCCACGTCCTGCACCTCGAGACGGACCAGCCCGTCGGCGATCATCAGGCGATGGCCGGGCTCGACGTCGACGCTCAGCCGGTCGTAGGTGGTGGGCAGGACGACCTCGACCCCTGCAGCACCGTCGAAGCTCCCGCCCTCGTCGACGAGGCGCACCCGCTGGCCGACCTCGAGCTCGATCTCCTCGTCGAGCTCGCCCAGGCGGATCTTGGGTCCCTGGAGATCGGCGAGCACGCCCACGGTGCGGCCGGCCGCGCCGGCCACGTCGGCGACCAGCGCGATCGTCGCCGCGTGGTCCTCGGGGCTGCCGTAGGAGGTGTTGATCCGGGC
Organism: Actinomycetota bacterium; assembly: GCA_039818945.1. Taxonomy (GTDB): domain Bacteria; phylum Actinomycetota; class Acidimicrobiia; order Acidimicrobiales; family Poriferisodalaceae; genus JBCBSZ01. Next base: position 12,420 of record JBCBSZ010000106.1, read on the forward strand.
GACGTCCATGCCCGCGTCGACCATCGCCCGCACCGTCTCCCGATCCGACGACGCCGGCCCGAGCGTGCACACGATCTTCGCTCGACGACGGCCCCCACCCTGCAACTCGTCATCGACCACGCTCGCGACCGTACCGCGGCGTCGAGATCGACCCGGTCCGTCAAGAGCATCTTGACATCCGAGGCCTGTCAGGTGAACCTTGACGCATGGCCGACCAGGACCGCTGCAACTTCTGCCTCCGGGGACCGGAGGAGGTCGCGCGGCTGCTCGGCGGCGACTCCGGAGCCCGGATCTGTGACAGCTGCGTGGCCGCCTGCGGTCGGATCCTCGCCGACCCGTCGGTGCCCTTTCCCGGCTTCGCCGGCGACGATGACGAGCAGCTCCTCGGTCGACTCGCACCGGCGCGAGATCTCGTCGAGGCCGCAGCGCTCGGCCTGCAGGGCCTGGTCGACCGGCTCCGGGAGCGGGGCGTGAGCTGGGCCCGGGTGGGCGACGCCCTCGGCGTCAGCCGCCAGGCGGCCTGGGAGCGCTTCGGCTGAGCCCTGGACGGCGCGAGGCGCGCCGGTTGAGCCTTTGGTCGGTGGTGAGTGGCGAGTCGGGGCGCGAGGATCCGCTTCGACGCACGCGAACCGGAAGGTCGGCCCTCATGGCGAACGATCCGAGCGATCACATGACCAGCTCCGAGGCGATGATGTGGACGCTCGAGCGCGACCCCTGGTTGGCGCCGAGCGGCGGCTCGATCACGATCTACGACCGCCCGCTCGACCTCGATCGGTTCCGGGCCGGCGTGAGGCAGGCCGTCGCGGCCAACGTCCGGCTCCGCCAGCACGTCGAACCGGGCGTCGGCGGGATCGTGACCCCCCGCTGGGAACCGAGCCTCGACTTCGATCTCGACGACCACATCCGCCGGATCGACGCCCCGGGCGACGGCGGCCTGGCTGCGCTGATCGAGTGGACCCGCGACTGCCTCACCGAGCCGTATCGCCGGGACCGACCGCTCTGGGAGTACGTCGTGATCGACGGCCTCCAGGACGGGAAGGGCGCGCTGGCCACGAAGCTCCACCACACGGTCGGCGACGGCGCCACCGCCATGGCGATCGCCCAGGCGTACACCGACACCGAGCGCGACGCACCGATGCCACCCCCGGTCGACCTCGCCCGAATCATCGCCGACGACCCCGTGCCACCCCACGGCATCGTGGACGACGTCCGCGACGTCGCCAGCGGCCTCGTCCACCTGCCGTGGGCCCTCGCCCACCGCGCCGCCGACCTCATCCGCCACCCCGAGCACGTCAGCGAGCTGCGGACCGAGGTGCGCGACCTCGCCTCGACGGTGGTCGAGCAGCTGCAACCGGCCGGTTCCCCGCTGTGGACGCACCGGTCGGAGCGGCGGCACTTCGAGATCCTCAGCCTGCCGTTCGCCGAGACGCGGGCTGCGGCCAAGCAGCTCGGCGGGTCGATCAACGACCTCTTCCTCGCGGGGATCACCATGGCCGGCCGCCGCTACCACGACCGCGAGGGGGTACCGGTCGAGCGGTTCCACGCCACCTTCGTCGTCAGCACACGGACGGCCGGCGAGGAGGGCGGCAACGCCTTCTCGCCCGTCCCGGTGGAGCTCCCGGCCGGGGAGATGTCGGTGCGCGATCGCATGGCCGCCATCCACGAGGCCACCGGGCGCCGCCGCGGCGAGGTCCACGGCGAGGGGCCGATCGGCGCCGTGGCCGGGGTCATGAACCTGCTGCCGGGCGAGCTGTCGGCCGCCGCGGTGAAGCAGCAGGCCAGCCACATCGACTTCGCCACCAGCAACCTGCCCGGCATGCTCGGCGAGACCTACGTCGCCGGCGCACGGACCGAGCACTGCTACGGGTTCGGTCCGGTCGCGGGGACGGCGTTCAACATCACGGCCGTGTCGACGAGCGAGAGCTTCGACATCGGCGTCAACATCGACCCGGCGGCGGTGACCAAGCCCGAGCTGCTGCGCTCCTCGCTGGCGGAGGCCTACGAGGAGCTCCTCCTCGCCGGGGCCTGAGCGCGACCGGGCGTCCGCAACCGGAACCGAACCCGAACGCAACCCGCGCGCAGGTGATCCCGGCCCGACCAGGCCACGACCTACCCTCGCCGCCATGGCCGACGGAGGTGTGGTCGCGCCCGGCGACCGCGGGGCCGATGGGGTGGATCATGCCCACGCGCCGCGCCCGTCGCTGTTCCGGCGGGGTTGGGGGCCGGCCGCCCTCGCCGGACCGCTGGTGGTGGCGCTGGTCCTCCGCGACCGCTTCGATCCGCTCACGGCCGAGGACGTGCGGTTGTGGTCGACGCTGTTCGTGTCGATCTCGGTCCAGGCCATGCCCTTCCTCGTGCTCGGGGTGGCGCTGTCCGGGCTGATCGCCGCCTTCGTCTCGCCAGAGCTCGTCGAGCGCCTGGTGCCCCGACGACCGGTCGTCGCCGTCCCGGCGGCGGGCGTCGCGGGGCTCGCGCTGCCGGGGTGCGAGTGCGGTTCGGTGCCAATCGCCGGTCGCCTGGCCGCTGCGGGCACGCCACCGGCCGCCGCGCTGACGTTCCTGCTGGCCGCGCCGGCGATCAACCCGGTCGTCCTGATCGCGACCGCCGTCGCGTTCCCCGGCGACCCGGAGCTCGTGTTCGCCCGCTTCCTCGCCTCGTTCAGCGCCGCCGTGATCGTCGGGTGGTGGTGGGCGCACCGCCGGGGCGGCGAGCCACTCCGCGTCCTCGACCACGACCACGATGCGCCCCATCGCTGGCAACGCTTCACCGACACGGCGTCGCGCGATCTGGTCCACGCCGGTGGCTACCTCGTCATCGGCGCCGCTGCCGCCGCGACGCTCCAACTCGTCGTGCCCCGGAGCGCCCTCGACGCCGTCGCCGGCAACGAGCTGGCGTCGATCGCCATCATGGCGGCGCTCGCGGTCACCCTGTCGATCTGCTCCGAGGCGGACGCCTTCGTGGCCGCCGGCCTCCCCCAGTTCTCGCTCACCTCCCGTCTGGTGTTCCTCGTGGTCGGGCCGGTGATCGACCTCAAGTTGATCGCCATGCAGAGCGGGGTCTTCGGGCGCCGGTTCACGATGGTCTTCGCACCGGTCACGCTGGTCGTCGCCACGGCCAGCGCCGTCGTGTTCGGGCAGCTGCTCCTGTGAACCGCTTCGGCCGCGGCTCGGTGATGCTCTTCGTGGGGCTGACGATCGGTCGCCTCGTCGTCGACGGCGGGTTCGGCGCCTTCGTCCAGCAGCGCATGCGATGGCCGCTCGCCATCGCGACGGTGGTGATGATCGTCCTCGGGCTCGTCGACATCATCCTGGCCCTGCGCAGCGACGAGGCCGAGGAGTCGCGCTCGGTCGGTCCCCGGGTCGGCTGGCTGCTGGCCGGCCCCGTCCTCGTGCTGATCGCCGTCGCGCCGACGTCCCTGGGAGCCGCTGCGGCCGATCGGGTCGACTCGTTCGAGCCGACCCGGCCGGACGATCTCACGGAGCTGCCAGACGAGGACCCCTTCACGATGCGGGTCCTCGACTTCGCGACGGCGGCGATCTGGGACGAGACCGGCGCGCTCGAGGGTCGCCAGGTCATCCTCGAGGGCCTCGTCGTCAACGACGCCGACGTACCGGACGGCTTCTTCCTCACCCGGTTCCTGGTCAGCTGCTGCGCCGCCGACGGCATCCCGATCAAGATCGGCGTCCACGGTGCCGACGGTGCGTTCGCCGACGACGACTGGGTCCGGGCGACGGTCACGTTGCGGGAGCGCTCGCCGGCCGCGGTCGACGGCGGCTTCGTCGAGGTCGATGCGATCGACATCGTCGTGCTCGACGAACCGCCGGCGTCGCCGTACGAGTCACCCTTCTGACCGCTACCCGGCATGTGAAGATGGCGGGCGATGTTCGCGCTCGTCGGCAGCGGTGAGTACCTGGCCCCGATGGTGCCGGTCGACCGCGAGCTCCTCGCCCTGTTGCCGCCCACCCCGCGGGTGGTCTGCCTTCCCACGGCCGCCGGCCAGGAGGGCGACGCGAAGATCGACGACTGGATGCTGCGCGGCG
>JBCBSZ010000107.1:0-16430 GCA_039818945.1 Actinomycetota bacterium
GGTGGGCTCGCATGAACGGGCTCCGAACACGAGTGAGCTACGGTGACCGAACGGCATCGGCCTATCGTCGAGGAGGGCGTGGGGTGACCGCGACCGAGGTGATCCAGGTGATGATCGTCGACGATCACGCCGTGTTCACCGAGAGCCTGGCCACAGCGCTCGACCGACAGGACGGCATCTCGGTCGTCGCGACGTCGTCGGGTGATGACGGCGTGGTCGCGCTCGCCGCCGAGCACCAGCCCGACGTCGTGCTCCTCGACTACCGCCTCCCGGGCCAGGACGGTCTCCGCCTGGCCTCCGAGCTGAAGGCGGCCGCTCCCGAGGCTCGCATCGTCGTGCTGACGGCCATCGTCGACGAGCGTGTCGCGCTCGATGCGGTGGAGGCCGGCTGTGTCGGCTTCATCACCAAGGATCGCAGCCTCGACGACGTCGTCCGCTCGATCCGCTCGGTCTACGAGGGCGAGGTGATGGTGTCGCCCGACATGCTGGCGCTGATCCTGCCCCGTCTCCGCGGCGAGGGTGAGGACGCCGGCCCCCAACTCACCCGGCGCGAGCACGAGGTGCTCTCGCTCGTGGCCGAGGGGTCGTCCAACCAGGCGATCGCCGACGAGCTCACGCTGAGCCTGCACACGGTGCGCAACCACGTGCAGAACATCCTCAGGAAGCTCGACGCCCACTCCAAGCTGGAGGCGGTGGCGATCGCGACCCGGCGCGGCATCCTGACCGGGCGGCGCTGAGCGCCAGCCCTCCCGCGGGGACTCACCAGCCGGCGACGGCGCTCACGCTCTCGTTGAGGTCGATGATCGCCGGGAGCACCGCGTCGAGCGCCGGGGTCGCATCGGGTGCGGTGGGTCGACCGAGCAGGAAGCCCTGCACCATCGGGCAGGCGATCCGGCGCAGCTCGATGAGCTGACTGCGCCGCTCGACCCCCTCGGCGACGACCTCGATGCCGAGCTCGGCCGCCATGCGGATGAGGCCGCGGACGACCGCGTACGAGCCGGTCGGCTCGTCGATGGCCTCGATGAGCGAGGGGTCGAGCTTGATCGTGTCGATGCTGGCGGTGCCCAGCGACGACAGCGGTCCGTAGCCGGCACCGAAGTCGTCGAGCGCGACGCGCACGCCACGGCGCGAGACCTCGGGCAGGTGCACGAGGGCGACATCGCGATCGAGGAGCGCGTCCTCGGTGATCTCGATCGTCAGGGCCGACGGATCGGCGCCGGTCGTGAGGAGGGCGTCGTCGAGGCGATCGACGAAGCCGGAGTCGCTCAGCTCGCGGGTCGACACGTTGACGCTGAGCAGCACCCGGTGGCCGGCGATCCGCCAGGCCGTCAGCTGCTCGCAGGCGGACTTGAGCACCCAGCGGTCGACCAGCGAGATCGTGTCGTCCTGGTTGGTCATGCTCAGGAACTCGCCCGGCAGGAGCAACGTGCCGTCGGGGCGCCGCCACCGCACGAGCGCCTCCATGCTGAGGATGCGGCCGGTCAGCAGATCGGCCTGCGGTTGGAACTCCAGGGTGAGCTGGTCGGCGAGGATGCCCCGCCGCAGCTCCTGCGCGGCGCCCAGGCGGAGACGCTCTCGCTCGCGGTCCTCGGCGGTGAAGACCTCGACCTCACTGCCACCGCGCGCCTTCGCGGCGTACATCGCCGTGTCGGCGTCCTGCAGGAGCTCGCGGGCGCCGGCCGAGCCGTCGGTCGAGTAGCTGATCCCGATCGAGGCGCTGATGTTGACGCCGTGGCGGACGGTGCCGAGCTGGCGCAGGTGTCGGATGATCCGGTTGGCGATCGGGATCGTCTCGTCGAGGTGGTGCAGCCGGTCGCAGATCACCACGAATTCGTCGCCGCCCCAGCGGCCGACCGTGTCGGAGGGGCGGACGGCGTGGCGCAGCGTTCGGGCCACGTCGGCCAGCAGCTCGTCGGCGGCGAGGTGCCCGAGCCGGTCGTTCACGTCGCCGAACCCGTCGAGGTCGACGAAGAGCACGGCCACACCCTCGTGGGCGCGCGGGTTGTGCGTCAGCGCGTGATGGAGCCGGTCGAGGGTCAGCGAGCGATTGGGCAGCGAGGTGAGCGGATCGGTCAGCATCCGCTCGGCCAGGTCCGACTCGCGTCGCTTGCGATCCGTGACGTCGATGATCGAGATCATCGCGGCGACGCCGCCGGCGTCGTCGACCCCCGTGATGGTCACCGAGAGCCAGCGCTCGTCGGGGGTCGGGAGGTCGACCGCCCGCATGGTGCTGTGACGGTGCAGGACGTCGCGCAGGGCGTGATGCGCATCGATGTAGCGCGGATCGAGGGAACCGTGCTCCTCGAGCCACAGGAGGAGGTCGTCGATCTCCGCCGGTCGTTCGGCGAACGCGGTGGTCCAGTCGGGTGTGCCGGTGAGCACCCGTCCGTGGCGATCGACGGCGACGGCGTGGTTGACGAGCGCGCCGATGAGCGAGCCGAAGCTCTGGTCGGTGAGATCGAGATCGCTCGGCACGAGTCGCAGCGCGATCAGCTCGTCGGCGAGGTGCCAGGCGCTCACCCGGCACCGGTGGCGTCGCCCGTTCACGTCGCGCAGGTTGACGCTCGTCCCGTGGAGGGTGTCGGGGTGGACGTCGAGGTGCTGACCGTCGGCCAGCAGCGCAGCGGGCGCTCGCCCGACGAGGTGCTCGGCGTCCAGCGCGGTGATCCGGAGCAGGGCCGGGTTGATGTAGGCGATCTTGGGGGCGCCGTCACCTCGGCGGAGCACGGCCACCGGATCGGGGTCGTCGCGCAGTGCGACGAGGGTCGGTGGGTGTGCTCCGGGTGCGAGATCACCAGCCGCGCCCACGGCATCGACTTCGCGTTCGCCGGCCATGTGGACCACCGCTCCCGGAGTGTCGTGAATCTGTTTCGTCCTCGTTCGACCGTAAGGTTCGAGTGGTCACTCCGCTACGGCCAGACGGCATTCCGGCGGGGTTTTCGGCAAAGTTGATCGTGGCGCTCCGGGGTCGATAGTGCGTCCGGCTCATCGGCCCGGTTCGCGCGATGACCGCCGCGCTGGTCCGTCGGTGGTGCGCCACCGACCGGCGCACGAGGCCGTCTGATGTCGGCTCCGGTGCCCGGCGACGAGGTGGCCAGGGTCGCGGCCCGGCGACGCCCCGAAGTAGCGTGATCCGGTCGTCCAGGACAGGAGAGCTCGTGCCAGGGTGCGTCGCCGTCGGCATGCAATGGGGAGACGAGGGGAAGGGGCGCTTCGTCGACGTGCTCGCGAAGGAGCACTCGATGGTCGTGCGCTACCAGGGCGGCCACAACGCGGGGCACACCCTCGTCGTGGACGGTGAGACCTTCGCCCTGCAGCTGGTGCCCAGTGGCGTGCTCTACGAGACGGTCACCCCGGTGATCGGCAACGGCGTCGTCGTCGATCCCCTCGTCCTGTTGGAAGAGATCGACCGGCTCGAGCACGCCGGGGTGTCCTGCGATCGGCTCCAGCTCGCCGCCAACGCGCACCTCGTCCTCTCCTACCACCAGGTCCTCGACGCGCTCTCGGAGGAGCTGAAGGGCGACGACGCGATCGGGACGACCCTGCGGGGCATCGGTCCGGCGTATGCCGACAAGGCGTCGCGCGACGGCGTGCGGGTCCAGGACCTGCTGCGCCGGGACGTGTTCGCCGGGCGCGTCGAGCAGGCCCTGCGCCAGAAGAACGTGATGCTGCGCGGGCTCGACCGGGCCCCGATCGAGCTCGACGCGGTCGTCGAGCGCTACACCGGCGAGATCGCCGACCGGCTCCGCCCCTACGTGACCGACACCGTGGCCACCGTCAACGAGGCCCTCGAGGCCGAGCTCCCCGTCCTCTTCGAGGGCGCGCAGGCGACCTTCCTCGACGTCGACCACGGCACCTACCCCTTCGTCACGTCGTCCAACCCGCTCGCCGGCGCCGCGACCGTCGGCGCCGGTGTCGGACCGCGGCACCTCCAGCGCATCGTCGGGATCGCCAAGGCCTACGTCACGCGGGTCGGCGCCGGCCCCTTCGTGACCGAGCTGGACGGCGAGCTGGCCGACCACCTGGTCGAGGTCGGGCGGGAGTACGGCACGAACACCGGCCGCCGGCGCCGGGTGGGCTGGTTCGATGCCGTCCAGGCCCGGCAGGCGGCGCGGCTCAGCTCGCTCACCGAGATGGCGATCGCCAAGGTCGACATCCTCGCCGACCTCGATCGGGTGCGGATCTGCACCGCGTACGAGCTCGACGGGGTCGAGTTGCGCTACCCCCCGGCCCGCATCGACGAGCTCGAGCGGGTCCGGCCGGTCTGGGCCGAGTTGCCCGGCTGGGCGTCGACCTCCGGCGGCCTCGACGCCAACGCCCTCGCCTACCTCCGTCGCATCCAGGACGAGGTCGAGATCCCGGTGACCTTCGTCGGCGTCGGCCCGAGCCGCGGCGACGAGGTGCGCTTCGACGGTGGCATCCCCACATGACGGTCCCCAACGTCCTCGCCGAGCGCTACGCCAGCGCCGAGATGGTCGAGGTCTGGTCGGCCGAGGGGCGGATCGTGTCCGAGCGCCGGCTCTGGATCGCCGTGCTCGAGGCCCAGCGCGCGGCCGGTCTCGACGTGGAACCGACGGCGATCGACGACTACCGGGCCGTTCTCGACCGGGTCGACCTCGCCTCGATCCGCAGACGAGAGGAACGCACGCGCCACGACGTCAAGGCCCGCATCGAGGAGTTCGACGAGCTCGCCGGTCACCAGCTCGTCCACGCCGGGATGACCTCGCGCGACGTCACCGAGAACACCGAGCAGCTCATGGTGCTGCGGTCCCTGCACCTGCTCCGTCGCCGTGCGCTCGCGGTGCTCGACCGTCTCGCGATCCGAGCCGCCGAGGACGCGCACGTCGCGATCGCGGCCCGCACCCACCACGTGCCCGCGCAGGTGACGACGCTCGGCAAGCGCTGGGCGATGCTCGGCGAGGAGCTGCTCCTGGGGATCGGTCGCCTCGACGACCTCATCGAGCGGTACCCGCTCCGCGGTCTGAAGGGAGCGGTCGGCACCCAGCAGGACCTGTGCGATCTGGTCGGCCCGACGGCGGTCCCCGGCGTCGAGCGCGCGGTCGTCGAGTCGCTCGGCCACGAGCGGGTCCTCGCCGCGGTCGGACAGGTCTATCCGCGCTCGCTCGACCTCGCGGTCGTCTCCACGTTCGTGGAGCTGGCGTCGGCGCCGGCCAACCTCGCCCGCCTGGTCCGGCTGATGGCGGGCCAGGAGCTGGCGTCGGAGGAGTTCCGGCCCGGTCAGGTCGGTTCGTCGGCCATGCCCCACAAGATGAACCCTCGCTCCTCCGAGCGGATCCAGGGCCTGCTGGCGGTGTTGCGGGGCCATCTCGCGATGGTGACCTCCCTCGCCGGTGAGCAGTGGAACGAGGGCGACGTCAGCTGCTCGGTCACGCGGCGCGTGGTGCTGCCCGATGCCTGCCTGGCACTCGACGGCCTGCTGCAGACGACCCTGTCGGTGGTCGGCGGCGTCGGCGTCCACCGCGCCGTGATCGACCAGGAGCTCGATCGCTACCTGCCGTTCCTCGCGACCGGCCGGATGCTCGCCGCCGCCGTTCGGGCCGGGGTGGGGCGCGAGGACGCCCACGAGCTCATCAAGGAGCACGCGGTCGCCGCAGCCCTCGACCTCCGCGCCGGCGGTGCCGGCGGACCGGAGCTGCTGCGCCGCCTGGGTGACGACCGGCGGTTCCCGCTGTCGGAGGCTCAGCTCGCCGAGGCGGTCAGCGACGTCACCGCGCTCACCGGACGGGTCGAGGACCAGATCGCCGACTTCGTCACCCGGGTGCGAGCGGTGGTGGCCACCGACCCGGCGGCCACCACCTATGAAGCCGAGATGACGGTCTGAGATCGTCTAGCCGGCCCGGCTGATGCCGGCCTGCTTCAGCACGGCGGCGGGCACGCCGAACTCCCGCCACGTGGCGTACTCGATGCCCTTGCGCTCGCCGTACTCGGCGGCGACCTCGACGAACGCCGACTCGAGGGTGGCGAGCTCGCTCCCGTCGCCCAGGTTCTCGAGATCTCGCTGGAGGTCGCGGCGCCGCTGGAGCAGCTCGAGCTCCTTCGGGGGGCTGGCGACCAGCAGCTCCTGCTCGACGCTGTCGAGCTGCTTGGTGATCGATTCCGGCGTGCGCTTCCGGCCCCGCTTGGGTTGGTGCGCACGGAGTCCCTCGAGGTAGGAGCGGACCGCATTTCCCTGCGTCCGTCCCTTGGCGAGGGCCGCCTTGTGGTCGTCTGACATCTTCTGCTTGGCCATGTCACTTCCGAAGTGCTCGTGGTCGTCGGCGAGGCCGGTCGGCATTACCCATCGAGAGCCACCCGTCCATTCGCCCGTGGCGCCCCACCGGCACGAAGAGCATAGACGTGAAATCGGCCATCTCCATTTCGATGGACCGCAACCAGCCGCGGTGGCGTGTCGGGGCCGCGAACGGCTGTGGCAGGCTGGGGCCGTGGCCGCTGACCCCGCCCTCGTCGACCATCTCCTCCGCCACGCCGTGCGGCGCGGGGAGTTCGTCCTCAAGTCGGGGGCATCGAGCTCGTGGTTCATCGACGGCAAGCAGACGGTGTGCCGCAGCGACGGCATGCTGCTGGTGGCGTCGGGCGTGCTCGACCTGCTCCCCGTCGACGTCACCGCGATCGGCGGCCTCACCATGGGTGCCGATCCCGTGGCCTTCGGGACCGCGGCGGTCGCCGCGACGCGCGGTCGGTCCCTTCGCTCGTTCAGCGTGCGCAAGGAGGTGAAGGACCACGGGGGCGGTGGTCGCATCGCCGGCGCGCTGGAGCCCGGTGACCGCGTCGCCGTCGTCGAGGACGTCGTGAGCCGGGGCACCTCCCTGGTCGAGGCGGCGACGGCGGTCCGGGAGGCCGGAGCGGAGCCGGTGCTGCTGCTGGCCGTCGTCGACCGCGGCGGCACGGTCGGTGAGCTCGCCGCCGAGCAGGGGCTCACCTTCCGGGCGCTGGTCACCGCGACGGACCTCGGTCTGCCCTTCGAGGGCGGGCTGACCCGAGCTCCCGGGTGACCGCTCCGGACCCTCGGTTCGGTGCCGTCCCGGGATCACCGCTCGCACCCCTGTGGCGTCGCCTGGTCGCGCAGGTCCTCGACTCGCTGATCCTCGTCGGTCCGGCGTTCGTGATCCTCACCGTCGTCGGGGTCGACGTCGACCTCGAAGCCGGCGAGATCGAGAGCGGCGACCGGCTGCTCGTGGCCGTCGCCGTCATCGTGGCGTTGGTGGTGGCGTACCAGACGGTGCTCATCGCCCGCCGTGGGGCGACCATCGGCAAGGCCGCCGCCGGGGTGCGCGTCGTGCGTGCCGACGACGGCTCGATCCCGGTGTGGGATCGCTCGCTGCTCCGGGCGCTGGTGCCCCAGGGCGCCGGCGCCGTCCCCGTCATCGGGCTGGCGCTGGTGTCGGCCGTGTACGGCGCAGCCCTCTTCGACCGCCATCGCCGGGGCATCCACGACCTCGCCGCCGGGACGATCGTGGTGAGGATCGCGGTGGATCGGGAGGATCCGCCGGCGGGCTGAGGGTGGGGCGCTCATCGGGGGCGAGCACGGGACTCGGGTCGAGTCGCGGCTCATCGCCCACCGATGAGGAAGGTGGTCGGGACCGGCGTCGATCCGGTGACCTTCCGCTTTTCAGGCGGACGCTCTGCCAACTGAGCTACCCGACCGCGGTCTCGACGGGATTTGAACCCGCGACCTCCGGCTTGACAGGCCGGCGAACACTCCAGACTGTTCTACGAGACCAATGGAGCAGTTCAGTGTGTCCGGTTCGCGTCGCCGTTGCAACTCGCGATCCGGGCGGCGGCCAGATCGGCGAGCAGCCCCAGCGCCGCCCGCTCACGGGGGCGGAACGCCCGTCGGTGCCGCCCGACGGTGAGCACGACCGACAGCCCGGTGATCGGCAGGCAGGCGGTGTCGTCGTGTTCGGTACCCGCCCCGGTCTCGCCGCTCGTGCTCCGCTCCCGCCCGGCGCCTCCCTCGTCGACCGCCTGAGCCCCACGGGCGTACGCGACGAGCCAGTCGGTGGGTGGCGAGGCACCGCTGCCCGCGAGGACGCGGGAGCGATCGAGGTCGACGCAGGCCGCCCAGTCGGCGCCGGTGTCGGTGCGGGCGTGGTCGCACAGCCGCCCGTGGACCTCCTCGGCCGGGGACTCGGCGAGCGAGCGCGCGGCCTGGAGCGCCTGCAGTCGTGCGTCGACCGGTGCGTCGGTCATGTCGCGGATGTCCTCGATACGAGCGCCGTCGACCTCCGACAGCTCCTTGACCAGCAGCTCGGTGCCGACGTCGGCCGGCAGCTCGATCAACAGGTCGTCGATCGCCTGGCCCCCGTCGCGCTCGATGATCTCGATGCCCACGATCTCGGCGCCGACGGCACCGACCCGGCTGGCGATCGCGCCGAGGCCACCGGGTCGGTCGGGCAGCCACACGCGGACGGTGTGGCGGCTCCGCTCTGGGTCCGTCATCGCCATGCGGGCGAACGTATCCAGCCTGCGTGTCGACCAGATGAACGCCCCGCTCACCCGTCTGCGGTCGCAGCGACCTCGACGTCGCGGTCCAGGACCTTGGCCAGCAGGCCGCTGCGCTGTTCGGCCGTGTAGAGCTCGAGCGACACGTCGGCCGAGCCGGCGGTCCGGCAGGAGAGGCCGACGCGGTCGTCGGAGAGCTCGACCACGACGTCGTCGATCCGCCGACCGCGTGAGCGGTCGAGCGCGACGGCGACGCGCAGGATGCCGGCGAGCGCGCGCACCACGCGCTGGTCGGTGCGCCGGAGCTCGGCGAACGGCGGGTGCGAGCGCTTCGGCGCGCTCTTGCGGTGGTAGCGGGCCACGAGGGCGATGATCTCGACCTCGGACTCGGTGAAGCCCGAGAGGCGGTCGGAGTTGCGGATCACGTAGTACGAGTGGTGGTGGTGCCGGTCGTGCGACACGACCAGCCCGGCGTTGGCGAGGAGCGCTGCGGCGCCGAGGAGCTCGCGGTGGGTCCCGCCGAGATCGAGGGCCGGGCCCAGTTGGTCGAAGAGCCGGGTCGCGAGGCGAGCGACGTGACGGGCGTGGTCGGGGTCGTCGTCGCAACCGAGCATCAGGTGCTCGACGCTGCGGAGCCGGAGGTCGGCGAGGTGATCGAGGGTGCCGCCGTCGGTTCGCATGACCGTGTCGAGGAGGACACCCTCGCGCAGTGCCGTCTCGGACACGACGAGGCGGTCGGCATCGAGGCCGTCCATCACGCCCTCGAGCACGAGCGCACCGCCGAGCGCGATGTCGGCCCGGCGCGACTCCAGGCCGTCCAGCTCGGGGCGTTCACCCCGTCGCGCCGCGCGGATCAGGAGGTCGACGGTCTCGGCGAGCCCCGCCCTGGTCAGCTCCTCGTTGGCCACGCTGCGCGGGACGGTGCCCGTCGCCCGGGCGTGCTCGATGGCGGCGAGCGCCTCGATCGTCCCGGACGAGCCGACCATCGGGAGGCAGCGGTCGGTTCCCACCGCCCGCTGGAAGGGGATCAACGTGGCTCGGACGTGGCGGCGGCAGGCATCGACCGCCCCCGGATGGAGCAGCCGACCGCCGAAGAAGCGTGAGGTCATGCGGATCGCACCGAGCTTGAGGCTCCGGCCGATGCGAAGGTGCGCGCCGTCGGCGAGGACCAGCTCGGTGCTGCCGCCGCCGATGTCGACGACCACGCGGCTGCCCTCGCCGGCGGGCACCGACTGCAGCACGCCGAGGTGGATCAACCGGGCCTCCTCGGACCCGCTGATCACCTCGATCTCGACCCCGGCCTCGGACCGGGCCCGCCCGAGCAGGTGGTCGCGGTTCTCGGCCTCGCGCACCGCGCTCGTCGCGACGACCCGCAGGGCCGCGTCGGCGCCGTCGGCGAGCGATCGGCACCGTCGCAGCGCGGCGACGGCCCGCTCGACCGCGTCGGGGTCGAGCTCCTTCATGTCGCCCGCACCGGACCCGAGCCGGACCATCTCCTTCTCGCGGGTGAGGATCTCGAACTGGGCCCTCGCTCCCTCACCGTGGACACGGGCGACCACGACGTGCACGGAGTTGGTGCCGACGTCCACCGCCGCCAGGGCACGGACGCGCTCGTCGGGTGCTGCCACGCCCGGCCATGCTGGCCGACCCGACGAGCCCGGTGGCGGACTGCCCCGGACGGGCCGGAACGGGTGGTCAGCTCGGAGCGGTGAGGCGGCGCGCCGGGCTGCCGAGGCCCTCGATCGAACCGGTCGGCACGAGGCCGCCCGCGGCGACGGTCGTGGCCCCGGTCCGCACGTTCCAGGCGTAGTCGTCGCGCAGCATCGCCGTCGTGTGCTCGGCGCTCTGGGCGTGGGCGAAGAGCGCGCCGGTCGCGTTCGCGCACGAGAGCTGGAGGACGAAGGCCAGGTGCGTGTGGTTGTCCACCCCGGTCGCCACGAGCTCGAGACCCAGCGGTCGACTCATGGCGATGATCCCCGCGAGGGTGCGCGTCGCTCGCTCGTCCGAGCCGAGGCGGCGCGCGAAGTGCGGGTCGAGGAGCAGCGTGTCGATCGGCAGGTCTTGCAGGATGTCCGGTCCGACCCCGTTGCCCCGGAAGTCGGAGAGGGCGAACCGGACACCGTGGGGCCGGAGGCGCTCCATGACCCAGGCCAGCTCGGTGGGGGCCTTGGCCAGCTCGCTCTCGCGGAGCCGCAGACCGAGTGCGCCCTCGACGAGGTCGTGCTCCTGGATGGTCGCTGCGACGTCGTGCGCGAAGTCCACGTCGAGCAGCTGCCTGCGGGAGCACGGCAGCCAGACCGTCCGGCCCGAGCGACCGGCCCTCGCCCAGCGGGCGTGGAGCAGGGCGGCCTCCTCGAGGAGACCGTGATCGAGCTCGGGGCCGAAGCCGACCTCGTCGGCGAGCACCCGCCACACCGACGAGACCAGCTCACCGCTGACGGGGTGGGACCACCACTGGGTCGCCGTGAAGCCCACCACCTCGCCGGAGGTGAGGCCGAGGATCGGCGCGTAGCGGGCGCTGATCTCGCCGCCGTCGATCCCGGCCCGGAGCCGGCGCTCGAGGTCGACGCGGTCGTCGGCCACGGTGCGGAGGAGGTCGTCGAAGAGCTGGCGGCCGTTCTTGCCCGAGGCCTTCACCTGGTACATCGCCGCGTCGGCGTCGGCGAGCAGGTGCGCCGGATCGTCGTCGGGTCCCGACGCGATGGCGATCCCGACCGAGGCGCCGACCCTGGCCGGTCCGGCGTCGACCTGGATCGGCTCGCCGAGGCGTTCGACGAACTTGTCGGCGATCGCGAGCGCGTCGTCGGGGCCGGTGAGCCCGTCGAGGACGACGATGAACTCGTCGCCGCCGATGCGGGCGACGAGATCGGTCGAGCGAACGGCTGCGGTGAGGCGCTTCGCCGTCTCGACGAGCACCGCGTCGCCGGCTTCGTGGCCGAGGCGGTCGTTCACCGCCTTGAAGCCGTCGAGGTCGAGGAAGCAGACGGCGACGCCACCGCTGTCGCGCCGCATCCGGGCGAGGGCGCTCGAGAGGTGCTCGGTCATCCGCACCCGCATCGGGAGGTTGGTGAGCGGGTCGTGCGTCGCCTGGTGGACCAGCTGCTCGTGGTGTTGCCGCTCGGCGGTGATGTCGAGCTGGCTGACGACGATCCCGGCGACGCCGGGGTCATCGCGATGGTCGGTGGCCACGGCCCGGACGACGAGCCACGAACCGGCGCGCGAGCGGATCCGGTACTCGATGGGCTCCGACGACGAGCGCCCGCTCGTCCGGAAGAACTCGGCGCACTCGTCGCGATCGTCGTCGTGGATGATGCCGAGCAGTCCGCGGAGCCCGGCACCGACGCCGTCCAGCGCCTCGGTCGCCGCCGGGCTGATCCAGCGCAGCGTGCTGTCCTCGTCGATGACGACGAGCAGATCGGTGGAGCTGGTGAGGACGGTCTCGATCTGGACCTCGGTCGTCTCGAGCGGCGCGGCCCACGCCCCGTCCGACAGCTCGTGATGGACCGCGGCGACGAGGAGGTCCCATCGTCCGGCCGGCACGATGCGGCAGACCCCGGCCCGCAGGAGCTGGCTCGCGACCTGCAGGTCGTCCACCGGGGCGATGATGCGCAGCGCCGGCAGCCGCCGCTGGACCTCCGCGACCGCGTCCACGGTGTCGGGGTGACGGCCGTCGACGATCACGCCCGGCCAGTCGGCGAGCGTCGAGGCCGCGATCACGGCCGCCGCACCGAACTCCGTCACGCGCACGTCGAGCTCGGGTGGGGCGCACGGTCCGTTCGATCGACGGAGCGCCACGAGCGACGCCGCGATGGGCGGTCGCGGCGAGTGCGGTTCAGCGCGGTCGGCCACGGGTCTCCATCGGCTCCTCGGCGCCGGACGTGAGCCCTCCCGCCGGAGAGGTCAGCGGTGACCGGGTGGTCGTCCCGGGGTGGAGGGCGGCTGGACGCGGACGCCGTCGGCGGTCACGTCGAGCTCGGCGTCGGTGGGTGGCCGCATCAGCAGGTCGACGGCCAGCCAGATCGTGCGGGACCAGGGGAAGAACAGGATCGGGAAGAGCCCGCCGACCACGACGGCAGCGAGCACCAGGGGCACGACGGCGACGTCGGGAGCGGTCGCGAAGACCCCGGCGACGACGAGGACGAACAGGAGCACGAAGGTCACGATCGTGTTCAGTCCGAGCGAGCCGAGCCACTGGCCCTCGATGCGCTCGAACACCAGCGAGCAGCGCGGGCAACGCTCCCGCATCGAGAACCAGGCGCGAAACAGCCCGCCGGACCCACATGCGGGGCACCGGCGGGCCAGTCCACGACGAACGGTGAGCACGGGGACGAGCTTGAGCTCCTGGGGCACTCACCCAGTCTGCCGGGCTCCGGGCCACCCCCGCAGGGGCGGGGCCGGGGCCGGCGACGACCGTCGATCAGCCGAGCGCCTTGTTGACGGCGTCGACGACCCGCTCACCCTGGAAGGGCTTCACGACGAAGTCGCGTGCGCCGGACGTGATGGCCTCGACGACGAGGGACTCCTGGCCCATGGCCGAGCACATGATCACGCAGCTCGCCGGGTCCTTGCCCCGGATCTGCTTGAGGGCCTCGATGCCGTCCATGTTCGGCATCGTGATGTCCATCGTGACCAGGTCGGGCTTGACCTCGTCGTACTTGTCGACGGCATCGGCGCCGTCGACCGCCTCACCGGCGACCTCGTGTCCGGCCTGGGTGAGGATGTGCTTGAGGTTGTTGCGCATGAACGCGGCGTCGTCCACGACCATGATGCGGGCCATCGGTACTCCTGCGGGTGCTCGTCCTGTGTGTGCTTCGTCGGCGTCTCGACCGACAACTTGAGGTGATCGACGTCCGTGGTGGACGTCAGAGGATCGACGACAGGTGCGTCAGCGAGTCCTGCGTCGGGAGGTAGATCAGCTGGGCGTGGGCGTCGACACCGTCGATCACCAGCCGCGTGACGAGCCCGGTGAAGGGATCGGCGGGAGCGCTCTGCTCCAGGAGGGTGGCGAGGCCGGGCCGGTCCACCCGGTGCATGATCGGCGGGGTCACCTCGGCGAAGAGGTCGGCCAGCTCGCCGATGGCGATGAGGAACCGGGCGCAGAGGATGTTTCCGATCTCGGCGAACGCCGAGTCGAGATCGGCGTCGGGCATGCCGAGCACCGACTCGTACGCGCCGATCGAGCCGTAGAGGACGATCAGGTTGCCCGTGATCTCGCCGGTCACGCCGACGATGCAGGTCGCCAGGTCGCCGTCGCCGCTCGTGTGCTGCTGGACGAAGGACTCGGCGGTCGACACCACGGTCCGGGGCAGGCCCATGTTGACCCTGGTCATCAGCATCTCGGAGAGTGCCGTCGCGGCGCTCCCGCCACCGACGTTGGTCACCTCGGTGAAGAGGTCCTGTTCGGCGCTCGTCGTCATCGGGACACACCTCCGGCTCGCATCAGGTGATCCATCGGGCCGCGAGCCGCGGACTTGAGTGGAGATCTCCTCCGAGCGCCGGGTTCCGGTGTTCGGTGAGCCGAGTGGAGGTCTCGGACGCGCGCGTACGCAGCGCGGCGTCAGTCGCCGAGGAGCTGCTCGCGGAGGTCGCGCTTGACGATCTTCCCGGCCGCGTTGCGGGGGAGCTGCTGCTCGACGATCCAGATCCGCGACGGGATCTTGAACGCCGCGAGATGTCCGGCCAGGTGCCCCGTGATCGCCTCGGGCGTCAGCGTGCGTCCCGGCTTCGGCAGCACCGCCGCCGCGACCTCCTCACCGAGGCGGTCGTGGGGCGCACCGAAGACGGCCACCTCCATCACGTCGTCGTGGTCGTGGATCGCGGCCTCGACCTCGACGGTGGAGATGTTCTCGCCGCCCCGGATGACGATGTCCTTCGCCCGATCGACCAGGTAGACGAAGCCCTCCTCGTCGATCCGGGCGATGTCGCCCGAGCGGAACCAGCCGCCGTCGACGAAGGACTCCGCGGTCGCCTCGGGCTTGCCCCAGTACCCGCGGACGACGTTCGGGCCCTTGATCCACAGCTCGCCGGGCGAGCCGGGCTGGACGTCGTCTCCGGCGTCGTCGACCACCCGCAGCTCCACGACGGGGACGGGCTTGCCCACGCTGTCGGGATGGCGCACGTAGTCGTCACCGCCGTTCATCGTCGAGATCGACGAGGTCTCGGTGAGGCCGTACCCGTTGCCCGGGTTGGCGCGCGGGAACAGCTCGGCGATGCGAGCCACCAGCCCCGGCGGCGTCGGCGCGCCCCCGGCACCGACCGAGCGCAACGACGACGTGTCGCGGGACGCGAAGTCGTCGTGCTCGATGATCTCCTTGACCATCGTCGGCACGCCGGTGAACGCCGTGATGCGCTCCCGTTCGATCAGCTCGAGGGCGCGGCCGGCGTCCCAGCGGTACATCATCACGACCTTCTGGCCCGTGAACATCGACGGGACCATCACGCTGTGGCAGCCGGTCGCGTGGAACAACGGGACGGTGAGCAGGATCGCGTTCTGGTCGGGCCGGTCGCCGTCGTCGGGCGGCGCGGCGCCTGCGGCCCGGCCCATGCGCTGCCGTGCTCCCGCCGAGATCAGCAGGTTCCAGAGGTTGGTCGTCATGTTGCGGTGCGTGCCGACCACACCCTTGGGGAACCCGGTCGTACCCGAGGTGTAGAAGATCGTGGCGTCGTCGTCGGGATCGACGTCGGCGTCGGGGAGGTCGCCGTGCGGGTCGACCAGGTCCCCGTAGTGGTCGACGCCGGCGAGATCGAGCTCGGAGCGGACGGCGATCGTGCGACCGGCGAGGCCGAGCGGGCCGAGCCGATCACCCAACCGGTCGAGCCGCTGGTCGTCGGCGACGAGGACGGTCGAGCCGCTGTCGGTCAGCCCGTACTCGAGCTCCTCGCCCTGCCACCACCCGTTGAGCGGCACGGAGATCGCGCCGATCGAGACGGTCGCCCAGAACGCCACGACCCACTCCGGGTAGTTGCGGACGGCGATGGCTACGCGGTCGCCGTGGCCGACGCCGTAGCGGTCGCGCAGGACGTGGGCGAGCCCGGCGACGTGCCGGCGGGTGTGGTCGAAGCTCCAGCGCTCGTCCTCGTACACCAGGTAGGGCACCTCACCGTGGCGGCGCGAGCGCTCGAGGAGCTCTCGCAGCTGGGGCGGGGCGTTGCGGTAGACCCGGGTCGGTGCGCCGCGGACGGGCTCGGTGGCGACCTCGAACCGCTCGCCCGGCGCGGTGAGCTCGGCGTAGACGTCCTCGAGCGAGATGCTCATGCTGCAGATGCTCCCATGTCGGTCGTCGCCACCGTGACGGCGCTCATGTTTCCCCGCTGCGATGCCCGCGGGCCAGCGCATCGAGCACGTCGGCCCGCAGCTCGGCCACGCGGGGGTCGGTGGAGAGGCCGGCCCGATCGGCGGGGAGGTCGATGTCGATCTCGGCGACGACCCGGCCGGGACGATCGGAGAGCACCACCACCCGGTGGGCGAGGACCACGGCCTCCTCGACGTCGTGGGTGACCAGCACGACGGTGCGCCGGTCGGCGGCGGTGATGCCCGCCAGCCACTCGTGGAGGTCGCGGCGGGTGATGGCGTCGAGCGCGCCGAAGGGCTCGTCGAGCAGGAGGACCGGTCGCTCGACGAGGAACGTCCGCAGCAGCGCCAGCCGCTGGCGCATGCCGCCCGAGAGCTGCGACGGCCAGGCCCGCTCGAAGCCGGTGAGGCCGAACCGGTCCCAGAGCCCGGCAGCCCGCGCCGCTGCGACGGCCCGGTCGGTGCCGGTCACCTCGGCCGCGACCACGGCGTTGGCCTTGGCCCGCTTCCAGGGGAGGAGGAGGTCGCGCTGGGGGTGGAGGGCGACGGCGCCGGGGCGCCCTGCGACGTCCTCGCCGCCGACCCGCACCGTGCCGCTGTCGGGCACGACGAGGCCGGCCGCCATGCGGGCCGACGACGGCCAGTTCGTCGCCGTCGTCGGTCCGAGCGGATGCGG
>JBCBSZ010000108.1:0-16340 GCA_039818945.1 Actinomycetota bacterium
TGCACCGTCGCGACGCACACGACCGGGAGCAGCCCGAGCCGTGCGAGGCGCTGCTCGATGGTGTGGGCGTGCAGCGAGAACGCCGGGTTGTCGAGCTCGGGGGTGATCACCCCGATGACCCCGGCCGCCGACCCCTGCCGGCGAAGACCGAGGCGCTCGGCGGCCTCGAGCACCCGACGGCGGGTGGTCGAGGCGACGCCCGGGCGTTCGTTGAGCACGCGGCTCACGGTCGCCGGGCTCACGCTGGCCAGGTCGGCGATCTCGTCGAGTCGGGGTCGCATCACCGCCCAACGGTAGAGAGGAGCGACGCGCGCTGCAAGGATCTTGCAACAACCGGTCCACAAGTGCCCTGATCAGCTGGCTAGGGTCTGAGGTCCTCGACCAGTTCTTGCAAGGGCCTTGCAAACGCTTGCAAGACCTTTCTACGATGCGGGGCAGCACCGACCCCGACCCCGGGGCCGGTCATCCGCACTCTGGGAGGGATTCGGATGCAGACACGTGCCCGATGGAGGTGGCTGGCCCTGCTGCTGGCCCTCGTGCTGGTCGCCGCCGCCTGTGGCGACAGCGACGACGACAGCGGCGACGCCGAACCGGCCGCCGAGACCGAGGCCCCGGCCGAGACCGACGCTCCCGAGGAGACCGAGGCGCCGACCGAGACCACGGCGGCCCCGGAGACCACCGCCGCACCCGAGGAGGGTGGTGAGGAGGCCACGACCACCACGACCGAGCCGGTCGTGCGGGCCGAGGGCGACCTGGTGATCTGGGCCGACGACACCCGGACCCCCGCGCTGCAGCCCTTCGCCGAGCAGTTCGCGGCCGACAACGGCATCTCGGTGACCGTGCAGGAGCTGACCCCGTTCGAGGACATCGACGACCGCGCGCTGGTCGCCGGTCCCGCCGGCGAGGGTCCCGACATCTTCATCGTCGCCCACGACCAGGTCGGCGGTCTGGTGGAGAGCGGCATCCTGGCGCCGGTCGACCTCGGCGCCAAGGCCGACAGCTACTCGAGCGCCGCGCTCAGCGCCCTGACCTTCGACGGCCAGCTCTACGGGCTGCCGTACTCGGTCGAGAACATCGCGCTGATCCGCAACGCCGACCTCGTCCCCGAGACGCCGGCGACGTTCGAGGAGCTCGAGGAGATCGCGCTCGGCCTGGTCGAGTCCGGTGACGCCGACGTGCCGCTGGCGATCCAGCAGAGCCCGGGCGACCCGTTCCACAACTACCCGCTGTTCACCGCCCTCGGCGGTTACGTGTTCGGCGTCGACGAGGGTGGCAACTACCTCGCCGACGACCTGGGCATCGACAGCGAGGGCGGTCTCGCCGCCGCCGCCGCCTTCTCGGAGTGGTCGTCCAACGGCCTGATCAGCGGTGAGCTGGACTTCGACGGCATGATCGCCGCCTTCGCCGAGGGTCGCGCCCCGTTCGCGATCACCGGCCCGTGGGCGGTGCCCAACTTCGGCGACGTCAACTACGTCGTCGAGCCCATCCCGCCGGTCCAGGGCGGCGAGCCCCAGCCGTTCATCGGTGTCCAGGGCTTCGTCGTCTCGGCGTTCGCCGAGAACCCGCTCGTGGCACAGACCTTCGTGGTCGACTTCCTCGCCACCGAGGACGCTGCGCTCGGCCTGTTCGAGGCCGATCCCCGGCCCCCGGCGCAGCTCGATGCGCTGGCCGCCGTGTCGGACAACCCCGACATCGTCGGCTTCGGCGAGGCCGGTCAGAACGGCGTGCCGATGCCGGGCATCCCGGCCATGGGCTCGGTGTGGCAGGCGTGGACCGACGCCTACCAGCTCGTCTTCGCCGGCGAGGACCCCGAGCAGGCGTTCACCGACGCCGCCACCCAGATCCGCAACCTGATCGAGCAGGGCTGATCTCGCACTGACGTCCGGGGGCGGGGTCGCACCGAGGTGCGGCTCCGCCCCCGGTGTCGATCACCGCTCGATCCGGCGAGGGGGCCGACGTGAGCACGACCGAGACCGTCGTCGACGCTGAACCGACGACACCACCATCCGGCCGTTGGGCCGACCCCCCGTCGCTGACGGGGCTGTTCCTCCGGATGTGCCTGCTCGCCGTCGTCGACGCGCTGGCGCTGTTCGCCATCATCCGGCTCTTCGACGACGGCCAGACGATCGGCGCCTTCATCGTCATCGCGGTCATCGCGATCGTGAACGTCGTCTACATCGTGCCGGGCATGGTGCCGGCCAAGTACCTCGTGCCGGGCACGGTGCTGCTGCTGCTCTTCGTCGCCTACCCGGTCGGCTACACCGTCTTCTTGTCGGGCACGAACTTCGGCACCGGCAACTTCATCTCCCAGGACCAGGCGATCGAGCGGATCCTGGCCAATGCCGCCGTGTCGGGCGAGGAGTCGAACCGCTACCAGCTGGAGGTCCTCACCGACGACTCCGGCCAGCTGGCCATGTACCTCGTCGACGAGGCCGGCACCGCTTTCCTCGGCACCGCCGAGGGGCTCACCGAACTGGGCGAGGGCGACGTCACCTTCGACGGCGAGGACATCGCCACCGTCGGCGCCTTCCGGCCCCTCACCCTCGTCGAGGCGTCGGAGCTCCAGGAGGAGATCCTCGCCCTCGAGGTGCCGACCGATCAGGGCGTCGTGCAGGTCGCCTCGTTCACCACCGCCTCCGAGCGGACCAAGTCGATCGTCTACGACGCGGAGCGCGACGTGATGATCGAGGTCGCCACCGGCACCGAGTTCTCGCCCGACGGCGGCCGGTACGTGAGCGAGGAGGGTCGGGAGCTCCAGCCCGGCTGGCGCTCCGGGGTGGGTCTCGACAACTACCAGCGCATCTTCGACAACAGCGCCATCCGCGGACCGTTCCTGCGCACCTTCGTCTGGACGTTCGCGTTCGCCTTCCTCTCGGTGCTGTTCACCCTGGCGCTCGGGCTCTTCCTCGCCCTGGCGCTCAACGACGAGCGGGTCCGCGGCCGC
Organism: Actinomycetota bacterium; assembly: GCA_039818945.1. Taxonomy (GTDB): domain Bacteria; phylum Actinomycetota; class Acidimicrobiia; order Acidimicrobiales; family Poriferisodalaceae; genus JBCBSZ01. The sequence goes on from JBCBSZ010000108.1 coordinate 2,945, forward strand.
AAGGTGCTGCGCAGCCTGCTGATCATCCCCTACGCCATCCCGAGCTTCATGAGCGCTCTGGTGTGGCAGGGCCTGCTCAACCGCGACTTCGGCGCCGTCAACCAGGTCCTCGGTACCGACATCTCCTGGCTGAGCGATCCCTGGTTGGCCCGGTTCTCCGTGCTCCTGGTCAACACCTGGCTCGGCTTCCCCTACATGATGCTGATCGCCACGGGCGCCCTCCAGGGCATCCCGTCCTCGCTGCAGGAGGCGGCCAGAGTCGACGGGGCGACGGGTCCGCAGGTCTTCCGGCGCATCACGTTCCCGCTGCTGATGATCTCGATGTCGCCGCTGCTCATCGCGGCGTTCGCGTTCAACTTCAACAACTTCAACGTGATCTACCTGTTGAACCGCGGCGGACCACCGGTCGCCGGCTCCGAGACACCGGCCGGCCACACCGACATCCTCATCAGCTACACGTGGCGGCTGGCGTTCGAGGGGGGCAGAGGCCAGGACTTCGGGTTCGCGGCCGCGATCTCGGTCGTGATCTTCGTCCTGGTGGCGACCATCTCGGCCATCAGCTTCAAGCGGACCAAGGCCTTCGAGGAGCTGATCTGATGACCGCCACCGCTCCCACCCCGACCGCTCACCGACCCGCCGTCGTCGACAAGGCCGCGCACCGCCGCCGCTGGTTCAAGGAGGTGGGATGGCGCTACCTCGTGTTCCTCGTGGCGCTGGTCTTCACCATGTTCCCGGTGGTGTGGATCATCTCGGCGTCGTTCAACCCGAGCGGCGGCCTGCGCGGTCAGCAGCTGATCCCCGACGAGCCGACGCTTCGCCACTACCGGACGCTGTTCGACGACCCGAACGTGCCGTTCACCCGGTGGTTCGTGAACACGATCGTGATCGCCGGCGTCGCGACGATCGCCAACACGATCCTGTGCGCCCTCGCCGCCTTCTCGTTCTCCCGCCTGCGGTGGCGGGGGCGACGGACCGGGCTGCTGCTGGTGCTGTTGATCCAGATGTTCCCGCAGCTGCTGGCGATGGTGGCGATCTTCACGATGATGCAGAACATCGGCAACGTGTTCCCCGCGGTCGGGCTCGGCACCCAGGCCGGCCTGATCCTCATCTACATGGGTGGGGCGCTCGGCGTGAACACGTGGCTGATGAAGGGCTTCTTCGACACGATCCCGCGCTCGCTCGACGAGTCGGCCCGCATCGACGGCGCCACCCACTGGGACATCTACTGGCGGATCATCCTGCCGCTGGCCGCGCCGATCCTGGCGGTGGTTGCGCTGCTCACGTTCATCATCACGCTGAACGACTTCGTGATCGCCAGCTTCATGCTGAACGACGTCAACGAGTTCACCCTCAGCGTGGGGCTGTTCCGGTTCATCGATGGTCGCTTCGGCGCCAATTGGGGGCCGTTCGCCGCCGGTGCGGTGCTCGGCGCGATCCCGATCATCCTGCTGTGGCTGTTCCTCCAGCGGTACGTGATCTCGGGCCTCACCGCCGGGGCGGAGAAGGGCTGACCGGACCGCGGTGAGCCTCCCCCCACATCACGACGGCTCGCCGCTCTACGTCGACGGCGACGGAGCGCAGCCCGGCGACACGGTGACCGTCCGGCTGCGCGTGCCGGGCGCCCCGGCCGACGCGGTGGTGCTCCGGACCGTCGACGACGGCGAGCCTCGCGATGTCGAGGCCGTCGTCGATCGCGTGGACGAGCACGAGACCTGGTGGCGGGCCGACCTCCAGCTGCGCCACGAGGTGCAACACCACCGCTGGCAGGTCCACCGGGGTGGCGACGCCCGCTGGGTCACCGGTGCCGGCGTGGTCGAACACGACCCCACCGACGTCGACGACTTCCACGTCAGCACGGCGAGCGGGGCGCCCGAGTGGGCTCGGCGCGGCGTGGTGTACCAGATCTTCCCGGACCGCTTCGCGCCGTGGCCGGACGGGGCGCCGCCGGCCGATGTCGTCCCCGAGTGGGCCCGCCTGGCCGACTGGGACGACCCGATCGCTCCGGGGCACGGCGAGGCGGTGCGCCAGGTCTACGGCGGGAGCCTCTGGGGCGTCCGCGACCGCCTCGACCACATCGTCGACCTCGGCGCGACCGTCCTCTGGCTCACGCCGTTCTTCCCGGCCCGCAGCTCCCACCGCTACGACGCCGCCTCTTTCGACCGGGTCGACCCGTTGCTCGGCGGCGACGACGCCCTCGGCGCCGTGATCGACGAGGCCCACCGGCGAGGGCTCCGGGTCATCGGCGACCTCACGACGAACCACTGCGGTGACGGCCACGGGTGGTTCCGTACCGCGCAGGCCGACGCGACCTCGACGGAGGCAGGGTTCTTCACGTTCCACGGCCACCCCGACGACTACGAGTGCTGGCTCGGACGCCGCAGCCTCCCGAAGTTCGATCACACCGACGCCGAGCTGCGCCGCCGCCTGACCGACGGACCGGGGTCGGTGGTCGATCGCTGGCTCCGCCCGCCGGTCGCCCTCGACGGGTGGCGCATCGACGTCGCCAACATGAGCGGCCGGCAGGGCATCGTCGACGTGAACCGTGAGGTCGCCCGCACCGTCCGCCGCACCCTCGACGCCGCAGCCGACGACGCCTGGCTCGTCGCCGAGCACGCCCACGACTTCACCGGCGATCTCGACGGTCACGGGTGGCACGGCACGATGAACTACGCGGGGTTCACCCGACCGATCTGGTCGTGGCTGCGCGACCCCACGGCCACGACCAGCTTCCTCGGCACCGAGACCGCGCTCCCCCGTCGCGGCGGGCCGGCGATGGTGCGGTCGATGACCGCCTTCTCGGCCCCGGTGCCGTGGAGCGTCCGGGAAGCGAGCCAGCAGCAGCTCGGCTCGCACGACACGCCGCGATGGCGCACGGTCGCCGGGTCCGACGACGTCACGATCGTGGGCGTCGGCCTCCTCGCGACGCTGGTCGGTGTGCCCTGCATCTACGCCGGCGACGAGCTCGGCCTGGAGGGTGACTCGTCCGACCACGCACGGCTACCCATGCCCTGGGACCGGCCCGAGCGGTGGAACGCCCGGCTCCACGACACCCATCGCCGCCTGCTCCGCCTGCGGCGCGACACCCCGGCGCTCGCGCACGGCGGGTTCCGCTGGGTCCACGTCGGCGACGACGCGCTGGCCTTCCTGCGCGAGACCGCCGACGACCGCCTCCTCGTCCTCGCCGCCCGCGCCGCCCACTCCCCCGTCCGGATCTCATCCACGGCGCTGGCGGTCGGCTCGCTGGAGGGGGTGGTCGGCGACGATCTCGTGGCCGTCGACGGCGTGATCGAGCTGCCGGGCGACGGGCCGGGGTTCCACGTCTGGCGCCTGCACGCCTGACGCGACGAGGCCCGGGGCTCACCGCCCCGGGCCTCGCTCAGATGATGGTCAGCGGCTCAGCCGCCTCGATCAGCCGACGTCGGTGATGAGGAGGCGGGCGCCCCCACCGGCTGCGACGACCGGGTAGGTCGCTGCGTCGACGGTCCCGTTGAGGCCAGCCGCATCGGTCAGGAAGTTCTCCAGCGCGTCGCGGTACGACGACGGGAGCTGCACGAGGTCGGAGGTCTCCGGGATCGGGTAGCCGTCACCACCACCGGCGGTGAAGGAGTTGGTGGCGATGTCCACCGTCACCGCCTGCGGCACGTTCGCGGCCAGGACGACCGTCGCGTCGTCGAGCACGATGTCGGTCACGTCGACCGACGGGTTCGCGCCGCCATCGGCGGGCGCCTGACCCGAGTCGAAGGTGGCGGTCACCGTCATGCCGGCGATCTGCGGGAAGGCGCCGTTGGCGCCGGGCAGCTCGCCGAGCGCGTGCTCGAGGATGGCCTCCAGCTCTTCGGCGGAGACGTCCTCGATCACCGTCACGAAGTTGGCGAACGGCAGCAGGTTGAACGTGTCCAGCGACGTGATGTCGAACGGCGTCGTCGCCCCGTCGCTGAAGTCGTCCTCGCGGATGCCGCCACCGTTCTGGATGGCGATGTCGGGCACGTTGGCACCGTTCGCGGCCGCGATGGCCTGACCCTCGAACAGCAGGGCGTCGGCGATCACGTTGCCCAGGTTGGTCTCCTGGACCCGCTTGCCGGGCACGTCACCGAACGGGCCGCCCCGGTCCGACTCGAGCTCGACCTCGGAGGAGGCGAGCACGGTGGTCGCCAGACCGGCCTCGAAGGCCTCGACGGGAGCGACGACGTCGGACTGGATGCCCGAGTCGGCACCGGCGGACGCCTGCACCAGGACCGGACCGGAGGCCTCGGCCACGCCGAGCAGGTTGCCGTCCTCGTCGAAGTCGAGGATCAGCTGACCGACGTACTTGTAGTCGCCGGCGGTGGTGACCACGGGCACCTCGGTGCCGTCGGCGTCCTCCTCGATGATCGGGTACGGGAAGTCGGCCTCGTCGCCGGGGGCGAGCTCGTCGCCCTCGTTGGCGAGGATCTCGTCGCCGCCGCCGGCGATGACGACGTCGACGTCGGTGAGCTCACCGACGAGCGCCCGGTCGGCGTCGACGTCCTGCAGGTGCGAGATCACGATGATGATCTCGACGCCGTTGCCGGTCAGCGTGTCGACCTGGGTCTGGATCGCGCCGGCCACGTCGGTGTCGATGACGACGTTGCGAGGCGACGAGATCTCGTCGAGGTTCGGCGGCGAGGCGCCGACGACGCCGACCTGACGACCCTGGACGGTCACGACGGTCGACGGAGCGATGGTCCCGGCGTCGACGAGGGCCTGGAGGCCCGCCTCGGCGCTGAAGTCGAGGTTCGACGAGAGGAACCGCTCGTCGTCGCCGTCGAAGCCCTCGATGAACTCGACCAGACGGTCCGGACCGAAGTCGAACTCGTGGTTGCCGAGCGCGAAGGCGTCGTAGTCGATCCGGTCGAGCGCGACCGAGTCGTACCACGGGGTCCCCGGCGTGGCGTCGGCGAGCTCGAAGCTCGCGGTGAGCGCCGCGCTGGCGAGGAAGTTGTCACCCGAGTTCAGCAGGATCGAGCCGTTGTCGCCGGGCTCGATGCCGCCCCGCAGGTCCTCGACCGTGCTGGCGAAGAACGCGATGCCGCCGATGCCGTCGTCGGGCGAGATCGAGGACTCACCGTCGTTGTTGTGCAGGACGGTCAGCGTGAACGGATCCGGGACGAGGTCGACGCCGACGAACGGGTCGCCCGCCGCCGCGGCGGTCACGCCGGCCTCGGCGGCGATGAACGCCCCGGCCAGGCCGTAGGCGGCACCCTCGGCGGTGAACAGCCAGGCGCCCTGGCCGTTGTTGGCCGGAGCCATCGACACGATCGGTGCGCTCAGCACGATGCCCTGCTCGACCGGGTCGGTCGGGTCGGCGGCGTCACCGAAGTTCGACACGTTGCCGAGCTCGTCGACGAGCCAGTAGCCGAGGCCGGTCGAGGTGACGGCCATGCCGACGATCGGCGCCGGGTTGGCGGTGCCGCCGTCGGAGCCGAAGAAGCCGGCGTCGCCGAACGAGAAGATGCCGCCGTCCGCAGCGACCATCCAGTAACCGAGGCCGGTGGGGGTGGGCTGGATGTCGACGATCGGCGAGTTCAGGGTCAGCGACCCCGTCGACCCGAAGAAGGTGGCGTCACCGAACGCGAAGACGCCACCGTCGGAGGCGACGAGGTAGTAGCCCTCGCCCGTCGAGGTGGAGGCCATGGCGACGATCGGCTGGTTGAGCGGGATGCCGCCCATCGAGCCCTGGAACTCGGCGTCGCCGAAGGAGAAGACACCGCCGTCGGTGGCGGCCATCCAGTAGCCCCGACCGGTCGGGGTGGAGGCCACGTCGACGACGGGCTCGTTGAGCGCGATGTCCGATGTGTCACCCTCGCTGGGGAACAGGCCGAACCCGGCCAGACGGCCGTCGGCATCGACCGCGATGTACCCCTGCTCGGCGCCGGCGGCTTCGACCGCCGGTGCCTCGCCCCCGTCCTGGGCGCCCGCCACCGCGGGCAACAGGACGGCGAACATCATCGCCGCGACGACGGCCGCGGCGCGGCGCATCGTCCTGAACTGCTGGCTCATCATGACCTCCGTGTGGGGCCTCCGGAACAGCGCGGGCCCCGAGCAGATGTGATCCTGAACCGGAACCTAACCCACGTTGCAGGGTCATGACAGCACCGTGACACGGGGTGAGGTCTTCGCCTCGCTCAGGAGCCGGTGCGATCCCGATCGTGCGGCGGTGGCCACGGCAGACCGGGCACCACGGAGGGCAGTCCTCCACCACCCTGCCGGCGCTGCTCGTCACGGGCCACGCCGACCTCGTAGCCGGCGCCGGCGAGGACGAACCAGCCGATCATCGCCGTCCACACACCCGACGCTCCGAAGCGCAGCAGCTGGAGCACACCCAGCCCGAGGAGCACCGCGCCGAGCGCCTGCCCGGCCCGACCGGCGCCGATCGTGGCGCGGAGCGGATCGCCCCACCAGCGCCACAGCGCGGCCTTGAGCAGGCGCCCGCCGTCGAGCGGCGCGGCGGGGAGCAGGTTGAAGACGAACAGGATGGCGTTGAGGAGCCCCAGCCAGCGCAGCACGAACCCGACCGAGTACGACCAGTCCGCGGCGTCGACGGCGACCCCGGCGGCGAAGAAGCCGATCGCGAGCAGCCCACTCATGGCCGGCCCTGCGAACGCGATGCGGAACTCGGCCCCCGGTGTGGCTGGCAGGCCCTTGAGGCGGGCCACGCCGCCGAGCAGCCAGAGGCTGACCCCGTCGACCTCGAGCCCTTCTCGGCGGGCGACGACCGAGTGGCCCAGCTCGTGCAGCAGGACCGAGCCGAGGAACAGCAGCGCGCCGACCGTGGCCAGGAGCAGCGCCGCGACGCCGTCGACGCGGACCTGCCCGGCGAGCTGCAGGATGATCAGGACGGCGACACCGATCAGGCTCCAGTGGAAGCCGACCGAGACGCCGGCGATGCGCCCGAGGCGGAAGGTGTCACCCATGGGCTCAGGCTACGGGGGTCCGGGCGACTCCGGGTTGTCGGGGACGGGCCCGATTCGCGTCAGCCCTCGTCGTCGTCGGCGGGAGCGGCGTTGCTCACCCGGATCGTGAACGACGACGTGGCCGCCGGCTCGGGCGGATCGACCCACGGCTGGACGTAGCGGAGCTGGACGGTCGTGGCCCCGGCGCCGACCACCTGGAACCGCAACCGCTGCACCCCACCGCCACCGAGGACCGGTGCCGGCGCATCACCGTCGGCGTCCTCGTCGACCTCGGCCGCCTCGCCCCGACTCTCGTAGTCGCCGCCGAGGAACCGCACGATCGCGCTCTCGGGCGGACCGGAGAGCTCCCACGAGAAGCCGGTCGTCGGGTTGGCCTCGAGCGAGATCTCCACGACGTCGCCGATGGACGCCTCGACCGGCGTCGCCGGGTCGGAGACGGTGCGCAGCTCGCCGTCGCCGCCGTCGTCGTCGCCACCGCCGCCCCCGCAGGCGGCGAGCAGCAACGACGCCGCGAACGCGGTCGCAGCGAGTCGTCGTCTCGTCATCGCGTCATCCTCACCGGTCGCTCGTGCCGGCTCCCAGTATCACCGCGCCCGCGTGATCGGTGGTGGAGCCACCGATAGCGTCCGTGACGACCACGAGTGAGGGGTGTTGGCATGCGCATCGGGATCTTCGGTGTCGGGGCGGGAGAGCCCGGGGGGAACAAGGTCGAGGCGATGGTGTCGGCCATCGCGACGGCCCACGAGCAGGGCTTCGGCTCGTTCTGGACCGCTCAGATCTTCGAGGTCGACGCGCTGACCGCGTTCGCCGTCGCCGGGCGCGAGGTGCCCGACATCAAGCTCGGCACCGCCGTCGTGCCGACCTACCCGCGGCACCCGATGATGCTCGCCCAGCAGGCGCTGACCGTGCAGGCGGCGATCGGCGACCGGCTCCAGCTCGGCATCGGCCTCTCCCACCAGCCGGTGGTCGAGGGGATGTGGGGCATCCCGTTCGAGCGCCCGGTCCGCCACCTCCGCGAGTACCTCGACGCCCTCGTCCCGCTGATCAACGATCGCAGCGCCAGCGTGTCGGGTGAGCTCGTCACGTCGCGCGGCGGGATCGACCTCGGCGACGCCCCGGCCTGCCCGGTCTACGTGGCGGCGCTCGGCGAGCAGACGCTGAAGACCGTCGGTCGGCGCTGCGACGGCACGATCACCTGGATGGTCGGCCCCGGCACCCTCGCCGACCACACGATCCCCGTGTTGCGGGCCGCAGCGGCCGAGGCCGGGCGACCCCAGCCGGAGGTCCTCGCCGGCTTCCCCGTGTGCGTGACCGACGACGTCGACCGGGCCAGGGAGCGTGCGTCGAAGCTCTTCGAGATCTACGGCCAGCTCCCCTCCTACCGGGCCATGCTCGATCGCGAGGGCCTCGCCGGCCCGGAGGACCTGGCGATCATCGGCGACGAGGCCGCCGTGTCCGAGCGGCTCGACCAGCTGGCCGAGATCGGGGTCGACGAGTTCACCGCCAGCGAGTTCGGCGTCGGCGCGGAGGCCGAGCGGACCCGCGAGCTGCTCCGCTCGAAGCTCTGAGGTCGCCCGCCGATGGCTGACGACTGGGTCGTCGAGATCGAGCTCGAGGGCGGCGAGGACCCCTTCGTCGCCGCGATCTGGGAGACGCGGCCGACGGCGGTCGAGGAGCGCGACCGGCTGCTCGTCGCCGGCTACGCCGACCAGCAGGCGGCCCGCGAGGCCGCCGCCTGGTTCGGTTCCAGTGCCCGGCTCACCCGGGTGGCCGACGACTCCTGGGCCGACGCGTGGCGGCCCCACGCCGAAGCGGTCGTCGTCGGCGACGTCGGGCTGGTCCCGACGTGGTGCGGGGTGCCCGACGACGTCGCGATCGCCGTGATGATCGAACCCGGTCGGGCCTTCGGCGCCGGCAACCACCCGTCCACCCGCCTGGCGGCGAGCTGGGTGCGCGACCTCGTCCAGCCCGGGATGCGGGTGCTCGACGTCGGCACCGGCACCGGCGTGCTCGGCGTGCTCGCCGCGCTCAACGGCGCCTCGCACGTGATCGGCACCGACATCGATCCGGCGGCGGTCGAGGTGGCGCGGGGCAACGCCCGACGCAACGACGTCGCCGACCGCTTCGTCGTCACCGACGCGCCGGTGAGCGAGCTGCCCATGGACTTCGATCTCGTCGTCGCCAACATCCTCCCCGGAGCGCTGCGCTCGATGGCCGACGAGCTCGTGCTGCGCTGCGCCCCGGGCGGGCAGATCGTGCTGTCGGGGATGCTGGTCCGCGACGTCAACGGGCTCGTCGACGCCTTCGCCGCGGACGAGGCCGACCGGCGCGAGCTCGACGACTGGGCCGCACCCCTGTTGACACCCCGGCCGACGGGCTGATCAGCCGGTCTGGAAGACCTCGATCGCCCCCCGGTACACCGACACCCAGACCTGCCGGGTCTCGGCGTCGTAGGTGATGCCGATCGGGTGGACGCCGGTGGGCAGCTCCTGGAGCTCCAGCATGTCGGCGGTCCGCACCGCCGAGACCGAGTTCGAGCGGTAGTTGACGACGTACAGCGTGTCCCCGTCGTCGGCGATGGTCATCGAGCGGGTCGCGTCGCCGGTCCGCACCCGACCGGTGACCGCACCGGTGGCGGTGTCGATCCGGGCGATCGTTCCCTCGCCGTTGAGCGTGGCGTACAGGGTGTGCCCCTCGGGGTGCAGGATCAGGTGCCGTGGCGACCGGCCGACCCCCCGCAGGCGCTGCGGGGTGGCGGCGAGGTCGGTCAGGTCGACGACGGCGATGTCGGTCGTGCCCATCGCGGCCACGTAGGCGGTGCGCGAGTCGGCGGTGACGGCGATGCCGCGGGGGAAGCGACCGATCGGGACCCTGGCGATCTCGGTCGCCGAGGCCACGTCGATCACCGAGAGGTCGTAGCTGCACCAGTTGCTCACCAGCACGTAGCGGTCGTCGGGCGTGACGGCGACGAACTTCGGGACCGAGCCGACCGGGATCACCTGGTCGATCGCCATCGTGCGCGTGTTGACGCGGTACACGAAGCTCTCGTCCCAGCCGCCCGGCGAGCAGCCGTCGCTGCCCGGTCGGGTGTAGCCCGGTCCGTACATCCGGTAGTTCGAGACGTAGGCGTATCGACCGGTCGACTCGAAGGCCGCTTCGACCGGTGCGCCCTGGTAGACGACGCCGGGCCGGGCGCCGGCGATGCCGAAGTCGGCGAGGACGACCGAGTCGGGGATCGTCGCCACGAGCCGGGCCGACCGGTCGTACACGGTCATCGTGTGGCGGTACATCATGTTCTGCGCGATGAAGAGGCCGTCGCCGTTGTGGACGATCGACTTCGGCGAGATCGCCCCGCCGATGGTCGCGGTGCGGCGCATCGACAAGGTCGCCGACGATGGACGGGGCGGAGCGGTCGCCCGGACCACCCAGGCCCCGCCGCCGGTCGCGGTCACGATCCCGACCGCCGGCTCCGCGGGGAGGTCGGTCACCGCCGAGGCGTCGAAGGTGGCGTCGAACGCGAACACGCCACCGTCGGCGGCGACGAGCAGGTAGCCCTCGCCGTCGGGGTCGGCCGCCATGCCGGTCACCGGCGCGACGAGCGCGAGCGAGCCGGTCGAGCCCGAGAACGTCGCCTCGAAGGCGAAGATGCCGCCGTCGGCTGCGACCAACCAGTACCCCTCGCCGTCGGGGTCGGCCGCCATGCCGACGATCGGGGCGTTGAGGGTGAGCGAGCCCGTCGATCCGGCGAAGGCGGCGTCGCCGAACGAGAAGATGCCGCCGTCGGCCGCGACCAGCCAGTACCCGTCGCCGGTGGCCGTGGCGGCCATCCCGACGATCGGCCCGTTCAGCGGGAGGCCGCCCATCGACCCGTGGAACTCGGCGTCGCCGAAAGCGAACACGCCACCGTCGATCGCTACGAGCCAGTAGCCCGCGCCGGTCGACGTCGGAGCGATCCCGACGATCGGCTCGGCGGCGTACCCGCCGTCGGTCGAGCCGAGTCCGGTGTCGCCGAAGGCGTGGACGGCGCCGGACCGCGTGGCGAGCCAGTAGCCGGCGCCGACCGGGTTCGCCGCCATGGCCACGATCGGTGCGTCGAGCTCGGCGGCGTCGGGAGCGCCGAGCGCCGGAGCGGCGCCGAGCGCCGTGACGGTCGGTGCCCGGTCTTCCCGGTCCTGGGCCGGGGTCGGTGCCGCAGGGGCGACGAGCAGGATGGCCGTGAGCAGGGCGGCGACAAGCGGGCGGACGGACCTGCGCACGGCGGCGACGGTACCGCGCTCAATCGCAGATGAACGGCTCCTGGTCCGACGCGACGTAGGTGCCGACGACCTCGCCCGACGGGAGCGAGTACTCGATCGTCTCCTCGTCGAGGAGGGTGGCGAGGCCGAGCACCGACTCGCCGACCATCGGCCAGCTGTCGTCCGGGCTCGGCGACGGCAGGCCGCCGGGACTGCCCTCGAGGTACCAGTGCCGCTCGTTGAAGTTGGCCAGGTAGCTGATGCCGCAGTGGGTGTAGAGCGGGAACCGGACGGTCTCGCCGACGGCCAGCTCGGCGTCCCATCGGACGAATCGCGGTCGGTCGTCGGTCGGGGTCGGGGCCACAGGCCGGGTCGGTGGGGCCTCGTCGCCCTCCCAGGTGACGACGAGGAGCGCCTCGCTCGACCGGCTCCGACCGATGATCGTCAGCTCGCCGCCGCGCTCGACGACGAGCTGCGGCCAGAGCTCGCTCAGCAGGTCGGCGGGCAGATCGAGCTCGGCCCAGGTCGCCCCGTCGTCGCTTGCGCAGCACGACCGGCTCGGGCTCGTCGCAGCCGGTGAGGTCGACGTAGCACCGCTCCAGGTCACCGAAGAACCCGTGGTAGCGGCTCCCGAGGATCCAGAACGCGCCAGCTGCGCCGTCGACGGAGGCGGCATTGAGACCGCCGCCGAGATCGCCGGCGGCCGTCCAGGTCTCCCCGTCATCCGCCGACCATCGCACGGCGAGGTCATCCTCGATCGTCGACGACACCACGAGGCGGTCACCCAGCACGGCGAGCTCGGTGGGCCACGCCCACTGCTCGACGAACGCGCTCGAGAGATCGCCGGGCACCCAGGAGCGTCCACGATCGTCCGACCACCACGCGGCCGGCCGGTCGGCATCCGCCCCGACCGCGAGCAGCCGATCGCCGACCGGCTCGACGTCGGCGACGAAGCCGTACCCGACCGTGCCGATCGACGAGGCGGGCGTCGCGTCGGTCAGACCGTCCTCGTCGCCGAACCACATCGCCGGGTCGAAGGGCAGCGCCTCCGGATCGGAGGTGGAGCGGAGCCCGACCGCGACCAGCGCGTCGTCCACGACCACCAGGTCCGAGACGTCGACCTCACCGTCCGGGAGGAGCTCGGGAGCCGGTTCCCAGCTGGAGCCGTCAGCGCTGCGCCACAGCTCGCCCCGTCCGTCCTCCGTGCTCGCGGCGAGCACGAAGCCGTCCGGCAGGGCGGCGATGGCGGTCGGTCCGAACAGCGAGCCGTCGGGCCCGTCGGCTACCTCGAAGCCCGAGCCCCGGTCGACCCACACCTCGATCGGGCCGCGCTCGGAGCCGGCAGCCAGGACCACCGTCCCGTCGTCGGCCGCGGCGAGGACCGGGCTGCCGGTCGCACCGGGCAGCCGCTCGACCGACCACGCCGGTGCTGCTGCGGTCGACGACGTCGTCGGCTCCGCCGTCGACGCGACCGCCTCGACCTCGTCGGTCGTCGTCTCGGCGTCGGAACAGGCCGCCAGCACCAAGGCGACCACGCCCACCAGGACCGCCCACGTCCTCACGCCTCCAGACCACCACAGCGGCAGCGCGACGTCAGCGCGGCTGCGGGCGCCGTTCGAAGCGGGCGAAGGTGGCGACCAGGGCGATCAGGACGAGGCCCGGTCCGACGATCCAGATCGGGCGGGCGAGGAGCCACGTCCCGGTGGCCTCGGTGCCGGGTTCGATGCCGACCACGTGGAGGGCGCCGAGGAAGACCACCAGCGCGGTCATGTGCCAGGCGAAGAGGGTCATGGCCAGCAGGTTGATGGTCGCCACCGCCGCCCACCGGCGGCCACGGGCCCAGCGGCGGAGGGCGGGAGCTGCCAGCACGGCGAGCCCGGTCTGCACGAGGGTGAGGGCGGCGATCATGGCGTTCGCCGGGAGCAGGTTGGAGAAGGACTGGCCGGTGGTCGCCACGAGCGAGGGCGGGTAGGGGCCGAAGGTGCTCAGCGTCCCGAGGACGCCGACGCCGGCCGCGACGAAGCCGCCGGCGAGGCGCCGATCGACGAGGCCGGCCGACCAGCAGTGCCCGGCGAGCTGGGCGGCCACGAAGACCAGGAGGCCGTTGACCCATCCGACCCCGGGCACGTCGGCGGCGAACCGGGCGACGTCGACGAGGGTGAGGGCGGCGATCATGGCGTTCGCCGGGAGCAGGTTGGAGAAGGACTGGCCGGTGGTCGCCACGAGCGA
>JBCBSZ010000109.1:0-16199 GCA_039818945.1 Actinomycetota bacterium
TTCGGCGTTCGCCACGACGAGGGCGGCATCGTCGCCGGGTTCGATCCGGACCGTCGGCCCGCTCGGCTCGACCGGCGCCGCCGTGGTCGTCGAGGCCTCCGTGACCGCCGTGGAGGTCGCCGCCGACTCCGTCGGGTCGTCGACCGCGCAGCTCGCTGCGACGACCACGAGGGCGATGGCGCCGAGGGCCCACCGTCCGCGCATCGGGCTCAGACCGGCTTCCGGATGGCTGCGAGGCGCTGGGTGTTGGGCAGCGCCTGGTGGCCCAGGCCGACCTCGTCGGCGAAGTCGAGCCAGCCCTGGTTGATGTCGTCGGACATCACGACGCCGCCGGGTCGGAGGTGCGGCCAGACGAGCTCGAACTCCCAGTACATGTGGTCGGGCGTGTGGAGGTCGTCGTGGACGAACATGTCGAGGTCACGCCGCTCGGAGAGCACCCTCGGCAGGGCGGTGCGCACGTCCTCGAGGATCAGCTCGTGCCGATCGCCGAGACCGGTCCGGATCTCGTCGGGGATCGCCCAGCCGACCGGCTTGCTGATCCAGTCGAACTCCCCGCCGTCGGCGATCTTGCTCGCGTGCGGGGGGAGGTCGATGGAGACGAGCTCGCCGTGCCCGTTCTCGAGGAGCGCGGCGCCGATGAACGAGGTGGACACCCCCGAGGCAACACCGGTCTCGATGATGAGCGTCGGTCGCACCGACCGCACCAGCCCGTAGAGCAGCAGGGCGCCCTCGAGCGCCATCGCCCCCTGCTCGTGCTGCTCCTCGGCGACCTGCGCGGTCTCGTCGAGCATCTTGCCGAGCGGTGCCGACCAGCGATCCAGTCCGGCACGGGCGGCGAGGACGTCGAAGCCCAGGCCGCCGATGATGTCGTCGGGGGAGGCCCGGTGGCGGGCGAGCCGTCCCTTGGTCGCCACGTAGCGAGCGCCGTCGAGCGGTCGCGATCGGTAGTACGACGAGCCGAGCGTCTCTCGGTACAGGCGGGCGAGATCGGGCACGGTTCAGCTCCTCGCTGGGGTCGGCGTCGTGAGGTCGGCGGCGGGGTCGGTCGGGGTGCGGTCGATGCCCCGGACGATCGCGGTGAAGTTGGCGCGGAACCGCTCGATCGAGAAGCGCTCCTCGTAGCGCTTCCTCGCCGCGGTGCCGAGCCGCTCGATGAGCGTCGGGTCGTCGAGGAGCTCGCCGAGTCGGTCGGCGAGGGCCTCGACGTCGCCGGGGGTGACGAGCGCACCGGTCTCGCCATCCACGACCGCGGCCGGGATCGCTCGCCAGACGGTGCTCACGACGGGGAGGCCGGCGGCGAGCCCCTCGAGGACGACGAGTGGCAGGCCCTCGGCCTCGTAGTGGGTCGGGAAGCACATCACGGTCGCCTCGGCGAGGCGTCGATTCTTGTCGTCGCCGTGGACCGGCCCGGGCAGCTCGACGCGATCGTCGAGTCCCTTCGACGCGATCAGCTCCCGGAGCTCCTCGCCGGTCTGCTCGTCCGGGATCGCGCCGGCCAGGACGACACGGAACTCGTGGCCGCGATCGCGCAGCAGCGCCGCCGCCCTGAGGAGCACGTGGGTGCCCTTGGTCTCGTACAGGTTCCCGAGGAACAGGATCAGCGGCTCGCCGGTCGGGGTGGACCGCGACCCCACGGCCGGATCCACGACCCCGTAGTTCAGGTACGAGACCCGAGCCGGTGCCGGCGTGCGCGCTTCGGGCCGGTCGAGCGCAGGGTCGAGCAGGATGAGCTCGGCGCCGCCGAACGCCCGTCGCAACACGGCGCCGACGAGGCCCCGCTCGGCGGCGATCCGCTCGCCGTAGTCGCCGGTGTGGGCATGGAGTACGGTCCGTCGGTAGAAGGGCCGGGTCGCGGCCAGCACCAGACCGTCGCGCAGGACGGGGAGGCGGCTCCGTGCCCCCAACGAGTAGACCAACACGTCGGCGGAGTGACGGAACCGGGCGACGAGCAACCGGACGATGAGGGCCACGACCGCGGCGAGCTTGCCCGGTCGGAGACGACCGATGTCCTCGACGTTACGGGCGAAGCGGAGCGGCACGACCGTCAACGAGAGGGTGTCGTCACCGGCGTCGGCGAGGATGGCGTCCGCCACCGCCTGGCCGTGGACCGGTGGGGGGAGCTGGGCCGCGAAGACGGCGCGAGTGGGCCTCGACGACGTCTGGTGGTCTTCCACGGGCGCGCACCTCCCAGAGGCCGCCGGCTGGCAACGGGGCGACGATCCCACGGTGGGTCCGCCACCCGCCACCGCTCCCACCACGTTCGGCACCGCTGCCGACGCTCCCCGTGCGGGTCAAAGCGACGTGCGCCTGCGAGGAGTGGTTTGTTCGACGCCAGGTGTGACTCGTTCGGCGGACGGCCGAATCCTGGCCAGTACTGTCCGGAGGATGGGCGGAAGTCGGGTCTGGACAGGGTTGCTCGCGTGCGTGGGTGCGATCGCCATGGTGGCTGCGGCCCTGGCCTGGTCCCCCGTGCAGGCCGACGCCGCGGTCACCGGTGGGCACGTGGTGGTGGTCGATGGTGGGGCGGTGGGGAGTCCGTATCCGTCGACGCAGGCGTTGATCGATGTGGTGTCGTCGATCGATGGTGGGGCGTGGACGGTCGAGCATCGGAATCGGAGCACCGGTTCGACGGACATGTCGGGTGTCGATGTGTTGTGGGTGCCGGATCAGTTCGGGACCTCGGATCTGCATCGGTGGGTGGGACTCGATGTGGGGACGTTGTGGAGTCACGAGCAGATCAACGGGTTCGGTGGCGCGGTGGTCGAGGAGGACTACGCGACGCACTGGTACAACGAGTACACGCCCTATGACATGACCTATGCGCTCAGCGGGGGGCACCCGATCACCGATGATCTGGGGTGGGTCACGACGTTGGATCCGGTGGGCTATGCGCTGAGCGGTGAGCGCACGTTGATGACCCAGACGAACTGGCACTTCTCGTATCTGCGGTCGGCGTTGGGTCCGGGTGCGGAGTTGGTGTTGTTGTTCTACCCGGACGCGTCCTACGTGGAGTCGAACGCGTTCGTGGCGGCGGCGAGCTATGAGTCCGGTGCGGCGATGGCCAATGGGACCGTGGCGCAGGATCGTCGGGTGCTGTGGGGGATGAGTCAGTGGTCCCACGGGTTGTTGGCGCCCGACACCGAGGCGTTCCTCGGCGCGTCGTTCCGGTGGTTGGCCGGCACCGGTGGCTCGGGCGGTCCCACCACCACCACCACGACCACGACCACCACGACACCAACGACCACCACCACCACCACGACACCCACGACCACCACCACCACGACGCCCACGACCACCACCACCACCACGACCATCCCCTCCGGTGGTGAGCAGTTGGTGGTCGCGCTCAACGTCGGCGGCGGTGACCACACGACAGCGGCCGGCGTCACCTACGACGCCGCCGTGATCGGCTACCCGTTCGAGGAGCAGGTCGCGATCAGCGGGACCGACGAGGACCCGCTCTACCGATCCGAGGGGTGGAGCCCGGGAACGCTCGACTGGACGAGGGTCGTACCGAACGGCACGTACCGCGTCGACCTGCACTTCGCCGAGGTGTGGTCGGGAGCGTTCAGTCCCGGGGTGCGCGTGTTCGATGTCGTGCTCGAGGGGGCGGTCCGGGCCGACGACGTCGACGTCTTCGCGGAGGTCGGCGCCAACGCCGCCTACACGATCTCGAGGCAGGTCTCGGTGACCGACGGCCAGCTCGACCTGGAGCTCGTCGGCGTCAGCCAGAACCCGAAGCTCAACGCCCTCGCGGTGTGGCGACTCGATCCGTGACCGCGCCGGGTCGGAGCGCCCACCGGCAGGGGTGAGGTCAGCCGCCGGATGGTGGACGAGCGACCCAGTGGCTGACGACCCACTCGATCGTGGGATAGGAGTCCTCGAGCCGCTCGAGCCGGTAGCCCCGGTCCGTCAAGAGCTCGGAGATCGGAGCGAGCCGGCGGTCGTGCTCGGCCTCGTCGGCACCGTCGGCCTCGACCAGCACGATCGGTCCGCCCTCGCCCAGCAACCGCGTCATCCCCTCGAGGACGAGCAGTTCGGCCCCCTCGACGTCGATCTTGACGAGATCCGGTCGAGGCACGCCCGCGGTGTCGACGAAGTCGTCGAGCGCGACCGTCTCGACCAGCGGCGCGACGCCCGTGTTGCCGCCGGCGGCCTCGACGAGCGAGTGCCCGCCCGAGAAGCTCGCCAGTTGGAGGCGGTCGGCTCCCGTCGAGCGGCTGACCGCCCTCGACGACAGCAGCACGTTGTCGGCGCCGTTGCGTTCCACGTTGCCCGCCAGCACGGCGAGGTTCTCCGGCGCCGGTTCGAAGGCCACGACCCGACCCGCCGGGCCGACGAGCCGCGAGGCGAGCAACGTGAAGTAGCCGATGTTCGCCCCGACGTCGTAGCAGGTCGATCCCGGTTCGAGCAGCTGCTCGAGCGCCTCCTGGACCGGCCGCTCGTTGGTGCCGACGACGTAGGCCGGATTGGAGCCGCCCACATCGACGCGCATGCCCGCCAGCGGCCCGTGGGCCACCTCGACGAGTCGGTGGCGCAGGCCCTGCCGGGCGAGCGCACCGAGCGTGCCGCCCCGGTGCGACGCGTCGCGCAGCACCGACGTCGGCACCGGCCGCAGCGCGGTGCGCAGCGCGCCGCGGGCGGTCTCGGAGTGCGTGACCCGGCTGAGCGACGGGGTGGAGGGCATCGACGATCGACTCCCGAGTCGGACAGGCCACGATCCTCCCCGATGGGCCCGCACCCGACAAGGGACACGGAACGTGGGATCGTCGTTGGCGCGGCGAGCGCGCCGTGCACCACGATCGGCCCGACGCCGTCCGCTCCGGTGCCGGTGCTCGTACCGATCCGCTCCTCCCCGCCCCCGGCGTCCCCGACATGATCACCTTTCCCTACGGCGACCAGCAGCGCTTCCGGCGCCGCCACGACGACGTCAACGTGCTCGTCGTGTTCGACGGTTCGCTCCCGGTCCGGCGAGCGACCTGGGCGCTCAACGGCGGGCCGACCCATCCGCTCTACGTCGAGCCCGCCGTGCCCATCGCCGTCGGTCCCTACGCCTGGAACACCAACTCGGCCTCGGTCTTCCGGCTCCAGGGCAAGACGGGGTGGGCCAACGTCGAGATCCCGGCCTCCGCACCCGATCTGCGGGTCGGACACAACGAGGTCGCGGTCGAGATCACCGCGGCCGACGGGCGATCCGGGGCCGCGACGACGACGTTCGAGTGGGACCCCGCACCGGTGCCGCTCCCCCTCGACCTCACCGATCTGCGCGGCAGATCGCTCCAGGACGTCGGCCAGGCCGTCAACGGTCTGTTCGAGCTCGACCCGGAGCGAGGCTGCATTCGCACCGTCGAACCGATCGGCGCGGACGTGCTGTTGCTGCTCGGCTCGCCCCACGGCAGCCAGGAGGCCACCTACCGGGTCCGCTTCGGGACCGAGCGACGGGCGGCGACCTACCTCGGTCTGTCGGACTTCTTCGTCGGGCACTCCGAGCAGGAGCCGGATCTCGGGATCAAGCCCGGCTACTCGACGGCCGGGCTCGCCACGATCGCGCCAGGTGGGTGGGCGCAGATGTGGATCGCTCGGGGCGACTGCCTCGTCGACGTGCCGTGGGCGTGGCTGGTGCGGAGCAGGTACCCGTCGCGCATGCGACTGCGCACGGGCGTCGACTACCGCGTCCGCCACCAGAGCCTGATGAGCGACGAGCTGAACCTGACCCGGTTCCGGATCTGGCGCGAGGGGCGGCCCGAGCCGTCGACCTGGCTCTGCGTCGAGCACACCGCAGGCCTCGACGAGCGCTTCGAGCGGATCACGTCGGCGTCGTTCGGGCTGTTCCAGTTCGGGGGTCCGAGCACGGAGTGGTCGGACCTGCGGGTGTCACGGCTCGTCGTCACCGACGACATGTGGAGCGCTGCCGTCGCCGGGCCCCGACGCCGCATCCGAGGCCCCGTGAACCGGGTGCGCAAGGCCGTTCGAGACCGAGCGCGGTGGCGGCTGCTCGAGCTCGGGCAACGGCTCGATCGCCGACGGGACGTGCCCGTCGGGTGATGCGGGCCGATCGTGCGACGCCGCGTCGTCGGCTGGGTCGGGATCGAAGAGCGAGTTGAAGACCGGCCGGAACCTCAGCTGCCACAGCGCACGGTCGGCGACGGTGCCGACCGGAACCGCGTACGCCCCGAGTGGGACGGCCAGCGCGGTGACGACGACCGGTGCCACCGGCGCGTTGGGCAACGTGACGCGGGCCAGCTCGCGCTCCTGCTTGCCGGCGAGCGCCTGCAGCCCGTAGATCCCCTTGCTCTGCATGACGGCCGCAGCGAGGATCGTCAGCGCCACCATCCCGTCGAGCCCGTACGCGGCCGGGAAGAAGCTGACGAAGGGGTTGCCGGGCCACTCGATGCCGGCCACGAGCGCGTACGCGACCGCCGCCCCGCCCAACAACCAGAGGTAGCCGTTCGCGGTGCGCCGTCCGGCTTCGCGGTCCCGGGCGGCGACCGCTGCCATCGCCGGGCCGCGGAGGAAGTTCTGGAGCCCGAAGCTCAGCACGATCATCGGTTGGGCGAGGAGCCGGGCGGTCTCGTACTCGCCGAGCGCAGAGCGCCCGGCCAGCCAGTTGAGCGAGGCCAGCGCGACGAACGCGCCGATCTGCTCGGCCTGCCCCGCGACGACGAGCCACTTGCCGACGGCGACGACCGATCGCAGCCGGGGCCGCTCGCCCCTGGCCCGGCGGCGAGCCTGCAGCGCGAGCCAGAGCCCGAAGATGGCCGATCCGACGTTGGCGGTCAGCAGGGCCGTGAAGGGCACCACGACCGGCGAGGCATCGAAGGCGATGCCCTCGAGCACGACCGAGGTGACGATGAGCAGTTGCACGATCGAGATGGCACTGGCCGTGCCCGATGCGCCGACCTGGTGGAGCAGTCGCCGCAGGTGGTCCTGGATGGGCCAGGCGGCGCCGGTGGCGATGGCGCCGAAGGCGAGGATGGGGTCGACGTCGAAGCCGAGGATCGCAGCGCACGCGAGACCGGCGACACCCGAGGTGGCGGCCGCGATCGGCAGCCCCATCAGCGCGGTCCTCGGGAGCGTGGCGATCTGCTCGTCCGGGGTGTGCTCGGCGAGCGCGACCTCGGCGGGGAGGAAGAAGAGCTGGGCCGAGAAGCCGGTGGCGAGCACGATCGATCCCGCGAAGAACAGGCCGTAGGCGCCGAGCTCTTCGAGCGTGAGCGTGCGGGTGGCGTAGACGCCGACGATGAAGGTGGCGACCGACGACACGACCGAGTCGCCGACACCCCACACCAGTCGGCGACTCATCGGCGTCTCACCTGCACGGATCGTAGTGGTTCACCTGGCGGCGAGCCGTCTCGGCCACGTCACGGCGATCGATCGGTTGCCACTCACGGTGGGCGTCTCGTCCGGAGCCGTCGAGACCGCAACTAGGGTGCGGGCGCGGTGCGACAGCGGGTCGGCCGAAGCGGGAGAGCAACGGGTGTCGCCACGAATCTCGATCGGCCTGCCGGTCTACAACGGCGCGAGGTTCCTCGATGCGTCGATCCGCTCGCTGCGGGCCCAGACGTACGGCGACTTCGAGCTGATCATCGCCGACAACGCCTCGACGGACGAGTCCCCCGACATCATCGCCGACCACGCCGCAGACGACGATCGCATCACGGTGGTGCGCTCGGCGCAGAACCTCGGCGCGGCGCGCAACTTCAACATCGCCTACGAGCGGTCCCGTGGCGAGCTCTTCAAGTGGGCCTCCGACGACGACGTCTGCGAACCCGAGTACCTCGCCCGCTGCGCCGCGGCGCTCGACGAGCGGCCCGACGCCGTGTGGTGCCAGTCGCGCATCGGGCTCGTCGACCCCGAGCAGGTCGAGCTCACGGTCGGTCCGGCGGTCGGTTCCGGCATGAGCTACGTCGTCGCCGACCCGGCGCGGGGTGAGTCGGCCGAGGCACCCACCCGGGGCGACGCCGCCGCGCACCGGCGCCTGCAGGCGGTCCTGCTCGAGACGGTGGGCGACGGCAACTGGGACGTCTTCGGGCTCGTCCGGCGGACGGCGATGGAGCGGACCGGCCTGCAACGACCGCACTACGGCGCCGACAAGGTCTTCGTCGCCGAGCTGGCGCTCCAGGGTGCCTTCGTCGAGGTCGACGAGCCGCTCTTCCTGGGTCGACTCCACGAGCGGGCGTCGGGTGCGCTCGACACGGTCGCTGCGCAGCGGGCCTGGATCGACCCGCTGGGTCGGGCGTCCTTCACGCTGCCCCGCCTCCAGCTCCTGAGGGCCCACCTCGGTGCCGTGCTCCGCGCCGACCTCCCGCCCGCCGAACGTGCCCGCTGCCTGCGGGTGATCGGCGCCTACGGCACCCAGGTCTCCAAGTGGAAGCGGATCGTGCGCGGCGCCGTGCGCCGCGAGGGAACGGGAGGCGGCTACCGGCCCTTCCTCGACGAGGACGTGTCACATGCGAGTCGATGAGCTCGTCGGCCGCGTCCGGGGTCCGGCCGTGCTCGACGTCGGATGCCTCGGCCACGAGATCAAGATCGGCTCGCCGGACTGGTTGCACGGACGGCTGCGGGAGCGCTTCGACGACGTGTCCGGGCTCGATCTGAGCAAGCCCGGTCTCGACGAGCTCGCCGCAGCCGGCTTCGACCAACTCCACGAGGGCAGCGCCGAGACCTTCTCGCAGCCGGCTTCGACCAACTCCACGAGGGCAGCGCCGAGACCTTCTCGCTGCCTCGGCGCTTCGACACCGTGGTCGCCGGCGAGCTCATCGAGCACCTCGGCAACCCGGCGGGCTTCCTCGCCCGGGCGCGGGAGCACCTCGCCCCCGGCGGGCGGATCGTGCTGTCGACGCCGTGGACGTTCTCCGCCCACTACGCCTCGTACGCGCTCCTGAAGTACCCGGACAGCTGCCAGAACCGCCAGCACACGATGTGGTTCTGCCCGAGGACGCTCGAGGAGCTGGCGTCACGGGTCGATCTGCGCATCACGGAGGTCGAGCTCGTCGCCGACTACGACCTCGACTCCCCGTCGCCGGTCTATCGACGTGGCGCGAAGTTGCTGCTGTCAGCCCGGCGGCTGCTGCCCGGCCGGCTGGTCGACAACACGATCATCGCGGTGCTCGAGCCGGTCGACGCCCGAGTCGAGAGCTGACGGCGCCCGACAGCCGACGAGCCGAGTTGGCGACCCGGCGGAGGCCGCCGGGTGTCATGAGCTCCTCCATCAGCTTGAGGTAGACCCGGTCCGGGAGCTTCGGGGCCAGTTGCCACACGAGCCGTCTCACCGCCGGTTGGTCGGCGAAGCTGCCCGAGCGTCGCATCACCTCGTGCGCTGCCCGTGCTGCATCGCCGTCGCCGCGGAGGCGGGCGAGGAGGTAGCGCTGCTCGGCACCCCATCGACTCTCATCGAAGGGGCGGAGGCGCTCGGCGGCCGTCGGGTTCCGTTCCTCCAGGAACTCCCGCTGGAGGGCGGCGGCGCTCGCGTGGACCTCGAGGTGCTGCTCGATCCGCTCGACGGACAGCGCTTCCGCGAACGTGAAGTTGTCGCCGTGCCACTGGTACAGCGTCAGCACGTCGTCCATGCCGACCACCTCGCTGATCAGTGGCGCCAGCGCGTGGAGCGTCACGTCGGTGTAGGCCAGCGAGCCGTTCTGGGGCAGCGGGAACAGCTCCGCCCCCACCTCGGCGCGCAGACCGAAGGCCGAGGTCGCCGAGAGACCGCCGATCTCGCCGCCCGCCTCGAGGGCCCGCTCACCGAGCCAGCCGTCGGCGACGTCGGTGAACGGCGGGAACACGCTGAGCCACTCGCCCTCGGCGTCCACCTCTGCCGCGCGGTGGGTGAGGATGCCGGCCCGCGGCCGCTCGCGGAACGCCTCGACGCAGCGCTGGACCTTGTCGGTCGTGTACTCGTCGTCGGCGTCGAGGAAGAGCCAGACCGAGCCCCGAGCCATCGCGGCGGCCGCGTTCATCGCCGAGGTCTGCCCGCCGTGCGGGATCGACTGCCACCGCAGGAGCCGATGGTCTGCCTCCGCGGCTCGGAGCGCCGCCGCCGTGCCGTCGCTCGAGCCGTCGTCGATCACCACGTGCTCGATCGACGGGTAGGTCTGGGCGGCGACGCTGCCGAGCGACCGGTGCAGGTGGTCGGCACCGTTGTGGCAGGCGGTCAGCACGCTGACGAGCGGCGTCGCCTCGAGCGGGGGGAGATCCATCGGCCGGAGGGCCTCACTGGGCGTGGCATGGGGCACTGTGAAGCTCCTGTTTCGGCGCGACCGGGACCCTATCGAGCCCCGGATGGGCCCTCTACTGTCCCGGTCGATGCGCATCGCCTTCGTCTACGGCGTCATGGAGGACACGAACGCCCACGGCAAGTTGGACCGTCGCGTCATGGCGGCCCTGGCCGCCGATCACGAGGTCACCGTGTTCTCTGCGGCGTTCGACAACCCCGATCCCGAGCGCATCCGGTTCGTGCGCCTGCCGGCACCCGTGCGCCCCCTGCTGCTCCACTTCCTCGTCTTCCACGTGGTGGGGCTCGCGGCCGTGACGTGGCGCCGTCTGCGGGGTCGCGGCTTCGACGTGATCCACTTCCACGACGTCGATCTGCTGGTCGGTGACGTCGCCTATGTGCACTTCTGCAATCGGGCGTTCCTCGACGGCGGCGGCATCGGGCCGGTGCGCTCGGTCCGCCAGGTCGTGCGGTGGGTGGATCACCAGCTCCGGGCGCTCCTCGAGCCGACCGTGTTCCGGCGGGCGGAGCGGATCGTCGTGCCGACCCAGGGCCTGGCCGACGAGCTGAGCGATCGGTGGGGGTCGGACCTCGCCGACAAGACGACCGTCATCCCGAACTTCGTACCGGTCGAGGACTTCGCCGCCACCGAACCGCCGGATCGGTCGGCGCGCACCGAGCTCGGCATTCCGGACTCGGCGTTCGTGTGCGTGTTCGTCGCGCTGGGGCACTACGAGCGCAAGGGCCTCGGCGAGCTGTTGCGGGCGGTCGCTGCGCTCGACTGCAGCGACGTGCACCTGCTGGTGGTCGGGGGCTCCGACTCGGCGATGGCGCCCTTCCGGGAGGAGGCGGGCCGACTGGGCCTGGCCGACCGGCTGCACAACGTCGAGACCGCGTCCGACGTCCGTCCCTACCTGTGGGCGTCCGACGTGTTCACCCTCCCGTCGCGCTACGAGACCTTCTCGCTCGTCGCCTACGAGGCGGCGGCGGCGGGCCTGCCCCTCGTCGCCACGCCGGTCCACGGCATCGTCGACATCCTCGACGACGGTGTGACCGGGTGGCAGGTCGAACACGACGCCGGCTCGATCCAGACCGCCCTCGCTCGGTGTCTGGCCGATCCCGATCGGCTCGAGCGCCTGGGTCGCGCCGCCACGGTGCGGGTACGGGGGTTCGGTCCCGAGCGCTTCGACGAGCGGTGGCGGGCCTTCTACGCCACCTGACCGCCGTCTGCTCCCTGCACTGGGCAGATGCTGTCGAACTCTTGATGAACAGCTGCCGAAGGGGGTGGTCCCGCATGCATGCTGAGCTGGTCGTTCGCACGGGATGTGAGCTGCTCAACCCCCTTCGCGGTGGCCTCTCGATTGCTCCGTCCGTGGGTGCATGGTCACATGCTGCGAAAGCGGGAGGCACGGGCGGGTGGATGTGGCAGTGGTGACGACGACGCTCCGATCGCGTGGTGCACCGGCGAGCGCGTACACCCGTTGGGCGAAGCCCGCCTTCGACCGGCTGGTGGCTGCCACGCTCCTCCTCGTGCTCGCACCGCTCTTCGCGCTCGTCGCCATCGGGGTGCGCCTGACCATGGGTCGCGGCGTGATCTTCCGCCAGTCGCGGGTCGGTCGCCACGGCGAGGACTTCACGATCCTGAAGTTCCGGACGATGCACCACGACCGTCGCCGGCGGGTGCTCGCCATCGACTTCGTCGACCGCCGGTTGACGCACAAGTCGGCACACGACCCCCGCCACACCCGCTTCGGGCGCTTCCTCCGGGCGTCGAGCATCGACGAGCTGCCCCAGCTCGTGAACGTGCTCCGGGGCGAGATGAGCCTCGTCGGTCCGCGGCCGGAGGTGTCGGAGGTCGCCGACGCCCACGGCTTCCGGTTCCACCCCCGACACGACGTGCTGCCCGGCATCACCGGTCCATGGCAGATCTCGCCGCTGCGTTGCGAGCTGCTCTGCGAGAACCTCGACCTCGACGTCGAGTACGTGAACGAAGTCAGCTTCCGGACGGACGTCGACATCCTGGCCCGCACGGTCCAGGACGTGGTCGCCCGCGCCGGTGCCTGAGGGCCAGGGAGGCTCGAGACCATGACGGAACGGATCCTCGTCGCGGGCGGCGGCGGCTTCATCGGCGGGCACCTCGTGCTCGATCTGCTCGAGCAGGGCCACGAGGTGCGCTCCGTCGACGCCAAGCCGACCGACCGCTGGTACCAGCTGCATCCCGATGCCGACAACCAGGTGCTGGACCTCCAGCTCCTCGAGCACGCCCGTTCGGCGGTCGAAGGCGTCGATCGCGTCTACAACCTCGCCGCCGACATGGGCGGGATGGGCTTCATCGAGAACAACAAGGCGCTCTGCATGTTGTCGGTGCTGATCAACACGCACCTGCTGCAGGCGTCCCAGGACGCCGGCGTCGGTCGGTTCTTCTTCGCCTCGTCGGCGTGCGTGTACGCCGCCGACAAGCAGGTCTCCCCGGAGGTCACGGCGCTGGCCGAGGCCGACGCCTACCCGGCGATGCCCGAGGACGGCTACGGCTGGGAGAAGCTCTTCAGCGAACGGATGTGCCGCCACTTCCGCGAGGACTTCGGGCTCGAGACCCGCATCGCCCGCTTCCACAACGTCTACGGCCCGCACGGCACGTGGACCGGTGGTCGCGAGAAGGCCCCCGCCGCGATCTGCCGCAAGGTGGCGGAGGCGGTGCAGGGCGACCTCGACACCATCGAGATCTGGGGCGACGGCGAGCAGACCCGCAGCTTCATGTACATCGACGACTGCGTGCACGGCATCCAGGCGATCGCCGACAGCGACATCGTCGAGCCGATCAACCTGGGTTCGAGCGAGCTCGTCTCGATCAACCGGCTGGTCGAGATCGTCTCCGACATCGCCGGCATCGAGCTGCAGCGCAACCACGATCTCTCGGCGCCCCAGGGCGTGCGGGGGCGCAACAGCGACAACACCAAGATCCTCGCCGAACTCGGCTGGGAGCCGAAGATCTCGCTGCGCGACGGCCTGCGCCCGACCTACGACTGGATCAGCACCCAGCTGAAGTCCACGATCTGACCGGTCGACGGCCGACCGGCCGCCGAGCCTGCGGCTACGACCGGGCGAGCTCCAGCAGGAGGTCGCGGTGGTCCGCGAACTCCTTGGTCGGTCGGCCGACCACCTTCGCCAGGTCGTCCCACCGACGCAGTTCGACCGCGTCCTCGGCGCCGGGCATGGCGGCGAATCGCTCGACCTCGGCCTCCGACATCGGTCCGCCCTGCAGCTCGAGGCTGCGCACCGACCCGGGGGAGAGCCCATCGAAGTAGGTCGGGTCGACGGCGCACAGGTACCGCTTCGCCGCGACGTGCAGCGCGATCGGTTGGGTGACCTCCGGGCCGAACCAGCGGGCCAGCGAGCGGGCGCCCTCGGCCTCGTGGCGCAGGTCCGTCGTCGGCACCCGGTCGCGGGCCACGAGCAGGTGGCCGACGTCGTGCAACAGCGCAGCGGCGACGAGCGACGGCGAGGCGCCGGCCTCGTCGGCCAGCTGGGCGCTCTGGAGCGCGTGCTCCTCCTGGGTGACGGACTCGTCGTAGCGGTTGCGGCCCAAGCGCTCGAAGAGCCCGATGATCGTGTCGACGGCGTGCTCGGGGTAGGCGGCGGAGACCAGGTCGTTCATGGGCCCATCGTCGTCGACGGATCCATCGGCTCGGCGAACCCGAGGTGAAATCCTGGTCGACACTGTGCCGGCCCCGACCGCTCGCCGGCGTCAGGTCGCCACGGGGTCCTCGGGCAGCAGCACGCGGAAGACGTCGGCCCGCAGCCACCCCTGGGACAGCTCGACGACCGGGCCGCCCGCCTCGAGGCCGTTGGCCGACTCGATCCACCAGCACAGTTCGCGGTCCTCGTGCCCGAAGAGCTTCGAGACGTGGAGCGGGGGGAGCTCCAGCTCGACGTGGTACCAGATGCGGCGCAGCGATCCGCCGAGGTGACCCTCGAGGAGGGGCGTGAGCCCCTCGTGGCGCCACAGCTCCACCTCGACGTCGGGCACGACGTCACCGGGGAGCCACGAGCGTCCCCACACGACCGTGGAGTCGTCGCCGAGCATCCGCTCCCGCACGACGAGGACGACCTCGTCGCCCTCGTCGAGCCCGAGCACCTCGGCGACGTCCTCGGGGGCGGGGCGCCGGTCGATGCGGCGGATCAGCGTGCGGAACGCGACCGCCGGCGTGAGCCGCCCGGACCGACGGACCCCCTCGGTCATCGAGGCGTGCATCTCCGGGCCGACCCGGTACGGGACCCGCCGCGAGACGAGGCGCCCGCTCCCCGGCACCCGCTCGACGGCGCGCCGGCGCTCGAGCTCCTCGAGGGCCCGAACCACCTCGACCCTCGTCAGGTGGACGGCGTCGGCGAGCTCGTCCACCGAGGGCACGCGCTCGCCGGGGAGCGAACCTCCCAGCACCAGGGCGAGTCGGGTGCTGGGAGGTAGCTCCTGCTCCGACACGGCGTCGACCATACGCGGTGCCGTCCGGATTCAGATCAGGCGTTTGCGCAGCCAGTCCGAGATGCGCTCGATCGTGAACACCACGATGAAGACGAACAGCAGGATGCCGCCCACCTCCTCGAAGCGCCCAGCCTGCATGAAGTTGGAGATCAGAGCGCCGATGCCGCCGGCACCGACGATGCCGAGGATCGTGGAGCTGCGGATCATGATGTCGACGATGTAAAGGCCCTGGCCGACCAACGCCGGCATGAACTGCGGTGTGACGCCGGTGGCGGCCTCCTGCACGCGGCTGGCGCCGGTGGCGAACACACCCTCCCGCGGGCCGTCCTTGACCTCCTCGATCGCCTCCGCGAAGAGCTTGCCGCCGAAGCCGATGGCGCCGAGGATCAACCCGATGACTCCTGGTATGAGCGTCAGGCCCAGGGCCGCCACCAGCATGATCACGATGATCAGGTCGGGGAGGGCACGGATCAGGACCAACATCAGGCGGGAACCTGCGTAGACGAAGCGGTTCGGTGCCACGTTGCGGGCAGCGAGGTACGCGAACACGAGCGCGATGGGGATGCCGATCGCCGCCGCGGCGAAGCCGACCGCCACCGTGTCGAACATCGCCGATCTCACCAGCGGGGTCCACCAGTCGAAGTTGGTCGGGATCAGCCGTTGACCGATGTTCCAGACCGTCGGCAGCTCCCCGGGACCGGGGTCGCCGAACTGGGGTCGGATCCCGGTGAAGAAGTCCCGGATGCTGATCTGGGTGATGAGGTAGCTCGCGTAGATCAGCACCGCTGCGACGAGCGCAGAGAACGCCATCTTCTGCCGATAGGCGTCGAAGGGCGGCACCAGGCGCTCGTGGTCGAAGGTGACGGCCCGGCCGGTGGTGGTGGAGGCGTCACGGGTCGACGGGGCGGTCCCGATCGCCGGAGCCAGATCGGCGTTGCTGACCTTCGACCGACCCGTCACCGCCTCGATCCACTTGGCGAGCCGACCCGGCTCGTTGGCCGACTCCGCGCCGAGGATCGCCTTGCGCACGCTCGTCGACATGGCCTCGACCAGCAGCACCGTGATCATGATCACGACGACGACGCCCATCGCCAGATCCCAGCGCAGGTTGCCCTTGTACAGGTTGAAGAGCTGACCGATGCCACCGGCGCCGACGATGCCCAGCACCGTCGACGAGCGGAAGTTGATGTCGAGCCGGAACATCACCGTCGCCAGGTAGCTGGGCACGACCTGGGGCAGGACACCCGTCGACATCTGCTGGTACCAACCGCCCCCGGCGGCGGCGACCGCCTCTCGCTCCCCGGGGTCGGTCTCCTCGATGGCGTCGGCGAGCAGCTTCCCGATCATGCCGATGGCGTGGAACCCGAGCGCCAGGATGCCGGGCAGCGGGCCGATCGTGTACACCCGCACGAAGATGAAGGCGAAGACGAGATCCGGTATCGTCCTCGCGAACACGATGATGCCGCGGGCGAGGTAGCGCAGTATCGGGTGCGGTGTCGTGTTCCTCGC
>JBCBSZ010000110.1:0-16131 GCA_039818945.1 Actinomycetota bacterium
GTGCGCACCTCGAGCGTGTGCTGCTGGAGGTAGCCGCCGGCGATGGGCTCGAGGCGGTGCACCCGGTAGTCCCGCTCGGGGAAGCGGTCCGCCATCCAGGCCATGAGGGCGAGGTTGTCCTCGACCGTCTGGGTCACGTCGTCGAAGTTGTGCCAGATCTGCGCCTCCGGATGGAAGCACGCACGCGCCCCCTCGACGTCGGCGCTGCCGATGGCGCGGAGGTAGCGCCGAGCCAGATCGAGCGCCTCCGCGACCCCGGTGTCGTCACCTACTCCACTGACCATCGAGACCTCCACACCCATCCCGCTCGCCGATGAGCCGCAGAGACCCTAGTGGGAGCCGCCCTTGACCTCGGGCCAGCCAGGTCGTACTTTACCAGTCAGTTAAACAACCGAGTGGTTCAGCACATCGACCGGGGAGCGGCCATGGCCATCGCGTTGGGGGAGGACCCGCTCAGCGAGACGTTCGCTGCGCTCGCCAACCCGACCCGCCGGGCGCTGCTCGCCCAGCTCGCGGGGGGCGAGGCGAGCGTCAACGAGCTGGCCGCGCCGCACGCCATGTCGCTGCCCGCCATCTCCAAGCACCTCAAGGTGCTCGAGCGCGCCGGCCTCGTCGTGCGGAGCGCACGGGCCCAGTTCCGTCCCTGCGCGCTCGACGCGTCGCCGCTGCGCGAGGTGGCGACCTGGGCCGAGCAGTACCGGCCGCTCTGGGAGGAGCGACTGGACCGCCTCGACGATCACCTGCGCCGCATCCAGCGCGACACCGACCCACCGACCGAACCCGACCAGGAGGACAACCGATGACCGAGGACACCCGTGACGCCGTCGTCATCGAGCGAGAGCTCGAGGCGCCCGTGGAGCTCGTCTGGCAGATGTGGACCGACCCCGAGCACTTCGCCGCCTGGTACGGCCCGGCGGGCGCGACCATCTCGGTCTCCCGGATGGACGTGGAGGTCGGTGGGTCCCGCCTCATCGGTATGACGATGCAGACCCCGGACGGACCCATGGAGATGTGGTTCACCGGCGAGTACCGCGAGATCGTCGAGCACGAGCGGCTCGTCTACTCCGAGGCGATGGCGGAGGCGGACGGCACGGTGCGCACGGCCGAGTCGATGGGCATGCCCGATGGCCACCCGACCTTCACCGAGGTGACCGTCGAGCTCGCGGCGTCGGACACGGGAACCAGGCTGGTGTTGACCCACGCCGGCATCCCGGCCGACTCGCCGGGCGCGATGGGCTGGAACATGGCCCTCGACAAGCTGGTGACCCACCTCGCCGAGCAGTAGCGAACCCCTACAGCAACGTGACGGTGCCGGTGCTGCCGTCGACGGTGATCATCGCCCCGTCGGGGATGCGCTTGGTCGCGTCCTCGACGGAGGCGACGCAGGGGATGCCGAGCTCGCGGGACACGATCATGGCGTGGCTGCCGAGCGCGCCGACGTCGACGACCACCGCCGACGCGGCCACGAACAGCGGCACCCACGACGGATCGGTCTGCGGTGCGACGAGCACGTCGCCCGGCTCGAGGGCCATCGGGTCGGCGGCGTCGAGGATCACCCGGGCCCGGCCCGTGGCCGAGCCGCCGGAGCCCGCCGCACCGGTCAGCACGGCGCCCGACGTGACCTGCTCGGCGCCATCCCCACCCCGCACCGTCATCTCGTCGAGGCCGGGCACCCGGCCGTTGACGATGAACACCGGCTCCCGGTCGAACAGCGACCGGTACTGAGCCCACCGCTCGGACAGCACCTCCGAGAACGAGGCCTCCTCGAAGCGGAGCCGATCGAGCTCGCGATCGGTCGCCATGAAGACCTGCTCGACCTGATCGAGCACGCCGCGCTCCACCAACCGACGCCCGTACTCCCGCAGCGCGACCCGCATCTCGTTGATGATGATCACCACGTTGGTCTTGGCCCGCTCGCGACCGGAGAGGAAGACCCGCGACGACTGGAGCGCGGCCTCGAAGGTCCCGCTCGACTCCGCGTCGCCCTCGATCAGCGCACGGATCTCGGCCGCGCTGCGGTCTCGCTCGGCGACCGAGGCGGCGTGCCGGGTCGCCGGCGCCTGCGAGTCGTCGGAGCGGCGCATCAGGTCGATGGCGGACAGGGCGATCTGCGGCCGTACCTCCCACGACGTCGCGATCAGGTCGTACTCGTTCTGAGCCCGGGCGCCGTGCTCGACGAGGAACTGCTCGAAGGCGGCGACGAAGTCGGAGGCCGCCGGGTCGTCCGAGGTGGCGAGTCGGTCCAGCACGCCCTCGATCCCGGCGTCGAACGCGGCCGCGACGGCCTCGCTCGCGGCGGCCTGACGGCCGAGCTCCCACATCCGGCGCGACGGCGCCGCGGAGTCGACCTCGATGCCAGCGAGCAGGCCGACGGCCAGCTCCGGCTTCCCGACCGCCTCGCAGACCGCGCCGACGGCACCCGGCCCGAGCGAGGCCAACGAGGAGATGCGCATGGCGTTCTCGAAGGTGCGCTGCAGCAGCGGCACCATCGAACGGGCCCGGGCGATCAGCGCGCCGTCGGTGAGCTCGCCGAGGTCGGGTCGGGTGCGCCGCTGTTCGAGCGCCAGCTCGCGGTCGGCGACGAGCTCCGGCAGCTCCTCCGCCGACATCGCCCAGCCCATCGACTCGCCGAGGCGGGCCTCGTGCACCGCCGACTCGTGCCAGGACTGGGGGTCGTAGGGCGGCACGTCGTCGCGGTCGTCGAAGAAGGCCTGGTCGATCAGCTCCGGCGTGACGCCCGGCATGCGGGCGCCGAGCACGCGGGTCAGCGACAGCGGGTTGTAGACGTACCCGCCGAAGAGCTTGAAGAGGTCGGGCGCCTCGGGCTCCTCGAACTCGTCGTAGTCCAGGACACCGATGGAGATGTAGGCGTCGCGCAGGCCGTGCGCCATGCCGTTGCGCAGCACCATCGACTGGCCGAGCGGGCTGAACGGCTCGGGGAACACGTCGGCCGCGTTGCCCCTGGTCCAGGCCGGGAAGCGCTCGCCGAGCTCCGAGTCGCCGAACCAACGGGTGTCATCGTTCGTCATGGATCAGTTCCCTCCTCGGCCCGACATGATGGAGGGCCGACGAGGGCGGACGCACACTCGGCCGGGGGCTATCCCAGGTAGCCCTGGCGGCGATCGTGCTCCGCGGCGTCGGGGTCGCGCTCGGACGGGTCGCCGAAGCCCCCGCCGCCGGGCAGCTCCATGATCAGGTGCCGGTCGGCGGGGACGGTCTTCTTGCCCTTCGTCGGGAACGGGGTGCCGTCGTCGAGCAGCACGCGCCCGGGGGCGCCGTCACCGCCACCGGCGCGACCGCGGGCCGGGTTGTCGACGCGGTCGAACATCGCGGAGAACTCGAGCTGGTAGCCGTCGATGGCACCGATCTCGATGATCTGCCCGAGACCGCCGCGCTGGCGTCCCTCGCCGCCGCTCCCCTCGCGGATCTCCTTGCGCCAGATCACGATCGGACCGACCTGCTCGGTGGCCTCCGTGCTCATCGTCATCACGCCGGACGGGAACGCCGTCGCGGTCAGCCCGTCCAGCGTCGGGCGGGCGCCGCTGCCGCCGCTGTTGAACATGAGCAGCTCGACGGGCGGCAACGGGCGGTTGGCGGGGTCGGCGCTGCGAGCGCTGGCCTGGAAGTTCCACAGCGCGCCGGCGCCCTCGGCCGGGATGCGCTCCGGGATGGCCTGGGCGATCGCGCCGAGACAGAGATCGGTGACGAAGTGGCCGATCACGTGCCGCACCGACACCGGGTCGGGCTCGACGGCGTTCAGGATGACGCCGGGTGGAGCGCTCACCGTGAACGGCGCCAGCGAGGCGAAGTTGTTCGGCAGCTCGGGAGCGAGCGCGACGAGCATCCCGTAGGTGAAGTACGCCTGGGCGTAGACGATCGGCACGTTGATGCCGAAGGCGCTGGTGGCCGAGGTGCCGGTGAAGTCGGCATGCATGCCCTCGTCGCCGACGGTGAGCGTGACGGCCAGGGTGACGTCGTCGGCGCCGTAGCCGTCGACGGTCATCGTGTTCCGGTAGGTGCCCTTCGGCACGGTCTCGAGCGCGGCGAGGGTCGCCCGCCGGGTCCGATCGAACACGAACTCGGCCAGCTCCTCGAGGTCGGTGAGGTCGAACTCGTCGAGCATGGCGAGGAGCCGCCGGCGTCCCGTCTCGTTGCAGGCGGCGAGGCCGTGGATGTCGCCGACGACCTGGTCCGCCTCGCGCACGTTGGTGCGGATGATGTTGACCAGGTCCTCGTTGAGCTCGCCCCGCTCGGCCCACTTCATGATCGGGATCCGGATGCCCTCCTCGTAGACCTCGGAGGCATCGGGGCCGTAGCCCCGCCCGCCGACGTCGACGACGTGGGCGGTGGAGGCGAAGAAGGCGACGAGCTCGTCACCGACGAACACGGGTGTGGTCACGGT
The DNA here is from genome assembly GCA_039818945.1 of Actinomycetota bacterium. Lineage (GTDB taxonomy): Bacteria > Actinomycetota > Acidimicrobiia > Acidimicrobiales > Poriferisodalaceae > JBCBSZ01. The sequence continues at coordinate 4,403 of JBCBSZ010000110.1, forward strand.
GATGTCGTGGAGGTGGCCGGTGCCCTTCCACGGGTCGTTGGTGATGTAGGCGTCGCCGGGGTGGATCCGAGAGGGCCCGATGTCGTCGATGAAGTGGCCGACCGCCGCGGCCATCGTGTTGACGTGCCCCGGGGTGCCGGTGACCGCCTGAGCGATCAACCGGCCGTGCGGATCGAACACCCCGGCGGACAGGTCGCCCGCCTCGCGGACCGACGTCGAGAACGCGGTGCGCACGAGGGTCAGCGCCTGCTCCTCGACCACCGAGATCAGGCGGTTCCACATGATCTGGAAGTGGACCTCGTCTGCCTTCATCGGCGGGCCTCCGTCCTGGTGACGTGCAGTGTCCGGTCGCCCAGCACCACGGCGACGTGGTGCGAGCCGAGCACGGTGGTGGTCTGCTCCTCGACGATCACCGCCGGCCCCGCGACGGTGTCGCCCACGCCGAGTTGGTCGCGCTCGACGACGGCGGCATCGACCACGGCGCCGGTCGCCGGGTCGTACATCGGCCGACGCCGGTCGACGACGAGCGGTTCGCCGGGCGCGACCGGCTGCACCCGCGGCGGCTGCTCCTGCACCGACGACACCCGCACCGACCAGCTGACGGTCTCGATGGTGAGGTCGGCGATCGCCCGGCCGAAGAACGTCTCGTAGGCCTTGGTGAACTCGGTCTCGAGCGCGTCCGCGGCGACGACGTCGAAGCGGCCGCCGGGCAGCGTCACCGGGATCTCCCAGCCCTGACCCCGGTAGCGCATGAAGACCTGCCGCTCGACCGTGAGCTCGGCGTCGGTGCCCCGCCGCACGAAGCTCTCCGCCTCGGCGGTCAGCTCGGCGATCAGCGCCTGAGCACCGGCGACGTCGAAGTCGTCGGAGGTCGTGTAGAAGCTGCGCACCGCCTCGTACGAGAAGGGTGCGAGCAGGAAGCCGATCGCCGAGCCGACCCCGGCACCGACCGGCACGTAGACCTCGTCGAGTCCCAGCTTGTCGATGAGCCGGGTGGCGTGCAGCGGCGCGCCGCCGCCGAAGGCGATCATCGACGCGCCGCCGAGGTCCTTGCCGTTCTCGACGGCGTGGACGCGGGCGGCGTTGGTCATGTTCTCGTCGACCACCTCGGCGATGCCGACCGCGGCGGTCTCCGTGTCGAGGTCGAGCGGTCCCGCGACGGTCCGGTCGATCGCCTCGGTCGCCGCGGCCGGCGACAGGTCGATGGAGGTCGCCCCGAAGGTGTCCGGATGGAGACGCCCGAGCTCGACGTTGGCGTCCGTCACCGTCGGCTCCTCGCCGCCGAGGCCGTAGGCGGCCGGGCCGGGCTCGGACCCGGCGCTGCGGGGCCCGATGCGGATCTGGCCCAGCGCGTCGACGCCGGCGATGGAACCACCGCCCGCCCCGATCTCGATCATCTCGATCACCGGGATCGAGATCGACATGCCGCTGCCCTTCTTGAACCGGGTCGTGCGGGCGACCTCGAAGGTCTTCGCGGTCTGCGGGACCGAGTGCTCGATCAGCGCGATCTTGGCGGTCGTGCCGCCCATGTCGAACGACACGAGGTGGTCGCAGCCGTGGGCGGCGGCGAGGTGCGCAGCGAAGATCGCCCCACCGGCCGGGCCCGACTCGACGAGGCGGACCGGGAACGCCGCCGCCGTGTCGACGCTCACCAGGCCGCCACCGGAGTGGATCAGGTAGAGCGGGCAGTCGGCGCCGAGGTCGTGGAGGCCCTGTTCGAGCCGGCGCAGATAGGTGGCCATCAGCGGCTGGACGTAGGCGTTGGCGCTGACGGTGTTGAACCGCTCGAGCTCGCGCATCTGCGGCGAGACCTCGCAGCTGATCGAGACGGCCAGGTCGGGCGCTGCCGCCAGGAGCAGGTCCCGGAAGCGACGCTCGTGGTCGCCGTTGCGGTAGCTGTGCAGGAAGCCGACGGCGACCGACTCGTAGCCCCGCTCGACGATCTCCGCGACGACGGTCGACGCGGCGTCCTCGTCGAAGGGCACCAGCACCTCGCCCCGAGCGTTCAGCCGCTCGGGGACGACGAAGCGGTCCCGGCGCTCGATCAACGGGGTCGGCAGGACGATGTCGAGGTCGTACTGCTCGAAACGCCCCTCGGTCCGGGTCTCGATCACGTCGCGGAACCCGGCCGTGGTGACCAGCGCGGTGCGGGCGCCGCGCCGCTCGATGAGCGCGTTGGTCGCGAGGGTCGTGCCGTGGATGACCTGCTCGACCTCGCGCAGGTCGACGTCGTGCTCCTCGGCCAGGGCGACGAGCCCGGCGAGGATGCCCTCCTCCGGCCCGCCGTGGGTGGTGAGCACCTTCGTCGAGAGGTACGCGCCGTCGCGCTCGACGACCACGTCGGTGAAGGTGCCGCCGACATCGGCTCCGATCCGCAGCGCCATGACTACAGCTCCTCGATCGAGGGGAACTCCGACGGTGGCCTGATGTCGACCGTCGCCGATCGTTGTTGGGCCAGCATCCCACCATCGACCTTGATCACGTCGCCGGTGATGTAGCTCGCGTCGTCGGAGGCGAGGAACAGCGCGGCTCCGGTCATGTCGAAGGGCTCACCGATGCGGCCGAGCGGCACGTTCTCGCCCCGCAACCGACGCTGCTCGAGGGGCAGGCCGGTCGTGTCGATCGAGCCCGGCATGAGCGCGTTCACCCTGATGTCGTAGGGGCCGAGGTCGAGGGCCATCGCCCGGGTGAGGGCCTCGATGCCGCCCTTCGTGGCGTCGTAGGCCGTGAAGGCCCGGTGAGCGCGGGTGGCGCCCCCCGAGCTCATGTTGATGATGGAGCCGCCACCCTGCTTCGCCATGATCCGCGCCACCGGGTGGGAGACCAGGAAGTGGCCGGTCAGGTTGACGTCGATGATCCTGCGCCACCAGGCCTCGTCGGCCTCGAAGAAGTGCAGCATCGGCTCGATCAGCCCGGCGTTGTTGACCAGCACGTCGATGCGGCCGTGCTCGGCCATGACCCGGTCGACCATCGCGGCGACCGAGCTGCTGTCGGCGACGTCGCCCACCGCGGCCATCGCGCGGCCGCCGGCGGCGGAGATGACGGCCACGGTCTCGTCGACCCCGTCGGCGCGGACGTCGTTGACCGCCACCGCCGAGCCGGCGCCGGCGAAGCGCTCGGCGAGCGCGCGCCCGATGCCCTTGCCCGCTCCGGTCACGAGGACCACCCGGTCCCTCAGCGAGTCGTGCACGATGTGCTCCCTTCTCGTCAGATCCCGGCCACGAGCCGAGCCACCTCGGCGATCGCGGCCTCGTCGCGGCGGTAGTAGACCCACCCCTTCCGACGTGTCGGGATGACCAGCCCGGCCTCGGTCAGCACCTTCAGGTGCCGGGAGGCGGCGGGCTGGCTGACGCCGAGCTTGTCGACGATGAAGAGGTTGCACGCCCCGTGCTCGACGGGGTCGCCGTGCTCCTGCGGCGGGAAGTTGGCCGCCGGGTCCTTGAGCCACACGAGGATCTGGAGCCGTCGCTCGCTGGCCAACGCCTTGAGCACGACCTCGAGCCGGGTCCGATCCGCCTGCAGCCGCATAACAAGATAGTTATGCAGCTATGGAGGCGGGCGTCAAGCGATCGGCCGGACCGGCCCGCCGATCACGACTCGCCGGCGTAGGTGCCGAAGCTCCAGATGTTGCCCTCCGGATCGGTGACGGAGAACCCGCGGCTGCCGTACTCCTCGTCGCGCAGCTCCTGCAGCAGCGCGGCACCCTCGGCGAGCGCCCGATCGTGCACGGCGTCGGGCTGCGCCGTCACGACGTAGACCGAGCCGGCGCCGGTCGGCCGCTGGGAGAACGGGTTGCCCTCCCGGCCGGCCGAACCGAGCATGACACCCCCGCCCTCGGGCCAGGTGAGCTGGGCGTGGACGACGACCGAGTCGTCACCCTCGGCCGGGACGACGAGGGTCGGGGTGAAGCCGAACGCCCGCTCGAGGAACTCGATCGCCGCCGGGGCGTCCTCGTAGTTGAGCGTCGGCCAGATGGAGGTGCGGTCGGTCATGTGCTCAGACTGACGGCTCGCCGTCCGGGTCGTCTTGAAGAATTGGAATCGACTCCCGGGCGAGCCACACCGTGGGAGGCGAGCCGGCCAGCCGGGTCCACTCCCGGGTCATGTGGGCCTGGTCGGCGTAGCCGCACGTCTGCGCCACGGCGGCCAGCGACGGCCTGGCGGTGTCACGGAGCAGTCGCTGCGCTCGCTCGAAGCGCACGACGCGGGCGACGGCCTTCGGGGGGAGGCCGAACGCGCTGCTGAACCGCTTCGTGAGGTGTCGTCGGCTCCAGCCGAGCTCTCGGGAGAGCGCCTCGATGCCGATGGCCCCCTGGGTTCGCACCAGCAACGACCAGGCGGCGTCGACACCGGGGTCGATCGAGCACCGATCGTCGAGCAGCGCCAGGAGGACGTCGTCGAGCACACCCCACCGGGCGCTCCACGACGTGGCGGAGGAGAGCCGGTCGACGAGCTCCGACGCCACCCGGGGAACGACCTCCTCGAGGTGCACGGCGCCGTTGGCGAGCGCGCTCGCGGCCACGCCGAAGAGGCTCGGTGCGGCATGGGGGCGGAGCGCGACCTGCACCCCCACCTGCCGGCCACCGTGACGCACCAGCGCCGGGGCGGTGTGGAGGCCGGCGAGCATCGCCCAGTACTCGCGGCGATCAGCGACGCCCGCCTGGGCCATCTCGACGTCGAGGGGGTCGTGGAACGCGACGATGAAGGTCAGCGACCGCGACGGCAGTCCGGCGTGGACCCCGGGCTCGGCTCCCTCGGTCCGGTAGCCGGTGTACCGCTCGATGAGGTGGCGGAGCGGAGGGGCGGGGACGCCGCTGACGAGCTCGTTCACCATCGGCGGTGATCCCTGCTCGTTCACGACTCCCCCGTTCGGTCGACCCGACCGTCACCGACAGCCTGCCACCGGAGCGCCCTGCCGGCCCGGGCTCGTCGCTCAGCGGGGCACGACCACGATCTTCGAGCGCACGTGGCTGCTGCCGATCTCGGCCAGCCCCTCGGCCGCCCCGTCGAGCCCGACGACCCGCTGGATCTCCGGCACGACCTCGCCGGACACCAGCAGCTCGGCCAGCGACTCGAGGTCCCGAGGGTTGGGCTGCGCCGTGAACTGCTTCAGGGACTGGTCGGCCCGGAGGAACCGCACCCAGAGCCCGGCGATGTGCGGGATCGGGCCGAGCCACCGGTTCTTCATCGGTCCGCTCACGGCGATGTAGCGGGCCCCGGGCCGCAGCACCGATAGGACCTCCCGCCCGGAGCGGTTGCCGACGTTGTCGAGCATGACGTCGAAGCGGGGGCCGCCGGGCACGAAGTCGTCCGTCGTATAGTCGACGACGTGGTCGGCGCCGATGGAGCGCACCATGTCGACGTTGCGGGTGCTGCAGACGGCGGTCACCTCGGCGCCGAGCGCCTTGGCGATCTGCACCGCGAAGGTCCCGACGCCACCGGCCGCGCCGTTGATCAGCACGTGATCACCGACCTGCACGTCGCCGTGGGTCCGCAGTCCCTGGATCGCCGTCAGTCCGGCGCACGGCGTCGCGGCGAGCGCCTCGACGGAGATGCCGGGCGGCGCGTGGGTGATGGAGGCTTCCGTGCAGATCAGGTACTGACCGAGACCGCCGCCGGCGCACTCGCCGAAGACCCGATCGCCCACGGCGAAGCGCTCCACGCCCTCACCGACCGCGGCGACCGTGCCGACGACGTCGGCGCCGTGGATGGTCCGCTTCGGCGTGCGCAGCCCCATCATCAGCCGAAGGAAGTACGGCGTCCCGGTCATCAACCGCCAGTCGAGGGCGTTGAGCGAGGTGGCGGCGACCTCGATCAGGAGCTGCCCCTCGCGGGGGACGGGCGTGTCGAGCTCCTGGATCGAGACGATCTCGGCCGTCCCGTAGCCCGGCGCCACGGCGGCGCGCATCGTCGGGGGCATGGGGGTCACGGCCTGCTCCGGTGTCGAGGACTGGGGCGTGGAGGTGGTGGACATCTGGGTGCTCCTGTCGCAAGGACGTACGCTGTACGTCGTCGGCGTACGGTGTACGTTCTAGACGTACACTGTACGTTCGTCAAGATGTTTCCGACGGACGTCTCCGACGGGACGAGGAGCAGCTGGTGGTCGCCGACGGCGCCGGGACACGATCGATGGCACGCGAGCCGCTCGATCGCGCCCGGGTCGTCCAGGGCGGGATCGAGATCGCCGACGCCGAGGGCGTGGGCGCGCTGTCGATGCGCCACCTGGCCCGGCACCTGGGCTATGAAGCGATGTCGCTGTACAACCACGTCGCCAACAAGGACGAGCTGCTCGCGCTGATGGTCGACGACGTCGCGGGCGAGATCGACCCCATCGACCCCGACGACGCACCGCTGGCGGCGGTCCGGGCGCTGGCCGTCTCGCTCCACGAGGTGCTCGTCCGCCACCCGTGGTCGGCCGACCTGTGGCAGCGGCAGTTCCCCGGCTCGCACCGGGTGCAGCTGATGGAGGACCTGCTGCGGCTCTTCGCCGAGAGTGGCCTCTCGCCCGACCTCGGCCACCACGGCTTCCACGCCGTCACCAACCACGTGCTCGGCTACACGATCCAGCAGATCGGCATGGCCGACGCCCTACCGCTCGACGATGCGGAGACCATCGCTCGCGACTTCATCGCCACGCTGGAACCCGAGGCCTTCCCCCGCATGATCGCCCACGTGCACGAGCACCTCGCCGGCAAGACCGAGAGCAGCTTCGAGCTCGTGCTCGACCTGATCCTCGACGGCCTCGTCCGCCTCGACGCCGAGCGCTGAGCACCTCGCCGGCATCGGCACCGGCGGCCTGACCGGTGGCGCTCGACCTCGGGTCCGGCTGGATACCATCCCCGGGTGGAGCCTGCCTTCCTCCTCGCCGCGTTCGCGCTCGGCTTCGTCGCGCAGCGGATCGGCCTCCCTCCCCTGGTCGGCTACCTCGCCGCCGGCTTCGTCCTCCACGCCATGGACTACGAGACCACGACGGCGATCGAGGAGATCAGCGACCTCGGCGTCCTGCTGCTGCTCTTCGGCATCGGGCTCAAGCTCAAGCTCTCGACGCTCGCTCGACCGGTCGTCTGGGCCGGCGCCAGCCTGCACATGGCTGCGACGACGGCCGTCATCGGCCTCGTGCTGCTCCTCGTCGGCTCGTTCGGGATGCCCCTCGCCGCCGACCTCGACCCGGCTGACGCCGCGCTGATCGGCTTCGCGTTCTCGTTCTCGAGCACGGTGTTCGCCGTCAAGGCCCTCGACGAGCGCAACGAGGCCACCTCGCTCCAAGGGCGCATCGCCATCGGCATCCTCGTGGTGCAGGACGTCTACGCGGTGGTCTTCCTGACCCTGGCGAACGACGAGGCACCCTCGGTGTGGGCGATCCCGGTCGTGATCGCCGTCGCCGCCGCCAGCCCGATCTACGGCTGGCTGCTCGATCGGTGCGGCCACGGCGAGCTGCAGCTGCTGTTCGGCCTCGGGCTGGCCATCGCGGTCGGTGCCGAGGCGTTCGACCAGGTCGGCCTCAAGCCCGACCTCGGGGCGCTGATCGTCGGCATCCGCCTCGCCACCCATCCCCGCGCCAGCGAGCTCGCCGATGCGCTGCTCGACCTCAAGGACGTCTTGCTCGTCGGCTTCTTCCTCTCGATCGGCCTCGACGGCGCGCCGGACGGACCGGCGTTGGCGGTCGCCGCGCTGGTCGTCGTGCTCCTGCCGCTGAAGACCGTGGGCTTCCTCTGGCTGGTCAGCCGCTTCCGGTTCAGGGCCCGGACGGCCTGGCACACGTCGTCGACACTGGCGACCTTCAGCGAGTTCGGGCTGATCGTCGCCGTCATCGGGGTCGACCGCGACCTGATCGACCCCCGCTGGACCTCCGCGATCGCCGTGGCCGTATCGGTGTCGTTCGCCCTCGCCTCCCCCCTCAACGCGCTGCGCTTCCAGCTCTACCGCCGCTTCAGCGACCGCTTGCTGGCGCTGCAGCGCGACGACATCCAGCCCGACGACGCCCTCATCGAGCCCACGCACGCCAAGGTGCTGGTCTTCGGCATGGGACGAGTCGGCGCGGGCGCCTACGACGCGATGGTCGACCACCGCGGTCACATCGCGCTGGGGGTCGATCGCCGCGACGCGACGGTCGAGGAGTGCCTCGCCGCGGGTCGTGACGTCATCCGCGGCGACGCGCTCGACTCGGAGTTCTGGGCCCGGCTCCAACTCAGCGGTGCGATCGAGATCGTCGTCCTCGCGATGAGCGACCACGACGCCAACCTCGCTGCGGTCGAGCAGGTCCGGAGCTACCTGCCCGAGGTGATCATCATCGCTGCGGCGCTCTTCCCCGACGAGGCCGAAGAGCTGGAGGAGGCCGGCGTCGACGTGGCCCGGAACCTCTACGCCGAGGCCGGCCAGGGCCTCGCCGACGATGCGCTGCTCCTCCTCGAGCGACCCGGCGACGGTTCGGTCTGAGTCTCCGGCTCACTCCCCCTGCACGACGCCCTGGCTCTCCAGGTAGGAGATCGGCGGGTACTTCGGCGGGTTGCCCGGTCCGTGGCAGCTCGGCAGGCAGTGCATCGGGTGGTCGGCGGTCGCGTTGAAGAAGAACGGCACCGCGTAGCGGCTCGCCGCGGTCGGGTTGTCGGCGAAGTGGCGGGTGCTGAGCACTCGGTCGTTCGACCACTGGCGGAGCAGTTCGCCGGAGTTCACGATGAACGCCCCCCGCTCCACCGGTGCGAGGATCCACCGCCGCCGCGACTCGCTGTAGATCGTGAGCCCGGGCCCGCCGGCGAGCAGCAGGGTCATGAACGTCGTGTCGACGTGGGGCGGGATCCCGTGCTCACCGAGGTCGCCGTCACCGAGACCCTCGCCCGGGTAGTGCGTCATGCGGAGCCGCCAGAACGGATGCTCGAACGCAGGTGCGAACCAGTCCGGGTCGAGCTCGAGCGCCCGCGCCCAGACCGGCAGGAGCCGGAGCGCGAGCCGCTCCATCGTCATGGCGTAGGACTCGACGAGCGCTCGGAACCCCGGCAGGTCCTCCTCGGGCAGCCAGCGGTTGTCGTCGAAGCCGAGGTGTCGGTCGCGCTTGACGAGGAAGGCCTCGTTGGGGTTGCCCCGCTCGCGCGTCGGGAGCTTCCGGGTGCCGACCGGCATGTACCCGACGCCGCCGACGGCGTGGTCGGGCTGATCGATGAGGATCCGGCGCTTCGTGGCCTCGGGGAGCGCGTGGAAGCGCCGGGTGGCGTCGAGGATCCCGTCGGTCACCGCCGTGGGGACGCCGTGCCCGACGAGCTGGTGGAAGCCGACCCGCTCGAGGGCGTCGCGCAGCACGTCTGCCGCCGAATCGAGGTCGTCGCGCGACCCGCTCGCGAACCACGGCCCGACGTCGACGACCGGGATGTCGCCCGGCTCGGCCTCGACCACCACGGACGTGTCCCACGCCGTCGACTCGGCGGCGAGCCGGTCGGCGGTCGCCCGTGGATCGAACTCGCCCGCCGGAGTGAGGGACCCGTCCACGTTCGCCTCCATGCCCGTGATGCTCCCACGCCGACGGCGCGATGCGGGGGCCCACGCCATCGACTACACGTGGAGCGATGAGCCGCACACCCGACGACCTCATGCGGACCTACCTCGTCGAGGTGGGCGGGAAGGGTCGCGTCGACCTCATCGACGAGCTGGCGCAGCCGGACATGGTCGACGAGGCCAACCAGGCCTTCGGCGGGCCACCCGGGCGCGACGGCCTCGTCGCCCACGTCGTCGGCTTCCGTCGCAACGTCACCGATCTCGAGGTCGACGTCCGGCGGATCGTCGCCGGGGACGACGAGGTCATGGCCTGGTGGTCCTTCACCGGCACCCTCAGCGGTCCGTGGCTGGGGCGCACGCCGACCGGCGAGCGCTTCGACGGCGACGTCTTCAGCTTCTTCGAGCTGACCGACGGGCTGATCAGCCGGTACCGGTTGTGGCTGCACGCCCGGCTCGATCCGCCGGCCGTCTTCGACTCGTCGCGCCCGGCGTGAGGCGTGTCGCCGCGGCGCTCGTCGCGCTCGTGCTCCTCGGCTGCTCCGACGACACCGAGCCGGAGGTCCTGCTCGACCTCGGCGACCGGGCGCCGGGCGAGGTCGTCGCCCTCCGGGCCGATGGCGAGGCGATCGAGTGGCTCGACCGCACGGCCGGTCAGGTCCTCCGCCTCGAACCCGGAGCCGAGCCCACCATCGTCGCCTCGGTCGACGTCGGCACGGAGGGCGAGCAGCGCGGGCTGCTCGGTCAGACGGTCCTCGACGGGCGCCGCTTCGCCGCCTGGACCGAACCCGACGACCTCCGCCTCGTCGTGGGTGAGCTGCTCGACGCCGGTGCCCCCCGGATCGTCTGGAGCGGCACCACCACCGAGACCCGTGCGGTCGGCGGCCATCTGCGCTCGCTCGACGGGCGCCTGCTCCTCGGTCTCGGCGAGCTGACCGGCTGGGCGCAGGAGCACGGCTCCGGCGCGCTGGTGACGCTCGACCCGGACGGGCCGCCCGAGCAGGACCCGGCCGTCGTCAGCGACGGCTGGAACAACCCGTTCGCGTTCGTCGTCGCCGACGACGGCACGATCCTCGTCGCCGACAACACGTCGGTCGGTGGGCGCGAACGCCTCGCCGCGATCGCCGACGATGACGTCGCGACCGAGCTCCCCGCTCCCGAGCGGGCGCCGTCGGCGATCGCCGTGCTCGACGACGGCCGGATCGCCGTCTGCGGGTTCCTCGACGGGGAGCTGCGCGCCTACGAGGTCGGCGACGACGGGTTCGAGCGGGCCGGCACGCCGGGCGGGTGCCGTTCGGCGGTCACCGTGACCGCATCGGGACGAACGGTCGTCGCGACCTCGGACGCCTTGCTCGCGCTCGACTGAGCTCAATCACGGCGGAGCCGGATCCCTCGATCGCGCAGCACCTCGATCAGGTCGTCGCCCAGCTGGAGGGGGCGGAGCCGCGCCTTCAGGCGCTTCACGAGCGCATCGACCGCGGCGGGGCTCACGCCCTCGGCCGCGACGTCGGCCCACACCGAGGTGACGATCTCCTCGCGGGACACGATCGCACCGACGCGCGCGTCGAGCAGCTCCAACAGCGCCTGCTGGCGATCCGACAGCGGCGGCTCGACCGGCTGGGCGTCGACCCACACCGCGCCGGTGTCGGGATCGATCCACACCCCGCGCAGGCGGCCGATGCGGGGACCCAGCGGCGTGGCCATCGGATCGATGAAGCGAAGGGTCTCGACGCCGGCGAGCACGATCTCGTCGTCCTCGCGCAACGGACGCCCCTCGCGACCGACGCGATCGCCGTTGACGAAGGTGCCGTTGCGACTGCCCAGGTCGCGCAGCACGTAGCCGTGCGGGGTCCGCTCGACGGCGGCATGGGATCGCGAGATGGCCGACACCGGCAGGGTCACGTCCTGCTCGTCGTCGCGCCCGATCGAGGTCACCTGGCCGTCGAGGGCGAAGAGCGCGCCGTCGGTGAGCCGTCGGAGCTGGGCCGGCACCGTCATTCGCAGCTCACGGGGTGAGGTCGGGACACGCGGTCAGGTCGCCGAACACCGCCTCGTCGACGAGCAGCGACCCGGGCGAGCCGTCCTTGAAGACGGTCGGGATGGCGTAGGCGGCGTCGGGCGGCGCGGTGGCGCGCACGGTCGCCCGGGCCCCGACGTCGTCGCCGACCACCGGCTCCTGCATCGCCGCCTCGCGACCGAAGGTGATCTGCTGGAAGTCGGCGTCGAGGTAGTCGACGTGGAACGCGG
>JBCBSZ010000111.1:0-16027 GCA_039818945.1 Actinomycetota bacterium
GGCGAAGGCGTCGGCGACGACGTGGTCGCAGAACCCGGACGCCTGGAGCTCGGCGGCCTCGTCGGTGGTGGCGACGCGCGCCAGCACGGGGACCTGCTGACCGAGGGCCTTGCAGACCGCCGCCACCTGATGGACCCGGGCGGCGTCGTCGTCGGCGATCACCACCAGCCGGGCCACGGCGACGCCGGCCTGCTCGCCGATGAAGCGGCGAAGGATGTCGCCCTGGATGACCCGACGACCCTCCTCCTCAGCGGCCCGGCCCGCGTCGGGGTCGAGGGTGACGATGACGTACGGGATCTCGACCAGGTCGAGCGACCGGGCGATGGTCTGCGCCTGCGGGCCGTAGCCGGCGAGGACGACGTGGTCGCGCAGGTCGGCCTGGCCGTGGACCGGGGTGTCGACGTCGAGCAGCGTGGCGCTCGGCGAGTCGCTCGACCGCAGCCGCTCGGCGACGACGTCGGCCAGGCGGACACCGAACGGCGTGAGGATCATCAGGAACACCGTGACGGCGATGAAGGCGTCGGAGCCGTTGTCGATGCCGGCGGGGACGAGACCCACGTCCGCGCCGGCCCGTTCCAACACGAACGAGAACTCGCCCACCTGTGCCAGGACGATGGCGGATGACAGGTAGACCGATCTCGGCCGCCGGAGCGCACCGGCCGCCACCGCGGTGCCGAACAGCTTGATCACGACGACGGCCGAGGCCAGACCGAGGACGAGGAGCACGTTGTCGAGCACGTAGTCGAGGTCGAGCAGCATGCCGACCGACACGAAGAAGGTGGCCGAGAACAGGATCTGCAGCGGGAGGATGTCGCCGAGGGCCTGCTCGGAGAGCCGGCTCTCGCTGACCATCAGTCCGGCGAGGAACGCGCCGAGCGACACCGACACGTCGAGCAGGCTCGTCAGGTAGGCGGTGCCGAAGCAGACGGCGATGATCGTCAGCAGGAAGATCTCCGACGAGCAGGCGCGGGCCACCGTCTCGAGCAGCCACGGCATCACGGTGCGGGCCGCCACGATCACCGCCACGACGATGAGCACCGCCTTGCCCAACGCCCACGCGAGATCGCCGGCGCCGCCGCCCTCCCCGCCGAGCATCGGGACCAGCAGCACCATCGCCACGACGGCGAGATCCTGGAAGATGAGGAACGAGACCGCGACGCGACCCGTCGGCGTCGTCGTGGTGCGGCGGTCGGCGAGCAGCTTGAGCACGATCGCCGTCGAGCTCAACGCCACGAGGAAGCCGGTGTAGACCGACGTCTGCCAGTCGGTGTCGGCGAGCAGGAGCAGGCCGGTGACGATGGCCGTGGTGAGCGCGACCTGGATCGTGCCGCCCCCGAGGATCAGCGCCGCGAGCTGGCGGAGGCGGTCGAGGCTGAACTCGATGCCGATGGTGAACAGCAGCAGGATGACGCCGAGGTCGGCGGCCTGCTCGACGAGCTCGATGTCCTCGACGAGCTCGAAGCCGTTCGGACCGATCGCCGCGCCGGCGACGAGGAAGCCGACGATCGGGACCGTCCCGATCCGCTGCGACACGTAGGCGATGATCGACCCGGCCACGACCAGGATCGCCAGGTTCTCCAGGAGGGGTGGGGCGGAGGCGGCGAGCAGCACGATCGCCCCACTCTAGGCAGGCGGCGCGGGACGCCGACGCGCGACGATGTCGCCCCATGAGGGGACCGTTGGAGGGGATCCGCGTCGTCGAGGCCTGCCAGATGGTGAGCGGACCGCTCGCCACGATGGTCCTCGCCGACCAGGGCGCCGAGGTGATCAAGCTCGAGACCGCCGACGGCGTCGGCGACCGGTTCCGCTTCGTCGGCACCCGGCACCAGGGCATGGGCGCCGCGTTCGGCAGCGCCAACCGGGGCAAGCGCTCGCTCGTGCTCGACCTCAAGGACGAGCGGGGCAGGGAGGCCGCTCACCGCCTCGTCGAGCGGGCCGACGTGTTCGTGCAGAACTTCCGGCCCGGCGCCGCCGACCGCATCGGGCTGGGCGAGGCCGAGCTGCGCCGCCTCAACCCCGAGCTGATCTACACCTCGATCAGCGGCTTCGGCCCCGACGGGCCGTCGAGCGACCAGATGGTCTACGACTTCGTCATCCAGGCCCTCACGGGCATGGCGACCCTGCAGACCGACCGCGAGGGACGCCCCGATCTGGTCAAGAACATCGCCATCGACAAGGCGACCGCCTACACGGTGGCCCAGGCGGTCACGGCGGCGCTCCTCGCCCGAGCCCGCGGCGAGGGTGGCGCCCACGTCCGGGTGAACATGCTCGAGGTCGGGCTGGCGTTCTTCTGGCCGGACGGGATGGTCAACCACACCTTCCTCGACGACGGTGTCGAGACGGCGGCCCACCTCGCCGACACCTACGAGGTCCGCTCGACGACCGACGGCCACCTCGCGCTGATGGCGAACGGCAACCGGACCTGGCCCCGGCTGTGCGCTGCGCTCAACCCGGCCTGGCTCGACGATCCCCGGTTCGCGACGTTCGAGGACCGGGGGCGCAACGTGCACGAGCTGGCCGCCGAGCTCGACGCCGCGCTCGCCGGCATGTCGACCGAGGAGGCCATGAAGCGGCTGCGGGCCAACGACGTCCCGGCCGGTGCGCTGCGCACGCTCGACGAGGTCCACCTCGACGAGCAGGTCGTGCACAACGGGTCGCTGGTCGAGACGGAGTGGCCGACCATCGGCCGCGTCCGCCAGCCCGTCCCCGCCGCCCGCTTCGGGGAGGCGGCGCCGTCCGCCTCCGGCGTCCCACCCCGCTACGGCGAGCACACCGCCGAGATCCTCGACGAGCTGGGCTACGACGACGAGGTGGTCGCGGCCTTGCGGGCCGACGGGGTGCTCGGCCCGGCGAGGGACTCGTGATCGGCGTCCGGGCCGCCGGCGGCGCGGTCGCCGCGGTCGACGTCCCCGATCCCGAGGGTGACGGGGCGCTGGTCGAGATCGCCGGCGCCGGGATCTGCGGGAGCGACTTCCACATCATGGGGCTCGGCACCCGGGTGACCCTCGGCCACGAGTTCGCCGGGACCGTCGACGGCCGACCGGTGGCGGTCGAGCCGTTCGTCCACTGCCACGCCTGCGGGCCGTGTCGGGCCGGTCGCACGGCGCTGTGCGAGCCGGGCACGCAGGCGCTGCACGGCATCCACCGCGATGGCGGCATGGCCGAGGCGGTGCTGGTCGACCCGTCGTGCCTGGTCGAGCTGCCGCCAGACCTCCTGCTCGGCGACGCCTGCCTCGCCGAGCCCATCGCCGTCGGACTCCACGCCGTCCACCGGGGCGGCATCGAGCCCGGGATGCGGGTCGTCGTGGTCGGCGGTGGGATGGTCGGGCTCGTCGCCGCGGCGATGGCCCGCCGGGCCGGGGCCGATGTCGATCTCGTCGCCCGGCATGCGTTCCAGTACGCCGCGGCGGAGCGTCTGGGCGTCGGCACCGATGCCGGGCGGCGCTACGACCTCGCCATCGAGGCGGCCGGCAGCGGCTCCGCGCTCGCGGACGCCGTCGCCCGCACCGCCGCGGGCGGGCGGGTCGTGTTCAGCGGCAGCTACTGGGAGCCGGTGGAGCTCCCGGGCTTCGCGCTCCAGCTCGGCGAGATCGACCTGGTGCCGTCGGTGTACTACGGCCACCACGACGGCGAGCGCGAGTTCGAGGAGGCGGCTCGGGTGCTCGGCGAGCTGCCGGAGCTGGCGTCGACGCTGATCACGCACCGGTTCCCGCTGTCCGAGGCGACCCGGGCGTTCGAGGTGGCCGCCGACCGCGACGAGGGTGCGATCAGAGTGGTGCTGGAGCCACGCGGTTGAGGCGCTGCATCGCCCAGGTGCCGATGATCGGACCCGGGGCGAGCGCCAGGAAGGCGACCCCCCACCCGAACGACTCCTGCAGCTCGGGGACGAGCCAGATCGTCGTCACGCTCAGCACGAAGCCGGCGGCGAGCTGAACGGTGACCGCGGTGCCGAGCCGCTCGGCCGGGACGATCTCGGTGCAGATCGTCGAGAACTGCGCGGAGTCGGCGACCACCCAGAAGCCCCACAGCACGCCGAGCCCGACCACGACGACCGGCGGCGCGCCGACGGTGAACCCGATGACCGCGGCGACCGACCCGGACGCGATCATCGCCGCCGAGGTCGCGTGCACCCGGCCGCGGTCGTCGCCCAGGCGGCCGGCGTGCCAGCTGCCCACGGCGCCGACGCCGATGACGACGAAGGTGACGAGCGAGGCGAGCCGGGCGCCGTCGACGACCTCGGCGATGAAGACGGCGAACCAGGTCCACATCGCGTAGAGCTCCCACATGTGCCCGAGGTAGCCGGTGACGGCCAGCCGGTAGCGCTGATCGCGCAGGAGCGCGCCGACGGCCCGGGGGTCGAACGGGGCCCGCTTGGCGGTGTGGGGCCCGTCGGTCGTGCCCCGGTCGGCGAGGAGCCCCCCGAGGGCGGTGAGGACGGAGGTGGCGACGAGCACGACCCGGTGGTCGGCGCCGCCGATGCCGTTGACGAGGTGGGGAAGGGCGGAACCGAGGGTGAGCGCACCGACCATGATCCCGATCGCCGTCCCGCGGCCCCGGACGTACCAGGTGGAGATGGCGGCGATCGCCGGGCCGTAGACGCCGGCGAGGAAGGCGCCCGTGAGCAGGCGGAGGGCGACGGCGGGGCCGAAGGAGTCGACCGCGAGCAGGCCGAGGTTGGCGGTGGCGGCGCCCAGCGCCCCGACGAGGACGAGCCGGCGGGGCGGTACCCGGTCGACGAGGTTGGCCAGCGCCAGGAACACCGCGCCGCCGACGAAGCCGAGCTGGACGGCGATGGTCAGCCAAGGCGACTGGCCCGAGGTCAGCTCCCACCGCTCCCGGAGCGCCGGGAGGACGGCGGCGGCGCTGAACCACGTCGACATCGCCAGCACCATCGCCGTGGCGAGCACGACGAGTGCTCGACGCCGCCCGCGCTCCTCCGCCGCCGTGGTCGGTGCGGGGGTGATCGACGTCACAGGTCGACAACCCGGCGGCGATGCGTCGGTGTTCCCTGCTCAGGCGTCGGGGACGGGGAAGCCGCGGGCCGACTGGATGGCGTCGTGGAGGTCGCGTTCGTACTGGAAGAGCACCGCGATGCCGGGTGAGTCGAGGTCGTGTTCGTCGGTCACGAGGAGGAGCCGGTTGCTCTTGCGGTCGACCATCAATCGGGTGACGTCGTCGAGCGCTTCTCGGTCGACCGGGAGGGCCTCGAGCAGCGGCACCCACACCACGCGTCGGTCGGTGACCACCGCCGCGGACTCGTGGAGCCCGTCGTGCGGGCCGGCGCCACGGGCGGCGTAGATCCAGCCCGCCCAGCGGATGGTCTCGCCGGCCTCGACGTCACGGGCGAGGTCGGCCTTCGCGCCGTCGGGGCTGCGCAGTCCGTCGCGGTGGGGTGGGGCCTCGCCGAGGGGCAGGCGGTCGACCACCTCCCGGAACCGGTCGAGCGCGCCCACCCCGACGACGCTATCCGCCTACCCGCCGAGCTCGACGGTGAGCTCCAGCTCCTCGGCGCCGCGGACGACGGCCAGGGTCACCTGGTCGCCGGCGTCCTCGAGCGCGGTGAAGAGCCCGTCGACGTCGACGATGTCGGTGCCGCCGGCGCCGACGATGAGGTCGCCCTCGGCGAGCCCGGCCGCGGCCGCGGGGGAGTCGTCCTCCACCTGGCGCACGAGCAGGCCGTCCCGCTCGGGCAGGCCCACCGAGCGACGGAGCCGGCGGGCCACCGCGGGCGAGGCGAGGGCCACGCCGAGGCGGGGGCGCTCGACGTCGGCGCCGTCGGTCAGCTTGGCGATCCGCTCACGGAAGCGCTCGTCGACCGGTCGGGCGAGGTAGAGCCCGCCCCGGACGCGGTGGGTCGAGAGGCCGATCACGGCGCCGTCGCCGTCGACGATCGGTCCGCCGGAGCCGCCCCGGCGCACCGGGGCGGTGTGCTCGACGGCGCCGTCGATCCGGCGGCCGCGGGGGCCGCGGAACTCGCGGTTGAGCGCGGAGATCCGGCCCACGGTGACCCGGGGCCCGACCCCGGGGTCGGTGCCGACGGCGTAGAGCTTGCGGCCGAGGGGGAGGTCGCCGCCGTCGCCCCAGGTGACGGCGGGCCGGTCGCCGGTCGGTGCGTCGAGCACGACGAGGTCGCCGTCGGCATCGGCGGCGCGGACGGTCGCATCGACGGTGGTGCCGTCGGCGAACGAGACGGTCGTGGTGCGGTCGCGGAGGTGGTGGGAGTTGGTGACGATCGTGTCCTGGCCCGCGATGACGCCCGAGCCGCGGTGGTCGCGGCCGATGCGGACGACGGCGGGGGCCACGTCGTCGGCGAGCTGGGCGATGGTGGCTTGGGTCTGCATGTGGAGGGCTCCCGTGCTGCCGATGGGTAGTGACTTGCGAGTAGCAAGTTACAATAGTTGGGCCGGATCCCCACCACCGGGCAGACTGCGGGGGTGACCGAACCCCGCCTCGACGGCCTCCTCGCGGCCACGGACGTGCTCGGCGACCGGTGGTCGCTGCCCGTCGTGGTGGCCATCAGCGACGGCTCGCGGCGGTTCTCCGACCTGCAGCAGGCCCTCCCCGGCCTCGCCCCCAACGTCTTGTCGCGGCGCCTCGACGAGCTCGAGCGGGCCGGGGTGCTCACCTCGGCGCCGTACCAGACCCGACCGCTGCGCAAGAGCTACGAGCTGACCGTCCGGGGCGCCGACCTCGTGCCGATCGCCCAGCAGCTGTCGGCGTGGGGCTCGGGCGGCGACGGCATCGTCCATGCCGCGTGCGGCACCGCGCTCGAGCACCGCTGGTGGTGCCCGGCCTGCGCCGAGGTGGTCGACGACCCCGACGACGGGCTGGTCCGGATGTGACCGACCGGCGGGTCGCCTACGGCTGGAGCGATCACTGGGCCGGGCTCTCCGGTGGCGCTCGCTGCGGGCGGGTGGTGAGCGAGCACCGCGGCTTCTTCGATCTCGTGGGAGCCGACGGCGAGCTGCTCGCCACCGTCTCGGGCCGGCTGCTCCACGAGGCCGACGACGCCCGGGACCTGCCGGCGGTCGGCGACTGGGTCCTCCACAGCGAGCTCGACGACGAGGGTCGGGTCCGGGTCGACGCCGTGTTGCCCCGGCGCACCGCGGTGGTGCGACGGGCGGCCGGGCTCGATGCGGAGCCGCAGGTCGTCGCGGCGAACGTCGACGTGGTGCTCATCGTCTCGTCGCTCGACCGCGACCTGAACCCGCGCCGGCTCGAGCGCTACCTGGCGGTCGTCGGCGCCTCGAGGGCCCGGCCGGTCATCGTGTTGACCAAGCTCGATCGCTGCGACGATCCCGAGCCGATGCTCGCCGCGGTGCGCCGGGTCGCGAGCGACGTCGAGGTGCTGCTCACCTCGAACCTGACCGGCGCGGGCCTCGACGACGTCGCCCGCCTCGCCCCCGTGGGCACCACGGTCGCGCTCCTCGGATCGTCGGGCGTCGGGAAGTCGACGATGGTCAACGCCCTCGTCGGCGACGACGTGCTCGACACCGGCGACATCCGAGCCGACGGCAAGGGCCGCCACACGACGACCCGGCGCGAGCTGATCCCGATCCCCGGTGGTGGCGTCCTGCTCGACACCCCGGGCATGCGCGAGCTGCAGCTGTGGGACGAGGCGTCGCTGGGCGATGCCTTCCCGGAGATCGACGAGGCGGCGGCGTCGTGTCGTTTCGCCGACTGCGAGCACCGCAGCGAGCCCGGCTGCGCCGTTCGCGCCGCCGTCGAGGCCGGTGAGATCAGCGCGGTGCGCTTCGCCAGCTGGCAGCGCCTCCACGACGAGCTGACCGCCCTGGCCGAGGAGCAGGAGCTCCGCCGTCGCCGTCGGCGGCGTTAGCGGCCGGTGAAGCGGGGCCGGCGCTTGCCCAGGAACGCCCGAACGCCCTCGGCGAAGTCCTCGGAGTCGAAGCAGGCCGTGATCGCCTCGTC
Organism: Actinomycetota bacterium; assembly: GCA_039818945.1. Classification (GTDB taxonomy): domain Bacteria; phylum Actinomycetota; class Acidimicrobiia; order Acidimicrobiales; family Poriferisodalaceae; genus JBCBSZ01. Next base: position 7,930 of record JBCBSZ010000111.1, read on the forward strand.
GATGGCGGCCTGGTCGCGGTCGGCCTCGGGTCGCAGCAGCTCCCGCACCGCCACCTTCACCGCCTGCTGGGTCAGCGGCGCGTTGTCCGCCATCGTGGCGGCGAGGGCGGCGACGTGCTCGTCGAGCGATGCCTTCGGGACCACCTCGTCGACCAACCCGATGTGGAGCGCTTCCGCCGCCGGGATCCGCGCCGCGGTGAACAGGAGCCGCTTGGTCGCCGACGGGCCGACGAGCTGCAGGAGGGTGCGCACGCCCGGGGCGTTGTAGCCGACACCGAGGCGGGCGGCCGGGATGGCGAAGCTGGCGTCGTCGGCCACGATGCGCAGATCGCAGCCGAGGGCGACCGCGAGACCACCGCCCAGGCAGAACCCGTGGACGGCGGCGACCACCGGCTTCGGGATCCTGCTGAGCGAGCCGGTGGCGGTGCCGACCAGGCGGTCGTAGCCGTGGTTGAGCTCGGCCGAGGAGCGGGTGGTCTCGAACTCGGAGATGTCGGCGCCCGAGGCGAAGGCGACCTCGCCCGCGCCCCGGACCACGACCACCCGCACCGCGTCGTCGCCGGCCAGCTCGGCCGCCGCGCCGGGCAGCGCCTCCCACATCTCGACGGTCAGGGCGTTGCGACGCTCGCGGTGGTCGAGGACGATCGTCCCGATCCCGTCGGACACCTCGGTCACCACGCGGCCGCTCATCGGCTCGCACCGTAGTGGCGCCACCACGGTGAACGCGCCATGACGTGTTCGCGGTGAGACGAGTCGGTAGCGTGCTCTCGGTCCACGTGACCCACGGTCGGTTCGGTGCCGGGCGGACCCGATCCCCACGAACCGACGACCCTCTCACAGGAGCACTACGTGACCAATTCCGCGCGCCGGGTGGCCCCACTGGTCGCCCTCGCCCTCTTCGTCGCCGCCTGCGGTGGTGGCGACAGCGACGCCGACGAGGCCACGGAGACCTCGACGAGCGAGACCACCGAGGTGGTCGACTCGACGACGACGACCGAGACGCCCGAGAGCACCTCGACGACCCAGGCCGAGCTCGGCCCGGTCGCTCCGCTCACCGGTCTGCCCGACGAGGCCGGTCTCGATCGCCCGGCGCTGGCCGTCAAGATCGACAACCACCCGCAGAACGCACGGCCCCAGGTCGGCATCAACCAGGCCGACGTCGTGATGGAGGAGGTCGTCGAGGGCAACATCACGCGCCTGATCGCCGTCTTCCACACCGAGACGCCCGATCCGATCGGCCCGGTCCGCTCGGCCCGGACCCAGGACGTCGTGATCCTGGCCAACCTCGGCAACCCGCTGTTCGCCAACTCCGGCGGCAACGCCGGGACGATGTCCGCGGTCCGCAGCAGCGAGGACCTCGTCAACGCCAACGTCGACCAGATCCCGGGCGCGTTCTATCGAGAGGGCGCACCCCGGTTCGGTCCCCACAACCTCTTCGCCAACACGACGGTCATCTACGAGAACGCCTCCGACGTCTCGGGTCGTCCGCCGGCGCTCTTCGACTACCTGGCGCCCGACGAGGGCCCGCCGTCGTGGGCCACGCCGGCCACCGGCGTCGAGCTCGCCTACGGCGGCATCGGCGTCGACTACACCTGGGACGAGGCCGCCGGTGGGTGGCTGCGGAACCAGTCCGGCACGCCCCACGTCGACGGCGACGACGTCCAGGTCGCCCCGGCCAACGTCGTGGTGCTCGAGACCGAGTACGGTCGCAGCTCCGCCGATCCGGGCTCGCCCGAGGCCCGGGTCACGGGCACCGGGACGGCCTGGGTCTTCACCCAGGGCACCGTGCAGCAGGGGACCTGGGAGCGGGAGACGCCGCAGGACGTGGCGACGCTGACGTCGGACTCCGGCGACCCGATGGTGCTCACGCCGGGTCGGACGTGGATCGCCCTGCCCCGCCCGGGCAGCGCCACCGTCGTCGGCTGATCGAGCCGGCTCAGCGCAGGTGGGGCGGCAGCTCCACCGCGGTGGTCTCGTCGGGCACCGGCACGCCCGGCGCCAGCGAGAGCGGGATCACGCCCGCCCAGACCTGCGGATCGAGATCCTCGTCGTCGTCGACCGGCCCGCCCGAGCGCGCCTTGACCGAGAACTCGTCGGTCGGCAGGCGGAGCACGAGCGTGCCCCGGACCTCCTTCTCGCTGCTCGGGCGCAGCACCTCGAGCTGGCCGGGGGCGAGGTGCTCGGTGAGCTGGTCGAGCGCCGCCCGGCGATCGTCGAGGTCCTCGACGGGCGTCGCCGTGCCGAGCACCACGACCGAGCGGTAGTTCATCGAGTGGTGGAAGGTCGAGCGGGCCAGGACGAGCCCGTCGAGCAGGGTCACCGTGACGCAGAGGTCGACGCCGGTCTTGCCACCCCGGAGCAGCCTGCTGGCCGGCGACCCGTGGAGCAGGAGGTGGTCGTGGTCACGGGCGTAGGCCATCGGGATCACGACCGGCCGGCCCTCGTCGTCGACGAGGCCGACGTGGGCGACGAGGCCCTCGTCGAGGATGGCGTCGCGCAGCTCCTCGTCGTAGCTGCTCCGGTCGGGGAGGCGGCGGACGGTGACGGCGGAGCTGGCTGGTGTGCTGGTCACGGCGCCGATGCTGCCGGGCTCGTCGGGACGGCGCCACCGACTTCCGGCTCGCGTCCGGCGACGGCCAGCAGCACGCCTGCGGTGGCGGCGCAGCCGGCGATGAGCGTGAACGGCAGGTCGTAGGCGTCGAGCGCGTCCTTGAGCACGCCGACGCCGAGGGGGCCGACGACCAGGCCGATCGCGGTGATGGCGTTGGCCCTCGCGTAGATGCGGGGGTAGTCCCGCACTCCGAACGCGCTGGAGAGCAGGAGCGGTTGGAGCATGAGCAGGTTCCCCACGCTCGCGCCGAACAGCACCGCCGACGCGAGCAGCGCGGTCCGGCCGTCGAGCTGGCCGAGCAGCAGCAGCCCGGTGGCCTGCACGAAGCAGAACACGACGGTGAACCACTGCAGCGGCACGCGCGTCGCGATCACGCCGCCGGCGAGGCGGGAGACGATGCTCGCGATCGCGACCAGGGACACGGCCCGGGCGGCGGTGGAGGAGTCGATGCGACCGTCGACCAGGTTGAAGATGTGAACGATGCCGCCGACCTGCGAGCCGAGCACGAGCACGTAGGCGACGGCGACGACGCGGAAGAACGTGGTGTGGACCGCCTCCTCGAACGCCCAGCCGTTCGACGGCGCGACCTCGCCCTCGGCCAGCGGAGCGGGCGGCTCGCCGTCCGGGTGCTGCCCGACCGAGGCCGGGTCGGACCGCACGAGCAGCCAGGCCACCGGGGCCACTCCCACCGCCCAGGCGGCGGCCATCCACGGCGCCGCCCCGCCCAGGCCCTGCTCGTCGATGACCCACTCGAACAGCGGCGTGAAGACGATGCCGCCGACCGACAGCCCGGTGGACGTGATCGACATGGCCACCGCGCGTCGGCGCTCGAACCAGCGGGTGACGATCGAGTAGCACGGCACCAGTCCGCCGGTGGCGAAGCCGACGGCGAGCAGCGCGTACACGCCGTAGACCTGCCAGATCCGGTCGACCGCGCCGAGGAGCAGCAGGGCGAGCGCGCCGGTGACCGAGCTGAGGTAGAGGAGGCGGCGCGGGTCGTGGTCGCGCATGTAGTTGCCGATCGGGATGCCGGCGAGGCCCGACAGCGCGAAGACGACGGCCGTGGCGCCGCTCAACGGGCCTTCGGAGAAGCCGTGCTCGTCCTTGAGGGCCGTGAGGTAGAGGCCCAGGTTGTAGAAGCCGAGGCCCGAGGTCGTGGCCAGGACGACGAAGAGGCCGGCGACCACCCGCCAGCCGTCGAAGCGCGTGTCCTCGGCCGCCGTCGCCTCGGTCACCATCGGACCGGCAGCGTGCGCCGACCCCAGAGGAAGGGCGAGGCGATGCGGGTCGGCGTGCCGTCGAGGTTCAGGACGTCGAACCGGTCGAGCAGGGCACCGATCGCCACCCGCCCCGTGAGGCGGGCCAGGTGGGTGCCCAGGCAGAAGTGGATGCCCCAGCCGAACGCGTAGTGACGGCGGGCCGCCAGCGGGTCGCGGTCGAGGCGGAAGGAGTCGGGGTCCTCGAACAGCTCGGGGTCGCGGTTCGCCGAGGCGAACAGGGCCATCACCTTGGTGTCGGGGGCGAGCTCCTCGTCGCCGAGGTTCACCGGGTCGTTGTTGGTCCGGCACAACCCCAGCACCGGCGGGTCGAAGCGCAGGCTCTCCTCGACGGCGGCCGGGACCAGCGCCCGGTCGGCGCGGACGGCCGCCCACAGCTCCGGGCGCTCGAGCAGCCGGAACACGAGGTTGGAGACCAGCGAGGTGGTCGTCTCGTGCCCGGCCGTGAGGAGCTGGCTGGCCATCACGACCAGCTCGTCGACGGGCATGGGCTCGCCGCGGAAGGGTCGGAGCGAGAGGGTGGTCAGCAGGCCCTGGGGCGCGGCGTCCGGGTCGGCACGGCGCTCGGCGACGGCGGCGTGCAGGTAGGCGTCGAAGGCCCGGCGGGCGTCGACACCGTGCTCGGGCCTCGCCATCGACAGCACCAGCGCGTCGGACCACTCCCGGAATCGGGGGCTGTCCTCGGTCGGGACGCCCATCAGCTCGCAGAACGAGAGGACCGGCAGCGGGTGGGCGAACGCCTCGACCAGGTCTGCGCTGCCATGGGACGGCAGCTGGTCGAGCAGCTCGGTGGCGAGCTCGCGCAGGCGCGGCTCCATGGCGTTGACCGATCCGGGGAGGAAGGCGTCGCGCAGGAAGGTCCGGCGGGCGGTGTGCTCGGGCGGATCGAAGTGCTGGACGTCGCCGATGCGGCCGGAGGCGTAGCCGACGCCGGGGCCCCGCTCGTTCGACCACAGGTCGGGCCGGGTGAGGATCTCGTGCACGTCGGCCCGCAGCGCCACCGAGTACATCGGGTGGCCGGCGCCGTCGTGGCGGTGGACGGGGCAGCGCGCCCGCAGCTCGGCGTGGGCGGCCGCTGGATCGGCCATCGTCTCGGGTCCGAACGGGTCGTAGTCGATCGTGTCGCTCATGTCCCCTCCCTGCGGCGACTCTACGAGGGGAGGTCGGGCGGCACCCAAGGGGCGTCGGTCCGCTCCCGGAACGCGGCGATGCCCGCCGACGCCTCCTCGGAGCGGAACAGTGATGCCGACAGCTCGGCGGTCCAGGCGAAGGCGTCGTCGCGGGGCATCGACGGCACCTGCCGCACGAGGCGCTTGGAGGCGGCGACGGCGTTGGGGCCGCCGCGCAGGATCTTGCCGACGAGGTCGCCGACCGCCGCGTCGAGCTCGTGGCCGGGCACCGCACGGTTCACGAGCCCGACCTCCGCGGCGCGGGTGGCCGAGATGCGCTCGCCGGTCAGGAACAGCTCCATCGCGTCGGCGGCTCGGAGCTTGGGGAGGCAGACGACCGAGATGATCGCCGGGGCGACCCCGATGCGGACCTCGGTGAAGCCCAGCAGCGAGTCGGCGTCCATGACCGACAGGTCGCAGGCCGCGGCCAGCCCGACCCCACCGCCCGTGGCGTGACCGGCGATGCGTCCGACGACCGGCGTCGGGCCGTCGAGGAGCAGCTCGAACACGTCGGTGAACGTCCGTCCGCCACCCGTCCCCTGCTGGGCGCCGGGAGCCGCCGCCTTGAGGTCGGCGCCGGCGCAGAAGGTCGTGCCGGTGTTGGTGAGCACGATCACCCGCACGGCGTCGTCGGCGTGGGCGGTCTCGAGGTGGGTGGCGAGGCGGTCGACCAGCTCGGGGCCGAGCGAGTTCTTCCGCTCGGGCGCGTCGAGCGTGATCGTGGCGACGGCCCCCTCGACGTCGAGTCGGACGGGATCGGAGCCGGCCATCAGACCGCCAGCTTGCTCATCATCGTGAACAGGGTGACGACGTCGGTGGGCGGCCCCGGATCGAGCTCGCGGTAGACGGTGTCGACGTTGACGGCGATGCGCTCGGCGTCGATCCACCCGGCGAACTCGCCGAGCGCGATGTCGGCGGCTGCCTCCTCCGCCGTCATGCCCGCGGCGTGGCGGGAGCGGGCCTGCTCGTCGACGAACGCGAGGTACTCGCGCATGCGCCGCACCCCGTCGAGGTCGGTGACCGGGCCGTGACCGGGCACGACGATCTCCGGCTGCAGCTCCTCGGTGATCAGGTCGCAGGCGGCGAGCCAGTTCGCCATCGGGCCGGCCCACATCAGCGGCGTGCCCTCGATGAAGCAGATGTCGCCGGTGAACACCGTCGAGGCCGAAGGCACGCTGGCGATCAGGTCGCCCGCGGTGTGGGCCGGACCGACCTCGATCAGCTCGACGGACGTGCCGGCGACGTCGAGCGGGAGCCGCCCGGTGAAGGTCCGGTCGGGTGGCGTGAGCGTGATGCCCTCGAAGTCGAAGGGCCCGAAGATCCGGCTGAGGTAGTCGCCCATCTCGCCGAGCTGGCCGGCGGCGGCCGCCGCCATCATCCCGGCCAGCAGCTCGGGCGGCACGTTGGCCATCTCCTCCGCGCACGCCTCGGTGGCGATGATCTCCTGCGCGTCGACCAGCTCGTTGCCGTAGCAGTGGTCGCCGTTGGCGTGGGTGTTGACGAGGCTGCCGATCGGCGCCGCCGCGGTCAGCTCACCGAAGCCGTCGAGCATCTCGCGGGTGAACTTCAGGTCGAAGAGCGTGTCGACCAGCAGGCTCGCCCCGTCGCCGACCACGAGGCCGGCGTTCGACCAGCCCCAGCCGCCGTCGGGCTGGAGCCAGGCGTGGCACCCACCGCCGAGATCGACCCGACCCTTCTCGTAGCTCGCCATCTCGACCCCCTTCTCCGCACGTGACCCTAGGCCGACTCGGGCGGGTCCCTCACCGCCGCGGCGCCGCTCCCTACCGTTGGGGCATGCCGCTCGCACAGCCCATCGACGAGCTCGCCGAGGAGCTGAGCCGCCTCCGGTCGGCGTGCGGGGAGGACCCGGGCACCGTGTGCGAGTGGGTGCTCGACCAGACCGACAGCGAGCTGCTCGCACGGTGGTCGGACTGGCTGGTCAGCGGCCCGGTCGTGGCGCTGGTCGTGCTCGTCGGGGCGTGGGTGCTGCACCGGCTCGTGCGGCGGCTGATCGACCGGACCGTCGAGGAGATGATCGAGGAGCGCCACCGCCGCGTCGCGGAGGCCGCGGCCGCCGTCGACCGGGCCGACGAGCGGCCCGTGCATCGGCGGGCGATGCAGGTGCTGCGCGCCGAGCAGGCGTCGGACGCCCGGATGGAGCAGCGGGCCCAGACCATCGGCACGATCCTCCGGTCGTTGTCGGCGATCGTGATCTTCGTGCTCGCGGGCGCCATTGCGCTCGGCGAGCTCGGGATCAACCTCGCCCCGCTCATCGCCGGCGCCGGGATCGCCGGCATCGCCATCGGCTTCGGGGCGCAGACGATCGTGCGCGACTTCCTCGCCGGGCTGTTCATCCTCGTCGAGGACCAGTACGGCGTCGGTGACGTCGTCGACGTGGGTGAGGCGACCGGTGTCATCGAGGAGGTGCAGCTCCGCATCACCAAGCTCCGGTCGGTCGACGGCACGCTCTGGTACGTGCCGAACGGCGAGATCCACCGCGTCGCCAACCTGAGCCACGTGTGGTCGCGGGCGGTCATGGACATCGAGGTCGCCTACGACACCGACCTGGATCGTGCCGGCGAGATCATCAAGGCCACCGCCGACGAGCTGTGGCGCGACGACCTCGACAGCGCCACGATCATCGGCGAGCCCGAGCTGTGGGGCGTCGAGGCCTTCGGGGCCAACTCGATCGTCATCCGCCTCGTCGCCCGCACCGAACCGGGCGAGCAGTGGGCGGTGTCGCGGGAGCTGCGCCGCCGCCTCAAGGTCGCCTTCGACGAGGCCGAGATCGAGATCCCCTTCCCCCAGCGGGTCGTGTGGATGCGCACCGAGGGCGGCGCCGCCGAACCGTTGCCGGAGGCCGCCCCGGCGGGGGAGTGACACAGCCCGTCGTTACACTACGAACATGTGTTCGATCATTGATCGACTCGACGAGATCGAGCTCGAGCGGCGGCGGTTGGCGGCGAAGGCCGCCACGCTGCTCGCCGAGGTCGAGGCGGCCGGGCTGCATCGTGACGACGGGTTCAGCTCGGTGCGCTCCT
>JBCBSZ010000112.1:0-15986 GCA_039818945.1 Actinomycetota bacterium
CTGGCCGACGCCGCCTGACCGGTCAGCGCATCGAGCGCTCACCGCCGACGCCGGTGTAGCGCGACACCTGGCCCAGCGTCCGCCGCTGCCACCACCCGGCGTCGCGGGCGTGGGCGTGGAAGTGCCCCGGCACCTGGCGCATCACGCGGTCGATCTGCCAGGCGGTGTCGCCGAAGCGGTGCTCGGCGGCCTCGGCCAACCGGGCGAGCATGTGCTCGACGTCGGCCGCGGACGGCTCGGTGCCGTGCCGGGCCCAGACGACCATCGGCGTGTCGCAGGCCTCGCAGTCGGCCACCCAGCAGATGTCGTCCTCGTGGTACCAGTGCGTCCAGCGGTCCGCCGCGCACAGCTCGCACGTCTCCGACATCGATGGGAAGCTAGCCCCACCACGACCGGGGGAACCGATGCCAGCCACGGTGATCGACGACGCACGGACCGTCCAGGAGCGGGTGGTGGCCCTGCGACGGCAGCTGCACCGTCATCCCGAGCTCGGCCTGCACCTCCCGCTGACCCAGTCGGCCGTGCTCGACGAGCTCGCCGACCTCGACCTCGACGTGCGCACCGGGTTCTCGACCAGCTCGATCGTGGCCGATCTCACCGGTGGACGGCCGGGTCCGACGGTGCTCCTGCGCGGCGACATGGACGCGCTCCCGATGCCAGAGGACACCGGGCTCGAGTTCGCCAGCACCCTGCCCGACCGCATGCACGCCTGCGGCCACGACGCCCACACCGCCATGCTGGCCGGCGCGGCCCGTGTGCTCGCCGGTCGACGCGACGAGCTCGCCGGCCGGGTGCGCTTCATGTTCCAGCCGGGCGAGGAGGGCTTCGGCGGCGCGGTCCACATGATCGACGAGGGCGTCGTCGACGGCGTCGACCACGCCTACGCGCTCCACGTCTCCCCCAACCTGCCCGCCGGGTGGATCGGCACGCGGGGCGGCTCGCTGATGGCGTCGGCCGACACCTTCACCGTCGAGGTCGTCGGCCAGGGCGGCCACGCCTCGATGCCCCACTACGCCGTCGACCCGGTCCCGGTGGCCTGTGAGATCGTCACCGCCATCCAGAGCTTCGTCACGCGTCGGGTGGACGTGTTCGACCCGACGGTGGTGACCGTCGCCCGGATCGAGGCCGGCACGACGTCCAACGTCATCGCCGAACGGGCCGTGCTCGAGGGCACGATCCGGGCCGTGTCGGAGGGCTCGCGCGAGTCCGCCCAGTCGGCGGTCGAGCGCCTGGCCCGCAACATCGCCGCCGCCCACGAGTGCGAGGCCGTGGTCTCGATCGACGAGGGCTACCCGGTGACGGTCAACGACCACGCATCGGCGCGACACGTGCTCGACCTCGCCGGCGAGGTCGTCGGCGACCGCGCCCGCGTCGAGCTGCCGTCACCCGTCATGGGTGCCGAGGACTTCTCCTACGTGCTCCAGCGGGTGCCCGGCGCGATGTCCTTCCTCGGCGTCTGCCCTCCGGGCATGGACCCTGCCCAGGCGCCGGCCTGCCACTCGAATCGCATGCTGCTCGACGAGGACGCCATGGCGGCGGGGGTGGCGATGCTCGTCGCGCTCGCCACGCGGCCGTCGCCGAACCCGGCCGGCGACGCCTGATCGACTCAGGCGGCGGGGGCGACCTCGTCGATGGCCGCGCGGAGCTCGGCCACGAAGGCGGCGACACCCTCCGGCCCCTCGCCCTCGAGCATGCGGCGCACCACCGCGGTGCCCACGATGACGCCGTCGGCCACTCCGGCCACCTCGGCGGCCTGCTCGGGCGTCGAGACCCCGATGCCGATGAGGACCGGCCGGTCGGTGACCGCCTTGAGGCGACCGGCGACCTCGGTCGCCGTGTCGGACAGCGCGGCGCGCTCGCCGGTGACGCCGAGCAGACCGACGCCGTAGACGAAGCCGCGCGCCGCGTCGACGATCTCGGCCAGCTCGTCGTCGTGGGTGAGCGGCGTGCCGAACAGCACCGCGTCGAGCCCGGCGGACGCCGCGGCGTCGCGCCACGGCCCGGACTCGAGGAACGGGAGGTCGGGGACGATCGCCCCGGAGATCCCGGCGCCCGCGAGCCGGGCGGCGTAGCGCTCGTGCCCGGCCCGGAAGACCGTGTTGTAGTACTGCATCGTGACCAGCGGGACGTCGAGATCGAGGTCGGCGACCCGGTCGAAGACCGTGTCGGGGTTCGTCCCGGCGGCGAGCGCCTTGGCCGAGGCCTCCTGGATCACCGGCCCGTCCATGACCGGGTCGGAGAACGGCACGCCGACCTCGATGGCGTCGGCGCCGGCGTGGGCGAGCGCCTCGATGGTCTCACCCCAGTCGTCGCCCAGCCCGCCGGTGACGTAGGGCACGAGCAGCTTGCGGCCGGCGTCGCGGCGTTGACGCAGGTGGGCCTCGAGCCCGATCATCCGAGCACGTCCATCATCTGACCGACGTCCTTGTCGCCCCGGCCCGAGAAGTTGATCAGCACCGTCTTGCCGCGCAGCGACTCGTCGCGGGCGACGTAGGCGATCGCGTGGGCGGTCTCGAGCGCCGGGATGATGCCCTCGCTGCGCGACATCAGCTGGAAGGCCTCGACGACCTCCTCGTCGGTGGCGGAGACGTACTCGGCCCGGCCCAGGTCGGACAGGTGCGAGTGCTCCGGGCCCACCCCGGGATAGTCGAGCCCGGCCGAGATCGACTCGGCCTCGAGCACCTGACCCCACTCGTCCTGGAGGAGGTACGAGCGCATGCCGTGCACGACGCCGGGCACGCCGTGGCCGATGGCCGCTCCCCCGGCCGGCTCCACCCCCACGAGCGCGGCGTCGGTGTGCGCGAAGCCGGCGAAGATGCCGGCGGCGTTGGAGCCGCCGCCGACGCACGCCACGACGACGTCCGGATCGGCGTCGAGCTCGCGGCACTGCTCGCGGGCCTCGTCACCGATGATGCGCTGGAACTCGCGCACCATCCACGGGTAGGGGTGCGGTCCCATGACCGAGCCGATGCAGTAGTGCGTCGAGCGCACCGAGGCCACCCAGTCCCGCATGGCGTCGTTGACCGCGTCCTTGAGGGTCCGGGAGCCCGACTCGACCGCCTCGACCTCGGCGCCGAGCAGCTTCATGCGGAACACGTTGAGCGCCTGGCGCTCGACGTCGACCGCGCCCATGTACACCTTGCACTCCAACCCCATCAGGGCGGCGGCGGTGGCCGAGGCCACCCCGTGCTGGCCGGCGCCGGTCTCGGCGATCATGCGGCCCTTGCCCATGCGCTTGGTGAGCAGCGCCTGGCCGATCACGTTGTTGATCTTGTGCGAGCCGGTGTGGTTGAGGTCCTCCCGCTTGAGGAGGACCCGACATCCGAGCTGCGCCGAGAGGTTGCGGCACTCGGTCACCGGGGACGGGCGGCCGCCGTAGGACCGCAGGATCTCGTTGAACTCGGCGATGAAGGTGGGATCGGCCCACGCCTCTCGGAAGGCGGCCTCGAGCTCGCGCACGGCGGGGACGAGCGTCTCGGGGATGAACCGTCCCCCGAACTCGCCGAATCGGCCGTCTGCGGACGGCTCCGTCATCGTCATGGGCCCATGGTGACCACGGACCGGCGGCGAAGCCAATCAGTTGGGTCCGGTCCCGGCGCTCGCAGCCCTCACGTCTCCTGGAGCCAGTCGAAGGGACGGTCGCCGAGCGGCTCGGGCATCTCGTGCTGGCCAGCGGCGGCCCGTGCGTTCCGGATGAAGGCGCGCACCTTCAGCGGGTCCTTCACGCCGGGGCGGCGCTCGACACCCGTCGACACGTCGACACCCCACGGCCTGACCTGCTGGACGGCCTCGGCGACGTTGTCGGGCGTGAGGCCGCCGGCGAGCAGGAGCGGGTGCCCGCGGCTGACCCCGTCGAGGAGCCGCCAGTCGAAGATCTCACCGGAACCCGGGGTCGCGCCGTCGACGAGGATCGCGTCCACCGGGTACTGATCGGAGGCGTCGAGCGCCGGCGTGCCCGTCGTGAACGCCTTGATCACGGCGGGAACGGCCTGGGCGACCTGCTTGACCTGCTCCAGCGACTCCTGGCCGTGGAGCTGCGCGACGCGCAGGCGGGAGGCGTGCACGATGTCGATCACGCGGGCCGGCAGCTCGTTGCGGAAGACGCCCACCGTGAGCACCTCCGGCGGGAGGCGACGGGCGATGTCGCGGGCCTGCTGCGGCGAGACCTGGCGGGTGGACGGCGCCATCACGAAGCCGACCGCGTCGGCCCCCATGGCGGTCGCGAAGAGCGCGTCCTCCTCGGAGGTGATCCCGCAGATCTTCACGAACATCGCGGTCACCGTACCCCTGTGGGACTCGGCCTTCCCGGATGATCCGCTCAGGGCCCGGGGACGCGAAGCGACCGCGTCGCCGCCACGACATCGCCGGACGTCACCAGCGTCTCGCCGACGAGCACGGCATCGAAGCCGACCTCGGCCAGCGACCGGGCATCGTCAGGACCACGGATGCCCGATTCGGCGACCCGGACGACGGTCGCTGGCATCGCCGCACCGACGCGGCGCGCCCGGTCGTGGTCGACCTCGAAGGTGACCAGGTCGCGCTGGTTCACGCCGACGAGCCGGGCGTCGACCGCCAGCGCCCGCTCGAGCTCGGCCTCGTCGTGGATCTCGACCAGGGCGTCGAGACCGACCGCGTCGGCGAGCTGGTGGAAGTCGCGCAGCTCGGCGTCGTCGAGGGCGGCGGCGATGAGCAGCACGCAGTCGGCGCCCATCAGCCGGGCGTCGCAGACGTCGCGGGGGTCGACGGTGAAGTCCTTGCGCAGCACCGGCAGCCCGACCGCGCCGCGCGCTGCGGCCAGGTCGGCGGGGCTGCCGCCGAAGTGGGGGCCGTCGGTGAGCACCGACACCGCCGCGGCTCCGCCGGCCTCGTAGCCGGCGGCGACCTCGGCCGGGTCGAGGTCGGCGAAGAGATCGCCCTTGGACGGTGAGCGGCGCTTGACCTCGGCGATGACCGTCAGGTGTTCGGGCGTGCGGAGCGCCGCGGCGAAGGGGCGAGCCGGCTCGACCCGCTGCGCCGCCTCGACGAGCTGGTCGAGCGACCGATCGTCGGCCGCCGCACGGTCGCGGTGCGCGACGAGGATCCGGTCGAGGTAGGTGCCGGCCGCGGCGCTCAGAACTCGATCCCCTTGGCGGCGAACGGGCTGAGCACGTGGATCTCGGGACGCCCGGCGAGCAGCCCGCCCAGCGCAGCACCCACGTCCTTCATGCCGGGGTTCTTGCCGTGGGCGGCGAGGGCGGCGTCATCGGTGTAGAGCTCGTAGTACCAGATGGTGACGTCGTCGCCGGTGTCGACGTGGGCGGCGTAGATCTCGGTGCCCGGCTCGCCGTCGGCCAGGGGCACGCCCTGGCTCGCCAGGATCTCGACGACCTCGTCGCGCTTGCCCTCGACCGTCGTCAGCTTGGCGATCACGCCGACCTTGCCCATGTCGTGCTCCCTCCGCGGTGAGACGCCGACCCTAACGGTTGTGGCGGGCGCTGCTCATCGTCAGCAGCGGGGCCATGAGGAACGCGGCCAGCGCGACGACGCCACCGATGAACCCGGCGACGAGCAGCGGCGCGGCGAGGAAGAGGAGCCCGAAGCCGATGGTGACGACCGACAGCACGAGCAGCAGCGGCCCGGCGGCCATGACGCTGCGGGCGAGGGCGCTCGGCGGCGCGCCGAGCGGCTCGTCGTCGAGGTCGATGGGCTCGTCGGCGACCACGTCGTCGCCCACCGTGAACGACGACGCCGACGCGGCGGAGCGGACGTCGGGCGACGACAGCTGCGCCCAGGCGTCGTTGAGCCGGCGCATCTGCTCCTCCGACGCAGCTCGGGTGGCCTCGTCGGCGTCGGCGACGACGTCGGGGTGCACTTCCCGGGCGCGCCGGAGGTAGGCAGCGCGGATGTCGGCCAGAGATGCCTGGGGGTCGACACCCAGCACCTCGTAGGGGGTCACGGGACCGAATCTACGGCACGGTCGCGTGCGCCGGGGGTCCGGTTCAGATGCGAGCCATGAGCTTGGACCGCTTGTCCTCGAGCTCGTCGTCGTCGATCAGGCCGGCGTCGTGGGCCGCGGTGAGCTGCTCGACCAGGCGGAGCAGCTCGTTGGGGTGCAGGGGGCGGCCGTCGCCCTCGACGTCGGGAACGCCGAGGGTGCGGGTGGGCGGAGGGGTGTAGGTGTTCTGGGCAGCAGGGCTGGGGCGGCCCTCCTTGCGGGCACGCTTCTCCTCGGCACGCTGCTTCTTGGCCCGCTCACGCTGGAGCTTGGCGAAGGTCGTCCGTTGAGCCATGGAGGATCACCTCGTCGGGGGTCGAGTTCTCGATCCGGCGTGGACACGCCGGGCGCCTGGGGTGGGCGCCGCAGCCGATCAGGTCACGCTCGGTGTCAGGGGCCGACGGACCTTGCCCGATCAGACCGCACCACCGCAAATCGCGTAACGAACGTCACTCTTCGTCCACACGGGAGCTGACAATCAGCCTACCGCCACTCGCGGCCGTAGTGACGGACCCCTCGGCGACGTCACCCCGCACCCAGCCGAGCGCCACCACCCCGGACCGTGGTGAGTCGGCCACCGATGTGAGCGCCCCGACCGTGGAGCCACTCTCGTCGGTCAGTGAATCACCCACCGCGGCGGAACCCTCGACCCGGAAGCGGCGCAGCACCCGGCGCTCGGCGCCGCGGGCGGCGATCCGCTCGACGAGCTCCTGCCCCCGATAGCACCCCTTGGTGAAACAGACCGAGGCCGGCACGAGGCCGCTCTCCTGCGGGATCGAGCCGGACTCGACGTCGACGCCCAGCCGCGGCGCCCCGGCCTCCACCCGGGCGACCTCGGCCGCGTCGGCGTCCAACCCGGGCGCCTGCACGGTGACGGCCGGTCCGAGCAGGTCGCGTCCCCCGCCGGGCCAGGCGACGGCGGCGTCGACCTCGGCGCCGTCGACCTCGACCGACCCGGCGTCAGGGCCCCGGAGACCCACGACCTGCCAGTCGAGCTCGGAGAAGGTCACCTTCGTGCGGAGCTTGAACCGATCGAGGGAGGCCCGGGTCGGCTCGCCGAAGCCCGCCTGGGTGTCGAGGACGAAGCGCTCGTCGCCCACCCGGCTGACCCGGAGGTGCGACTCCACCTTGCCCGTCGGCTCCAGCAGGAACGACCAGCGGCTCTCGCTGACGGCGAGCCCCTCGACGTCCTGGCTGAGCTGGCCGTGCAGGTAGGTGGCGGCCTCGGGTCCCTCGGCGAGCAGCACGTCGCGGTCGAGCGGGACCGCGGCCACGGCATCGAAGGCGTCGTCGTAGCTCGCTGCGGCGGTCATCGCACCCGCTCCTCGGCCGAGGCGGTCATGCGCCGGGCCGCCGGCACCGCCGACAGCAGCGCACGGGCCTTGTTCCAGCACTCGTCGTTCTCGTCGTCGGGATCGCTGTCGGCGACGATCCCGGCGCCCGCCTGCACCGAGGCACCGCCCTCGTGCACGATCATCGTGCGGATGGCGATGGCGGTGTCGATGTTGCCGGACAGGTCGAGGTAGCCCACCACCCCGGCGTAGGGGCCGCGCTTGCACGGCTCGAGGTCGTCGATGATCTCCATGGCCCGCACCTTCGGCGCTCCCGACATCGTCCCGGCCGGCAGGGTGGCCCGGAGCACGTCGACCGGCGTCTGGTCGTCCCGCAACAGGCCCGACACCTGCGAGGTGAGGTGCATGACGTGGCTGTACCGCTCGAGGGTCATCAGCTCGTCGACGTGGCAGGTGCCGAAGTCGACGACCCGCCCGACGTCGTTGCGGGCGAGATCGACGAGCATGACGTGCTCGGCGACCTCCTTCGGGTGCTCGGCCAGCTCGGCGCCGAGGCGACGGTCCTCCTCGGCGGTCGTGCCCCGCTTGCGGGTCCCGGCGATCGGCCGGGAGATGACCGTGCCGTCGAGCAGCTGGACCATCGGTTCGGGCGACGAGCCGATGATCGACAGCTCCGGATCGCGCACGAAGTACATGTACGGGCTCGGGTTGACCTGGCGCAGCGACCGGTAGAGGTCGAACGGGTCGGCGTCGAGGTCGAGGTCGAAGCGCTGCGCCAACACGACCTGGAAGATGTCGCCGTCGAGGATGTGCTCCTTGGCCACCTCGACCGCCCGCTGGTACTCGCCGTCGGGCATCGACGAGCGGACCGGCGGAAGGGCGTCGTCGGGCGAGGGTGGGGCGACCGGCCGGTACGGCAGGGGCCGGCCGAGCGTCTCGATCGCCTCCTCCAGCCGCTCCCCCGCGGCCGACCAGGCCCGCCGCAGCGCTCCCTCGTCGCCGGCGATCGACGCCACCGGGACGCTCTCGATCAGGTGGACGCGCTGGCGCCAGTGGTCGAACGCGGCCAGTTGGCCGATCAGCGTCAGGACCGCATCGGGCACGCCGTGCTCGTCGCGGGGGACGTTGGGCAGCCGCTCGACCTCGCGCACCACGTCGTAGCCGAGGTAGCCGATCAGCCCGCCCTGCAGCGGGGGGAGATCGGGATGCTGCGGGCCTCGCCCGGCGGCGAGGAAGGCGTCGACGGCGGCGAGGATGCCCTGGTCGCGGGGCACGTCGACCCCGAGTCGTCCCTGCACCTCGACCCGGTGGCCGCGGGCGACCAGGCGGGCCTGCGGGCGGCGACCGACGAAGCTGTACCGGCTCCAGCGCTCGATGCCGTCGACCGACTCGAGGATGAACCCGTCGTCGTCGTCGACCAGCTTCATGAAGGCCGAGACCGGCGTCTCCAGATCTGCGAGGAGCTCGACGCGCACCGGCACGAAGGCGTGGTCGGAGGCGAGCCGGACGAACTCCTCGACGTCGGGAAGCAGCCGCATCGACGGGTTAGGAGACCGGGTCCGAGAAGGAGCGGTAGAAGCAGGTGTACTGGCCCTCGACGTGGCAGGCACCGCCCTCGCCCTCCTGCTCGACGACGAAGAGGAGCGTGTCGCCGTCGCAGTCGTAGTAGGCCTCGCGGATGAACTGCCGGTTGCCCGAAGTCTCGCCCTTGCACCAGTACTCCTGGCGGGAGCGGCTCCAGAACCACGTCCGACCCGTCTCGAGCGAACGGCGCAGGGACTCGTCGTTCATCCAGGCCATCATCAGCACCGCCCCGGTGCCCTCCTGCTGGACGATGGCGGGCACGAGGCCATCGGCGTTGTAGGTGACCTGGTCGAGGACGCCGGCCCCGATCTGCACGGGAATCGATTCGGGCATGGCGGTCAGCGTACGGGGCCGCGGCCCGAGATCCCGCGGTGGTTTGCCGTCAGCTCCGCCCAGCGGGGCACCTCGTCGACCTGGCGCATCAGTCGCGGGATCAGGAACGGGAGCCGGTGCTCGGCGACGCGGCCGGCCTCCGCATCGGGTGGATCGAGCGCCCGCTCGACGTGCATCTCCAGCCAGTTGAGCTGCTTCACGAAGTACCCGGCCCAGGCGGCGGCGTCCGCGCACGAGGAGCTGGCCGCGGTCGCCGGCGGCGCGGTACCCGTCGAGCACGGCCAGGTAGGAGGCCGGGTCGACCGGGCCGAGGATGCCGCCGGACCAGTCGACGGCGACCGCGGCCAGCTCCTCGTGCGCGAGCCACGTCCCGGCGACGTCCCAGTCGCAGACGGTGAGCCCGGTCGCCGCGACCAGCGCGTTGCGGGGGAACAGGTCCCGGTGGGTCCCGATCGGTGCGCCACGGCGCGATGCGGAGCCGACCAGCTCGATCGCCCGATCGACGTGATCGATCGCGTCCCGCAGCGCCGGACCGAAGTCGCGGCCGGCGGCCCGGTCGGCCAGGTACCGCCAGGCGGACCGGTCGCTGACGGCATCGAGCCCGTCGAGGTCGGCGGCGACGGGCGGGAGGGCGAGGCGGTGCAGCGACGCCAGCCACTCGCCGACCCGGCCGGCCAGCTCCGCGCCGGCGGGGCTGCTGTCGGGGCTCCAGCCGACGACCCACTCGTGGACGCGGACGAGCTGGCCCTCGACCTCGGCGAGGACCTGGCGACGAGCGTCGAGCAGCGGAGTGGGGAGGGCGATCCCGGCCGCGTGGGCGGCCAGCTCGATCTCGACGGCCCGCTCCAGCGACCGGGCGTCGCGGTTGGCGTCGAGCGAGCGATCGAAGATCTTGAGCGCGTAGCGGCCCCGGTCGGTGTCGAGGCACAGGAGCCGGTTCGAGAAGCCGCCCTCGACCTCGACCGCTCCGGTCGGGACGCCGAGTCCGAACTGACCGGCGACGGCGTGGAGGAGCTCGGTCAGAGGTAGAGCCCCGTGCTGCCGGCCTCGATGCGCTCGGCCGCCACGGCGTGCACGTCGCGCTCCCGGAGGATGATGTAGTCGGTCCCGCCGACCTCGACCTCGTAGCGGTCCTCGGGGCTGAACAGCACCCGATCGGACATCTCGACGGTGCGGACGTTCGGGCCGACCGCGACCACCTCGGCCCAGACCAACCGCTTGTGCACCTGCGCGGTGGCCGGGATCAGGATCCCGCCCGTGCTCTTGCGCTCACCGTCCTCGCCCGGGACCTGCACCAGGATCCGGTCCTGGAGCATCTTGATCGGGAGCTTCTCGCCGGGCGTGGTGGGCGACTCCGGGGCTGTCATGGGCTCCGAAGCTACCGTCTCGGACCGTGCCCTCACCGAACCCGGTCCTGCTCCGAACCAGCGACGGCATCGAACTCGAGGCGGCGCTGACCGACGCCGACGGCGATCGCCTCGGCGCGATCGCGCTCACCCATCCGCACCCGACCTACGGCGGCGACATGCACGCCGGCTTCGTCGGGCTGCTCCCGGACCTGGTCGCGCGGCGGGGCGTCTGCGTGCTGCGATGGAACTTCCGTGGCGTCGGCCGGTCCGGCGGCTCGCACGGTGGTGGCGTCGACGAGCGGTTGGACGTCGTCGCCGCCCTCGACCACCTCGTCGGGCTCGACCTCGGCGTCCCGATCCTGCTCGGCGGTTGGTCCTTCGGCGCCGACGTCAGCCTCGCGGTCGACGACGATCGCCACGCCGGCTGGCTCGCCGTCGCCGCTCCCCTCGCCTCTGCGGGCGACGGGCCGCCCGCCGCGACCGACGCACGCCCGAAGCGCCTCCTCGTGCCCGAGCACGACCAGTTCCGCGACCCGGACGCCGCCGCCGAGGCGACGGCGGGGTGGGCGGCGACGACGCTGGTGACGATCCCGGGCACCGACCACTTCCTCGGCGGTCGCACGAGCGAGATCGCCGATCAGCTCGTCGGCTGCTTCTCCGGCTGAGTCGCACGCCACTTCCCGGTGATCAGCCGCGCCCCCCGTTGGAAGGTCAGGTAGGACCAACCCCAGCCGAACATCACGAGGGCCCGGCTGCGGAAGCCGATCAGGAACAGCACGTGCACGGCCCACCACAGCACCCAGGCGGGGAAGCCCGAGAACCGCAACCGGCCGAAGTCGGCCACCGCGGCCGAGCGGCCGATCGTGGCGAGCGACCCCTTGTCGCGGTAGCGGAAGGTGGGTCGCTGCTTCCCGGCGAGGTCGGCCCGCACGACCTCGGCGGCGTGCTTGCCGCCCTGCACCGCAGCGGGGGCGACGCCGGGCACGGCCCGACCCCGCTTCGTCGTCGACGCCGCCTGGTCGCCGATCACGAGGATCTCCGGGTGACCGGGAACGGCGAGGTGCTCGTCGACCACGACCCGACCGGCCCGGTCCAGCTCGCACCCGAGCGCCGCACCGAGGGGTGACGCCGACACCCCGGCGCCCCACACGACGGTGCGGGCGTCGATGCGACCGCTGTCGGTCGTCACGCCTCCGTCGTCGAGCGCCTCGACCCGGGTCCCGGTCTGGACCTCGACCCCGAGCTCGCGGAGCTGCCGGAGGGCCTTGGCCGACAACGACTCGGGGTAGACCGGCAGCACGCGGTCCGTCGCCTCGACGAGGACGACCCTCGTGGTCGTGGGGTCGATGCGACGGAAGTCGCGAGCCAGCGTCCGCAGCGCGATCTCGCTGATGGCGCCGGCGAGCTCCACGCCGGTCGGCCCGGCGCCGACCACGACGAACGTCAGCAGGGCCCGGCGTGCGGCGGGGTCGGCCTCCCGCTCCGCCTGCTCGAAGGCCGTGAGCAACCGGCGGCGGATCTCGATCGCGTCCTCGATCGTCTTGAGACCGGGGGCGTCGGTCTCCCAGTCGTCGTTGCCGAAGTACGAGTGGGTGGCGCCGGCGGCGAGGATCAGGGTGTCGTAGTCGAGGCGCTCGTCGCCGTCGAGGATGACCTGGCGGGCGTCGGGGTCGACGTCGGTGACCTCGCCGAGCAGGACGTGCACCCGGTCGTGGCGGCGCAGCACGCTCCGGATCGGGTAGGCGATGTCCCCCGGGTTCAGCCCGGCGGTCGCCACCTGGTAGAGCAGCGGCTGGAAGAGGTGGTGGTTGCGGCGGTCGATCAGCGTGACGTCGACCCCCGACACCTTCGCGAGCCGCTTGGCCGCCTCGAGCCCACCGAATCCTCCGCCGACGATCACCACGTGATGCACGGCGTCAGGTTCTCACGCCGGGCGGGACCGGCGCGATCGACGCCTGCCCGGGGCGGGGACCTTGGTCCCTGCCCGTCGCCGTGCCGGTGCGACACCCTCTGTTCCCGATGACCGACGTCCGGGTCCCCGTCCCCGAGCCCGTGCGGCGCGCGCTCGACGTGCCGGTGCGGCGGGCGGCAGGTGTCATCGGTCTCGCGAGCGCCGTGGCGATCGCGCTCCTGCTGTGGCTCGTGATCGGCGTCGACGCGGGCGGCGAGTCGTCGTCTCGGACGATGCCGCTCGTGAACGCTGCGCTGAACCTCGGCGCCACCGCCTTCCTCGTCCGGGGCTGGCGCCACGTGCGGGCCGGGCGGCTGGTGGAGCATCGCGACGCCATGCTCGGAGCGCTCGCCTGCTCCGGGCTCTTCCTCGTCGGCTACCTGGTGCACCACACGCTGCATGGCGACACCGCCTTCGGCGCCGACGGCTGGCTCCGCGGCGTCTACCTCGCGCTGCTCGGCTCCCACGTGCTGCTGTCGATCGTCGGCCTGCCCGCCGTGCTCGCCACAGCCTGGTCAGCGACCACGGGGCGCTTCACGCTGCACCGCCGAACCGCCTCGGCGACCTTGCCGGTCTGGCTCTACGTCAGCGCCACCGGAGCTGCCGTTGCGCTGATGCTGCGCTTCCTCGGCTGACGCCGTCTGGGACGCGCCGCAACTGATCGAGGGTCAGAGCGGTCCAGGAGGGCGTCAGCGTTCGGCGTTTCTGGAATGGCTCAACCGAGTACTTCGCCGGCAGTCGCATGTTCTCTCGAGCGAAGTGCTCGTTGTTATCGGGCAGCCTTGGTTCGTCGTGGTGGGCCGCTCTGTCGACCGATCGCGGGTGCAGCTCGCATCCTCAACGATCTGTGGGTCGGCGGGCAACGACCGACGGATGCGGCCGATGTCGGCGATGCCATGAACGTGCTGGTCGGCTGGCGCAGCGTGTCGCTAGTCCCAGCGGAAGAGCTTCACGGCCAGGAATCCGACCGCGATCGTCCAGACGGTCATCGCTGCGAGGTTGGAGAGGCTCGGGGTGATGCCGAACCACGAGTCTTCAAGCGCCTGGACTGCCGAGCCGAACGGTGTGAGATCGCTCACGGTGACCAGCCCGTCGGACATGACGGTCCGTGGGATCCACACGCCGGCGAAGAACAGGCTGGGGAAGTAGATGGCCATCCCGGCGGCGGCGCCAGACGCCGGTGATCTCACGAGCGCGCCCACGAGCAGACCGATGGCGAAGATCGACATGACGGCGAGCGCGAACGAGACGAGGAACCAGAACGGCAGTTCCGGGAACACCACGTCGAACGCGACCGTCACTGCGACGATCGCGGCGAGAGCGGCGATGAGGGCGACGGCGGTGTGCACGACCAGTTGGGCGGTCAGCAGCCTGGCGGGATGGACCGGTGTTGTGCTGAGCCGGCGCAGGATCCCGAACTGGCGGTAGGTGCCCAGGATGGGAGGAAGCGTCACGAGCCCGAGCGTGGCGAGCCCGAGGACGAGCGCGACCGGCGAGTAGACGTCGATGTAGCGGTCGCCGTCGAGGTCGGCCGATGGTTCGTCGAAGCCGGGGTACAACGACCCGAGCAGGAGCAACAGGACGGTGGGGAACACGAGCCCGAAGAACAGGCTGATCGGGTCGCGCGCGAACAGCTTGGTTTCGGTCTCGATGAGCTTGGCCGATGCGGTCATGCGCCCTCCTCTCGATCGGGAGGAGCGCCGTGGTCGCTGGTGAGGTGGAGGTAGGCGTCTTCGAGCCCGGCGCGCTCGACTCGCAGTTCCAGGGCGACGATGCCGAGGGCTGCGAGGTGCGTCGACACCGCCTGGACGACGGTCTCGGGTCCTGACACGACCAGCTCGGCGCCATGTTGGTCGACTGAGGTGACCTCGGGGAGCCGCTGGATCGCTTCGTGGTCGATGTCTCCGGATGGGCGGAACCGCATGGTCTGTTCCGACCCCAAGCAGCTCATCAGCCCGACCGGGGTGTCGGTGGCGACCGCTCGGCCTCCGGCGAGGACCATGATGCGGTCGCAGAGCCGCTCGGCCTCGTCCATGAAGTGGGTGACCAAGACCACGGTCACGCCGCGGTCGCGGATCGCCTCGACGGTGTCCCAGGTCGATCGCCGGGCCCTGGGGTCGAGCCCCGTCGTGAGCTCGTCGAGAATGGCGAGCTCGGGTGAGCCGATGAGCGCAAGCGCGACCGCCAGGCGCTGCTTCTGCCCGCCGGACAGGTCGGCGTATCGAGCCCGGAGCCGGTCGCCGAGGCCGAAGCGCTCGATGAGGCTGCGCCAGTCGGCCGGAGTCCGGTAGAAGGACGCGTACAGCTCGAGGGCCTCTGCGACCCTGATCTTGTCCTGGAGGCGGCTCTCCTGCAGCTGCACCCCGAGACGTTGAGTGAGTTCTGTCCGATCGCGCTGTGGGTCGAGGCCGAGGACCGTGATCGAGCCGCCGTCGGGGCGGCGCAGTCCCTCGATGGATTCGACGATGGTCGTCTTGCCGGCGCCGTTGGGACCGATGATGCCGAAGATCTCGCCCTGTTCGACCGTGAACGAGACACCGTCCACGACGTTGCGGTCACCGTAGGTCTTGACGAGGCCGTCTACTTCGATGACCGGCATGCCCCTCCCGTGGCTGCAATCGAGTCCCGCCTCAGGCTCGCATCGTCTGCGACCAGGGGCCAGAGGCCTTCGGCCCGCCGACGCCCTCGCCGGACCTTCAGCTGGCCACTACTCGCCAGTGATCGCCCAAGGCCGGTCGTGCCTCGGGAGCGACCGCCGAGCGAGACGGCACTGCTCGAGCGCTCGGAAACGGCGGCCGGTCGCGTGCTGGCGTGCATCGTGGAGCCCGCCCACAGCCGGCAGACCCGAGCAGCCCGGCCGAGCTGTTCGCCGACACTCGATCTTCTGGGACGGTCGAAGTGCTCGGTGTTGTCGAGCAAGTGCCCCGGCGGCGTCGGGGCCGATTGCGCGATCTACGGAGGGCGGCGTGACTGATGACCGTGTGAGGTCCGGCTTCGGGTTCGGCGTGCTGATGACTGCGTTTGTCCGCTGGCAGGAGTGGCGTCAGCGAGGGGTTCCGACCGCAGAGGACGACTCATGAGCTGGCTCGAGCGGTGCGACGAGCGCAACCAGCTGATCACCGACGAGCAGCGGGCGCCCGACGCCGAGGCTGCCTACCGGGCGATGGTCCGTCGCCGTGGCGACCGGGCACCGTGGGACGTACCGGCGATCCTTCTGCCGGTCGTCGGCTGTTTCGCCTTCGTGCTGGCGTTTCTGCGGGACCGTCGGGATCGACGGCGCCACTGAGCTCGACGACCAAGCTCGGGAGCCGTGGGACGGATCGAGCTCGGCTGACGTCCCGTCAACCTCGCGGGCGAACTGGCGTGGCGAGACGGCGAACGTTGCTTCGCCGCCGGAGGGCGACGCATCGGGCGTGCCGATCTCGAGCGCCGCTCGCGGTCTACTGGCCGTCGCGAAGGTGCTCGTTCGCAGCGTCGCGAAGCTCCTCGTACGACGCCGTCTT
>JBCBSZ010000113.1:0-15327 GCA_039818945.1 Actinomycetota bacterium
TGGAGCAGCTCCGACGGGTAGTCCAGCGCCGCCGCGGCCTCGATCACCCGCTCGGCGACGTAGAGCGGGGGGTTCGATCTTCTACGTGCACCTCGACGCAGAGGGACTGTTCGTCGCCAGCGGCTACTACCAGATGGCCCGCGACCAGCTCGAGCGGTTCCGGCGAGCGGTCGACGACGACACGACCGGCCCGGAGCTCGAGGACCTGCTCGGCGCGCTCCCCCGCACCGTCGAGGTGGGCGGCGAGGCGTTGAAGCGTGCGCCGCGTGGCTACCCGGTCGACCATCCCCGGATCGCGCTGCTGCGCCACAAGGGCCTCACCGTCTCGAAGCGCTTCGCCCCGGCGGGATGGCTCTCGACACGGGGCGCCCTCAAGCGCATCGTCGACACCTGGCGCCTCGCCACCCCGGTGAACGACTGGCTCGACGCGAACGTCGGCCCGACCGAGGAACCGCCGGACGACCTCCGGTGAGGTCGCCCGCCGGCGCGTAGCCTCACCGTCGTGATCCGACACGTGGTGATGTTCCGCTGGAACGACGATGCGACCGACGAGGCGAAGCAGGCCGTGGCCGACGGGCTCGCCGCGCTGCCCGGCGTGATCCCCGAGATCCGCTCCTACGCGTTCGGCGCCGATGCCGGCCTGCGCGAAGGCAACTGGGACTTCGTCGTCGTCGGCGACTTCGACGACGTCGAGGCGTACCTGACCTACTCCGGCGACGCGACGCACCAGGCGGTGATCGCCGACCACATCGCACCCAACATCTCCGAGCGTGCGGCGGTGCAGTACGAGCTGCCAGGCTGAGCCCTCGCTCGAACCGAGGGGGGCTCGTGGGGTTGATGGAGGGGTTCCGGCTGGACGGACGCGTCGCGGTCGTGACCGGAGGGGGCCGGGGCATCGGCCGGGGCATCGCGCTCGGTCTGGCCGACGCCGGCTGCGACGTCGTGGTCGCCGCTCGACGGGCCAACGAGATCGAGGCCGTCGCCGAGGAGGTCCGGGCGACCGGGCGTCGAGCGCTCGCCGTCCCGACGGACATCACCGACGAGGCAGCCAACGACGCGCTCGCCGACGCCGCCGCGTCGGAGCTCGGTCGCCTCGACGTGTGGGTGAACAACGCCGGCGGCTCCGACGAGCGGATCATGCGCCAGCTCGTCGACGTGCCGTTGCACCAGTGGGACGAGCAGATCGCCCTCAACCTCGTCGGACCGGCGCTGGGCGCCCGCTCCGCCGCACGGCACCTCGGTGAGGGCGGCTGCATCATCAACGTCGGTTCGATCGCCGCGGGGCGCACGTCCGAGAACAACGGCCCCTACGCGGCGGCGAAGGCCGGGCTCCACCAGTTCACGATCACGCTCGCCGCCGAGCTGGCATCGAGGCGCATCCGGGTCAACACGGTGGCACCCGGGCCGGTGCCGACCGAGGTGTTCCTCGAGGCCCTCGGGCTCACCGAGGAGCAGCTGCCGGCGATCGCCGAGGGCGTGCCCCTCGGTCGCCTGGGCACCCCCGAGGACGTGGCGGCGGCCGTCGTGTACCTCGCGTCCGAGGCGGGCTCGTGGGTCACCGGTCAGCAGTTGACCGTGTCCGGCGGCATCCGATGAGCGACACCGCGGCGCCGGCCACGCCGTGCCTCGCCCACTACGGGGCGACCCTGGCCGAGGACCCGCTGTCGGACGACGAGCTCCACTCCGCCCCGCCCCTCGGCGCGGCCGCCGACGCCCTGGCCTTCCTCGACTTCCTCGGCTTCGTGCCCTTGATCGAGAACCGGTACCCGAGCCTGGGACGCCAGTGGATCCTCGGTCGAGGCGATCGGAGCGAACCCGCCTACCTCGAGCGCGACGTCTTCACCTCCTTCACCGCGGGCACGGTCGACTCGGCGGCGGGTGACCACCCCGCGGTCGGGGACACGATCGTGCGGCTCCCGCTCGCCGATCCGGCCGGTACCGTCGCCGAGCTGTCGGGCCGGGGCTGGGCCACGCCCTACGCGCCGGAGCCGGCCTGGTTCCGAGGCCCGGACGGCATGGTCTACGAACCGGCCCCGATCGATGCCGACCCCGGGGTCAACCGGATGATCTCGATCTGGACCGACCCGGCCGAGGTCGATCGGATCAGCCGGGACTACCAAGTGCTCTTCGCGTTCGAGGAGATCGCCGTCGACGAGCCGGTCGGCACCGCCGCCCGGGCGACCGTCCTGCGCCGCTCCGGCGTCGGGCCGGTGACGCTCCGCCTGCTCACCCCCGGTCCACGAGCGGCCACGGTGGTCGCTCCCCGGGTCACCGACGACATCTTCGCCCAGGTCGGTTACGCCCACTTCCGGCTCGGGGCGCCTGACCGCGAGGCCGTGCGAGCCGCGGGCACCGAGGTGTTCCCGGACACCGGCGACGTCTCCTACGTGCTGTTCCAACGCCTACCTCGAGGTCGTCGAGCTGACCCCGAACGGCTGAGCCGGGCGCCGTAGCCTGGTGCCTGGGCGCTCGCCGTGGTGGGCACGGCCGACCGACCCCGAGGAGGCCGACATGCTGGCGTTGATCGTCGTGGGTGTCGTCGCGCTGACGGCGGTGCTCGCCGTCATCACCCACCGCCGGGAGATCGAGGCAGCCCGTGCGGGACGACCCCGTGTGGCCGCACCCACCTTCGAGGCGACGCAGACCGAGCTGTGGCGACGGGCCGCGAACTCGTCGTCCGGCGTCGGGACGACGGGCGGCGGCTGAGATGGCCGCGTTGATCGTCCTGAGCGTCGTGGCGGTGCTCGTCGTGACGCTCGCCGTCGTCGCCCACCGCCAGGACGTCCGCCGCACACGAGGTGGATCGAACGGCGAGGGCCGGGACTTCGATGCGACCCAGGCCGACATCTACCGCAGGGCCGGCTACTCCGGGGACGGCACGAGCGCGAACCCGGGGAACTTCGGCGGGCCGGGCCTCTGACGTGGTCGGCCTCATCGCCGTGGGGGTCGTGGCGGGGCTCCTCGCCGCGCTCGCCGTCGTCGCCCACCGCCAGGACGTCCGCCGCAAGCGGAGCGGGACCCCGACCGGCGGCCGGAGCTTCCAGGAGACCCAGGCCGACATCGTGACGAAGGCCGGCAACACCGCGAGCGGGGACGGCACCGGCTTCGGCGCGCTCTGAGACTCACCCCGTCCCGACGACCTCGATCGTCGCGGCGACCCCGGGGCTCCGGCGAGTCGAACGGTGCATGCAGCTCAGCCGCGGAGCACCGCCCCGTGCGTCGAGGTCACCGCATCGATGCAGCGCTGGCGGATGGCGGCGATCTCGTCGTCGGCCAACGTCCGGTCGGCGGCCTGGAGACGCAGTGCGTAGGCCAGGCTGCGCTGGCCCTCGCCGAGCTGCTCGCCGCGGTAGACGTCGAAGAGCCGGAGCGTGACGACCTCGTCCCCACCCGCTTCGACGAGCGTGGCCCCGACGGCATCGGCGGCGATCGTGTCGTCGACGACGAACGCCAGGTCGATGTCGCTCGACGGGAACAGGCTGACCTCGCGGTACGGGCGCTCCCCGTGGGGCAACTCGAGGATGCGGCCGACGTGGAGCTCGAACCAGCCCAGGCGGCCCTGGATCTCGAAGCGATCGAGCACCGCCGGATCCACTTCGCCCACGACACCGACCGATTCGTCGCAGACCAGCACACGGGCGGCGCGCGTCGGATGCATCCCGCCCAGATCGTCGGCGTTCTCGACCCGGACGCCGTCGAGCGCCAGCGTCGCCACGAGCGCATCGAGGGCCCGCTTGGCGTCGGCGGCGTCACGTCCGGCCAGGGCGACGGCGACGTGCTCGCGCTCGTCGGGCAGCTCGGCTCCCTCCTCGCCTCGCTGGAAGACCTTGCCGAGCTCGAAGAGACCGACGTCGTCGTTGCGGTGCGACTGGTTGTACCGCACGGCGCGGAGCAGACCGGGCAACAGCGACGACCGCAGCACCGACTCCTCGGAGGTCAGCGGGTTGAGCAGCGCGAGGGGTTGGTGGTCGACCAGGCCGGCCTCGAGATGGGTCTCGGGCCCCAACAGCGGCAGGGGCATGGCCTCGTCGAGGCCGAGGCCGACGAGCGTGTCGCGGACCAGGTGCCGATCCTGCTGGTACGGCGTCAGCGACCCGGCGTCGGGCGAGCGGGGCACGGTGCGGCCGAGGCGGTCGTAGCCGTAGTGGCGGGCGATCTCCTCGATCACGTCGATCTCGGTCTCGGAGTCGTAGCGCCACGTCGGGATCTCGACGTCGAGGTCGTCGTCGACCTCGGTCGTGGCGAAGCCGATCGGCTCGAGCTCGTCGACGACCTGGTCGCGACGCAGCGCGGTGCCGAGCAGCCGACCGACACGGGCGGTCCGCACCCGCACCCGGCGGGGCCAGGGCAGCTCGCCCCGCTCGTCGATCACGCCGTCGTCGAGCGTCGCGCCGAGCAGGTCGGCGAAGCGGTCGCAGGCCGCTTCGAGCAGCATCGGGTCGCTGCCCCGCTCGAAGCGCGCCGAGGCCTCGCTGCGCAGGTGGTGACGGCGAGCGGTCCGGGAGATCGAGGGCGGGTCCCACCAGGCCGCCTCGAGCAGGACGTCGATCGTGGTGTCGCCGATCTCGGTGTCGGCGCCGCCCATGACGCCGGCGAGCCCGATCGGCCGATCGGTGCCGTCGCAGATGAGTCCGTCGTCGTCGGTCAGCGTCCGTTCGACGTCGTCGAGGGTCACCAGGGTCTCGCCGTCGCGGGCCCGGCGCACGCGCAGGGCTCCATCGGGCACGAGCGCGAGGTCATAGGCGTGATTGGGTACGCCGAGCTCGAGCATCACGTAGTTGGAGGCGTCGACGACCGAGTTGATCGGCCGCATGCCGCACAGGGTCAGGCGGAGTTGGCGCTGGATCGGCGACACGCCGATCTCCACGCCGCGCACGACCTTCGCGACGAAGCGGCCGCACAGCTTCGTGTCGACCAGCTCCACCGACGCCGACCCGGCGACGGCGCGGCCTGACGAACCGACCGACCGCTCGGGGATGGCGAACGGCACCCCGAGGCGGGCGGCGGCGTCGCGGGCCACCCCCGCGACCGACATGGCGTCGGGCCGGTTCGGGTTGACCTCCAGGTCGTACAGGGCGTCACCGCCCAGGCCGAGCTGCGCGTCGAGCGCGTCGCCCACCGTCAGATCGCCCGGGAGCAACATGATCCCCTCGGCGTCGAGTCCGAGCTCGAGCTCCGCAGCGGAGCACAACATGCCGTTCGAGAGCTGGCCCCGCATCTTGCGGGCGGCGATCTCCATCCCGTTGGGCATGACGGTGCCGGTGGTGGCCAGCGGGACGAGATCGCCCGCCGACATGTTGAACGCACCGCAGACGATCTGGAGGGCCTCGCCGTCGCCGGTGTCGACGTCGACGAGTTGCACCCGGTCGGCGTCCGGATGGGCGCGAGTTTCCAGCACCCGGGCGACGATGATGCCCGGGTACGAGAAGGTGGTGAGCTCCTCGACCGCCATGCCGAGATCGCTCATCACATCGCCGAGCTCCTCCGCGCTCCCCTCGAGGGGCGCGAACTCGCGCAGCCAGGACAACAGGACCTTCATCTCAGGGCCTTTCGGGAGGTCGCGTCAGAACTGACGGAGGAAGCGGACGTCGTTGGCCCACAGCTCACGCAGCATCGTGATGCCGTGGCGCATCATCGCCAGGCGGTCGGTGCCGAAGCCGAACGCGAAGCCCGACCACTCCTCCGGGTCGATGCCGCCGTTGCGGAGCACGTTCGGGTGCACCATGCCGCAGCCGCCGAGCTCGAGCCACCCGGTCCGCGACCGCGGATCGGTGATGTCGTACTCGGCGGAGGGCTCCGTGAACGGGAAGTACGACGGCCGCAGCCGTGTCTCGATGTCGGCGCCGAAGTAGGCCCGCGTGAACTCGTCGAGCGTCCCGGCCAGATCGGCGAACGTGATGTTCCGGTCGATGACGAGACCCTCGATCTGGTGGAACACCGGCATGTGGGTCGCGTCGGCGGTGTCGCGGCGGTACACCCGGCCCGGGCAGACGACGTAGATCGGAGGCCCACCGGCGAGCATCGTCCGCATCTGCACCGGTGACGTGTGCGTGCGCAACAGCGTCGACTCGGGCTTGCCCCAGTCGACGTAGAGCGTGTCCTGCATGTCGCGCGCCGGGTGGTCGTCGGCGAAGTTCAGCGCGCCGAAGTTCATCCAGTCGGTCTCGACCTCGGGCCCCTCGGCGATGGTGAAGCCCATCCCGGTGAAGACGTCCTCGAGGCGACGGTGGGCCTGCGACAGCAGGTGTCGATGGCCGACCGGCACCTCGCCGCTGACCTCGGTGAGGTCCATCCGCTCGTCCTCGAGCTGGGCCCGCCGCTCGAGCGCGCCGAGCTCGTCGCGCCGCTCCCCGAGTCGGGAGGTGACGCGGGTCCGGGCCTCGTTGAGCGCCCGGCCGACCTGCTTGCGATCGTCGGGGGCGAGCTGCCCCATGCCCGACTTGAGCCGGCCGAAGGTGGAGGTCTTGCCGAACAGCCCGGGCTCGATCGCGGCGAGTCCTTCGGTGTCGTCGGCGGCCTCGACCGAGGCGAGGGCCTCGGCCTCGGCGGCGCCGATCTCGTCGAGCAGCTGAGCAGCATCCATAGCGGCGTTCAGCGTACGGGTTCGCCGGCGGACGTCACGAACGAGATGCGCCGAACGACGACGAGAGCGCGAGCGTGGCCGCCATCGCCGCGTTGAGCGACTCGACGCCGCCGGTGGTCGGGATGCGGGCCACCTCGTCGAGGTGCGCCCGCAGCTCGTCGGAGAGACCGTGGGCCTCCGACCCGACGACCCAGGCCACACCCGGACCGACGTCGGCGATGCTGGTGGCGGCGCCACCGTCGAGCCCGACCAGTCGGAGCCCGCGCTCCCGGCACCGCTGGACCAGTGCCGCCACCGAGTCGACGACGACGGGCACCGAGGCGATCGCGCCGGCCGAGGCCCGCACCGCCTTGGGACCCCACGGGTCGGCCGACCCCGTCGCCAGCCCCACGACCGCGCCGAAGGCCGCAGCGGCCCGCACGATCGTGCCGACGTTGCCGGGGTCGCCCAGCCGGTCGCCGATGACGGCGTGGGTGACCTCGGTCGGCCACTCGCCCGCCGCCGAGCCGCGCTCGACCACCGCGAGCACGCCCTGCGGTGTCCGGCTGTCCGCCACCGTCGCGAGCGCGTCGGCAGGGACCGACCACACCGCGGCAGCGCCGCGTGCGGCGTCGGGCACCTCGGTGTCGTCGGCGACGAGCATCGTCTCGACCACCGCCCCGTGGCGCACGACCTCCTCGAGGGCGCGGGGTCCCTCGACGACGTACACGCCCTCGGACGCGCGATCGCCGGCTCGACGCACGAGCCGGCGGATCCGCTTGACCCCGTCGTTCCTGGGCGAGACCGGGACGGCCTCGGTTCCGCTCACCTGGAGCGCGATCTGATCGGGTCGCCTTCGGGCGGGCTGGCGCCCGCTCCGTGCGGCTCCGGTCTGATCGGGTCGCCTTCGGGCGGGCTGGCGCCCGCTCCGTGCGGCTCCGTCAGGCCGCGGCCTGCTGGGCCTTGGTGCACAGCGCCGAGAACGCCGCCGAATCGTTGACGGCGAGGTCGGCGAGCATCTTGCGGTCGACCTCGACCCCGGCCTCGCGCAGCCCGGCGATCAGGCGGCTGTAGGTGGTGCCGTTCTGGCGGGCGGCGGCGTTGATCCGCTGGATCCAGAGCCGGCGCATGTCGCCCTTGCGGGCGCGACGATCTCGGTAGGCGTACTGCAGCGAGTGCATCACGGCCTCGTTGGCCGAGCGCACCGAGCGACTGCGGTTGCCGTAGTAGCCCTTCGCCCGGTTCAGGACGACGCGGCGCTTCTTCTTGGCGTGGACGCCACGCTTGACGCGAGCCATCTCTCTCTACTCCTCGAACTCGTGGGGTCGGCTCAGTGGCCGAGCAGGCGGTTGATCTTGGGGGCGTCGGCCGGGGACACATCGGCGGTGGCGCGCAGCTGGCGCTTCCGCTTCGGAGCCTTCTTCTCGAGGATGTGGTTCTTGTTGGCCTGACGACGGCGCAGCTTGCCGGTGCCGGTCTTCTTGAAGCGCTTCGCCGCGCCCTTGTGCGTCTTGGTCTTGGGCATTGGGGGTCTCTCCTGTCGCAGCCCGCGCCGGGCCTGCGATGTCCGTCGTCACGACGCCGGTGGGCGCCGCGAGTGTCAGTTGCTCGTGTTCTCGTTGTCGCCGGCGCCGGCGTCCTCGGCCTTGGCCTTGTCTCGCCGTGACATGGCCGCTCGCCGGTCGGGAGCCAGCACCATGGTCATGTTGCGGCCGTCGAGACGGGCGGCCTGTTCGACCTGGCCGACCTCCTCGACCCGCTCGGCGACCCGGTCGAGGATCGCCATGCCGAGGTCGGGGTGGAAGATCTCACGACCGCGGAACATGATCGTGATCTTCACCTTGTGTCCCTCGCCGAGGAACTTCTCGACCTTGCGGGTCTTGGTGTCGAAGTCGCCCTGCCCGATCTTGGGCCGGTACTTCATCTCCTTGATGTCGGAGTGACGCGACTTCTTCCTCGACTCCTTGGCCCGCTGTGCCGCTTCGTACTTGTACTTGCCGTAGTCCATGATCCGACACACGGGCGGGTTGGCCTCGGCGGCCACCTCGACCAGGTCGAGCTCACGGGCCCGGGCGATGGACAACGCCTCGGGGAGTGGCTTGATGCCGATCTGTCCGCCATCGGCGTCGATCAGGCGGACCTCACGGGCTCGGATCCGATCGTTGATGCGCGGCTCGTCGTTCGCGGGGGGAGCTATTGCCGGTCTCCAGTGTGCACGGGCTCGATCTGCCTCCTTCAGGGACAGCGGCGCCGACGCACCGAGACCTCGTCTCGCTGCGGACGCTCCCTCGAGCCGGCTCGACCGGCACGTGACCCACTCCGGTGGGTCGGACCCGACGCACGTGGAGGTGGCCGGGTGGGGGCAAACGGCCCCGCTTGTCCTCGTCTGTTGGATGCGTAGGGTAGCAGCGCAACGATCCCCTCGACACTGGGCAACGGCCCGGAGGCCACCGTGAGCTCGATCTGGACCCCTGGTGGAGAAGTGCCGATCGGTGACGACGACGGCGACGCCGTCGACGCCGACGGCGTGCCCGAGGAGCTCCTCGGGCCCGACGGCGAGGTCGACCCCGACCTCTACCGGCAGATGCAGGAGCAGATGGCCGCAGCCCGCGAGCAGCTGCTGGAGACGCCGGCGGCCGTGGTCGTGGCCAACCACATCATGGGCCTCTACGAGCTCGGGGCGCTCCACCTCACCTCCGATCCACCCAACCTCGCCGAGGCGGCACTGGCCATCGACGCCGTGGCCCTGCTCGTCGAGAACCTCGACGGTCGCCTGGCCGAGGAGGCCACGCTGGTCGAGGCCCTGACGCAGATCCGGATGGCCTACGTCGAGGTCACCAACCGGGCCCAGGGCGGCGCCTGACCCCGTCCTCGACGTCGGGCCGCCGACTGGGCGGCAGCCGCGAGCTCCGAATCCGACGCATCGCCCGACGGCCGCGCGCGCCGTCCAACGAACCTCCAACACCGGTGCCCGAGGGTGGCGTCCTCGAGGCGGCACCGACGGGGTGTCGTCACCGACACCGAGAGGTTCGGAGTGCACACACCGACCCAGGTACCCGTCGGCGAGGGACACCTCGCCGTGTACCGCGACCGACCGCCCGGGGGTGGGCGCCGGTGCCTGCTCGTCCCGCCCTACGGGCTCCCCGCCGCGGCGTTGGCGCCGGTCGCGCACGCGCTCGTCGACCACGGGCACGAGGTCATCCGCTTCGACGGGCGTGACCACGTCGGGGCCGGCAGCGGCACGATCGCCGACTTCCGCATGTCGCGGGTCGCCGTCGACTGCGCCGAGCTGATCGAGCGCTTCCAGCCGTCGGTCGTCGTCGCCATCAGCCTCGGTGCCCGCGCCGCGCTGCGAGCGCTCGCGGAGACCCGCTCGGCGGCCGACGCCGTGTTCGTCACGCCCGTCGTGGACGTGCGCAACACGTTGCGCGCCGTGCTCGACCGCGACTGGTTCGAGGTTCCGACGGCCGAGGTCCCCGAGCTCGTGCCCGTGCTCGATCACGACATCCGAGCCGACCAGTTCCTCCGCGACTGCGAGGCGCACGGCCTCGTCGAACCCGCCGGGACCGTGATCGATCTGCAGCACACCGGAGGCCGGGTCACCCTGATCCCGGGCTCCCACGACCCCTGGGTGGACCGGGCGATGGTCGAGCGCATCGTGTCGCAGGCGACCACGGCCGACGACCCCACCCGCTTCGACGTGCGCGTCCAGGCCGCCGACAGCCACGCCCTCCACGAGGACGCGGAGCTCGCGATGCGCATGATCAGCGCCGCTCTGGATGCCGTTCGTACGCTCGCCGACGGCACCAGACGGGCCTCCTGATGGACGGGCCCGTTCGAAGGGTGGCGCTCGACCGCACAGGGCTCACGGCCGATGGTCGGGGATCACGCGACCCGCTCGCGGGGCGGCGGGGCGGAGGCCAGGCGCTGCGCCCAGGCCGCGACCGCCTCGAAGCCCGAGGCCGCCGCCTCGGTGCCGAGCCGCTCGGCCCGTTCGTCGTCGGGCTCACCTCGGCGTGCGTCGAGCTCGACGAGCGCAACCCGAGCCCGCAGCTCGAAGAGCGGCGAGCCGGCGGCGACCGCTCGGGCTCGCGCCTCCCCCAGCTGCCGACGAGCGTCCTCGAACCGGCCCAACACGCCGAGCAGCCGGCCGACGGGCAGCGAGAGCCATCCCGAGTAGAGGATCCCGTTCGACATCGAGACGAGTCGGTCGGCCCGCGGTCCGAGCACGTCGAGCAGCCAGGCGGCCCGTCGGCGATCGCCGAGGTCGGCGATCGAGTCGGCGAACAGCGCCATCGGCACGAACTGCACCGCGGGTTCGACGAAGCGGACGAGCTCGGAACGAGGGATCGCAGCCAGGAGCTCGTGCGCCTCATCGTGCCGGCCGTGTTGCGTCAACATCGTCAGGAGCCCCGCTCGCCAGGCCGCCGAGTCGTGCTCGGCGATCCGCGTCCGCAGCTGGCCTTCGAGCAGGTGCATCCGGTGCTGTTCGTAGAACAGCCGCACGAACTGCAGATCGAGCACGCCGAGCCAACCTCGGCCGAAGTGGCCGAACCGGTCCAAGGTGGCGATCAGGCGTCGCTCCGCCCGATCGAGCCGCCCCTCGAAGAGGTCGAGCGCCACCGCGAGCGTGCCGGCGTCGTACCCGATCGGCTCGGATCGGGAGCGCCGAGCGAGCTCCTCCATGCGAGCGAGCTCCGCACGGGCCCCGACCAGATCGCCGCGCTCGAGGTGCGCGCCGGCCGAGCACCGGAGCCCGACCGCCACACCGGGGCCGAACCCCGCCGCCTGGGCGCGGGCGATGATCCGCTCACCGCGCACACGTCGATCCGTCGGCGTGCCCGCCAGATCGGCGACGCGCCAGCTCCCGAGCAGCGCCGCCGTCTCCAGCTCCGGAGCGCCCGAGGCCGCGGCGAGGCCGACCGCACGTTCTGCGGCCCGGTCGGCCTCGGACAGGTCGCCGCTCGCGCACAGGTGGGCCGAGCGGGCGCACCACAAGAGCGCGAGATCGTCCGGCTCGCCGTCCTCCTCCTCGCCGTCGGCCAGCACGGACTCGACGAGTCCCGGCGCATCGTGCACCGCCGACCAGAAGCCCCACCACGGAGCGGTCGGCGGGCCACCCGACAGGGTGACGGCGGCGCGGGCCATGACGGGTCGGTCGGTGAGCTCGGCCGCGGCCTCGTGGGCGGCCCTCGCCGCGGCGTGCGCGCTCGCGAGCTCGCCGAGGCGCCGCGCCGCGGTGGACGAGGCGGCCCACAGCTGGCTGCGGAGCCGCGTGCGTTCGACGCCTCGGGACGCGTCGTCGAGGGCGGCGAGGCCGGCCTCGGCCTGCTGCCTCGCCTGCTCGACCTCGTGGCGGGCGAACGACGCGTCGATCGCGACGAGGGCGGCCCGACCAGCGGCCAGCGCGGTCCCGGCCGCGGCGCCTCGTGCGAGGTGGCGGGCGATCGAGGCGAGCAGCATCGGATCGTCCGGGTCCGAGTCGTGCTCGAGCCGCTCACCGATCCGGGCGTGCCAGCGGGCGCGGCGCAGCCGGGTCACCGCGCTGACGATCGTCTCGCGGACGATCTCGTGACGGAAGGCGAGCTGTCCGGGTCGCTCGTCCACCTCGATGAGCAACCCGCGGCGGCAGCCGGCCTCGACGATCTCGGTGGCGTCGGCGACCGGCACCGAGGCGACGTCGGCCGCGAGCTGGAGATCGAACGGCGAGCCGAGCAGCGCGCCGACGGTGAGCAACTCGTCGGCGCCGTGCGGCAGTTCCGCGACCCGGCCGACGATCACCTGGCGCAGCGTCGCGGGCGGGTCGAGGCGCTGGAGCGACGCGACCGGATCGGCGGGGTCGATCGAGCGGAGCAGCTCCCGGGCGAAGAGGGGGTTGCCGGCCGAGCGCCGGTGGATGTCCTCGGCGATGGGAGCCGCGGCCGGGCCCAGCTGGCGGATCACGAGCTCGTGGATCGCTGCGATGTCGAGGGGCGTGAGCTCGATGGAACGAGCTCCCGGAGCGCTCTGGAGCCTCGCGAGGTGGGGCCTCGCCACACGGTCCACCTCGGCGGCGCGGGCGGTGACCACGATGGCGAGTCGACCGGGCGAGCGTCGGGTGAGGAGGAACGCGAGCAGCTCCCACAAGCGGACTCCCGCCCAGTGCGCGTCCTCCACGACGACGGCCACCGGCCGGCGTTGCGACAGGCGACCGATCAGTCGGCTCAGCGAATCGAAGACGAGGAAGCGGTCGGGGTCGTCGGCCCAGATCTCCGGCGCCTCGCGGGCGGGTCGACCGGGCAACACGAGGTCGGCGAGCACGGCTCGGTCGGCACCGACGAGCTCGTCGGCCTCGGCCTCGCCGATGAGCTCGAGCACCTCCCGCAGCGAGGTCGCGAGGGCGAGGAGTCCGGTGGAGCGCCCGGCGGGATCGCAGCCGATCCGCACCGGCAGGACCCGGTCGCCGACCTGGTCCAGGGAGGCATCGAGGAGGTGGGTCTTGCCGATGCCCGCGGGACCGGTGAGCACCACGACCGACGGGCCGTTCGGTCCCGCCCGCATCGCACCGGCGACGTCGTCCAGCTCGCCGTCGCGTCCGACGAGCGGCTCGGGCTCGGATCGCGTGACGGCGGGCCGCGCCCCGGACGACGAAGCGCCCGTCACCGGTTCACCGTGGAGCGAGTCGTCGTGCACGAGGATCCGGTGCTCGAGCTCGCCGAGCTCGGCCCCGGGGTCCACCCCCAGCTGCTCCCTGAGGACCTCGCGGGCGGTGTCGATGGCGGCGAGCGCGTCGGCCTGGCGCCCGGCCCGATAGCAGGCGACCGCGAGATGCGCCCACGCCCGTTCGGCCAGCGGGTCCTCGGTCACCATCTCCTCACCCGCGGCGATCGCCTCACCGATGCGACCGAGAGCGAGCAGCGCGTCGGCCCGCTGCTCCATCGCCTCGCTCCGCATGGCCGACCAGCTGGACACCAGGGTGAGCGCGAACGGCGCGCCCGCCGCATCGGCGAGCGGCGTCCCGCGCCAGCGGCGCAACGCCCGTTCGGCGCGCACGAGCCGCAACTCGGGGTCGCGGGCGGCGCGGGCGCTGCGGAGGTCCTCGGTGAACCGGTCGACGTCGAGGACGCCCTCGTCCAGCGTCAGCGTGTAGGCGTCGCCGAGGGCGGAGAAGGCGGAGGGCTCGGCTCTCGAGCGCCCCGGCTCGATCAGCTTGCGGAGGTTGGACACATACGACCGGAGGCTCACCTCCGGCGCACCCGGTGGGTCATCGCCCCAGAGCGCCTCGACGAGCTGACCGTGGGGCACCACGCGACCGCGGGCGGCGAGGAGGCGGAGCAACAGCACCCGCTGCTTGCGCGAACCGGGGTCGACCGACCGGCCGTCGACCACGACCTCGAGCGGACCCAGGACGCCGATCTCCAGCGTGCGATCGGTGCGGGAGGACCTCACGCCGGCGCGATCACCCTCGGCCACCGTTGGACTCGCCATCCAATCATCCTCCAATCCCCCTGTCGGAGTCTTCGCTCACGGCCGCCACGACGAGTGGCCGGGCCGTTCCACAGGAGGTCAGACGTGGGCGAACGCTCCCAGGTTCCCGTCAGGTGCGAGACGAGTGGGACGGCGTGGTGATGGGAGCGCTCGCGAGGTTCACGACGGGCTCGGCCAAGCTGATCGTGGTGGTCGCAGCCGTGCTCGTCGTCGGCGGTGGGGCCTGGGCCGGCGGCGTGACCGAGCGCCTGACGACCGGCGGCAACGACGTACCCGGCTCGGACTCGGTCCAGGCGGCCGAGCTCCTCGACGAACGAGGCGGCGTCGGCACACCCAACCTCGTCGTGATGATCACGACCGACGACCTCGACGGCGAAGCCGCCGTGGAGGTGACCGAGCGGCTGGCCAACGCGATCGAGTCCGACGGCGGGGAGCTCGTCGGTGATCACCTCGGCCCGGACGGCGACGCGCTGCGCTCGGCCGACGAGCGGTCCGGCCTCGTCGTCGCCCACCTGCCCGGCGACGACGAGGCAGTCCAACAGCAGTCCGCCCGCCTCGCCCCGATCCTGCGCGACCTCGCCGAGTCGGGTGTGGAGGTCGCCGTCGGCGGGACGGGCCCGGCGCGAGCCGAGCTCATCACCCAGACCGAGGAGGACCTGCTCCGCGCCGAGCTCATCGCCGTGCCGATCACGTTCCTCCTCCTGCTGCTGGTCTTTCGTACGGCCGTCGCCGCGCTCCTCCCGCTGGTGGTGGCGGTCAGCGCCATCGCGGGGACCCTCATCGCACTGCGCCTCCTCGTCGAGGTGACGACGGTGTCGGTGTTCGCGCAGAACGTCATGACGGCGCTCGGTCTCGCGATGGCGATCGACTTCACGCTGTTCCTGGTCTCGCGGTACCGGGAGCTGCGGCCGGCGTCCCCGTCGTCGACCGACGCCGTCGGCGGTGCCGTGCGTGCAGCCGGGCCGTCGATCCTCTTCAGCGGCCTCACGACGGCGGCAAGCCTCGCCGGCCTCCTCGCCTTCGACACGCCGATGCTGCGGTCGTTCGCCTACGCCGGCGTCGCCGTCGTGCTGGTGGCGATCATCGGCGCCCTGGTCGTGTTGCCGGCCGTCATGACGCTGCTCGGAGACCGACTCGACCGCTGGGCCGTGCGAAAGGTCGCGCCGCGCGCCGACCTCACGACCGGCCGGTGGTACCGCCTGGCCCACCTGGTCATGCGGCGGCCGGGCGTGGTGGCCCTGGTCACGATCGCGGGGCTGCTGCTCGTCGCCGCGCCCTTCACCCGCATCGAGTTCGGC
>JBCBSZ010000114.1:0-14192 GCA_039818945.1 Actinomycetota bacterium
TGTTCGCCGTCGCGCGGCGTCCCGGGCTCTGGCCCACCGCGTTCGGCCAGGTGGTCCGCCTTCGCCGCCCCGGGTGGTGGCGCCGGCCCCCGTTCCTGCCCGTGCCCGATCGCGCCTGGCGCGACTGGCGGCTCTCGACCGTCTACGGCGACCACGACCCGCCGGCGGCCGGCGACGTCGTGACGTGGCTCGAGTGGCGGCGCCGGTGGGATCACCAGGCGTGATGGTCGACGGCGCGCCTCGCCTTCGCGGCGGGAAGTCGGCACCGGCGGTCCACCGGCCTTCGCTACCCTCCTGACATGGCGGTCGTGGTCGACGACGTGGCGGACGGGGTGGACGACCCGTCGGCCGCGCCGGTCGAGCCGCCATCGTCGAGCCGGCGAGCCCTCGTGCTCAACGCCACCTTCGAGCCGATCTCGGTGGTGTCGTGGCGGCGGGCGATCGTGCTGGTTGTCGCCGGCCGGGCCGAGGCCGTGGCCTCCGACGGCGGCGCGGTCCGCTCCGAGCGGCTCTCGGTCGAGGTCCCCTCGGTCGTCCGGCTCCGTCAGTACGTCCGCATCCCGCACCGCCGCCACGCCCCGCTCTCGCGGCGGGCGGTGCTCGTCCGCGATCGGTGGACCTGCCAGTACTGCGGCGATCGCGCCGACGGGGTCGACCACGTCCGCCCCCGCAGCCGCGACGGCGAGCACCGCTGGGAGAACGTCGTCGCGGCCTGCCGCAGCTGCAACTCCCGCAAGGGCGACCGGCTGCTGTCCGAGACGTCGTTCCGGCTGCGGTGCCGGCCGGCGGCGCCGCCGGTGATGTCCGCCGCTGCGCTCGCGCTGCGCACCGTGCCGCCGAGCTGGCGGCCGTACCTGCCGCCCGACGTGCCCCGGCGGGGGCGATGACCTCGCTGCTGCCCGCCAGCGTGCGAGGCCAGTGGATCCGCGAGTGGCGGCGCGGCACCGGTGAGGAGCTCCACGCCCGCCCGATGCCGGAGCCGCCGGCCCGCGAGGTCAGCGTGCTCGCCATCGAGGACCGCGCTGTGGTGCTCGGGTCGGCGCAGCCCCTCGACACCGTCGACGCCGAGGTCGCCGAGGCCCGAGCGCTGTCCGCGGTCCGGAGGCGGGGCGGCGGCGGTGCGGTGTGGCTCGCACCGGACGAGCAGCTGTGGGTCGATCTCGTCGTGCCCAAGGGCGACGAGCTGTGGGACGACGACGTCGGTCGGGCCTTCCTGTGGCTCGGTGACGTGTGGGCGGCAGCGCTGCGCGAGCTCGGCGTCGATGCGGTGGTGCACCGCCACGGACTCGTGCGCTCGGCCCACTCGTCGCTGATCTGCTTCGCCGGGCTCGGCCCGGGTGAGGTGCACGTCGGCGGGGCGAAGCTCGTCGGCATGAGTCAACGCCGGGTGCGCGACGCGGCGCGGTTCCAGTGCGTGGTGTACGACACCTACGCCGCCGGGCCGCTGCTCGAGGCGCTCGTGATCGACGACGCGACCCGGCGCACGGCCGCCGCCGAGCTCGCCGCCACCTGCGTGGGCCTGCGCGACGTCGATCCCTCGCTGAGCCTCGACCGGCTCGAGGCCGCGTTCCTGCGCCAACTCGACTGAGCTGACGTGCTGGGCCCGGGCCCCGCACGCTCCCACCGCCGCCGCCGGCTCCACCGGCCTCCACGCCGCTCCCACCCGCCTCCCACCGCGGCCCTCCCACCCCGTCCCACCCCCTGCATCGTGCGTCTGGTGCTCTTTGCGTGGATTTCCGTCTCATCCGAGCGCGTTCCGTAGCGAAATCGGCTGTTGTGGTGGCGATGGGGTGCCTTGACCCGGTGCAAACCGCCCTTTACCGTGGGAATCAGTGGGAGAGAGTGGCGCCGAAGACCATGCCAGTGGGATGGCGGGGGAGTCGGTGTCGCGGCGCGCTCGGGGACGGGGTCGGTCGTGAACGTCGAGGAGCGTGACTTCACCGGCTCCTTCGAGCACTCGCTCGACGACAAGGGCCGCCTCGTCGTCCCCCGCGACCTGCGCGACCAGCTGGCCGCCGACGAGCAGCTCTACCTCGTGCCCGGCGAGGACAACTGCCTCGAGCTGCTGCCCGCCGCCGCCTACAAGGAGCGGGCCAAGCAGCGTCGCCTCAGCTCGCGGGTCGGCGGGCCCAAGGCCCGCATGGCCGCCCGCGTGTTCACCGCCTTCGCCGATCCGCTGACGATCGACCGCTCCGGCCGCATCTCGGTGCCCAAGCAGCTCCGGGCCTACGCCGGCATCGACGGTCCCTGCGTGGTCAACGGCGCGGGGGAGTGGATCGAGATCTGGTCCGAGTCCCGGTGGCTCGACGCCCTCGACCTCGGGTCGACGGCGCTGGCGTCGCCCGAGGACTTCGAGTGACCGCGCTGGTGACGTTCTCGCACCGACCGGTGCTCCTCGACGAGGTGACCGAGCTCCTGGCGTCGGTCCCGGAGGGCATCGTCGTCGACGGCACCCTCGGCGGTGGCGGCCACAGCGCCGCGCTCCTCGAGGCCCGCCCCGACCTCACCG
Organism: Actinomycetota bacterium; assembly: GCA_039818945.1. GTDB lineage: Bacteria > Actinomycetota > Acidimicrobiia > Acidimicrobiales > Poriferisodalaceae > JBCBSZ01. The sequence goes on from JBCBSZ010000114.1 coordinate 2,510, forward strand.
TCGTCGGTGTCGACCGCGACCCTGCCGCCCGCGTCGCGGCGGCGGAACGTCTGGCGGCGTACGGCGATCGCATCAGCATCGTCGACGACACCTCCGACCGGGGGATCCGTCGAGCCGCCGAGCGGGGCGCGGTCACCGGTGTGCTGCTCGACCTCGGGGTGAGCTCGCCGCAGATCGACGAGCCCGGTCGCGGCTTCAGCTACCGCAATGACGGGCCGCTCGACATGCGGATGGACCCGACGATCGGGCCCACGGCGGCCGAGCTGCTCGACGGCATCGACGAGCGCGACCTCGCCCGGCTGCTGCGCGACCTCTCCGACGAGCCCCACGCCCGCCGCATCGCCCGCGCCATCGTCGCCGCCCGCCCGCTGCGCACCACCGGCGAGCTCGCCGAGGTCGTCCGCAACGCCGTCCCCGCAGCGGCCCGCCGCCGGGGCGATCCCTCGAAGCGGACCTTCCAGGCGCTGCGGATCGCCGTCAACGACGAGCTCGACCTGCTCGAGCGGTCGCTCGACGCGGCGCTCGAGGTGCTGGCCCCCGGCGGCCGCCTCGTCGTCCTGGCCTACCACTCGGGCGAGGATCGCCTGGTCAAGGACCGGTTCCGTGCGGCGACCGACCCGACCCTCGGCCTGCCCCGCCACCTGCCGATCCCACCGGACCTCAATGTCTCGATGCGCCTCTTGACCCGGAAGGCCGTCACCGCGACGCCGGCCGAGGCCGACGCCAACCCCCGCGCCACCAGCGCACGGCTCCGCGCCGTCGAACGACTCCACGAGGAACCATGACCGCCGTCACCGCCCCCGTTCGTCGACCCGTCGCGGAGCAGGCCGACCCGACGCCGGTCGGTGTCGTCGCCGCCGTGCGCGAGCGCGCCGGCGTCGCCACCGCCCTCACGATCACGGCGCTCCTGCTCAGCCTGCTCGGACTCGCTGTGTTCCACGCCCAGATCACGCAGCAGTCCTACGAGCTCGACCGGCTCGAGGAGCAGATCGTCGAGCGTCAGCTCGACCTCGACACCGCCCGACTGGAGCTGGCCGCGCTCGAGTCCCCGACGCGGCTGCAGAACCAGGCCTCGTCGCTCGGCCTGGACCGTCCTGCGGTCGTCGAGTACCTCCAGCCGTCCGACGACATCGTCGACCACGTGCTCTCCACCGCGCCCGAGGGCAACTCGGGGGCGCCGTGACCGCACCGCTGCGTCGCCCGGGCCTCGCCCCGAACCCCCACCCGCCGGTCGATGACCGGCGGGTGGCGCGCGCGGACACCGGCAACCGCCGGGTCAAGGTGCTGCGCGGCGTCGTCCTGCTCCTGGCCATGGTCTTCGCCGCCCGACTGGTCCAGGTCCAGCAGGTCGGGTCCGATCGCTTCGCGGCCGCGGGGGTCAACCAGCGCGACGCCCGCACGGTGCTCCCCGCCGATCGCGGTCGCATCCTCGACCGCTCCGGCGAGGCGCTCGCCGTCTCGACGAGCCGGCCGACGCTCTACGTCAACCCGAGCGCCGTGTCCGACGAGGTCTCGCTGGCGAACGCCGTGTCTCCGCTGCTCGGCCTCGACTCGGCCGAGCTGGTCGCCGACGTCCGGGCCGCCCGCGAGCGGGGCGCGCAGTTCATGTACCTGGGCCGCCAGCTCGACGTCGCCGTGGCCGAGGCGGTGATCGAGCTCGACCTCGATGCGGTCGGCGTCATCGACGAGCCCTACCGGCACCATCCCTCGGGTCCCGACGTCGGGGGCTCGCTCCTCGGCGGTGTCGACACCGAGCACGTCGGGGTGTCCGGCCTCGAGCTCCAGCTCGACGAGGTGCTCACGGGCACGCCCGGCCTCATCACCTTCGAGCGCGGCGCCGACGGTCGCGTCATCCCGGCCGGTCGGACGATCGTCGATCCCGCCGCGCCGGGCAGCGACGTGGTGCTCACGATCGACCGACATCTCCAGTGGCTGACCGAGGACGTGCTGCGCCGGGTCGTCGACCGCTACGGCGCCGACGGCGCGATGGCCGTGGTGCTCGAGAGCGAGACCGCCGAGGTGCTCGCCATGGCGAACGTCGTCGGCGTCGAGGACGGTCCGGCGCAGGTCGCGAGCTACAACATGAGCGTCGTCGACGTCTTCGAGCCCGGGTCGATCAGCAAGGTCTTCACCATCTCGGCCGCCCTCGAGGAGGGGCTGACCCAGGTCGACGAGGTGCTCTCCGTGCCGTCATCGCTCACCCTCTACGAGGAGGAGATCGGCGACGAGTTCGCGGCCGGCACCCGTCCCCTCAGCACCGCCGAGATCGTCCAGCATTCCTCGAACGTCGGCACCGTCATGCTCTCCGAGCGCCTGGGCGAGGCCGGCGTCGACGACTACCTGCGCCGCTTCGGCTTCGGGAGCGCCACCGGCCCCGGCGGCGCGATCCAGTTCCCGGGTGAGTCGCGCGGCCAGATGCTGGCCCTCGAGGACTGGAGCGGCGTCACGCTGGCGAACGTGTCGTTCGGTCAGGGCATCGCCGTCACCGCGCTGCAGATGGCGGCGGCCTACAACGTCATCGCCAACGACGGCCGCTACCGGACGCCGACGATGGTGCGGGGCGCGGTGGACGACGACGGCCTCGCCCCGGTCACCAACGTCGTCGAGCGCGACGTCCTCTCGCCCGAGACGGCAGCGGCGATGCGCACGATCATGACCGGCGTCGTCGACGGCCAGGGCACCGGCTCGCGGGCCGCTGTGCCCGGCTACACGGTCGCCGGCAAGACCGGCACGGCGCAGAAGCCGAACCCCGAGGGTGGCGGCTACCTCGAGGACGCCTGGATCTCCACGTTCGCCGGCTTCGCCCCGGCCGCCGATCCGGCCGTGACGGTGGTGGTGGCCGTCGACGACCCGCGGGGCCAGTACTACGGCGGCCTTGTCGCGGCACCGGTGTTCCAGGAGATCACCGAGCACGCCATGCGGATGCTGCGCGTGGCACCCGACGCCCCGTTCGACGACGAGGCCGGTGACGGTGCGGACGGCTGAGCTCCAGCGCTCGCTCGAGGAGCAGGGCATCGCCGTCCGACTCGTCGGCGAGGTGGCGGCGGCGACCGTCGACGACGTCGTGCACGACTCCCGGGCCGTGCGCGACGGTGCGCTGTTCGCCTGCGTCCCGGGCGAGCACCACGACGGTCACGACTTCGCCCTTGCCGCCACCCGGGCGGGTGCCACCGCGCTGCTCACCGAGCGAGAGGTCGCGGGGGTCGAGGTCCCGGTCCTGATCGTGCCATCGGTGCGCGCTGCGCTCGGCCCCTCGGCCAGCGCCGTCCACGGCCACCCGTCGCAGCTGCTGCGGCTGGTCGGCATCACGGGGACCAACGGCAAGACGACCACGACCGCGCTCCTCGCCTCGATCCTGCGGGCGGCCGGACTCGAGACCGAGACCCTCGGCACGCTCACGGGCGCCCGGACGACGCCGGAGGGGAGTGACCTCCAGCGCCGCCTGCGCGAGTGGGTCGACGCCGGCGTCGAGGCGGTGGTCATGGAGGTGTCCTCCCACGCCCTCGATCTGCGCCGGGTCGACGGCACCCGCTTCGACGTCGGCGTGTTCCTCAACCTCTCGCCCGAGCACCTCGACTTCCACGGCGACATGGCCGCCTACGAGGCGGCGAAGGCCCGCCTCTTCCACGCCGATCTGACCGAGCGCGCCGTCGTCGTGGTCGACGACGAGGCCGGACGCCGCATCGCCGACTCGGCCGACCTCCCGGTCGAGCGCTGCTCGGTCGACGACGTCGACGAGCTGGTGCTGCGGGCCGACGGCAGCACGTTCACCTGGCGCGGCGTTCCGATCGAGCTCCGCCTCGCGGGGCGGTTCAACGTCGCGAACGCCGTGGCCGCCGCCACCACCGCCGCCATCCTCGGCGTCGGTCCCGACGCGATCTCGGCCGGCCTGGCCGCCGTCGATCGGGTCGACGGTCGGGTCGAGGCGGTCGATGCCGGCCAGCCCTTCGCGGTGCTGGTCGACTACGCCCACACCCCCGATGCGCTCGAGCGGGTGCTGCGCACCGCCCGTGAGCTCGCCGGCGACGACGGCCTGGTCACGGTGGTGTTCGGGGCCGGTGGCGACCGCGACCGGGAGAAGCGGCCGCTGATGGGCGCCGTCGCCGCCCGGCTCGCCGATCGCGTGGTCGTGACCTCCGACAACCCCCGGGGCGAGGACCCGGCGGCGATCATCGACGCGATCGTGTCGGGCGTGGACGACGAACGACGCGACCGCATCGACGTGGAGCCCGACCGTCGGGCGGCCATCGAGCTCGCCATCGCGAACGCCGCGGAGCGGGCCCAGGCCGCCGATCTGGTGATCATCGCCGGCAAGGGCCACGAGACCACCCAGGAGATCGACGGGGTGCGCCACCCCTTCGACGACCGCGCCGTGGCCCGCGAGGCCATCGAGCGCCGAGCCGGGGGTGGGCGGTGGTAGCCCTCCTGCTCGCCGGCGGCATCGCCATGCTCACGTCGCTGCTCGGCACCCGGTGGCTGATCCCGTGGCTCCAGGCCCGCGGGGTCGGGCAGCACATCCGCGTCGAGGGGCCCGAGAGCCACCAGGTCAAGGCCGGCACGCCGACGATGGGTGGCATCACCATCGTCACCGGCGCGGTCCTCGGCTACGTCTTCAGTCACGTCCGGTCGGGCACGATCTTCACCCGCGGTGGGCTGACCGTGATGCTGGTCATCGTCGGCGCCGCCACCGTCGGCCTCCTCGACGACTGGCTGGGCGTCACGCGGGCTCGCAACCTCGGCTTGTCGAAGCGGGCCAAGACCGTGGGCCTGCTCACCGTGTGCGGGGTCTTCATCTTCCTGGGCCTGGAGTGGGTCGACGTCCGGACCGACCTCTCCTTCACCCGCTACGACTCGATCGGGATCGACCTCGGCCAGATCGGCTGGTCGATCTGGGCGGTCCTGCTCATCTACGGCTTCTCCAACGCCGTGAACCTGACCGACGGGCTCGACGGGTTGGCCGCCGGGTCCGGGGCGTTCTCCTTCATGGCGTTCGTGATCGTCGGGTTCTGGGCGTTCCGCCACGAGGCGACCTACCAGGTGCCGCAGGCGCTCGACCTCGCCGTCGTCGCCGCAGCGATGGCGGGAGCCTGCGTCGGCTTCCTGTGGTGGAACGCGGCGCCGGCGCGCATCTTCATGGGCGACACGGGCTCGCTCGCGATCGGTGCCGGGCTCGCGTCCCTCGCGCTGGTCACCAACACCCACCTGCTGCTGCCCATCCTCGGTGGCGTCTACGTGCTGCAGGCGGCGTCGGTCATGCTGCAGGTCGGCGTGTTCCGGCTCTTCGGTGGCAAGCGGCTCTTCCGCATGGCGCCCATCCACCACCACTTCGAGCTCGGCGGCTGGCCCGAGACCACCGTGATCATCCGGCTGTGGATCATCGCCGGCCTCTGCACGTTCGGGGCGCTCGGCATCTACTACGCCGACTTCATCTCGACCGGGGCGATCGACTAGATGCCGCCCTCACTCGTGCCGTTCGAGGTCGCCGACCTGCGGCGCGTGCTCGTCGTCGGCCTCGGCGTCACCGGCCTCGCCATCGTCGAGTCGTTGCGGCGACGAGGGGTCGAGCTCCTCGTCGCCGACGACCGGGCCGACGCAGCGATCCCGGCGGGCGTCGAGCGCATCGACGTCTCCGGTCTCGCCGACGCGACGTCGACCGTCGATGCCGTGGTGCCCGCCCCCGGCGTGCCCCGGCACCACCCGGTGTACGCCACCGCCGAGGCAGCCGGCGTGCCGGTCGTGTCCGAGCTCGACCTCGCCGCCGCCTGGTCGCAGCGGCCGAGCGTCGCGGTGACCGGAACCAACGGCAAGACCACCGTCACCGAGGTGATCGGCCGCATGTGCGGAGCGGCCGGTCTCGACGCCGAGATCGTCGGCAACGTCGACGAGCCCTGGGTCGCCGCGATCGACCGCCGCGGCGCCGACGAGCCCGACCTGTGGATCGTCGAGGCCTCGTCGTTCCGGCTCGACGCCATCCAGCACTACCGGGCCGACGTCGCCGTGTGGCTCAACTTCGCCCCCGACCACCTCGACTGGCACCCGACCCTCGACGACTACCGCGCCGCGAAGGCGCGCCTCCTCGGCCTCCAGCGCGACACCGCCGTCGCCCTGGGCGACGCAGCGGATCCGGTCGTCCGCGCCGAGCTCGATGCCGCTCCGGCGCGCCGCGAGCTGGTCGGCGAGCCCGACGGCGACTGGCGCATCGTCGGCGACGTGCTCCACACCCCGACCGGCCCGATCGACCTGCGGGGTGTTCCTCCACGACACGGCCCGCACGACCTGGTCGATCTCGCCGCCGCAGCCGGCGCAGCCCACCACCTCGGCGTCGCCGACGAGGCGGTCGTCGAGGTCATCGACGCGTTCGAGGGGCTGCGGCACCGGCTCGAGCACGTCGGGCGCCGTGACGGCGTCGACTACTTCGACGACTCCAAGGCGACGGCGCCCCACGCCACGATCGCCGCGCTCCGGGGCTTCGACGACGCCGTGCTGATCGCCGGGGGCCGCAACAAGGGCCTCGACCTGTCCGAGCTCTCCGTCGTCGCAGAACACCTGCGGGCGGTGGTGGCGATCGGCGACGCCGCCCCCGAGATCGTGGCGGCCTTCCGTGGCCGCGTGGAGGTCACGACGGCGGTATCGATGCACGAGGCGGTGATGGCGGCGACCGCGGCCGCTCGACCCGACGGCGCCGTGGTGCTCTCCCCGGCGTGCGCCTCGTTCGACTGGTACCGGAACTACGGCGAGCGGGGCGACGACTTCGCTCGCATCGTCAGCGAGGAGCTCGACCGATGACGACGCTGCGATCGGTCCCGACGGGTCCCGACGTCCCCGACGTCGAGGCCTCGTCGCGGCCGCGCCGCGACCGGACGGGCTACGCGCTCCTGCTGTCCCTCATCGCCGGGCTCAACCTGTTCGGCCTCGTCATGGTGTTGTCGGCCAGCTCGGTCCAGGGCGCCCAGGAGGGCTCGACCTGGACCTACTTCACGAGGCAGCTCGTGTGGCTGGGTCTCGGCTGCGTGGCGCTGCTCGTGATGCTCCGGATCGACTACCGGCGTTGGCGGTCGCTGGCGCCCTACATCTACGCGACCTCGGTCGCGCTGCTCGCCGTCGTCCTCATCCCCCGGTTCGGTGTCGAGGTCAACGGGTCGCGACGGTGGCTCCAGGTCGGCCCGCAGCGGTTCCAGCCCTCCGAGCTGGCCAAGCTGGGCCTGATGCTGATGGCGGCCTCCGCCCTGGCCGCCCGGCAGCGGGTGGTGCGCGACCATCGCCGCTCGCTGCACCCCGTCCTCCTCCTCACCCTGCCGGTCGCCGGGCTGATCCTCGTCGAGCCCGACCTCGGCACGACGATCATCGTCTGCACCATCGTGGCCAGCCAGCTCGTGGGCGCCGGCGTGCCGGCGAAGCCGCTGCTCCGCATCGGCGCCCTCGCCGCCCTCGCCACCGCGTTCCTGGCGTTCAGCGCCGACTACCGGCGGGCCCGCCTGCTCGGCTTCATCGACCCGTGGGCCGACCCGCAGGGCCAGACCTACCAGTCACTCCAGTCGCTGATCGGTCTGGCCAGCGGTGGCATCGACGGCGTCGGCCTGGGGGAGTCCCGAGCCAAGTGGGGCTTCCTGCCCAACGCCCACACCGACTTCATCTACGCCGTCATCGGTGAGGAGCTCGGGCTGATCGGCACGCTCACCGTGCTCGCCCTGTTCGTGATGTTCGGCCTGCTCGGCTACCGGGCAGCTCTCGGCGCGCCGGACATGTTCGGGACCCTGGTCGCCACCGGCATCACCACCTGGCTCCTCGCCCAGGCCTTCGTCAACATGGGCGGCGTCGTCGGGCTGCTGCCGATCACCGGGGTCACGCTGCCGTTCATGTCCTTCGGCGGCACGTCGCTGATGGTCAACATGGCGGCGGCCGGCCTGCTGTTGAACATCTCCAGACAGGCGCGGGTGTGAGCGCGGCCGTCTTCGCGATCATCGCCGGCGGGGGCACGGCGGGGCACGTGACCCCCGGGGTCGCCGTCGCCCGCGAGCTGGCCGGCCGGGGCCACGAGCCGTCGTCGCTGCACTTCGTGGGAGCGCAGCGAGGTGTCGAGGCCGACGTCGTCCCCGCCGCCGGGTTCCCGCTCACCCTGCTGCCCGGCCGGGGCATCAAGCGCTCGCTCAGCCTCTCGAACATCGGCGCGGTGGCCGGCCTGCTCGCCGCGATCGTCCGGGCGATCCTCCTCGTGCGCCGCCTCCGACCGCGGGTCGTGCTCGCCACCGGTGGCTTCGCCTCCGTGCCGTGCGTCCTCGGTGCGCTCGTCTGGCGCGTGCCGATCGTCGTCGCCGAGCAGAACGCCGTGCCGGGCGCTGCGAACCGCCTCGCGTCACGGTGGGCGAGGGCGTGCGCGGTCAGCTTCCCGGGGACCGACCTGCCGAACGCGGTCGTGACCGGCAACCCGGTCCGTTCCGAGATCCTCGGCGCGGCGGCGCTGCGGGGCCGGCCGGCGCCCGAGGCCGCCACCCGCCAGGTCCTCGTCTTCGGTGGATCCCTCGGCGCGCTGCACATCAACCGCACGGTGCTCGACCTGGTCGGGTCGGAGCCGCCGCCCGCACGGGTCCGGCACCTGATCGGCCGGCGCGACTGGCCCGAGCTGGTCGAGACCGCGGAGGCCCTCGCGAGGACGGCTGACTACGAGCCGGTCGAGTACGAGCACGACATGGCGTCGGCACTGGTCGCCACCGACCTGGCGGTCTGCCGGGCGGGGGCGTCCACGGTCGCCGAGCTCGCCGTGACCGGAACCCCCTCGATCCTGATCCCGTTGCCCGGCGCGCCCGGCGATCACCAGACGGCCAACGCCCGCGGCCTCCAGGAGGCGGGCGCCGCCGTCGTCCTCCCCGACGCCGAGCTCGAGCCATCCACGCTCAGCGAGGCGATCACCGGCATCCTGGCCGATGACGACCGTCTCGATCGGATGGCGGAGGCCGCGAGGGGCTTCGCCCGACCGGACGCGGCGGCTCGTGTCGCCGATCTCGTCGAGGAGCACGCCACATGAGCGCCATCGATCTGTCGTCGCCTCGCCGCATCCACCTGGTCGGCATCGGGGGCTCGGGCATGAACGCCATCGCCGCCGTGCTCGCCGGCATGGGCCACACCGTGACCGGCTCCGACCTCAAGGCGTCGCCGGGGCTCGATCGGGCTCGCGCGCTCGGCATCGAGGCCGCCGTCGGGCACGACGCCACCCACCTCGGCGACGCCGAGGCCGTGGCGGTCTCCACCGCCATCCCCGATCGCAACGTCGAGGTGCGCGCCGCCCGAGACCGCGACCTCCCCGTGCTGCGCCGGGCCGAGATCCTCAGCGCGATCGCCGGGCACAAGCGGACCGTCGCCGTCGCCGGCACCCACGGCAAGACGACGACGTCGTCGATGCTGTCGCTGATCCTGCTGCGGGCCGGGGCGCACCCCTCCTTCATCATCGGCGGCGACGTCAACGAGATCGGCTCCGGCGCGGTCTGGGACGACGAGGGCGAGCTCTTCGTCGTCGAGGCCGACGAGTCCGACGGGACCTTCCTCGAGCTGCCGGCCGCCGCGTCGATCGTGACCAACCTCGATCCCGACCACCTCGACCACTACGGCTCGTTCGACGAGCTGGCGGCGGCGTTCGCTCGGTTCACCGCGGCGACCGACGGCCCGGTCGTGGTGGCCGACGAGGGCGCGGCCGCCGACCTGGCCGCTCCTCGGCGGACGAGCTTCGGGACGAGCGAGGCGGCCGACGTCCGGCTCGTCGACTTCGACGGGCAGCGCTCGCACAGCACGTTCGGCCTGTCGTTCCGCGGCGCGGCACCCCTCCCGGTGCGCCTCGCCGTGCCCGGCCCCCACAACGCGCTCAACGCCGCTGCGGCGGCGACGATGGCCGTCGAGCTCGGCGTCGAGCCCGAGGTCGCGTGCGACGGGCTCGGCCGCTACACCGGCGTCGCCCGGCGCTACGAGTTCCGGGGGGAGGCCGGCGGCGTCACCTTCGTCGACGACTACGCCCACCTCCCGGCGGAGGTCGCCGCCGCCATCGCGACGGCGAACGACGGCGGTTTCGAGCGCGTCGTCTGCGCCTTCCAGCCCCACCGCTTCAGCCGGACGGCAGCGGTCTGGCAGGACTTCGCCGACGCCTTCGTCGGCGCCGACCTGCTCGTGCTGACCGACATCTACTCCGCGGGCGAGCCGGTCCGACCCGGCATCACGGGTCGCCTCGTGCTGCGCGCCGTCCTCGACGCCCACCCCGACCAGCGCGTCGCCTACCTGCCGACGCTCTCCGACGTGGAGGACTTCCTCGCCGGCGAGCTCCGCACCGGCGACCTCTGCCTGACCCTCGGCGCCGGCGACCTCACGCTGCTCCCCGATCGCGTCCTGGCCGACCTGGAGGCGAGCGCGTGATGGCCGCCCCCGCACGTCCGGCGATCGAGCGCGCCGCCGCGGACCTCGGCGACCGCGCCCGGCGTGCCGCCCCGCTCGGCGCGCTGACCACGTACCGGGTCGGCGGCGAGGCCGCGCTGCTGGTCGAGGCGCACGCGCTCGACGATCTGCGGGCCGTGGGCGTGGCGGTCGCCCGGCATCGACTGCCGGTGCTCGTCCTCGGCCGCGGCAGCAACGTGCTCGTGGCCGACGACGGCTTCGCCGGCGTGGCCGTCGTGCTCGGCGAGGGCTTCGACGCGATCGAGATCGACGGCACCCGGGTTCGCGCCGGCGGGGCCGTGTCCTTGCCGGTCCTCGCCCGACGCAGCGTCGCCGCCGGCCTCACCGGGCTCGAGTGGGCGGTCGGTGTGCCCGGCTCGGTCGGCGGGGCGGTGCGGATGAACGCGGGCGGCCACGGCTCCGACATGGCCGCCGATCTCGACGAGGCGACCGTCGTCGACCTCACCACCGGCGACGTCGAGCGGTGGGATCTGGCCCGGCTCGACCTCGCCTATCGCAGCTCGGCGCTCGCCGGGCACCACGTCGTGGTCGAGGCCGCCTTCGCGCTGGGCGTCGGCCCGGTCGACGACGGCGAGCGAACCCTGAGCGAGATCGTGCGGTGGCGGCGGGAGCACCAGCCCGGCGGTCAGAACAGCGGGTCGGTGTTCACCAACCCGCCCGGCGACTCGGCCGGCCGCCTCGTCGACGCCTGCGGGCTCAAGGGCCATCGCATCGGCACGGCCGAGGTCTCGCCGAAGCACGCCAACTTCTTCCAGGCCGACCCCGGGGGTCGCGCCGACGACGTCGTCGCCCTCGTCCGCGACGTCCGCGACCGGGTCGAGGCCGAGACCGGCGTGCGGTTGCACCCCGAGCTTCGCCTCGTCGGCTACGGCTCCGAGGTCCTCGAGGCGCTCGACGCCCGCGCGGCCGGAGCGATGCCCCGCCCATCGGACGGGGAGCTCGGCTCGTGACCACCGTCGTCGTCGATCCGCGCCTGCGCGCTCGTCGGATCGAGGTCCTGCGCGCCGAGGGGCGCAGGCGGCTGCGTTGGGTCGTGGTCGTGTTCACGCTCATCGGCATCGGTGTCGTCACGCTCGTCGCGCTGCGCTCACCGCTCTTCGACGTCGACCGGATCACCGTGTCGGGTGCCGAGCGCACGTCGACGAGCGCCATCACGGCCGCGGCCGATCTCGACCTCGACGAGCCGCTGGTCGAGGTCGACCTGGGCGCCATCGCGGCCCGGGTCGAAGAGCTGCCCTGGATCGACGAG
>JBCBSZ010000115.1:0-14058 GCA_039818945.1 Actinomycetota bacterium
GGCCGTCCGATCCGATCCTGCCGGGAGCCGGTCGGGCGACGCCGGCTCAGGTGCTCCACCACGGCATCGATCACCTCGCCTGGCTCGCCGACCACCACGACGACCTGGTCGAGGCGTCGCGACTCGCGCACCCCGAGCTGTGGGACGGGATCACCCGAGCCGGCCGACACCGGGCCGGTCAGCTCCGCCGCTAAGGGGTCCTCGTCGGGGTTCGGCGGTCCCGCGCTGCGGTCGACGCGCTCGGTCCCTGGCGGCGACGATGGTCGACCACCGGGACGCACCGGTGTCGTACTGCGAAGGAGTCCTGGCATGACCACCCACACCACCGCTGGCGGGATCGAGTTCGTCCGTACCCCCGATGACCGCTTCGCAGATCTGTTCGACTTCCCGTACGAACCCCGGTACCTCGATGTCGACGGGCTCCGCATGGCCTACGTCGACACCGGCCCGGAGGACGGCCCGCCGATCCTCCTGCTCCACGGCGAGCCCACCTGGAGCTACCTGTACCGGCGCATGATCCCCCCGCTGGTCGAGGCGGGCTACCGCTGCATCGCCCCGGACCTCATCGGCTTCGGCCGCTCGGACAAGCCGACGAGTCGTGCCGTCTACACCTATGCCGGTCACGTCGCCTGGATGCGGTCGTTCCTCGACCAGCTCGGCCTCTCGTTCCGATCGGTCTTCGCTCAGGATTGGGGTGGCCTGATCGGACTGCACCTCGTCGTCGGTGACCCCGACCGGTTCGACACCGTGGTGATCGGCAACACCGGCCTGCCGGTGGGCCAGCGCCTCGGCGAGGGGTTCGACTTCTGGCTGCAGCTCTCCCAGACGATGGACCCGTTCGACACGGGTGGCCTGCTCCAGCAGGCGACCCAGGCCCGGGAGCTCACCGACTCCGAGGTCGAGGCCTACCGAGCGCCGTTCCCGGACGAGTCGTTCCTCGCCGGCGCCCGCGAGTTCCCGGTGCTCGTGCCGATCACCGCGGCCCACGGGCACGTGGCCGAGAACCTCGCCGCGTGGGAGCGGCTCGAGGCTTGGACCGAACCGTTCCTCACGCTGTGGTGCCCCGACGATCAGGTCCTCGGTCCGCTGCAGCAGGAGTTCGTCGACCGGGTTCCGGGTGCCGCCGGGCAGCCCCACCGGCGGTTCACGCCCGGCGGTCACTTCATCCAGGACGACCGCGGCGAGGACGTCGCGGCAGCGATGATCGACTGGCTGGCGACGACCATGTGACGCCAAGGGTGCGCAGTCGCGCTGCCATGGGCAAGACTCACCGCATGGACGAAGCGGAGTCGGTCCGGACAGATCGCGATCGGTTCGCCGATCCCACCGTGCGCGTCGGCGCCGGTCTGGTCAACGTGCTCATCTGGTTGGCCTTCGTCGCAGCGGTCGCCGCCATCGTCGGCTGGGTCGCCGCGTCGTTGATCGTCGGCGTCGTCGGGACCGTCGTGTACGTCGCCATGGATGCCACGCTCGGCGGGTCGCCGGGCAAGCTCGCCCTGGGTCTGCGCATCACGCGAGACGATGCGGTCACGACGCCGCCGGGGTGGGGGCCGGCGATCACCAGGGCCATCCCGTCGTTGGTCGGGTGGGTGCCGGTCGTCGGCGGCGTGCTCACGCTGGTCCTCGCGGTCACCAACATCGTGCTCGTCGCCAACGACGCGGAGCGCCGCAGCCTTCACGACCGGGTCGGGAACACCAGGGTCGTCCGCATCGATCGCTGACCGGTCACACCGATGCGGGCGCCACCCACGCCGTCGCCGGCCCGTGGTGTCCCGTCAGGCTGCGCAGCAGGCGTCCTCGACGCATCGGCAGCCCGCGCACTGCCGCGGGTCGTCGACGCCGCAGTGCTCGAGCATCGCCCGCTTGAGGGCCCGGCGTGCGCGGTGCAGACGGACCGCTGCGTTGTTGGGCGAGACCTCGAGCTGGCGCGCCGCCTCACGCAGCTGCAGACCGTCGGAGTCGACGAGCGACAGGATCGTCGCGTAGGTCGGCCGCAGGCGACGGGCCTGGGTCACGCTGCACTCGCAGGGGTCGGCGACCGGCGGATCCGCCTGCTCGGGCAGCTCTGCCACCGCGTCGACGTACCTCCGCTCGCTGGAGCGCGTGCGGGCGACGTCGACGATGAGGTTGCGGTGGATGCGGTACAGCCACGCCACGACCCGCTCCGGGTCCTCGAGGGAGTCGGCCCGCTCGATCGCACGGAGCGCGGCGAGTTGGAGGAGGTCGTCGACGTCCTGTGGCCGGACCCGGGCGCGAACGAACGCCTCGAACGCCGGCTGGTGCTCGCAGAGCGCGTCGGCGACGACGTCACGGTTGCGCCGGTCGCCCGCCGGTCGGGTCATGCGTCGAGGTTACGTACCCGACGAGGCGCTCGGGCAGCCGCACGCGGCCGCGCAGCCGCACGCGGCTCCACAGGCGCAGGTGTCACCGCAGCAGCATCCGGACGACGTGGGCTCACAGGCGCACGGGGTGGGGCAGGTGCACTCGGTCATGGACATCCCTCTCCATCGGCTACCTGAGCTGACGGATGAGGGGCCTGGGTCATTACACCTCGGCCGGCGAACGTCTGGTGTGCCGGTCAATGAGATCGATTCTCAGAAACAGGGTATCGTCGTCGCCGTGGCAGCTCTCCCCAAGACGTACGCCGAGTGGAAGCACTGCATCGAGGTCGACTGCGGGATCCCGCTGACGACGAGCTTCTGCGAACGCCGGATCCAGGCGCTCGACGACGAGCAGGACCGCCACACCCAGGCGTTTCGCGACAAGTACGGCGAGGAACACCTGGCCCAGGTCATCTCCTGGTTCCGGACGGCGCTCGATTCGGACGCCGTCGCCGCCGACTGACCCCGAGCGTCAGCCCCAGGCGGGGAAGGGATCCGGAAGGGATCGCCAGCCGGAGAAGTCCTGGGCCTGCTCGGTCGCGTCGAGCAGGCACGACTCGAGCTCGGCGGTGATCGCCGCCTCGTCCAGGTCGATGCCGATGACGACGATCTCCTGGCGCCGGTCGCCCCAGGGCTCCTCCATCATCGAGTCGATCTGGGACCTGGCCGCCGGATCGGTCGGCCACTGGCTCGGCTCGACGGCCGACCACCAGTAGCCGACCGGCCGGTAGCCGGTCATGCGCCCCGCCTTCGAGATCTCGCAGGCCCACTGCGGGCGGGACGCGATCCACGAGAAGCCCTTCATGCGCAGGACCTGCGGCCATCCCTTGGTGAGGAGCGCGTGGAGTCGCTCGGGGTGGAACGGGGCCCGCGCCCGCCACACGAAGCTCGAGACGCCGTACTCCTCGGTCTCGGGGTTCTCCTCGCCCCGCATGGTCGCCATCCAGCCGGCGGCCTGCGCCGCCTCCTCGAAGTCGAACCGTCCGGTGTCGAGGACCTCGTCGAGCGAGACGTTCCCGTACGAGGTCGTGAGCACCTCGGCCTTGGGGTTGAGCCCGCGTAGGATCGCGATCAGCCGCTCGAGCTCTCCTTCGGACACCAGATCGACCTTGTTGACGATGATCGTGTCGGCGAACTCGACCTGGTCGACGAGCAGGTCGGCGATCGTCCGCTGGTCCTCGGGGCCGAGGCCGATGCCGCGCGTCTCGAGGAAGTCCGACGTCCCGTAGTCGTGGAGGAAGGCCGCGGCGTCGACCGTGGTGACCATCGTGTCGAGGCGGGCGATCTCGGAGAGGCTGACCCCGGCCTCGTCGGTGAAGACGAAGGTCTCGGCCACCGGCAGCGGCTCGGAGATGCCGGTCGACTCGATCAGCAGGTAGTCGAAGCGGCCGGCTCGTGCGAGCTCGGCGACCTCTTCCAGCAGGTCCTCGCGCAGGGTGCAGCAGATGCAGCCGTTGCTCATCTCGACGAGCCGCTCCTCGACGCGGTCGAGGTGGGCGTCGCCGTCGGCGATGAGCTGGGCGTCGATGTTCACCTCGGACATGTCGTTGACGATGACCGCCACGCGCTTGCCCTCCCGGTTGGAGAGGACGTGGTTGAGGAGCGTGGTCTTGCCCGAGCCGAGGAAGCCGGACAGGACCGTGACCGGCAGGCGGTCGTCGGAGGGCTCGTCGGTCCGCTGGTCGGTGCTGGCGGTGAGGCTCATGCCCTGAGGCTAGCATGAAGACTAAGAATCACTCTCATTACGAAGGGAGCATCGGCCGGTGTCACGGCATGTTGCTGCGACGAGGTCGAACGGATCCGAAACCGGCGCGACCGAGATCGACACCCTCGTCGTGGGGGCCGGGCCGCAGGCGCTGACGGTGCTCTCGCGGTGGCTGACCGATCGGCCGGCGGTGGTCGGCGACGTCCTCGCGGTGGACCCGGCCGGGACGTGGTTGCGGACGTGGGACCGCCAGTTCGCTCGGCAACGGATCGACGTGCTGCGCAGTCCCGGGGTCCACCACCCCGACCCGGACGAGATGGCGTTCCTGCACGCCCACCGGTACCGGAGCCGGCCGGCGGGCCCGGCACGCGGGTCGGGCCACGCGCTCAGGGGTCCGCTGCGGCGACCGGAGACCGCAGCGTTCGCCAGGTTCTGCCGGGACCTGGCCGGACGCACCGGGCTGGCGCAGCGAGTCCGTCCCGCGACGGTCGTCGACCTGCGCCCGCTGACCGGCGAGGTGTCCTCCTCGCGATGGGAGGCCGAGCTCTGCGACGGGGCGATGGTCCGCGCCCGGCAGGTCGTGTGGGCGGGGAATCCCCGCCTCCCATGCGTCCCCAGCGAGGTCGAGCTCTGCGAGGTCGTCGTCCACGCCGGCACGGTCGACGTCGGCAGCGCGCGTCCCGGCCAGCGGATCGCCGTGCTGGGTGGTGGTCAGACCGCAGGGCAGTTGGCGCTGGGGGCCGCGCGGTGCGGCGCCGAGGTCGCCGTCGTGTGTCGCGAACCGCTCCGCATCCGTGACCTCGACGTCGATGCTGGATGGTTGATGGACGACCACCTCGCGCCGTTCGCGTCGATCGACGATCCGGTGCAGCGGCGACAGGTCGTCGAGCAGGCGCGCCGGGGTTCGATGACCGCCGACCTCGTCGACGCCCTCGGACGGGCGTCGGTGCAGTGCCTCGACGCAGCCGGAGAGCTCTCGGCCCGCCGCGACGGTCGGGGCGCGATCGTCCGACTCGCCGGGGTGGACCTCCCGGTCGACCGGGTGTGGGTCGCGACCGGGTCGACGCCCGACCTGCGTGCCGACCCGGTCCTCGCTCGACTGGCGGCAGCGGGTGCGCCGCACGTGGACGGCTGGCCCGTCCTCGACGACCGCCTCCGGTGGCGTGACGGGCTCGTCGTCATCGGGGCGCTGGCCGCGCTCACGCTCGGCCCGGCCGCGGGCAACCTCGGCGGCGCTCGAGCCGCAGCGGAGCTGCTCGCTCCCCACGGGCCGCTCGGCCCGGCTCGCGGGCCGGCGCTGCCGGTCTCGGCCGGCTCGGTCCGACCGAACCCGGGCCGTTAGCCTTCGCCGATGGACGCGGCTGCCGCGAAGCGCATCGTTCGAGCCGAGATCGACCGCCTCACGCCGGCGTTGCTCGACCTCTCGCACTCGATCCACGCCAACCCCGAGCTCAACTTCGAGGAGCACCACGCGCACGAGGCGCTGACCGGCGTGCTCGACGACAACGGGATCGACGTCGACCGGGGCGCCTACGACATGCCGACGGCGTTCGACGCCCGGGTCGGCGCCGCCGACGGCCCGACGGTCGCGGTGCTGTGCGAGTACGACGCGCTGCCGGCGATCGGCCACGCCTGCGGCCACAACATCATCGGCTCCGCCGGGCTGGGCGCCGGGATCGCCGTGGCGAAGGTCGCCGAGGCGCTCGGCGGACGGGTCGCGATCCTCGGCACCCCGGCCGAGGAGGGTGGGGGTGGCAAGGAGTTCATGATCCGGCGCGGCGCCTTCGACGACGTCGACCTGGCGATGATGGTGCACCCGGCCGACCGCGACCTCCGCACGATGCACACGATCGCCATTCAGCAGGTGAGCGTGACCTACGACGGCGAGGCCGCCCACGCCGCCGCGGCGCCCCACAAAGGGCGCAACGCCCTCGACGCCGCCGTCCTCGGGTACAACGCGGTCGCTGCGCTCCGCCAGCACATCCGCCCCGACGAGCGCATCCACGGCATCTTCACCGAGGCCGGCGACAAGCCCAACATCGTCCCGTCGCGGGCGGCCGCCGAGTGGTACGTCCGGAGCGGGAAGATGGCCAGCCTCGAGACGCTCAAGGAGCGCGTGCTGCGCTGCCTGCAGGGCGGCGCCGATGCGTCGGGGTGCGAGATGCACGCGCACTGGGTCGACCCGCCCTTCTACGACATGATCGACAACCACCCGCTCCTCGAGCTCTACGTGCAGAACGCGATGGACGTCGGACGTCATCCGCAGCCCGAGGACGAGGGGGCGATGGTCGTCGGGTCGACCGACATGGGCAACGTCAGCTATGCCGTGCCCTCGATCCACCCGATGATCAAGGCCGCTCCGGAGGGGACGGCGATCCACACGCCGGACTTCGAGGTGTTCGCCGGTGGGGAGGAAGGCGACCGGGCCGTCATCGACGGTGCGTTGACCATGGCGCTCACGATGGTCGACTGCCTCGCGAGCGCCGACACCCGGTCCGAGATCAGCGCCGCGTTCCCCGCCGACGGGTAGGCCCTCGCCGCCTCACGCGTCCGCCTGGACGGTGATCACGACCAGATCGGTCGGGGGCCGCCGTTCGTTGTCGAACAGGGGAGTCACCTCGACCCGCTGACCGACGACCTGGATCAGCGCGGTGGCGCCCGGCGGGTCGACCAGCTCGACCACGCCCTTCGCTCGGGCGATGGTGCGCCCGGGGAACCGCTCGGCCAGCCCGGCGACCAGGGTGTCGATCTCTCCGCGGGTCAGCGGGCCGTCGACGGGGAGGGTGTCGGTCTGGTGGAGGTCGAACAGCGTCGGCCCCGGCACCGCGGCGGCGTCGCGGTCACGGTGGCCGCCCAGCGCCAGGAAGCGGCCGAGGGAGCCGAGGTCCCGTTCGCCGAGGCCACCGTCGACGATCGGGGTGCCGGGGGCGAGCCCGGCGAGCCGACTTCGGGCCCGGCCCGCGTCGGATCGCTCGACGAGGTCGGTCTTCGTGAGGACGAGGAGATCGGCGGCCGCGATCTGCGCCTCGAGATGGCGACGGACCCACGGCGGCTGGTCGACGAGCAGCTGGTCCACGGCGACGGCGACGACCACCCCGTCGAGCAGGAAGCCCGCCGATCGACCCCAGGGGATCACGTTCCGCGGCTCGGCGATTCCGGAAAGCTCGATGACCAGGTGGTCCGGCGGCTCGGGTCGGGAGCGGATCGTGTCGAGCGCCGCCCCCATGTCGTTGATCGAGGTGCAGCAGACGCACCCGTCGGTGAGCTCGATCGCGTCGCCGTCGCACCCCCGGATCAGCCGGGCGTCGACGTTGATCGCGCCGGCGTCGTTCACGACGACCGCGATCGGCCGATCGGCGACGGCGAGCACCTCGTTGATCGCGGTGGTCTTGCCCGCGCCGAGGTAGCCACCCACGAACGTGATCGGCACCCGGCGCCCGTCCCACGGCAGGAACTCGGGTTCCTGGTACGCCACGTCATCGACCTCTCGTCGGCAGCCGGATCAAGGAAATGAGACCCGTTCTTACTACTGTGGGGAGCATGGAACGCAGCACGGTGATCCGCGGCGGTGAGGTGCTCGACGAGTTGGGGTCCCGGCGAGCCGAGCTCCGGCTGGCCCAGGGTGCCATCGTCGAGGTGGCCGAGTCGATCGAGCCCCGACCCGACGACGACGTCATCGACGCCCGCGGCTGTGTGGTCGTCCCCGGCCTCGTCGATCTGCAGGCGCACCTCCGGGAACCGGGGGAGGGGCACGTCGACTCGATCGAGACCGGCTCGGCTGCCGCGGCGCAGGGCGGCATCACGGCGATGGTCTCGATGCCGAACACCTCGCCGTGCATCGACGAGCCCGAGCTCGTCCGCTTCGTGAACGAGACCGCCCGAGCGGTCGGCCGCTGCGACGTCATGTCGTCGGCGGCGATGAGCCGGAACCGCGAAGGTGACGTGCCCACCGACGTCGAGGCGCTCTACGAGGCGGGCGCCCGGCTCTTCACCGACGACGGCACCGCGGTCATGGACTCCGCCGTCGTCCGAGACGTGATGGAGCGGGTGGCGGCGCTGCCGGGCGCCTACGTGGGCCAGCACGCCGAGGACGAAGCGCTCGTCGCCGGCGGCCACATCAACGAGGGGATGGTGTCGCAGCAGCTGGGGATCCGCGGTCGCCCCGCCGCAGCCGAGGCGACCGTCGTCGCCCGCGATCTGCTCCTCGCCGAGCTGACCGGCGCTCGGTACCACGTCCTGCACGCCTCCTGCCTCACGACGCTCGATCTGGTCGATCAGGCTCGTGCCCGCGGGGTCGCGGTGACGGTCGAGGTCACCCCGCAGCACCTGAGCTTCACCGAGGAGGCGCTGCTCGACGGCGACGCGCTGTTCAAGATGAACCCGCCGCTGCGCACCTCGTTCGACCGAGCCGCGCTCCGTCACGCGTTGGCTGCGGGGTCGATCGACGCGATCGCCACCGACCACGCGCCGCACCCGGACGACCGGAAGTCGCTCCCGCTCGATCAGGCCGCTCCAGGGATGACCGGGCTCGAGACCTCCCTCGCCGCGGCCATCACCGACCTCGTCGAGCCGGGCCTCGTCACGTTCGGGACCGTCATCGCTGCGATGACGTGGCGACCGGCGCGGATCGCCGGGCTCGACGCGTGGGGCCACGGCGGCCCGCTCGTCGCCGGCGCCCCCGCCAACCTGGCGATCGTCGACCCCGACGAGTGGTGGACGGTCGAGCCGTCCGAGCTGGCGTCCCGGTCGTCGAACAACCCGTATCGCGGCCGCCGGGTCCGAGGACGGGTCGTCCACACGTTGCTGCGCGGCTCGACGACGTGGTCGACGCCCGAGCGGATGGAGTCGGTCCGTGGCTGAGGCCGGTTCCGAGACGGCGCTCATCGGCATCGTCACGGTGTCGGACCGGGCGAGTCGTGGCGAGTACGAGGATCGCGGCGGGCCGGCCATCCACGAGTACCTGGATCGTGTGGTCACGTCGGGGTGGACGCCGCACGCCCGGGTCATCCCCGACGAGCAGCGGCAGATCGAGGCCGCGATCGTCGAGCTCGCCCGGGCAGGTTGTTGCCTCGTCCTGACCACCGGCGGGACCGGACCTGCCCCGCGCGACGTCACGCCGGAGGCGACCGAGGCCGTGTGCGCCAAGCTGCTGCCCGGGTTCGGCGAGCTGATGCGGACCACCTCGCTCCAGGTGGTCCCCACGGCGATCCTGTCGCGCCAGACGGCGGGCATCTGCGAGGGGGCGCTCGTGATCAACCTGCCCGGTCAGCCGAAGGCCATCGCCGAGTGCCTCGATGCCGTCTTCGCCGCCGTGCCGTACTGCGTCGACCTCATCGGCGGGCCGTACCTCACGACCGACCCCGACCACATCGAGGCCTTCCGACCGCGCCGCTGAGCGGCGGGCCCCGAACCCGTCAGCCGGGCCGCATCGCGGCCGCGTGGTCCATGAGCGGCTGCGGTACGTGCACGCCCGGGGTGAGCACGGCCCGCGTGGAGGGGTCCACCTGTGCGGTGACCCCCGAGGACAGGAACGAGATCGTCACCGTCCCGTCGATCTCCAGCACCAGTCGGTGCGAGATGTGCCCGTTGCAGTCGAGCACCTCGTCGGTGACGAGTGCGATACCGAACCGGTCGGTCATCAGGGGGCTCCTCTCGGGTCGTCAATGCCAAGAATAGTTCTCAGTATTGCTACGGTGCGCCCCGCCTCGATGAGAAGGACGGAGAGACCCCATGGACGTCGCACGGCTGCACGCGTTCCCGATCAAGAACTACCACCCGACACCCCATGCGCTCCTCGGACCCGGGGCGCACGAGATGATCGGCGTCTCCGCCGCCCAGCTCGGCTTAGGCGCTCGCTGCTGATGACGACCGGCCTCCGCGGCACCGGCATCGTCGACGAGGTGAAGGGGATCGTCGAGGGGGCCGGTGTCGAGGTCGTCGTGTTCGACGGCGTCGAGTCCAACCCGAAGGACCACAACGTCATGGCGGCGCACGCCGCCTACGAGAACGCGTCGTGCGACAGCTTCATCTCGCTGGGCGGCGGGTCGAGCCACGACTGCACCAAGGCCACGCGGGTGGTCACGGCGCACGACGGTCGCAACATCAACGACTTCAAGGGCCCGCTCGAGCTCGACAACCCGGTGCTGCCGCCGCACATCGCGGTGTCGACCACCGCCGGCACGGGCTCGGAGACCAGCTTCGCGTTCGTCATCACCGACACGACCACGGGGCCGAACAACCACAAGTTCGCGAGCTTCGCCCACGAGGTGGCGCCGTCGATGGCGATCGACGATCCGGTGCTGTTCATGGCGATGCCACCCGACCTCACGGCGTTCTGCGGGTTCGACGTCCTCGCCCACGCCTCGGGCGCGTTCGTCTCGACGCTCGACATGTACCCGTCGTGGGGCCCGGCGCTCCACGCGATCGAGCTCACGTTCGAGCACCTGCCGACGGTCGTCGGGAACGGGCTCGATGCCGTGGCGCGCGAGCAGATGATGTACGCCCAGTACATCGCCGGGCAGGCGTTCAACTCCGCCGGTCTCGACGCCGTGCACTCGATCTCGCACGCCGTCTCGGCGAGCTTCGACACCCACCACGGCATGGGCAACGGCATCGCCCTCAGCCGGGTCTGGGAGCACAACGTGTCGGCCAACTACAAGAGGTTCGCCCGCATGGCGCAGGCGATGGGCGTCGACACCCGCTCGATGACCGACGTCCAGGCCGCGGACGCCGCGCTCGAGGCTGCCTCGCGGCTGGCTGACGACGTCGGGATCCCGCAGAACTTCAGCGATCTGCCCGACTACAGCAAGTCGCGCGTCGGCCGCCACGAGCTGCCGGCGGTCTCCAGCGCCGACGAGGACGTCACCCGACTCGCCGCACACGCCCTCGAGGACGTCTGCTCGCTGACCAACCCCAGGGCGCTCACGATGGAGGGCATGGAGTCGATGGTCCGCGACTCGTTGGTGGGGAGCCGGAGCTGACCGTCGACGGCGCGGCCTTCGCCGACCCCGAGGACGTCGCCGCCCGTCTCGCCCGGGTCGGCTACCTGGCCGACGACGACCTCGCGAGCGCCGTCCACCTCGCGACCGCGCTCGATCGTCCGTTGCTGGCGGAGGGTCCGCCCGGCGTCGGCAAGACCGCGCTGGCCCGCACCCTCGCCGCCTGCTCCGGTCGGCGGCTCGTCCGGCTGCAGTGCCACGAGGGCATCGACGATGCGCGGGCCCTCTACGAGTGGGACTACGGGCGTCAGTTGCTCGCGACGCAGCTGCTGGGTCGACCCGGCGACGCCGCCGAGGCTCCCGAGCAGCTGACGGCCCTGTTCGACGAGTCGTTCCTCCTCGAGCGCCCTCTGCTCGCGGCGGTTCGCTCGCCGGAGCCAGTGGTCCTCCTCGTCGACGAGGTCGACCGGGCCGACGAGGCCTTCGATGCGCTGCTGCTCGAGGTGCTCGACGAGGGGCAGGTGACGGTCCCGGAGCTCGGCACGCTCAGCTCGGGTGTGCGGCCGTGGGCGGTCCTCACCTCGAACGAGACCCGCGAGCTGGCCGATGCGCTCAAGCGGCGATGTCTCCGCATCGGCATCGGGTACCCGTCGCCCGACCGCGAGCGGGAGATCCTGGCGACGGCCGTGCCCGGGCTGGCCGATGCGCTCGTGACGCAGCTCGTCACGGCGCTCGGCGAGCTGCGGGCGCTGGCGCTCCACCAGCCTCCGGGCGTCGCCGAGGCGATCGACTGGGCGCAGGCGCTGATGGTGCTCGGCGCGGACGAGCTCGACGACGAGGTGATCCGCCGGACGCTGCCGGCGCTCGTCAAGCACGGTCGCGACGAGGCCGCCGTCCGCTCGGCGCTCGGAGCGCCGTCGACCACCGAGCGCCGGTGATCGACGCCCTCGTCGGGTTCGTCGCCCTCCTGCGGCGCGAAGGCGTCGGCGTGGGCTCGGACCGCACGCTCCTGGCGGCGCGGGCGCTCCGACTGGTCGATGTGGCGGACCGAACCGCCACTCGCCGGGCCCTCCGGTTGTGCCTCGTCGTGCACGGGGCCGACGACCGTCGCTTCGACGAGCTGTTCGACCGCTGGTTCGCCGGCGTCTCGCTGGACTCCGCGCTCGTCGCACGACCGGACGAGTCCGTCGACGACCCGCCAGTGCCCGACACGGACGAGCCGGAGGCGACGGTGGAGGCGACGACCGCTCCCGATGCGTACGTCGACGACCCGAACGAGCGCATCGCGGTGGCGGCCGAGGGGGCGGAGGCCGACCGGCGACGTGCGGGCGACCCGTCCGAGCCCGGCGACGCCCAGGTGGCGGCACGCTTCGACGCCACCGCAGACGTGGGGGAGCTCATGGCGGCGCCGCCGGGGCGGCCTGCCGAGCGCACCGACGAGGGCCTCCCCGGTGACTCGAAGCGGATCGAGCTGGCCGAGGACGACGACGGTGGTGTCGACATCGACGTCGCCGAGATGCGCCGGGCCCTCGACGCCGCGCACGACGAACGGCTCGCGCTGCTCACCGCCGCGACCACCGCTCCGGTTGCACCGCTGCGGCCGAGCTCCGTGCTGGCCAACCCCTTCGATCGCGACGAGCAGGCCGAGCTCGACGCCGCGGTCCGAGCGCTGTGGCCACAGCTGACCGGTGCACCGTCGTGGCGGCGCTCGCCGGCGGCGGCGGGCACGCTCGATTTGCGGCGGACGTTGCGGAGCAGCGTCGTGACCGGAGGTGTCCCCGCGCTCGTCCGACGCCGGGCGCCGACCATGCGCCGCCCCGAGCTGCTCGTCCTGGTCGACACGTCGGTCTCGATGCGGCCGTACGTCCGACTCACGCTGCACCTCGCCCACGCGCTCCGCCGGCGACCGGGACGGGTGCGGGTGCTCGGCTTCGTCGACGAGTGCGTCGACGTCACCGACGTGATCCGCCACGCCGACCTCGCCACCGCCCTCGGCGGCCTGCTCGACGACGCGCCGGGCGGTCCACTCGATCCCGCGCGACCGTCGGACTACGGCGTCGCGTTCGGCTCGCTCTGGCATCGCTTCGCAGCGCTCCTGCGTCCGAGCACCACCGTGCTGGTCCTGGGTGACGGACGCAGCGGTGGCCGCGACCCGGGTCTTGCCCACGTCGAGGCCGTCGTTCGCCGTTGCCGGCGCACCGTGTGGTGGACGCCGGAGGCCGCCGGCGCCTGGACGTTCGGCAACGGGGAGATGGCGGAGTACGCCGATCGGGTCGACGTGGCCATGACCGTTCGCACCCTCGGCGACCTGCGCAACGTGGCGCGGACCGGTGTCCTCAGGGAAGGGAGTGAGAACAGTTCTCACGGTCGGGTAGCGTGACCCCATGGATGACCGACTCCCCGTGACCGTGCTCTCCGGCTTCCTGGGGGCCGGCAAGACGACGCTGCTGAACCAGGTCCTCGCCAACCGTGAGGGTCGTCGGGTCGCCGTGATCGTCAACGACATGAGCGAGGTGAACATCGACGCCTCCCTGGTCGCCGGCGGTGCCGAGCTCGACCGGACCGAGGAGAAGCTGGTCGAGATGTCGAACGGGTGCATCTGCTGCACCCTGCGCGAGGACCTGCTCGTCGAGGTCGCACGCCTCGCCGGCGAGGGTCGTTTCGACTACCTGCTGATCGAGTCGACCGGGATCAGCGAACCGATGCCGGTGGCGGCGACCTTCCTGTTCGAGGACGTGGATGGCGCGAGCCTCTCGTCGGTCGCGCGGCTCGACACGATGGTGAGCGTCGTCGACGCGGCGACGTTCCTCGACCGCTTCGCCGCCTACGAGGAGCTCGGCGAGCTGGGCGTCGGTCGCGACGACGAGGACGATCGCACGGTCAGCGACCTGCTCGTCGACCAGGTCGAGTTCGCCGACGTCCTCATCGTGTCCAAGCCCGACCTCGTCAGCCCCGACCACCTCGAGCGGGTGGTCGCTGCCGTTCGCCAGCTCAACCCCCGCGCCCGGCTCGTCGTGGCGGAGCGAGGCGACGT
>JBCBSZ010000116.1:0-13787 GCA_039818945.1 Actinomycetota bacterium
CCAACGTCGAGCAGGGCCTGCGCACGGGCGAGCTGGTCGAGTTCGACGTGACCGAGAAGATCTTCTCCAATCCCGCCGACTCCCGCACCGAGGCCTACATCACGGGTCGGTTCGGCTGACCACGAGGAGCCAGATGCCCGAGATCCGCCGGGCGTTCACCGAAGAGCTCGACGGCATCGAGGCGTCGCTCGCGCGCATGGGCGCGCTGGTGGTCGACTCGATCAACCGGGTCACCGAGGTCCTGCTCGAGCTGGATCTCGACGGTGCGCAGGCGGTGATCGACGCTGACGACGACGTCGACCTGATCGCCGTCGAGCTCGAGGAGCGGGTCTACCGGGTCATGGCGCTGCAGAACCCGGTCGCCGCCGACCTGCGGCTGCTCGTCGCCGCGGTGAAGCTGGCGTCGGAGATCGAGCGCAGCGCCGACCTGGTCACCAACATCGCCAAGGGGACCCAGCGGGTGCTGGGCGTCCAGCTCGATCGCGAGCTCCGGGCGCTGATCGTCGGGATGGCCGACCAGGCCGCCTTCCTGTTCCAGGAGGCCGTCAAGTCCCTGCTCGACCGCGACGCCGTCCGTGCCGACGGCCTGCACGCCGCCGACGACGTGCTCGACGAGCTCCACGCCCAGTTCGTGCAGCAGGTCTTCCGCAGCCACGACGCCGGCCGGATCGACGTGCAACAGGCCGTGCAGCTCTGCCTGGTCGCCCGCTTCTACGAGCGCCTCGGCGATCACGCCGTCAACGTCGGTGAGCGGGTCCACTTCGTCGTCACGGGGTGGCTGCCGGAGCACGCCGGCGCCGAGCGTGCCCGCCAGCGGGCGGCGGAGCACAGTTCATGAACGTCGTCCTCTTCGTCGGGGCGGTCCTCGCGGCCGGCGTGGCGGTCCTCGTCGTCGCCCGTCGACGCGCCGAGCAGCTCCGTCGCCTCGGTGCGCTCATCTCACGGCTCGATCCCGGCGCGGCGCCGAGCGATCCCCAGAGCCTCGACGATGCGATCCTCCAGCTCGGCTGGGCCATCGACGAGCGCAACGGCGCCAGCGCCCTGACCGATCAGACCCTCGACCGCCTCGCCCGCGCCGTGCACCTCGTCCCGATCCCGATGGTGGTCTCGTCACCCGACGGGTCGGTGGTGCAGCGCAACGCCGCGTCGCACGCGGAAGGTGACCTGTCCCACACCGGTCCCATCGTGTGGGCCGCGCTCGACGAGGTCGTCACCGAGGCCCTGGCCGGGCGCAACGAGGACCGCAGCCTCCAGCTCTTCGGGCCGCCGCGGCGGTCGCTGCGGGTCATCGGTCGGCCCCTCGTCACCGACGGGGTTCTCGTCGGCGCGATCGGCTATGTCCTCGACGAGAGCGAGACCGAACGGATCCACGCCGTGCGGCGCGATTTCGTGGCCAACCTGAGCCACGAGCTGAAGACGCCGATCGGCGCCGTCTCGCTGCTCGCCGAGACGCTCCAGGACGAGGACGACCCCGACGTCCGCCGTCGCCTCCTCGAACGAACCCAGCGCGAGGCGCTGCGGATGGCCGACATCGTCGACGACCTCCTGGAGCTGGCCGAGATGGAGTCGGCCGCGGAGACGCTGCCCGTCGAGCCGGTCTCGATCCCCGCCGTCGTCGAGGAGGCCGTCGATCGCGTCGGGCACACGGCGTCGTCGAGGGGCTCGAAGGTGCTCGCCGACAACCTCCACGACGTGCACGTCCTCGGCGACCGGCAGATGCTCGTGCGCGCGCTCGTCAACCTGCTCGAGAACGCCGTGAAGTACTCCGACGACGACGCCGAGGTCCGCGTCGAGACCCGGCGGGTCCTGCCCGGGACCATCGACGTCGCGGTGATCGATCAGGGGCTCGGCATCTCCCCCAAGCACATCGACCGCATCTTCGAGCGCTTCTACCGGGTCGATCGGGCCCGCAGTCGCGCCACCGGTGGCACCGGCCTCGGCCTGTCCATCGTGAAGCACGCCGCCGAACGCCACGGCGGGGAGGTCCTCGTCGAGTCCGTCGAGGCCGTCGGCTCGACGTTCGTGCTCAGGCTGCCGCTCTCGTCCGACGAGTACGAGCGCCTAGACCCCGGAGGAACCAGGTGACCGCCACGACGAACGACACCGCCACCGTGCTCGTGGTCGACGACGAGGACTCGATCGTCGACGCGCTGGCGCTCGGCCTGCGTCGTGAGGGCTTCCGCGTCCACGTCGCGCAGGACGGTGCGGAGGCGCTCGATCTGTTCGAGACGACGCAGCCCGACCTCATCCTGCTCGACGTGATGCTGCCGAAGATGTCCGGCATCGACGTCTGCCGGGAGCTGCGGAAGCGCTCCAAGGTCCCGATCATCATGGTCAGCGCGAAGGGCTCCGAGATCGACACCGTCGTCGGGCTCGAGGTCGGCGCCGACGACTACGTCACCAAGCCGTACCGGCTGCGAGAGCTGGTGGCTCGGATGCGGGCGGTGCTGCGCCGCTCACCACTCGAGGATGGCCCCGGGCCCTCCGAGGGGGAGATCGCCGTCGGCGACGTCGCCCTCGATCCCGACCGCCACGAGGTCAACGTGCGGGGCCAGCTCGTCCAGTTGCCGCTCAAGGAGTTCGAGCTGCTGCACGTCCTGCTCGAGAACGCGGGCCGGGTGGTGACCCGCGACAGCCTGATCGACCAGGTCTGGGGGCACGACTACGTCGGCGACACCAAGACCCTCGACGTGCACATCAAGCGGGTCCGCTCGAAGATCGAGGCCGACCCGGCCTCGCCCGAGCGCATCGTGACGATCCGGGGCCTCGGCTACAAGTACGTGGCGAGCTGACTCAGCGGCGCCAGAACGCGATGCCGCGCTTGGACCTGGCCGGCAGGATGTCGTCGTCGGTGCGCAGCCAGGGGCCGGTGTCGGTGATGTCGAGGTCGCTCTCGGGCGCCTCCTCGGCCGACAGCAGGCCGAACGACGCGGCGGCGACGCTCTGGGCCGACCGTCCGCTGTCGAGCTCGATCTCGTTCGACGCCTCGGCCTCGTCCACCTCGCCGGCCTCGGCGGCCGGTTCCGGCTCGACGGTCTCGATCGGGTCGTCGGCGTCGAAGCGCACCGTCTCGGTCTCGGTGTCGGTCCCGAGGTCCTCGAAGGTGTCGAGGTCCCAGGTCGACGCCTCGGCGGCGTCGTCGCCGAGGTCGTCCAACCAGCTCGACCCCGCGCCGTTCGCCTGGTCGTCGGCGATCTTCGGCGGATCGGCCCACTCGGACTCCACCTCGAAGACCTCGTCGGGCTCCCAGTCGCTGTTCGGATCGTCGACGACCGACTGCAGGTCCCACACGGGCGCGTCGTCGGTCGGGTCCTCGGCCGGCTTCGCCTCGGCCGCCGGGGCCGGGTCGTCGTCATCGAGCTCCCAGACGGGAGCCGCCTCGACGTCGTCCTCGACATCGGGCGCGACGTCGAGGGCCGCGGAGTCGTGCTGGTCCGGGGTCGGGTCGTCGTCCCGATACACCCCGCCGAGAACGTCTGAGAGCCTGGACATGTCGCTCCTGTCGACCGATGAGGACGTGGGCTTGAGCACTCCGCTCAGCGTTCCCACCCGCCTGACCGCCCGCACGGCGCGATACCTGCCATGACGCACTCTATCGATCCCCGCCCCGCCGTTCAGAGCGGCCGCACCTCGGGTGTGCTGCCCCTACGATGAGCTGGTGACGCAACCCGGCTCGCCGACAGGCGGACCCCGGCCCCGTGGACCGGGCGCGGAGGCCTTCGTCGTCACCCCGTTCACCCGGGTTGCCCGCACCCACGCCGTGCTCGTCGCCGGCGACGCGCTCGTGGCCCTCGCGCTCGCCGGTTCGCTGTTCTTCTCGATCGAGCCCGACGCGGCCCGCGGCCGCGTGGCGCTCTACCTGGCGTTCACCATCGCCCCGTTCGCGCTGATCTCACCGCTGATCGGACCGGCCATCGACCGGGCTCGCGGCGGGCGGCGCCTGATGATCGTGCTCACGGCGCTGGTCAGATCGGCGGCGTGCTTCCTCATGGTCCGCCACCTCAACAGCTTCCTGCTGTTCCCCGAGGCGTTCGCCGCGCTGGTCGCCGGCAAGGGGTACCACGTCGCCAAGTCGGCGCTGGTCCCGACCGTGGTGCGGACCGAGGCCGACCTGGTGCAGGCGAACTCGCGGCTCGCGCTCCTCGCCGGCATCTCCGGTGCGGTGGCCTTCATCCCCGGCGGCATCCTGCTGCGCTTCGGCGGCTCGGAGTGGGTGATGGCCTTCGCGGCGATCGTGTTCTCGTTCGGCGCGATCCTGGCCCTGAAGATCCCGGCGACGAGCGTCGCCACCGAACCGGCCGACGAGGCGGAGCGGACCGAGCTCCGGGGCGCGGGGATCATCGCCGCGGCGTCGTCGATGGCCGTCCTGCGGGGGATCGTGGGCTTCGTCGCCTTCCTCCTCGCCTTCCACCTGCGATCGATCGACGCCGCGACGATCTGGTTCGGCGTGCTCCTCGGTGCCTCGACGCTCGGCAACATGGTCGGAGCGGTCACGGCGCCGGTCCTTCGAAGAACCCAGCGCGAGGAGCTGATCCTGGCCGGCGTGCTGGTGATCACCACGGCCGTGGCGGGCTTCGTCGCGCTCAGCGGCGGGTTGGGCGGGGCCACCGCGCTCGTGTTCACCGTGGGCTTCGCGGCGGGCGCCGGGAAGATGTCGTTCGACTCGATCGTGCAGCGCGACGCCCCCGACGCCAACCAGGGTCGGTCCTTCGCCCGGTTCGAGACCCGCTTCCAGCTCGTCTGGGTCGCCGGGGCGATCATCCCGACGATCCTGCCCTTCGACGTGCTCTCGGTCCGGCTGGGCTACGTGGTCATCAGCGTGCTGGCGGGCTTCGCGGCGTTCACGTACGTCGCCGCGCTCCGCGCCATCGCCCGCGGCGAGCGGCCGCAACCGATCCGGATCCCGGCCAAGGTGCGCGATCCGGTGGTGGCCCGAGCCCGCGACACCGCGACGCACCTCCGCGGCCGGGTCGCGGCCCGCCGCTCCGGTCGTGCCCGGCCGTCGGGCCAGGATCCCGCCGCCGGCGAGCAGCCGCCGGAGTCGGCCTGAGCGAGGTCGCCCTCAGCTCTCCTCGCTCGGAGGCTCCTCCGGGGTGGGCTCGTCGAGATCGATGCGGGCCAGCCACAGGCCGGGCGCCTCGAGCTCGTTCGGCGTGGGCAGTCGCCCCGGCGCCTCCCAGAGCCGGGCGAGGCCCTCGTCGCCCGCTCGTTCGATCACGCCGGCGACGAAGCGCTGCCCGGCCTCGACGGTCTCCCGCTCGAGCTCGACACCGATGAGCTGCTCGACGAAGCGATCGGCGGTGGTCGCCTCGACCCGCCGCCGTCGCAGCGCCTCGCTCAACATGGCGTAGGGATCGCCGATGAGCCGGGCGGCGGTGGTGTCGAGGACGTGGTCGACGTAGCCGATCAGCGCGGCGAGCATCGAGGCGATCCGCGGCTGCACCTCGTCCTGCTCGGGGCTGCGCATCGCCCCGATCAGCGCCTGCGGATCGGAGAACAGCCCTTCCATGGCGGACGGGTCCGACATCATCTCCATCGGATCGAGCGAGCCCAGCTGCTCGGTCAGCGCGTTCGGGTCGCTGCGGAACCCGCCGGCGAAGCGGGCGAGCAGCGTCGAGACCTCGTCGTGCACGTGAGGCACCGAGAGGACCGCGTGGTAGGCGAGGCGCTCGACGCAGATCCACAGCCGCAGCGCGTCGAGGTCGAGCTCCCAGGTCTCGGCGAAGGCGTCGATGTTGGTCGGCACGATCAGCGTGCCGCCCGCCGGGGTGCGGGGGACCGGCAGCTCGTAGGCGCCGAAGGCCCGAGCGCCGACGTGGCCGACCATGCCCCCGGCGGTCATCGACCGGGTCATCGGGCCGAGCGCTGCGAGGAGCGGTGCCAGGAACTGCGCCGTCGGATCGTCCGCTGGGAGATCGGGCGGCGTCGCGACCGAGAAGGCGTCGCCGAGCGCGTCGAAGATCGGACGGAAGTCGTCGACGGTCCGCGACGCCCACTCGGTGCGGGTGACGACCCGGAGGGCGTCGGGCCCGTCGTGGGGCACCCGGAGGCCGGTGACCGACTCCACGTGCATCTCGGCGATGCGCCCGAGCTCCTCGTAGCGCACCCGTACCGTCGGATCGACGTTGGGCTCGGACTGTCCCTCGGAGGCGATGGCGCTCGCCATCTGGCGGGCGTTCTCCCACACCTGATCTCCGGCGCCGCCGAGCAGCTTCCCGAGATCGCCGAGGAAGGGCAGACCGAGGAACCCGAAGGGGTTCTGCTGCGGGTCGTTCCCGTCGTCGTCTGGTTCCAGTGGACCGTCGGCGCTCACGAGGGCATCGTAGGTCGGTGGACAGCTCGAGCCTCCCCGGCCCACCGCGACCGTCCCCCCGATGCGGTCCCTCGAACGGCGCCGCCGCATGAGCGTCGTCGCGGTCCACGGCGCGCACTCCGAGCTCGGGCGGCGCGTGCTCGGGCGTCTGGTCGAGGACGACGAGGTCGACCGGGTGCTCGCCATCACCCCGAGGCGGCTCTCCCCACCGGGCCCCGAGGGGCGGGTGGAGGTCGTCCGGGGGTCGGTCGACCGCGACGACGTGCGCGCCGTCCTCGCCGCCGCGGAGGTGGTGATCAACCTGGCCTTCGTCGCGGAGGCCTCGTCGTCGCACGCGGGGCGGGCCGACAACCGGATCCTCATCGAACGCCTCCTCGATGCCTCGGTCGGCGCGAAGGCCGTCGTGCACGTGTCATCGGCGTCGGTGTACGGCGCGTGGCCCGACAACCAGGTGCCGCTCACCGAGCGGTCGGAGCGGCGGCCCAACCCGGGCTTCGCGTTCGCCGAGCACAAGGTGGCGACCGAACGGGTCGTCGAGCAGTGGGGTGCCGATCACCCCGACGCCACCGTGTCGGTGCTGCGCCCCGCCGCCGGCGTCGCCGAGGATCATCGATCCTGGCTGGCCGGGCACCTGCTCCAGGCGTCCGCCGTCGAGTCGGCCGAGCACGACCCGGTCTGGCAGATCCTGCACCTCGACGACCTCGCCGCAGCGATCGAGCAGGTCGTCCGGGCTCGGGAGCCGGGTCCCTTCAACGTCGCGCCCGACGGTTGGCTCACCGGCGAGGAGCGCCGAGCGCTGCTGCCGGGCCGTCCCCGCGTCCGTCTCCCGGATCCGCTCGTCGCGTCGGCCCGGCGGGTCCGCCGGTCGGCTCGGGAGCTCCCGGTGGGGATCGAGCCGTACCTCAGCTACCCGTGGGTCGTGTCGAACGACCGGCTGCGCAGCATCGGCTGGTCGCCGGACTGGCGCAACGACGAGGCGCTGGTGGTGGCCGAGGGCGCTCCCGCCTGGGCCACGCTCAACGCCCGGCAGCGGCAGTACGCCTCGCTCGGCGCGCTGGGGGCGTTGGGAGCCGGCGCCGCGGCCGGGATCGGGTGGCTCGTCCGCCGTCCTCGCTGATAGCGGACCGCGCTCAGCGGCCGTCGCGATCCGGGAGGTCCGGGCGGACGCCGAGCTCGACCCGCACCTCGACACCGCTGGCGAGCTCGAGCGGGATCGTCGCCCCCGGACTCGATCGGCGGAGGACACCGATGAGGTGGCTCATCGTCGGCACGACGTTGCCGTCGGCGCTGATGATGACGTCGCCGGGCTCCAGGCCGGCGACGCCGGCCGGGCCGCCCTCGGTGACGGTCATGATCTCGACGCCGTCGACGACGACGCCCTCGTCGGAGCGCTCGGTCCCGGTGATGCCGAGCCAGGCGTGCTCGACCCGGCCGTCGTCGAGGAGGTCGATCGCGACGTCGTACGCGATGCCGATCGGGGTGGCGAACCCCAGTCCCTCGGCGCCGACGTCGCTGACCCCGATGGCGGTCGTGATGCCGATCAGGGCGCCGTTGGCGTCCACGAGGGCCCCGCCGGAGGACCCCGGAGCGATCGGGGCGTCGGTCTGGATGAGGTCGTAGAGCCGCAGGCCGCTCGGCGACTCGAGGTCGCGGCCCAGGGCGCTGATGACCCCGAGGGTCACCGTCGGACCGCCGTCGAGGCCCAGCGGCGAACCGATGGCGAGGGCGGTCTGACCGACCGCGAGCTGCGGCTCGGTGGCGAGGGCGACGGTCGGCAACGAGGTGCCGTCGAGATCGATGACGGCGATGTCGGTCAGCGAGTCGATGCCCACGATCGAGGCGTCGTGCTCGCTGCCGTCGGCGAGGGTGACGTTCACCTCGACCGCATCGCGAACGACGTGGGCGTTGGTGAGCACGAGCCCATCGGAGCGGAACAGGACGCCGGAGCCGGTGGCCCGCTCGTCGCCCGATCGGCGGACCACGATCCGGGCCACGCCCGGCGAGACCCGTTCGGCGACGTCGACGACGTCGGTGCCCGAGAAGACGGTGGGGATCGAGCGCGGTGTCTCGATCCGACGCTCGACGACGGTCTCGGGATCGCCGGTCAGCGAGCGCATCGCCATGGCGGACACGAAGGCGCCGAGCAGTCCGGCACCGACCGCGACGCCGACGAGGGTCAGCCAGCTGCCGCCCCGCCCCGATCCGGCGGCGGCGGGGACCGGAGCCTCGTAGCGCAACTCCGACGGGTGCCGCCAGAGCCGGTCCTCCATGGGCAGCGGGAGGCCGAGCCACTCGGCATCGTCGTCATCGTCGTCGAGATCGAGGGCCTCGTACTCGGCGGTGATCTCGTCGATCGGATCGACCTCGGGTGTCAGCGCGGCGGCGCCGTCGGTCTCGTCGAGCGGGGCGTCGTCGTCTGGCCCTGACGACGGGGAGATCTCGTCACCGGGCGTGGTCGGCCCGCGATCGAGCGGACCGGGCGTGGGCTGCTCGTCGTCGTCATGCGATTCGCCGGCCAACGGCTCGTCCCCCGAGTCGGGAACCTCTCCTGCTCCGCTGCCACGCACCGTCGCCGACGATACTCATCGGGGTGGTCCAGTGGGTCGCGGCCCCAGGCCGGGCCGCGCCGCGAGGTCGGATCCCGCGCTCACGGTGACGGTGCTGGTCGGTGGTGCCTAGCATGAGGCCCGTGACCACCTCGGACGACACCCGGATCGGTCTCACCGAGGACCCCCTGTCCGTCGGTGAGCTCCACGACTGGGCGGTGCACCCGCGCTGCGGCGCCGTGGTCGTCTTCTCCGGCACGGTGCGCGACCACGCCGATGGCCGCGAGGGGGTCGAGCGGCTCGAGTACGAGGCCTACACCGAGCAGGTCGAGCCCCGGCTCGCCGCGATCGTCGACGAGCTCCGGATCCGGTGGCCCGATGCGGTCCGGGTCGCGCTCGTGCACCGCGTCGGTCCCTGCGAGCTCGGCGAGCCCACCGTCGTGGCGGCCGTGTCGTCGCCGCACCGCCCCGAGGCCTTCGCCGCGTGCCGGTTCGCGATCGACGCGCTCAAGGCCAGCGTGCCGATCTGGAAGCGCGAGGTGTGGGACGGCGGCGAGGACTGGGGACTCGCCGCGACCGAGCTCACCGACGCCGCGTCGGTGCCGTCGCCGGACGGTCGTCCGTGAGCCCGCTGCTGTCCCTGCTCCTCGCGGCAGGCATCATCGTCGTCGGCACGGGCCTCGTCCTCGCCTGGAACCGGTGGACCACGTCTCGACAGGAGGACGGCATCTCGGCGTTCGCCCGCGAGATGCAGGCGCTGGCCCCCGACCGACCCATCGGTGTCGACGGCGTCGACCCCGACGAGCGGGTGACCGAGCCGAACGACGGACCGACGTCGGACGGCCCCGCGGTCGACCGCCCCGGCCCGGAGGCCTGAGCCCTGGCGCGTGACCTCGCCATCGACCTCGGCACCGCGAACAGCCTGGTCTACGAAGAGGGTCGGGGCATCGTCCTGAACGAGCCCTCGGTCATCGCGCTGAACGAGCGCTCCGGCGACGTCTTGGCCGTCGGCCGGGAGGCCTGGCAGATGATCGGCCGGACGCCCGGCTACATCGTCGCCGTCCGTCCGCTCCGCAAGGGCGCGATCACCGACTTCGAGACGACCCAGCGGATGATCCGACTCATCCTCGAGCGCGTCGGGGTGAGCCGCTTCGGCCGAACCCGGGTCGTGATCTGCGTGCCGTCGGTGATCACGCCGGTCGAGCGACGCGCCGTCGTCGAGGCCGCTCGACGCGCCGGCGCCTCCGACGCCCTCACCATCGACCAGCCGATGGCGGCGGCCATCGGTGCCGGGCTCCCGATCCACGAGCCGGTCGGCAACATGGTCGTCGACGTCGGCGGTGGCACGAGCGAGACGGCGATGATCAGCCTCGGCGGCGTCGTCGCCCTCAGCGCCATCCGCGTCGGGTCGTTCGACATCGACACCGCGGTGCAGACCTGGGCCCGCCGCGAGCACGGCGTCGCCATCGGTGAGCGCACGGCGGAGGAGATCAAGGTCGCGATCGGCTCGGCCGACGTCGTGCCCGGGATCCCGTCGGCGGAGGTCAGAGGCCGCGACCTCGTCAGCGGCCTGCCCAAGACGTTCCTCCTCACGCCCGACGAGATCCGGGCGGCGATCGCCGAGCAGACCAGCGCCATCGTCGAGTCGGTGCTCGACTGCCTGGCCCAGGCACCGCCGGAGCTCAGTCAGGACCTGATCCACCGCGGGGTGTTCCTGGTCGGGGGCGGCGGGATGCTCCGAGGGCTCGACCAGCGGCTCGCCAACGAGACCCACGTCCCGGTCCGCCTGGTCGAGACCCCCCTCGAGGCGGTCGTGCTCGGGGCCGGGAAGTGCCTGGAGAGCTACGACCTCTTGCGCGACCTCTTCTCGCGCTGACCCCTCACCCCTCGGGGAGGCCGCGGCGGGCGCGATCACGCTCCTCGGACCGGCGGCGGGGCTCCGCGTCGCCGCCGGCCTCGAGCAGGTCCTCGGCGGCCTGACGGACCTGCCAGTCCCGGTCGTCGAGGGCTCGCCGGAGCGCCTCGTCGACGGCCGATCCCTCGAAGGGGGCGAGCGAGACGATCGCCCGGCGGCGCACGGCGGGTCGGTCGGTCGTGCCCGCGAGGATCGCCTCGAGCCCGGCGGGATCGCCGATGGCGCCCAGCGCGGCGATCGCCGCCTCGCGGCACAGGGGCTCGTCGTGGCCCGTGGCCATCTCGACCAGCGCCGAGATCGTGGTCGGGTCGACGTCGGTCCGCTCGCCGCAGGCCCACGCCGCGACCTCGGCGACGTCGGGATCGTCATCGCCCAGTCGGGTGACCAGATCGACGTCGGGTCGGGTGGTGGCGAGGGTCGCCGCGGCTCGTCGGACCAGGGGCGAGGGGTCGTCCAGGGCCGACCGGACCTCGTCGTCGTCGAGCGCCCCCAGCCGGTCGAGGGCACCGAGCGCCAGGGCTCTCACGTGCGGGTCGGTGTCGTGGCGACCGGCCCGCGCCGCAGCCTCGTCGCCGCGGTGGCCGGCCAGCGCCACCAGGCGGCGCCGTTCGGCCACGGGGCGCTCGCTCAGGTCAGGACCTCCTGGAGCAGCAGCGCCATGCCGGCGAGCGCGCCGCCGAGCACGGCGGTGATGGCGAGGCCGATGAACAGCCAGATCGCCACGAGCAGGACGAGATCGATCAGCCGGCGCCACAGGGGGGCGTGGCGACGGACGATCTTGCCCTCGTACAAGGGGGCCTCGGGCTGACGTCCGGCACCGGCGGCCTGCGTGGCAAGCTCGACGTCGAGACGAGCTGAGCGGGTGACGGCCACGACGAGGGCGGACACCGCGACGAGGCTGAGGAGCAAGGTGACCACGGAGGACCAGATCGTAGTCGCCGACCGGGAGGAGATGGCGTCCGCCTCCGGTCGCCGGACCGCCGTCACGGCGGTGGTGATCGCGGTCGTCGTCATCGTGCTGTGGCGGGCGCTCACCTGGCAGCTCGACTACTTCGCCTTCTCGCCGGGTTCCGCGACGCCGACGAACGGGCTCGTCGACGTCGAGGGCAGCGAGGCGTTCCCTCCCGACGGCGACCTGTACTTCACGACGGTGTCATCGCGGACCGTCACCGTGCTCGACTGGATCGGGGCGCAGTTCGATCCGGCCGTCGAGCTGCGGTCCTCGGACGAGGTGCTCGGTGGTCGCTCCAACGAGGAGCGGCGCGAGCAGAACCAGGCGGCGATGCTCTCGTCGCAGGACGTCGCCGAGGTCGTCGCCCTTCGCCATCTCGGCTTCGACGTCGTCGACTTCGTCGGCGCCATGGTCGTCGCCGTCGGCGAGGACACCGCGGCAGACGGGGTCCTCGAGCCGGGCGACGTGGTGATCGAGGCCGACGGCGCGCCCATCACGACCCAGATCGAGCTGGTCGAGGCGGTCCAGGCCCTCGATCCGGGCGACGCGCTCGAGCTCGCCATCCGGGACCTCGACGGCGGTGAACCCGAGATGGTCACGGTGACACTGGGCGAGTCCGAGGAGGGTGAGGCGCTGCTCGGGGTGTCGATCGTGACCGACTGGGAGCAGGTGGCCGACCCACCGGTCGACGTCGAGATCGATGCGGGCTCGGTCGGAGGCCCGTCGGCCGGACTCGCCTGGACGCTGACGATCCTCGACCTGCTGACCCCCGGCGAGCTCACGGGCGACAACCAGGTGGCGGTCACCGGCACGATGGAGCTCGACGGCACCGTCGGCCCGATCGGCGGCGTCGTCCAGAAGACCTACGCGGTCCGCGAGCAGGGCATCGACGTCTTCATCGTCCCGGAGCCCGACGCCGAGGCCGCCCGGTCCGCCGCCGGCGACGAGGTGCAGATCTTCGGTGTCGAGACCCTCGACGAGGCGCTCGCGGCGCTCGACGAGCTCGGCGGCAACGCGCTGGCGCTGGAACCGCCGGAGGAGCTGGCCGAGGGCGCGGGAGAGCCGATCGGCTGACCTCGGCGGCGCCGAGCCGGGCCCTCCCCCCGCGGCCGGCGATCGAGCCGTAACCTCGGGGTCATGGTGGCCGAGCGTTCGTCCACGCCCCGAGACCCGGTCGATCCCGACGACCTCGAACGGGCCGAGCTCCCCACGGTCTTCCGCGGCGCCGATCACCAGGTCGTGCAGCGCCTGCTGCGCCTCGCCGCCGAGGAGATCCGGCACCTCCGCGGCGAGCTCCACCAACTCCGCGAGGCGACCCCCGAGGCCGCTCCGCCGCCCCAGGAGCTCGACGAGGAGGCGCTCACCGCCCGCCTCGGCGAGGAGGCGGCCATGGTGCTCACCGCGGCGCGGGAGGCGGCGGCCCAGGTCCGGACCCGGGCCGAGGAGAAGGTCGCACGCCTGGTCCGCGAGGCCCAGGACGAGGCCGCCGAGACCAGGGAGACGACCGAGCGGGATCGTGCGCTCCTGCTCGACGCCGCGCGCGAGGAGTCCGAGGCCATCGTCGCTGCGGCCGAACGGCTGCGGACCGAGGCCGTCGGTCGGGTCGAGGCCGAGCTCGAGACGGCCCGGCTCCGGGCTCAGGACCTCGTCGCCGAGGCCCAGACCCGCCGCAGCGAGGTGTTGGAGGATCTCGAGACGCGCCAGCGCGCGCTGCTCGACGAGATCGCCGAGCTCGCACGGATGCGGTCCGACGCCGCCGACCTGTTCGACCGGGTGGCCGCCGGACTGCATCGTCAGTCCGCCCGCCTCCGCGACACCGAGCCCGGCGGCGCTCCACGGGTGACGGGAGCCTCGGGTCCGTCCCCGTCGGTCAGCGCCGCGACCCCGAGCGACGATCCGAGCGACTCCAGCGAGCAGCAGCCGGACGCCGAGGTGCCGGACGCCGAGACCGAGGCGGCGATCGAGTCCGAACCGGCGGCGGAGACGGACGCCGAGACCGAGGCGGCGATCGAGTCCGAACCGGCGGCGGAGACGGACGCCGAGACCGAGGCGGCGATCGAG
>JBCBSZ010000117.1:0-13476 GCA_039818945.1 Actinomycetota bacterium
CCCTGCCCGACGGCCGCCTCCTCGCCCCGGGACCCGAGCTCTGCATCGTGACGCCCTCGACGTACCGGACGAGCGACCCGGTGCACGGCGCCACGGGCCGCAGCATCCTCGACCGCGCCAACGCCGTCCTGATCATCCCGCGGGAGCCGCTCGGCGACGGCACCCACACCGTCTCGCTCGCGGTTCCGGGCGTGACCGCGGCGACCTGGTCCTTCGGCGTCGCCGACGTCGATGCCCGTCCGGTCGTGGGTGGCGCGGACGCCGGCACCACCGGCGGTGCGAGCGCGGGCGAGGGGTACCTCCTCGTCGACGCGCTCGGCTCGGTGACGTCCTTCGGTGCGGCGCCCCCGGCCCAGCCGACGCCCACGGTCCAGGAGGCGACCGACATCGCCGCGACCCCGTCGGGGACCGGGTACTGGGTGCTGCGGGCGGACGGCTCGGTCGACGCGCACGGCACCGCCCCGACGCTCGAGGTGGCCGCCGCGATGGGGCCGGGCGAGCGGGCGACGGCCCTCTCGGCCACCCCGACCGGTGACGGGTACTGGATCTTCACCAGCCTCGGTCGGGTGATCGCCATCGGCGACGCCTCGTTCCTCGGCGACGTCAGCCACCTCGCGCTCAACGGACCGGTCCTCGATGCGGTCTCGACGCCGTCGGGCCGTGGCTACTACCTGGTCGCCTCCGACGGTGGCGTCTTCACCTTCGGCGACGCGGAGTTCGCCGGCTCGATGGGCGGGCGGCCGCTCAACGCACCCGTGCGATCGTTGGCCCCCGATCCCGACGGTGAGGGGTACTGGCTCGTCGCCGACGACGGCGGCGTGTTCGCCTTCGACGCCCCCTTCCTGGGCTCGATGGGCAGCACGCCGCTCAACGCCCCGATGGTGGGCATCGTCGCCCGCGGTGACGGCTACACGATGGTCGCTGCCGACGGCGGGGTGTTCTCCTACGGCGCCGACTTCCTCGGCAGCCTCGGCGCCACGGGATCGGTCCGGCCGATCGTCGCCATCGCCCCCGTGGGCTGA
This sequence comes from Actinomycetota bacterium, assembly GCA_039818945.1. Classification (GTDB taxonomy): domain Bacteria; phylum Actinomycetota; class Acidimicrobiia; order Acidimicrobiales; family Poriferisodalaceae; genus JBCBSZ01. The sequence continues at coordinate 1,023 of JBCBSZ010000117.1, forward strand.
CCCCGCGCGCTCGGCGGCTGCCACGATGGCCGCCATGGCGAACACCGTGCCGGGCTTCCCACCGGGGTTCTTCGATCGGGGCGATCCGACGCCCGACGATCTCTTCTACGCGCCGACCCGCTTCGTGGCCCACATCGACGACGGCGCGATCGCTGCCGTCGGCGAGCTCTACACCGAGCTCGGGATCGACGGCGTCGTGCTCGACCTGTGCTCGAGCTGGATCTCGCACTTCGAACAACCGCCGGCCGAGCTGGTGGCGCTGGGCATGAACGCGGAGGAGCTCGCCGCCAACGAGCAGGCGGCGACCTGGGTTCGGCAGGACCTCAACGTCGATCCGGTCCTGCCCTTCGACGACGAGGCGTTCGACGATGCCGTCTGCTGCGTGTCGGTCGACTACCTGATCCGGCCGATCGAGGTCTTCGCCGAGATCGCCCGCGTCGTGCGACCCGGCGGTCGGTTCGTGTGCACCTTCTCGAACCGGTGCTTCCCGACCAAGGCCATCCGGGGGTGGTTGGCCACCGATGACGACACGCACCTGGCGATCGTCGCCGAGTACTTCCGGCGCGCCGACGGCTTCGACGAGCCGGTGGCGCAGACCCGCCGGGCGGGTGCGCCCGGTCGGGATCCGCTCCACGCCGTGTGGGCGACCGTCACAGCGGCCGATCGGAGATCGTGAGCCCGGCCGGCGGAGCGGGCCGGCTGGCCGTGAGCAACCGGCGCCGGGACCGGCCTGCGAGGAAGCCCGGGATGGCGGTGTCGCGGAGTCGGATGGTGGTGGGCATGTCGGTGTCTCCTCGGTGATCGACCGCCGGCCTCGTGCCGGGGTCGCGGTTGCGGTGTCCACCCTGCGGCCTGAGCGGGCGAGAGGCTTGGAGACGGTCTGCACATCGTGTGGAGGACGTCTGCAGACGTCGCGACTCGCGAGGCCGCACCCCCGCGGCACACTGGTGCCGTGGCGCTCACCGACCACCTCCGCTCGTTGCCCGACGGCGATCTCGTCGAGCTGTTCCAGCACCGCCCCGACCTCGCCACCGCCGCCGACCACGGGTTCGGAGCGCTGGCCCGGCGCGCCGGTTCGGCGCACTCCCTCGGCCGGCTGCTGGTGCGGTCCGACGTCGGCATGCTCGTCGCCGCCGAGGCGGTCTGCGCCGCTCCCGGGGCCTCGGTCGGTGACCTCGCCGAGCTGGTCGGCACCGACGACGTCGATGCGATGGTCGACGCGCTCGATCGGCTGCGCCGCCGGGGCGCCGTCATGGTCGAGCAGGGCGGTGTCCACCCCGCCGGCCAGCTCCTCGAGCTCTTCCCCTACCCGTTCGGGCTCGGGCGCTCGGTGCGCAGGCTGGCCGCCGGCGCCACCGTCGCCGAGCTCGAGACCCTCCTCCAACGACTCGATGGGGACGCTGCGACCGGCTCGCACACCGAGCTCCTCGGGCAGCTGGCGACGCTGTTCTCCGACGAGGACCGTGTGCGCGCCGTGCTCGACTCGCTGCCCGCCGACGCGGTGGCGCTGGCCTCGCGCCTCGTCGAGCGGCGCATGCCGCTGGTCGATCTGCCGATCCGGGCCCAGCGCGACCCCTCCGATCCACGGGTGGCGCTGATCGGGGCAGGGATGCTGCACCCCATCGGCCACGAGCGGGCCGAGCTCGCCCGCGAGGTGAGCTTCGCGCTGGTCGAGGGCGGTCTCGCCCCGACGACGCCGTTCCGGCCGCCGCCAGCACTTCGCCACGACGGTCCCGATCGGGCGCGCGTCGACGCGGGTGCCGCCACCGCCGCGGCGCGACTGCTCACCTCGGCCGAGCAGCTCATCGACGACCTCACGACGCGGCCGGCGAGCCTCCGTCGCGACCGGACGCTCGGGGTCCGCGAGCTCAAGCGGCTCAGCAAGCTCGTGGGACTCGAGGCCCACGACACCGCCCGACTCGTCGAGCTCGTCGTGGTCGCCGAGCTGGCGGCCCTCGACGAGGCGGCGGTCGTCGTCACCGAGGCGGGGTCGGCCTGGCTCGACGACGCCCGCCACGAGCGCTGGCTCCATCTCGTGCACGCCTGGCTCGACACCGACCGCCTGCTGTCGCTGTCGGGCGCGCCCGACGCCGACGGTCGGCAGCGTCCGGCGCTCGCCCACCAGTCCGAGCCGATCGACGTTCGCTCCGCCCGCCTCGACCTGCTGCGCGTCGTGGCCGGCACCCCCGACGAGGTCGCGTTCGACCGCCCGAGCCTCTGGACGCTCGCCACCTGGTTCGCGCCGAACCGGTGGGGCGGCCGGGCCCTGCCCGTCGAGGAGACGGTCGAGTGGATGGTGCGCGAGGCCGAGCTGCTCGGGCTGGTCGCCGACGACGCACCGTCGTCGGCCGCCCGCCCCGCCGCCGACGGCGACGACCTCGCGCTGGAGGACGTCGGGCGCCGCTTCCTCCCCGCCGACGAGTCGAGGATCGTGCTGCAGTCCGACCTCACCGCCGTCGCCTTCGGCGCGCTCGAGCCGCGGGCGGCGTCGACCCTCGCCGAGATGGCCGATCGGGAACGGGCCGACGGCGCCACGCGCTACCGGTTCTCCGCCGCCAGCGTGCGCCGTGCGCTCGACGTCGGTTGGCGGCCGGAGGACCTGCTCGCCTTCCTCACCGACCGGGCGGTGTCGGGGGTCCCGCAGCCCCTCGAGTACCTGATCAACGACGTGGCCCGCCGCCACGGCCACCTCACCGTCCACGAGGTCGGTGCGGTGATCGTCGGCGACGACCCCGTTCTGGTCACCGACGTCGCCAACCACCGGCGCACCCGGTCGCTCCAGCTGCGCCTGGTCGCCCCGACCGTGCTCGTCAGCCCGCTGCCGGCCGATCGCGTGCTCGCCGGGCTCCGCGACGCGGGCTACCTCCCGGTCGGCGACGGCGACCTCGTGCGGCTGGCCGTGCCGGACGATGCCTCGGGTGCCGAGCGGTCGGCCCCGCGCCGGCTGGCGCTGCCCCGCCTCGATCCCGGGCTCGGCCCGGCCGAGGCCGACGAGCTCGTCGGCCTCCTGCGCGACATCGACGCCGAGGGGGCCGACGGCACAGCCGACGCACCCGCGGGCGAACAGGCCGAGGTGATCGAGCGGGCCCGCACGTTGCGCGGCCGTCAGGTCGAGGTGCGCTGGTTCGACGGCGACGAGATCGTCACGACCGCCGGACTCGTCGCCCTCGTGGTGCCCGACGGCCTCGTCGTCGTGGGCGGCGCCGGCGACGACGGGGTGGTCACCCACGTCGGGCTCGACGACCTGCTCGAGATCGAGGAGCGGTCCGCATGAGGATCGGCCACGGGTTCGACACCCACCGGTTCGGCGACGACCCGGATCGGCCCTGCGTCCTCGGCGGTGTCGTCTTCGACGGGGTCCCGGGCCTCGTCGGCCACAGCGACGCCGACGCCGTGGCCCATGCGGTGATCGACGCCATCCTCGCGGCCGCCGGTCTCGGCGACATCGGGCAGCTCTTCCCGGACACCGCACCGGAGTGGGAGGGCGCCGACAGCATCGAGCTGCTGGCCAAGGCCGTCGCGGACGTGGCCGACGCCGGCTACGAGGTCGTCAACGTCGACTGCACGGTGGTGGCCGAGCGACCCAAGCTGGCCCCCAGGCGGCCGGAGATGCAGGCGCGCCTCGTCGAGGTCGTCGGCGCGCCGGTCACGGTGAAGGGCAAACGGGCCGAGGGGCTCGGCGACCTGGGCCGTGGCCTCGGCGTGGAGTGCCACGCCGTCGCGCTGCTCAGCCCCCGGACCTGAGCGCGACCACCCTCGTCGCCCGCACGGCGTCGACCAGCAGCGCGTCGCTCCCCTCGTCCGCGAGGAGCTGCTCGACGATCGACCGGGGGAGCAGCGCCGGCGGGACCACCGTCGACAGCGAGGCCCGATCGACCGTGCGGACGATCTCGTCGCCGTCGACCTCCTTCACCGCGTCGACGACCGGGGCCAACGTCGCCGCGACGACGGAGTCGTCCGCCGCCGCCACGACGTCCGCGGGTGGCGCGGCGCCGTCGGCGGTCAGCCAGACGAGCTCGGCGTCGTCGGTCCGCAGGGCGTCGATCACGGCGGAGCGGTCGCAGCGTCCGGACCCGTCGCAGCGCACGACGAGCACACGGCGACCGGCCACGGACACCGTCTGGATACTGTCGTCGTGGTGCACGGCCAGGTGATCCCCTCGTGACGGACGCGGTCGCGTTGCTGCTTGCGGGCGGCTCGGGGACCCGGATGGGTGCCGAGCAGAACAAGGTCTACCTGCCGATCGGCGGACGGGCCGTCATCGACCGCCCCCTCGCCGTCCTCGACCGCTCCACGGCGGTCAGCCGGATCGTGCTCGTCGTCCGTGCGGACGACCGTCCCCTGGTCGACGCCGCCGTCACCCGAGTGGTGCGGTCGACACCGGTCACCGTCGTCGAGGGCGGCGCCACGCGCACCGGCAGCGAGCTCGCCGGCCTCGCGGTCGTCGCCGCCGCCCCGCCCGACGAGCGGCCCGACGTCGTCCTGATCCACGACGCCGCCCGCCCCTTCCTCACCGCCGACCTGCTCGATGAGCTGATCGAGACGGCCCACCGCCACGGCGGCGCCGTGCCGGGGGTCGAGGTCACCGAGCCGATCGTCGAGGCCGTCGGCGATGGCACCCATCGGGCGCGCGGCGGACGACTCGCCCGGGTCCAGACCCCGCAGGCCTTCGCGACCGACGCGCTGCTGGCCGCCTACGACGGGCTCGACCCGACGGCGGCGTCGGTGGACACGGCCCACGTGCTGGAGCTGCGCTCGACCGTCCCCGTGCGCATCGTCGCCAGCGATGATCGGAACCTGAAGGTCACGCGACACGAGGACCTCGAACGGGCCGACCAGCTCGCGTCCCGATGGGACGACGGCCGATGGATCGACCCGTGAGCGGCCCGCTCGTCGTCCAGTCCGACCGGACGTTGCTGCTCGACGTCGGCCATCCCGACGCCGACGAGTGCCGACGCGAGCTGGCGGTCTTCGCCGAGCTCGAGTCCTCGCCCGAGCACGTCCACACCTACCGCGTCGGCGATCTGGGCATCTGGAACGCACGGGCCGCCGGACACGAGGGTCCGGAGATGGTCGAGGTCCTCGAACGGTGGAGCCGGTTCCCGGTGCCGCACCCGGTCATCACCTCCGTGCTCGACACCGCAGCGCGCTTCGGCGTGGTGCAGCTCGTCGACGATCCCCGTCACGGGCTCGTCCTGCGCAGCGACGACGAGGCCGTGCTGGCCGAGCTCCTCGCCGAGCCGTCGGTGGCGGAGCTGCTCGGGCCTCGGGTCGACGGCGCGACCGTCGTCGCACCGGCCGAGCGGCGTGGCGCCCTCAAGCAGGCGCTGATGGCCGCCGGGTGGCCGCCGGAGGACCGGGCCGCGCTCGACGACGGCGCACCGATCGACGTCGCCGCCTCACCCTCGCTCGAGCTGCGCGACTACCAGCGCGCCGCCGTCGACGGATGGGCGCCGTCGGGCTCCGGCGTCGTGGTGCTCCCCTGCGGCGCCGGCAAGACGATCGTCGCCATCGCCGCCATGGTCGAGCTCGGCCGCCGGACCCTGATCCTCACGACCGGAAACGTGGCCGTCGAGCAGTGGCGTCGCGAGCTGCGCCGCTTCACCGACCTGGGCGACGACGACATCGGCGAGTACTCGGGTCGCGACAAGCGCCTCGCACCGGTCACGATCGCGACCTACCAGATCATGGCCACCCGGCGGTCGGGACGGTTCCTCCACCTCCCGGTGGTCCGCGACCACGACTGGGGGCTCATCGTCTACGACGAGGTGCACCTGTTGCCCGCCGGGGTGGTCCGCATGACCGCCGACCTCCAGAGCCGTCGGCGGCTCGGGCTCACCGCGACGCTCGTGCGCGAGGACGGGCGGGAGGCCGACGTGTTCTCGTTGATCGGACCCAAGCGGTTCGACGCGCCGTGGCGCGACCTCGAGCTGCAGGGCTGGATCGCGCCGGCGACGTGCACGGAGGTCCGGGTCCCCCTCACCGAGGACCAGCGCGCGACCTACGCCGCCGCGGCGTCCGATCGGCGCCCGCTCGCGGCGGCGGCTGCCGCGGGCAAGGTCGACGTCGTGCGCCGCCTCGTCGCCGACCACGCCGGCGAGCAGCTCCTGGTGATCGGCACCTACGTCGCCTCGCTCGTCGCGCTGGCCGAGCAGCTCGGCGCGCCCGTGCTCACCGGCGACACCCCGACCGCCGAGCGCCAGCGTCGCCTCGACGAGCTCCGCTCCGGCGAGCTGGAGGTGCTGGTGGTGTCGAGCGTCGGCAACACCTCGCTCGACCTCCCCGAGGTGTCCGTGCTCGTGCAGGTGTCTGGCACGTTCGGCAGCCGGCAGGAGGAGGCGCAGCGACTGGGCCGGATCCTGCGCCCGAAGCGGGAGGGCCGCACGGCGTCGTTCTACTCGCTCGTCGCCCGCGACACCGTCGAGCAGGACCACGCGCCCCGCCGGCAGCGCTTCCTCACCGAGCAGGGCTACGAGTACCGCATCGTCGACGCCGCCGACGTGCTGGCCGGCACCACCTAGGCGGCGTCGGCGGCCACCCACGACGAGACGATCGTGCGCACCACGGAGGCGAACGCCACCGGCTGGTCCAGCATCAGATGGTGGTGGGCGTGGGGCACCGCGATGATCGGTACCTCCGGCCCGGCGAGGTCCCGGACGTACTCGGCGGCCTCCGGCGTGAAGAGCAGGCTGTCGGCGCCGTGCACGATCGCCCTGCGGACATCGAGCGAGGCGAACCGGGGGCCGAGCTGGACCCACCAGTCGGGCTCGCGCCGGTCGCCGCTGGCGACCCCGGGGTCGAACTTCCAGATGTAGCCACCCTCCACCTCCCGCAGGGAGTGGAACCCGATGTGGCGGACCGCCCACGGGTTCTCGCACGGTTGCGGTGGGGCGAGCCGGTACCGGGAGAGGGCGGTCTCGAGGTCGGGTCGGACCTGGTGCGGCCGCGGCTCGCGCTCGGACAACCGGTTGCCGGACTCCTCCATGTGCTCGCGCAGCTGGGCCGGCGGCAGGAACATCAGGTCGCACACGGCGAAGCCGGCGGCGGCATCGGGGTGGGCCTCGAAGAGGTCGATGCCCACGGTCGAGCCGTAGCTGTGGGTGACGAGGAACCACGGGTGGGGCGAGTCGGTCATGCCGGTGGCCTCGGCGACGGCGAGGACCTCGGCCACCCGCTGCTCGCGCTGGTAGCCGCCGGCCCGGTGGCCCGAGTCGCCCATGCCCGACATGTCCATCGCCACGACGTGGAGGTCGTCGACGAGCAGCGGGGCGACCATGTCGAAGCAGCGGGCGTGGGCGAGGAAGCCGTGCAGCAACAGGACGTGGGGCGCGTCGCGACCGCCCCGCTCGATGTAGTTGATCTCGCAGCCGTCGACCTCGACCCGGTCGACGGCCTCGGGCACGGCCAGGGCATCGGTGAACCAGGACGGCGGCGGTGTCGGGTCGAGCGCCAACGAGATGTCGAGCGCGTCGCTCATCGGGTGACCTCCGCGGGGCCGAAGACGTAGGGCGCCAGGGTCTCCTGGGCCTCGCGGCGGTGGTCGTGCCACCGGCCCCCGCCGTAGTAGGCGAGGCTGCCCGGCTCGGCGGTGCCGTAGCCGTTGTAGTAGCTGACGCAGTCGCGCAGCGGCGCCGAGCGGAGATCGGCGCGGCGGCAGTGCTCGGCCCAGGCCGTCTCGTGCTGCTCGGTGACGTCGACGACCTCCTCGCCGCGGTCGCGCATCGTCGTGAGCATCCAGACCACGTAGCGCACGTGCGCCTCGATCGAGTCGGTGAAGTTGAACGAGCCGCCGCCGCCCTGCGGGCCGGTGATGACGAAGAGGTTGGGGAAGCCGCGGCTGTGCACGCCCAGGAAGGTGCGGGTACCGCCGTCGTCCCACTTCTCGGTGAGGGTCCGGCCGTCGCGACCGCGGACCATGTTGAACGTGGAGGTCGCCATGAACCGGAACCCGGTGGCGAAGATCAGCACGTCGAGCGGGTACTCGACGCCGTCGTGCACCACCCCCCGCTCGGTGATCTCGCGGACCCCCTCCGGCGCGCAGTCGACGAGGTGCACGTGGGGCAGGTTGAACGACGGCAGGTACTCGTCGTGGAAGGTCGGTCGCTTGCAGCCGTAGGGGTACCACGGCTTGAGCGCCTCGGCGGTGGTCGGGTCCTCGACGACGGCGTCGATCCGGGCGCGGATCTGCTCCATGATCCGGTAGTTCGTGCCGAGCAGCTTCTGGACGTGCTCCTCGGGGGTCAGCTCGCCCTCGTGCTGCTTGCGCTCCTTGAAGTCGTCGACCGTGCCCGACAGGTAGTCGTCGTTGGCCTGCAGAGCCGTGCGACCGGCCGAGATCTTGGCGAAGCGCTTCCGGCGGGCCACGGCCCAGCCGGGCTCGTCAGCCCACCGCTCCCGCTCCTCGTCGGTGGTGGTGCGCTGGTCGCGGACGTCGATCGTCGACGGCGTCCGCTGGAAGACGAAGAGCTCGCCGACGACCTTCGCCAGCTCGGGGACGGCCTGCACGGCCGTCGCCCCGGTGCCGATGATCCCGACCCGTCGGCCCGCCAGGTCGATGTCGTAGTTCCAGCGGGAGGTGTGGAACGAGTCGCCGGCGAAGGTCTCCATCCCGTCGATGCGGGCGAGCTGCGGGGTCGTCAGCAGGCCGTTGGCGAGCACGACCTTGCGGGCGCGCATCGCATCGCCCCGGTCGGTCCGGACCGTCCAGCGGCCGTCGGCCTCGTCCCACTCGGTGGACTCGACGGTCGTGTGGAACAGGCACCGGTCGTAGAACCCGAACCGGTCGGCCATCCGCCGGCAGTAGTCGAGGATCTCGAAGCCCGACGCGAACTTCATCGAGGGGACGTAGTCCATCTCCTCGAGCAGGGGGAGGTAGCTGTAGCTCTCGACGTCGCACGCGACGCCGGGGTAGCGGTTCCAGTACCAGGTCCCACCGACGTCGCCGCCCTTCTCGCAGAAGCGCACGTCGGTGATGCCGGCCTGGCTGAGCCGGTACCACAGCAGCAACCCCGAGAAGCCGGCGCCGACCACGAGCACCTCGCACTCGTCGCGGAGGGCTTCGCGGGGCACGGGATCGGCCGAGTAGTGGTCGACGAGGTACCGGCGCAGCTCGCCCTCCATCTCGACGTAGTCGCCGGTGCCGCGCCGCCGTTCCTTGTCGGCGCAGTAGCGGTCGCGGGCGTCGTCGTCGAAGCGGGCGCCGGCCGGCGGCGCCGGCAGGGTCGTGAGGGCCTCGTCGGCCACGACGGAGTAGCCCTTGCCCACCACCGCCGGGTTGGCGGCGGCCCTGGTGTCGAACAGCTTGCGACCGGTCGCCGGGTCGGTCCGCACCGCGGTTCGTCCTGCCTCGCTCACTCACCCCTCCCGTCGACGCGATCGGGCCCACGATGGCCCGCGGCGAGCGGGCGGACCAAGGCGGGTCAGGAGCGCGGCGCCCCGAAGACGTCGTCGAAGGCCATCTCCGACGGCGGCCGCCGCGTGATCGGACCGTGCCCGCCACCGACCGGCCAGCCGATCGGCACCACACCGGCCACCGCCCACCGCTCGGGCGCCTCGATGATCTCGCGCACCTCGGCCTCGCGAGCGCAGTGGAGGGTGGTGAGGACGCCGCCGAGCCCCTCGGCCCGGCAGGCGAGCAGCGCGTTCTGGATCGCCGGGTAGACCGACCCGCCCCCGACCAGCGAGACGCGGTCGAGGGCCGCGTCGGTGATGGTCATGCGGGCGGGGTCGGCCAGGAAGACCAGCACGACCGGTGCCTCGTGCAGGTGGTCGGCGAGGTGGGTGCCGGCGTCGAGCGTGCGGCGGGCGCTCTCACGCCGCCGACCCTCCGGGATGCGCTCCAGCTTGGTCGCGTACTGCTCGGCGTACCGGTGCCAGGCGGGCGCGTAGAGGTCGGCGAGGCGCCGCTTGCGCTCCGGGCTGCGCACCGCCACGACCCGCCACGGTTGGCCGTTGCCGCCCGTGGGGGCCCAGCAGGCGGCCTGGAGCACCCGGTCGACCACGTCGTCGGGCACCGGGTCCGGTCGGAGCCGGCGCACGGCACGCTGGGTGCTCATCAGCTCGTAGAGCACGTCGGATGCGACCACGCTTCCCCCTTCGCCGGGCGTGGGCGGGACCGTACCCGCGCCGGTGGTGGTGACCGATCCGGCCCCGCGGGGTGAATGTGTGGTTTCATAGCGTGGTCTGACCACACCGGGTGGTCGAGGCGTCGGAACTCACACGGTGACAGGTGCCCGAACTCCACATCCGATCGGGATTCGCGACACTGAGAGATCGACGCGGGACGGCGGGCGTTCGATGAGCGAACAGGAGAGCACGTGAACCAAGGCGCGCCGTGGCCGCCCCGACGCCTCCTGCTCGTCGTCGTGTTGCCCGCGTTCCTCCTCCTCAGCGCCGCCGCCGTGGTCACCACGGTGCCCTCGATGCAGCGCGACCTCGAGCGCGAGGCCGTCGACGACCTCGCGGCCGCCGGCATCGACGTCTCCACCCTGAGCGTGTCGTTCGACGGACGTGACGCGACCGTCCGCGGCACGATCGACTCGCAATCGGCCCGGGCGACGATCGACGACGTCATCAAGGACAACGACGGGGTGCGATCGGTGACCGTGCTCGTGCGCAACACCGAGCTCGAGCGGCCGTCCGAGGCCGCCGCCGCCACGGTGCCGTCGTCCACCGAGGCGGTCGCGATGCCCGCCGACCAGCGGATCATCGTGCAGCTCGTCGACGGCATCGTCGTCCTGCGGGGGCGGATCCGCACCGAGTCGAGCCGCGAGGCGCTGACCCAGCGCCTCGCCGCGGTCGTGGCGCCGACGCCGCTGTCGTTCGAGCTGCTCATCGACGGCACCGTCGAGCGCTCCGACACCTTCGGGGCGGTCGTCGACGCCGTCGAGGCGACGCTGCCCGGCGCGAACGAGCTCGAGATCAACGTCGACGACCGGGTGCTGGCGGTCAGCGTCACGACCTTCGCCGACACCGCAGCGGTGACCGAGCGGCTCGAGGAGATCGCCGCGGACAACGGGCTCGAACCCGTGCTCGAGGTCGTGTTCGAGCCGCCGAAGCAGACGACGCAGGAGCGGCTCGCCTCCGTCGGCACCAGCTTCGCGGGCGACAGCTTCTTCGTGCCCGGCACCTCGGAGCTGCTGCCCGACACCGAGCTCGTGATCGCAGGGCTGGCCCGGGTGCTCGCGCTCGGCGAGGAACCGGTCGAGGTCCGGGTGTTCGTCGACGGTGAGCCGGGACCCGAGGCGACGGCGCTCTCGCAGGCGCAGGCCGAGGCCGTGGTCGCCGCGCTGGTCGCCGGGGGAGCGGTCGCCGAGGCCCTGACGCCGGTCGGGCTGGGCGCCGATCAACCGGTGTCCGACGACGGGGATCCGGCGAACCGTCGCATCGAGATCGTGGTGGTGGCAACGTGAGTGGGGCAGAGGTCGACCCGGTGAGCGGACGAGTCGAGAGGGAAGGAGTGCGACGCGATGTTGTACGTGGTCGGTGAGATCGTCGCCTGGTTGGGTCTCGCCGTGCTCCTCGGCGTCGGCATCGGGTGGCTGGCCTTCGCCTGGCGACGCCGCCCCGCACCCGTCACCGCACCGGTCGTCCGTCAGGCCGCCGCGGACCCCGAGGAGGCCGAGGCGCTGCGCCAGGAGGCCGAGCGCTTCGCCGCCATGACCGCCGAGCTCGAAGGGGTGGTCGGCGAGCACAACGAGACGCTCACGATCCTGCGCAGCGAGGCCGACGCCGCTGCCACCCTCGTGCGCGAGCGCGAGCGCGACCTCGAGATCGCCGAGGAACGGATCGGCGAGCTGCAGGCCCGGGTCGCCGACGTCGAGGCCGGCGACGCGTCCGCGGCCGCTGCGCTCCGGGCCCGACTCGACGAGCGCGAGGCCGAGCTGCGCGATCTGCGCGCTCGCCAGGACGCCGGCGCCGACGAGACCGACAGCGACGAGGCTCGTGCGCTGCTCGACGAGCAGCGTCGGGAGCTGCAGGCCCAGCTCGTCGAGCAGCGCGGCGAGCTCGAGCGCCTGCGGGCCGAGCTCGAGACGTCCACCCCGGCCGACGACGCCCAGGTCGTCGAGCTGCGCGAGGTGGCGGCACGGGCCGAGGCCGAGGTGATCGACCTGCGCGACTCGGTCCAGCAGCGGGAGACCGAGCTGGCCGGCGTCCGGGAGCAGCTCGCGTCGAGCGTGACCCGGATCGGCGAGTTGGAGGCGTCCTCGCCCGGCGGTGGGGATGGTGAAGGTGGCGGGACGGACGACCGCGTCGGCGAGCTCACCGACGAGCTCGCCGAGCGCGTCGCTCGTGTCGAGGAGCTCGAGCGGGCGGTGGCCGAGCGTGACGAGGCGTTGGCGCGGTGGCAGGAGGCGTCGACCGATCAGGCCGAGCGTGTCGCTCGTGTCGAGGAGCTCGAGCGGGCGGTGGCCGAGCGTGACGAGGCGTTGGCGCGGTGGCAGGAGGCGTCGAC
>JBCBSZ010000118.1:0-12423 GCA_039818945.1 Actinomycetota bacterium
GCTCGGCAACAACGGGGTGATCCACCCCGACGCCGCGCAGAAGGGCGCCCACTTCATCCAGCTGTGCAACCAGGTGGACGTGCCGCTGGTCTTCCTCCAGAACATCACCGGCTTCATGGTCGGTCGGGACTTCGAGGCCGACGGGATCATCAAGAAGGGCTCGCAGATGATCAACGCGGTCACCAACTCGACGGTGCCGCACCTCACGGTGATCATCGGGTCGTCCTACGGGGCGGGGACCTACGGCATGTCGGGGCGCTCGTTCGGCAACCGGTTCACCTTCCTGTGGCCGACGGCGAAGATCGCCGTGATGGGCCCCAAGCAGATCGCCGGCGTGATGTCGCAGGTGCGGCGGGCCCAGGCGGCCCGGACCGGAGCGGAGTTCGACGAGGAGGCCGACGCGCAGATCGTCGCCGCGGTCGAGGCGGCGCAGGAGGCGGGCTCGCTCGCGGTCCAGGCGACGGGGGCGATCTCCGACGACGGGATCATCGACCCTCGCGACACCCGCGACGTGCTGGGCATGTGCCTGTCGATCGTGCGGAACCGCGCCATCGAGGGCGCGGACGGCTACGGGGTCTTTCGCCTGTGAGCCGCACGGAGACGGACCGCAGGTCCGCCCCGCAGGCGAACGAGGTGATGCTGTGAGCCGTCACGGGGCCTTCGACACGCTGCTCGTCGCCAACCGGGGGGAGATCGCCCGGCGGGTCACGCGGTCGGCGACGGCGATGGGGCTGCGCACGGTCGCCGTGTTCGTCGACGCCGACGCGGGCTCGCTGTTCGTCACCGAGGCCGACGAGTCGGTGCGCATCCCGGGCTACCTCGACGGCGAGGCCATCGTCGCGGCGGCGCTCGCCACCGGTGCCGGCGCGATCCACCCGGGCTACGGGTTCCTCGCCGAGAACGCCGCCTTCGCGACGGCCGTCGCCGAGGCCGGGCTCGCGTTCGTCGGGCCGTCGCCCGAGGCCATCGCCAGCATGGGCGACAAGATCGAGGCCAAGCGGCTGGCGGAGGCCGCCGATGTCCCGACCCTGCCGTCCGCGGAGGACCCTTCGGAGTTCGCCGGGGTCGGCTTCCCGCTGCTCGTCAAAGCGGCCGCCGGTGGTGGGGGCAAGGGCATGCGGATCGTCGCATCGGCCGACGAGCTCGACGAGTCGATCGCCGCGGCGCAGCGCGAGGCGGCTGCCGGCTTCGGCGACGACCGGGTGTTCGCCGAGCGGTACGTGCCCAAGGCCCGCCACGTCGAGATCCAGATCCTGGGCGACGCCCACGGCAACCTCGTCCACCTCGGCGAGCGCGAGTGCAGCATCCAGCGCCGCCATCAGAAGATCATCGAGGAGTCGCCGTCGCCGTTCGTCTCGCCCGAGCTGCGCGAGGCGATGGGCGCGGCGGCGCTCCGCCTTGCCGCCGGGCTGGGCTACCGGTCGGCGGGCACGGTCGAGTTCCTGGTCGACGACGAGACCGGCGAGTTCTTCTTCCTCGAGGTCAACACCCGCCTCCAGGTCGAGCACCCCGTGACCGAAGAGGTCACGGGCGTCGACCTGGTCCGCGAGCAGCTCCGGGTGGCGCTCGGCGAGCCGCTCGGCTTCGCGCAGGACGACCTGACCTTCACCGGTCACGCCATCGAGGCCCGCCTCTACGCCGAGGACCCGGCCAACGACTTCCTCCCCGCCATCGGTCCCGTCGACGCGTTCGAGCCCGCTGCCGAACCGGCGGTGCGGTGGGACACCGGGGTGCGGGCGGGTTCGGTCGTCACCGTCGACTTCGACCCGATGATCGCCAAGGTGACCGCCCACGCCCCGAGCCGCACGGAGGCGGCCGGTCGGCTGGCGCTGGCGCTGGAGCGCCTCTCGATCGGCGGGGTCACGACCAACCGCGACTTCCTCGCCGCGACCCTGCGCACGCCCGAGTACCTCGCCGGCGACACGACGACGGACTTCATCGACCGCGTCGATCCGCCGCGAGGCCGGGTGCTCGACGCCGACGAGCGCGACCGCCTGGCGGCCGCTGCCGTCGCGTGGCTCCAGGGCGCCCACCGGGTCGAGGCGACGATCATGCCGTCGATCCCGTCCGGCTTCCGGGTCGGCCGCCTCGCCGACGAGCGCGTCGACCTCGACCTCGACGGCGAGGAGCTCACCGTCGCCTACCGGCGCGAGCGCGACGGCTCCTTCCGCATCGACCCGGGTGGCCGGGCCGTCGTCCACGAGTGGACGGCCGACTCGGTGGACGTCGAGCTCGACGGTCGCCGTCGCCGCTACGCGGTCGCCCGCGAGGGTGACCGGCTCCACCTGACCGGCGGGCGCGGTGGGGTGACCGTGGGGCTGGTCCCGCGGTTCACGGTCCCGGAGGCCGAGCTGCCCGGTGGCACCGTGGCGGCGCCGATGCCGGGCCGGGTCCTCGAGGTCAGGGTCGACGTCGGCGACCGGGTCGAGGCTGGCCAGGTCGTCGTGGTGCTCGAGGCGATGAAGATGGAGAACCACCTCCGGGCGCCGGCGGCGGGTGTCGTCGCCGAGGTGCGGGTCGCGCTCGACGAGCACGTCGACAAGGATCTGCCCCTGCTAGTCATCGACGAGGAGGCCGACCGATGAGCGACCCGATCCGCATCGCCAACTGCTCCGGGTTCTACGGCGACCAGCTCGACGCCGCGAAGCTGATGGTCGAGGGCGGGCCGATCGATGCCCTCACGGGCGACTGGCTGGCCGAGCTGACCATGCTCATCCTCGCCCGCACCCAGGCGAAGCGGCCCGGCGGCGGCTACGCCCGCACGTTCGTCACCCAGATGGAGCAGGTGATGGGCACCTGCCTCGACCGGGGCATCAAGGTGGTGTCGAACGCCGGTGGGCTCGACCCCGACCACTGCGCCGAGGCGGTGGCCGAGGTGGCCGACAAGCTCGGCCTCTCGCCGACGATCGCCTACGTCGACGGCGACGATCTGCTGCCACGGCTCGACGACCTGCGCGGCTCCGGCGTCGACATCATCGACTTCGAAACCGGCGAGCCCGTCGCCGAGGTCGACTACATCTCGGCCAACGCCTACCTCGGCTGCTGGGGCATCGTCGAGGCGCTCCAGCGGGGCGCGGACATCGTCGTGACCGGTCGCACCACCGACGCGGCCATCGTGTGCGGTCCGGCGGCCTGGCACCACGGCTGGGCCCGCGACGACTGGGACCCGCTGGCCGGAGCGGTCGTGGCGGGCCACATCATCGAGTGCGGCACGCAGGCGACCGGCGGCAACTACTCGTTCTTCACCGAGCTGCCCGGCATGGAGCACGCCGGGTTCCCGATCGCCGAGGTGGCGGCCGACGGCTCGTCGGTGATCACCAAGCACCCCGGCACCGGGGGAGCCGTCACCGTGGGGACGGTCACGTCGCAGCTGCTCTACGAGATCGGTGGCCCGGCCTACCTGGGCCCCGACGTGACGGCCCGCTTCGACACGATCGAGCTCGCCGAGGAGGCGCCGGACCGGGTGCGGGTCTCGGGTACGAAGGGCGAGCCGCCGCCCGAGACGCTGAAGGTCTCGATGAACAGCTGGGGCGGCTACCGCAGCGACATCCAGCTGGCGCTCGTCGGCCTCGACATCGAGGCGAAGGCCGACCTCCTCGAGCAGATCCTCTGGCGGGTCTGCCCGCACGGCCCGGACGACTTCGACGACGTCAGCATCTCGGTCGTGCGCACCGACGCCCCCGACCCGGCCACCAACGAGCAGGCCGTCGCCGTCTGGCGGGTCGTCGTGAAGGACCGCGACGAACGGAAGGCCAAGTCGGTCGCGCCGGCGATGAACGCGATGGGGCTCGCCTCGATCCCCGGCTTCTTCGGCCTCGGTGGTGGCGGCATCGGCCAGCCGTTCGGGGTGCACACGTCGGGTCTCGTCCCGGCCGATCTCGTGCCCCAGCACGTCGTGCTGCTCGGCGGCGAGCGTACGGTCGTCGAGTCGGTCGCCCCGGCTGCCGAGGTGCGGGTGGACGCCGTCGAGCCCGAGCTGCCGGCGCCGCCGGGCGGCGAGACGGTCAGCGCCCCGCTGGGCACGATCTACGGCTCCCGCTCGGGCGACAAGGGCGGCAACGCCAACCTCGGCGTGTTCGCCCGCAGCGCGGAGTCGTACGCCTGGCTCGACCGGGAGCTCACGACCGAGCGGCTGCGCGAGCTCCTCCCCGAGGCGGCCGAGTTGGAGATCGAGCGCCACCCGCTGCCGAACCTCTGGTCGATCAACTTCCTGATCCTCGGGATCCTGCAGGAGGGCGTCGCCGCCTCGACCCGCCAGGACGGCCAGGCCAAGAGCCTGGGGGAGTGGCTGCGGGCGCGCCACGTCGACCTGCCTGCGGCGCTCCTCCCGGACGGCGCTCGATGACGACGGTGATCGAGGCGATGCGGGCGGTGCCGACGCCGCCACCGGTGCTGAGCCGCGAGCGCGAGCAGCGGCTGACCGACCGCCAGCAGGAGATCCTCGAGGAGCTGCACGAGATCTTCCAGAAGGGGTTCGCCGAGCTGACGATGGCCGAGCTGGCCGGCGAGCTGAACTGCTCGCTGCGCACCCTCTACGCCCTCGCCAGCGGCCGCGACGAGCTGGTCACGATGGTCGTCGATCGCGCCCTTCGTCGGGTCGGTCGCAGCGCCCACGCCGCCGTCGCACCCGACATGGCGGCGATGGACGCGATCCGGGCCTACCTGGTCGCCGCCAACCGGGCCGTTCGCGACGCGTCGCAGGAGTTCGCGACCGACATGGAGGCCTTCGCCGCGGGCGTCGCCCTCAACGACGCCCACAACCAGTACCTCGTCGACGTCACGCGGGCGCTGCTCGACCTGGCCGTCGAGCGGGACGAGATCGCCCCGGTCGACACCGGGGCGCTCGCCCGCATGATCGCCGGCCTCGGTCGCGACTTCTCGCGACCGGAGGTGATGGGCCAGCTGGCGTCGTCGCCGGAGCAGGCCGCCGACTCGATGGTCGACTTGGTGCTGGCCGGCCTCGGGAGGAGAGCATGAACGCAGAGCACGGACCGAGGGGGACCTGAGCCATGGACTTCGACTTCCCGCCCGACGACGATCCGCGCCGGCTCGCCGTCCGCGAGTGGCGTGCCGCCCACCCCGAGCCGACCCAGCACGACCTGGCCGAGGCCGGCTACGTCGTCCCCCACTGGCCCGAGCCGTGGGGGCTCGACGCCGACCCGATCCACCAGGTGATCATCGGTCAGGAGCTCGAGGGGTTGAAGGTCCACCGGCGCGACGGGTCGCCGGCGAGCAACGCCATCGGCGTCGGCTGGGCCGCGCCGACGATCTTCCTCGCCGGAACCGAGCAGCAGAAGCAGCGGTACCTGCCGAAGATCTTCAACTTCGAGGAGGTCTGGTGCCAGCTCTTCTCCGAGCCCGATGCCGGCTCGGACCTCGCGAACCTCTCGACCCGCGCGGTGCGGGACGGTGACGAGTACGTCGTCAACGGCTCGAAGATCTGGTCGAGCGGGGCCCACGGCTCCGACCTCGGCATCCTGATCGCCCGCACCGACCCCGACGCCCCGAAGCACAAGGGCATCAGCTACTTCATCTGCCCGATGGACGCGCCCGGCGTGTCGATGACCCCGATCGTCGACATGACCACCGCCCACTCCTTCAACCAGGTGTTCTTCGACGACGTCCGGCTCCACGAAAGCCTGCGCATCGGCGAGGAGGGCGACGGATGGCGGCTCGCCAAGGTCACCCTCGCCAACGAGCGGGTGTCGCTGTCGTCGGCCGGTTCGCTGTGGGGTGCCGGCCCCTCGGCGCAGATGCTCCAGGACCTCGTCGTCGCCAACGGCGGCACCGCCGATCCGCGGCTGCGCCAGCAGCTCGCCCGGCTCCACTGCGAGGCCGAGGTCCTGCGGCTCAACCGCCTCCGCACGCTCAGCGCCAAGCTGCACGGCCGCACACCGGGCGCCGAGGCCTCGATCCAGAAGCTGATGGCCGACGAGCACGGCCAGGACGTCATGGAGCTGGCCAAGGAGCTGGCCGGCGCCGACGGCATGCTCGAGGGATCCGGCCCGCGCGGCGACATCCCGGAGGGGATGCGGGGCGGGGCGACCGAGGTGAACTTCCCCCGTGGCCGCGAGAGCCAGTTCCCCGAGGTCGACCCGATCTGGCACTACGGGTACCTCTTCGCCCCCGCGCTGACGCTGGGCGGCGGCACCTTCGCCGTGCAGCGCAACATCGTCGCCGAGCAGGTGCTCGGCCTGCCCCGCGAGCCCAACGTCCAGGCCGGGATGAGCTGGGCCGAGACCCAGACCGCCCGCCGCAGCTGAGGAGCGTGACATGCGAACCGACGTGACCGAGATGCTCCGGATCGACGTCCCGATCCTCGCCTTCAGCCACTGCCGCGACGTGGTCGCCGCGGTGACCAAGGCGGGCGGGATGGGGGTGCTCGGCGCCGTGGCGCACAGCCCCGAGCAGCTCGAGATCGATTTGGCGTGGATCGAGGACGAGGTCGGTGACCGGCCCTACGGCGTCGACCTGATCGTGCCGGCCAGGTACGCCGGCGACGAGGACGGTGGGTTCACCCGCGACGACATCGCGCAGCTGATCCCCGGCGAGCACCGGGAGTTCATCGACGACATCCTCGCCCGCTACGACGTCCCGGAGCTCCCACCCGACGATGACACCAGGGCGATGACCGTGGCCGAGGGCGACGGCAACGCCGCGCCGTTCTCGGCCAACGCCGCCGGCCCGCAGCTCGACATCGCGCTCGCGCACCGGACGTGCTTCGTCGCCAACGCGCTCGGCCCGCCGCCGCAGTTCCTCATCGATCGCTGCAAGGAGGAGGGCCGCCTCGTCGGTGCGCTGGCCGGTCGCCCTGCCCACGCCGAGCGCCACCAGAACGCCGGCGTCGACATCATCATCGCCCAGGGCTCCGAGGCCGGCGGCCACACGGGCGAGATCGGGTCGATGGTGCTCATCCCGGAGATCGTCGACTCGGTCGACATCCCGGTGCTCGGTGCCGGCGGCATCGGCCGCGGCCGCCAGATGGCCGCGGCGATGGCGCTGGGCGCCCAGGGCGTGTGGTGCGGCTCGGTCTGGCTGACGACCGACGAGGCCGAGACCCATCCGGTGGTGAAGGAGAAGTTCCTCGGCGCCACCTCGGCCGACACGATCCGGTCCCGGTCCCTCACCGGCAAGCACGCCCGGATGCTGAAGTCGGCCTGGACCGAGGAGTGGGAGCGGGCCGACACCCCCGACCCGCTGGGCATGCCGCTGCAGCCGGTCCTCACGTCCGAGGCGCAGAAGCGCATCGCCCGCGCCGCGCACACGAGCGGGTCCGGCGCCGCGCAGCTGGCGAACTACTTCGTCGGGCAGATCGTCGGGAACATGAACCAGCGCAAGGGCGCCGCCCAGGTCGTGTACGAGATGGTCGAGGAGTTCATCGAGTCGGTCGAGTCCCTGCAGGGCCAGCTCGCCGTCGACTGAACCAGGCGGCCGCCTGCCGATCAGGCCGGCGGGCGAGGCTGGATCAGGCCGTCGAGGTTCTCGGCCGTCAGGTACTGCATCCGTCGCGGCAGCCGGCCCTCCGAGATGGCGACCAGGTCCTCGAGGACGAAGCGGCCGATGTCGGTCAAGGCTCGGGGGAGCGCTCCGGCGAGGTGTGGGACGCAGATGCCGTCGTCGATCGCTCGCACCGGATGCTCGGCCGGCAGCGGTTCGACCGGGTACACGTCGGTCGCCATCCGGAAGCGCCCGGCGGCGGCGAGCTCGGTCATGGCGTCGAAGTCGACCAGGTGCGCCCGGCTGATCACCACGAGCAGCTGCTCGGGGCCGAGCCGGGACAGCAGCGCTCGGTCGACGAGGTGGCGGTTGTCGTCGGTGGGTGCGGCGAGCACGAACACGACGTCGCATCGGTCGAACAGCTCGCCGAGGTCGGCCGGTTGGATCCCGCGGTCGAGCAACGAGGCGGCGGGCAGCGGCGGGTCGTAGCCGCGCACCCGCACCTCGAACGGTCGGAGGAGGTCGTGGAGCCGCGCCGCGATGCCACCGCACCCGACGAATCCGACCTCGGCGCCGAACAGGCTGCGGTTGCCGGCGTTGCCGTCGTGCAGCCAACGCTCGGTCCCCGACCGCATCTCGCGGTCGGCGCGGACGACGCCGCGGAGTCCGGCGAGCGCCAACGCGAGGGCCATCTCCGCCACCACCGCGGCGAACGCCGGCGCGCACGATCCGAGCAGGAGTCCACCCTCCACGAGTCGCCGCACCCCGGGACCGCGGTCGGGATGGCCGCCGGCGACCTCGAGGACGGCGCGGAGCCCGGCCCCGTCCAGCGACACCGGCCCGTGCCGCCAGTCGCCGTGCACGATCGCCATCGCCGAGGGCAGCTCGGCCAGGAAGCGGTCGGTGGGCATGGGTTCGTCGCGGCCCCAGACGACGCGGAAGCGGTCGCGGAGCTCCTCGTTCGTCGAAGGGTCGAAGATCTCGTCCATGCGACGGAACGCCGGGTCGACGATCACGCTCGGGCGCTCGCTCACCATCGGTACACCTCGACCGAGCACGGAGCGGCGCCCCGGTTGTCGATGCGGAGGCGGAGGTCTCCGGTGCCCTCCCAGCCGATCGCGGAGTACGAGGGGCCGAGGGGGGTGAAGACCTCGATCGAGCCGCGGTCGACGACCACGTCGACGGCGCCGGCCGACGGCCCCAGCTCGACGGTCATCTCGGGCTCGCCCTGCTCCTGGCGGACGATCGACGCCGTGGCGGCATCGAGGCGGACCACGGTCGACGCCGCCGACCCGTCGACCGGTCGGAAGGAGAGATCGACCTCGCTCGCTCGACCGACCGCCCCCAGCCGGACGACGACGGTCGACCCGGCCGTCCGATCGAGCCGGACGCCCGGCGGAACCGAGGCCCGCTCGTGCACGGCGTCGTCGGCCGCCAGCACCGGCTGCTGGCGGAGGTGAAGGGCTCCGTCGACCCGGGTGAGCGAGAGGCGACGCGGCAGCGAGAGCCGACCGCACCACGGGGCGGCACGCTCGGCAGCGACCCCGGACTCGTCCATCCAACCCACGGCGACGACGTCGCCGTGGGGCCCTCGGTCCCAGGCCATCGGGGCGTAGAGCTCCGGCCCGACATCGAACGCCCGCCACGGCGCATCCGGGTCGACGGGCACGAAGCGTTCGCCGTCGAAGTCGCCCGCCGCCCAGACGACCCGCCCGCGAGGGCGCACCCCCTCGGGCGGGATGATGCTGAACGACGCGACCCACGCCGACTCGTCCGAATCATCGATCGGGAGTCGAACCAGCTCCGGCACCTCCGCGACGAGCGAGGCGAGCTCGGTCCGGGGTCGCAGCACCGAGGTCCGCGTCCAGTCCCGGAGATCGTCGCTGCGGTGGAACCACAACTCGTCACCGACCGCCAACACCATCGTCCACCACGACCCCGTGTCGGCGGTGAAGCGCTGCACCTTCGGGTCGCGGAAGTCCTTGGTGCCGTCGGGCGGGCTCAGGACCGGGTTGCCGGCGAACTTCTCCCAGTTGGTCGCATCGTCGCTCACCGCGAGGCTCTGGCGTTGCAGCCCGGCGTCGTCATGGGTGAACACGGCGACGAACGCGCCCGCCCCGAACCCCGCCGTGTCGTCGCGGTCGACGACGGCCGAGCCGGAGAAGATCCAGCCCAGCTCGTCGGGCGCCAGCGCGATCGGCAGGTGCTCCCAGCGGAGGAGGTCGTCGCTCACCGCATGACCCCAGTGGATGTTCCCCCACACCGGAGCGTCCGGGTTGTGCTGGTAGTAGAGGTGGTACCGGTCGCCGTCGTGCAGCAGCCCGTTCGGATCGTTCATCCAGTTGCTCGGTGGTGTGAAGTGCAGTCGCGGACGATCGGCCACGCAGTCAGCCCTTCAGGCCCGATGAGGCCACCGACTGGACGAACCACTTCTGGAAGACGAGGTAGAGCGCGAGCACCGGCATCGTCATGACGGCGGCGAAGGCGAACACGTCACCGAAGGGCACCTGGGGATCGACGAAGAGCACCTGCATGGCGACCGGCAGGGGCCTGACCTCCGGGCCGCGGGTCACCATGAGCGGCCAGAAGAACGAGCCCCACACGAACAACGCCTGCAGGATCCCGACCGTCGCGAAGGCCGGCTTCGACAGCGGCACCACGATGCGGCGGTAGATCGTCCAGCGGCTCGCCCCGTCGATCAGCGCCGCCTCCTCGATCTCCTTCGGGAGCCCGATGAACGCTTGGTAGAAGAGGAAGATGAAGAAGGGGTTGGCCACGAACGGCACGATCTGGACGTGGTAGGTGTCGAGCCAGCCCAGCCGGTTGACGATCAGTAGCAGCGGCACCGAGACGCTCTGGAACGGCACGATCATCAGGGCGACGATCACGCCCAGCACGACGTTGCGACCCACCCACTGCAGCCGCGCCAGGCTGTAGGCGCACATCGAGTTGACGACCAGGCCGAGGCCCACGGTCATCACGGTGATGAGGGCGCTGTTGAAGACCGCCCGGGTCACGCCGTCGCGCCCGAAGATGTCGGCGTAGTTCTCCAGCGAGAACGCCCGCGGGATGAAGGCCCAGATCGAGCGCTGGTCGGCGACGATCTGCGTCTCGTTCGGTTGGAGCGACAGCACGAGCATCGCCACGACCGGGAAGACGAAGAACACCGCCAGCAGCGTCATCCCGAGGTAGGTGAGGAGGCGGGTGAGCCGCTTGCGGCGGCGGTTCGCGGCCGCCGCCTCGTGCTCGGTCCCGGCGAGGTCACGGGATGCGGTCGCGGTCATCAGGCCACCTCCCGCTCTTCGCGGAGGAGTCGTCGCTGGGCGAAGGCGATCACCATCACCAGCAGGAAGTAGAAGACGCCGAGGGCCGAGCCGAGCCCGACCTGCCCCTGGCGGAAGCCGAAGTTGATGAGCCGCAGGATCATCGTCTGCGTCGCATCCTGCGGACCGCCCTGGGTCATGATCTCGACCTGGTCGAAGAGGGCGAAGGCGAGGATCGTCGTCGACAGGACCACGAAGATCGTCGTGTTCCGCAGCTGCGGGATCGTGACGTAGCGGAACTGCTGCCAGCCCGTCGCCCCGTCGATCCGGGCCGCCTCGTAGAGGCTCGGCGGGATCGACTGCAGCCCGGCGAGGTAGATCACCATCTGGAAGCCGACGCCCTGCCAGATCGACATGATGATGATGGCGGCGCGGGCGCCGTTGCGGTCGAGCACCCAGTTCAGGAACCCGAAGCGCTCCGGCGTGAGGTACCCGAACGAGACCGCCTCGAGCACGCCGTTGACGAGACCGTTGGTCGGGTTGAAGAAGAACGTCCACATGACCGCGACCACGACCATCGTGACCGCGACGGGGGCGAAGTAGATCGTGCGGAAGCCGTTGCGGAACTTCAGCTGCTGGTTGACGAGCACGGCCAACCCGAGCGCGAAGGCGGTCTGCAGCGGCACCACGACGAGGACGAAGATCCCGTTGAAGACCAGCGCCGAGCGGAAGCCGTCGTCCTCGAAGAGCCGTCGATAGTTGCGCAGCCCGACCCACTGCGTCGGCAGGTTCGGGTTGGGCACCAGCCGTTGGTCGGTGAACGACGAGTAGATCGCGACGATGAACGGTGCGATCAGGAAGACCGAGAGCAGGACGATCGCCGGTGCGGCGAACGCCCACCCCTGGAGGGCTTCGCGTCGTCGACGTGCCCGTCGACCGCTGGACGTGCGGTCGACCTCCGTGGTCGTGGCGGTCATGGTTCCCCCTTCGTGTGCCGTCGTCGACGGTCGCAGCCGGTGCGGGATCCCGCGATCGTGGGGACGTGGCGGGACCCCACACCGGCTCCGGGGGGTCGGCGAGCCCCGTGTCGCCGACCCCGCTGCTGGTCTCGGTCAGCCCCCGGTGGGGTAGCCGGCGTTGTCCTCGATGTTCTGGTCGATCGCCTCGGCGGCGGCGCTCAGCTCCGACTGCACGTCGGCGCCGGCGATCACGTCGGCCACGACCTGCGCGAACTCCTCGGTCACGGTGGCGTAGCCGGGGAAGATCGGTCGGGGCACGCCCCGACCCTCGGCGAGCTGGCGGGCGAAGACCTCCAGCGCACCACCCTCCTGGTAGAGCTCGCTCTGCTCCAGGGCCGAGAAGCGGGCCGGGACGGCGCCGTTGCCGTCGGTCATGCGGAGGATCTCCTCGGTCGAGACGAGGTGCTCGAGCACCTCCCAGGCCGCCTCGGGGTCCTCGCAGGTGCTGGAGATGCCGTAGTTCCACGAGCCCATGCCGGTGACGGCGTCGCCGCCGAAGTTCGGCATCGGCAGCACGAGCAGGTCGTCGCCCAGGCCCT
This sequence comes from Actinomycetota bacterium, assembly GCA_039818945.1. Classification (GTDB taxonomy): domain Bacteria; phylum Actinomycetota; class Acidimicrobiia; order Acidimicrobiales; family Poriferisodalaceae; genus JBCBSZ01. Next base: position 12,259 of record JBCBSZ010000118.1, read on the forward strand.
CGACGTTCACGCCGTACTGCCAGTGGCCGACGAAGGCGATCGCCGCGGTCTTCGCGCCGTGGAAGGAGTCGTCGCCCGCGGCTGCCGGGTCGGCCCAGCCGTTCTCGAACCAGCTCTGGAACATCTCCATCGCCTCGACCGACTCGGGGCCGTCGAGCACGCCGC
>JBCBSZ010000119.1:0-12367 GCA_039818945.1 Actinomycetota bacterium
CGTGATGGGTGGGCAGCGCGGTGGTGGACTTCGTGGGGATCGGGTGAGCGAACGTCGCGCAGGGCTCGTTCGGCGCCGTCCGGCGTGGTGGTCGGCGGGTCCGGCGCGGCGCGGTGATCGGGTCGCGCAGCTGGGGGGAACCATGTTGCGAGCCATGCTGATCGCCATCGGCTGCCTGTCGATGGGTCTGGCGGCCGCATCGACCGCTGGGGCGCAGGACAGAAGCGCGCTCGAGGAGTTGACCTCGTCCTACCGGCACGGCGGTGCGGTGTCGTCGACGCTGGCGCCGATCGCTACGTCGAGGCGGCCCAGCTCCGGTCCCCAGCGCACCGGCCAGTTCTCCGCGTCGAGTCCGAAGACGCGCACCGGACCACCTTGGTCATCGAGACCGAGCACCTCGACAACCCCGCTTCGCAACGAGCACTGTGGAGCGTAACTGCAAAGATCACCGTCTCGATCACCCCACTCGACCCGGCGCCGCTACCGCTGCCCGACAGACACCACGAGGAACCACGTGAATCAGTCAGAACTCAACGAGACGATCGAGGCCTCCGGCGAACAGGTCTGGGAGGTCCTGTTCTCGCAGTACGGAGAGATCCATGTCCACAACCCGACGATGACCGCGTCCAGCTACTTGCACGGGGCGTCTGAAGGGGCGGCCGACGTGGTCAGGCACTGCGAGTTCGGCAAGAAGCTGTACCTCGACGAGCAGATCACCGACGTCGTCGAACACAGGAGCTTCCGAGTCGAGGTGCTCGAACACAACCTCCCGTTCGTCAAGGACATGTCGGCGACCTACGAGCTGTCATCGACCGACGACGGGACGACCGAACTCAAGATGGTCTCGTTCACCTCGTTCCGGCCCGGTTTCATGAAGTACCTGATGCGGGGACAGATGCGGAAGAACGTCGCCAAACACCTCTTCGGCCTGAGGTACTACATCGAGACCGGGAACACCGTCAGCCAGGACAACTATGCTGACGTCTTCGCGAAGTACACGTGATGCCCTGCCGTCGTTCGGCTGCCGTGGCCGCGGAACCCGAACCAGAGCTGCGCCGACGCACGCGGGTTTGACACTCGGAGAGTCGACGAGCGCCAGTCGCCGACGTTCGGGCGGCAGTCCGCTGCCGCACCGACGATTGGCCCACGTCCTGCCTACTCAGCACCGCTTCAGAACGCGAGCCAGGGGGCCGAGTCATCCCGCTCGTATCGAGCACCTCTGCTCGACCAGTCCCGACCACGGTCAGGCAGAGCGCCGGCTGCGCCACAACGACACGCCAGTCCGCTCGCCGAGGTGCTCAGGTGCCGGCGAACTGCTCGGGTGGCCAGCTCAGCACTGCCGGATACGAGCGGCGTTCGAGGCCGACGACTGGTGTCGGTTGTCTGGTGGGTGGTGTCCGTTGCTGGAGGGTCGCCGTGGCCGGTGCGCGGTCAGGTTGTTGGTGTGGTGACGGCGGCGTGGAGTTGGGTGAGGCGTTGGTGGACGTCGTTGACGTCGGGGCCGAGGACGCGGTTCACGTTGGCGAGCAGTGGGAGGAATCGTGCTCCGGCTGCTCGATGGGCTTCGCGCCCGTCCGCCGTGAGCTGGATCAGATAGGACCGTCCGTCGTCGGGGTGTTCTTGGCGTTCGACGTGTCCGCGTTGCTCGAATCGTTTCACGTAGCTGGAGACGGTGGTTCCGGGCGCGGTCATCCAGCGTGAGAGATCGGTGGGGGTCATCCCTTCTCCTTGTGCCAGCACCGAGTACACGGCGAACTCGTCGGCGTCGAGCCCGGTGTCAGAGATGGCGCCATCGATCGTGGCGTTCACGGCTCGTGACACGAGCCAGACGGCGAACAGCACGTTGCTGAGCCCGGGATCGAGCTGTGGCACGCCGGTCATGCTGTCTCGGTGCTCACGGCGTCGGTCGATCGTTGGTCGAGGCGGCGAAGGCGGCGGTGGATTGTGCGGATGGCGAGTTTTACGGTGATGGCGAGCAGCAGCAGTCCTGCGAGCCAGAACGTTGTTGTCTTGGCCGCGGAAGCGAGACCGAGGAGTCCGTCTGTCCCGCTGGGCTCGGGGAACGCTGCGATTGCTCGCCAGGCGAACACGTTCTCGAGATAGTCAAACGCTGCTCCGAGCATCGGCAGCATCGCAAGTGCGACGAGGACCGGACCCCGGATGCCGAGTCGGCGGAGTGCGACTGCGAGTGATGTCGCCAGGAACAAGCCGAACACGGCCGGGTAGGCGAGATCGGCGAGCTGCATGTTGGTGTACGCGCTGCGACCGGTGGCTCCGCAGGCGGAGAGGAAGTCGTTCACCTCCGCGGCACTCGAGGTGAACCGAACGTCGGGTGGCGGCTGGCCGCACGTCGACTCGACAGTCGGGATCGAGAACGGTGCACGCGTGCCGAAGAAGACGGCGGCGAACGCCAAGAAGACCGCAGTGCTCACCATCCACCACCTCCACGAGGAGAGCCGCGTGGCCGCGGAGGCGATGAACGAAGGCGCCGGCGTTGCGTGCGCTGCGGGCTCGAGGTCGTGGGAGGTCGTGACGGTCATGTGATGCTCCGAGTCTCTAGGTAGTGCGATCTCGCACTATCACAATACTGCGAGATCGCAGTATCTGCAAGTCGATTCGACGCGCGACCGACGGGCCGGCCACGGACGCTCGGATCGCACCCTGTCCCCGCCCGAACGACCCGCTCGGGAACGGCACTTACGATCGGTCCTGCCCGAGCTGCCTCAGACCGCCGATGACGAACCGACGTTCGACCGACAATGCCGAGCACTTCGCTCCGCATCCGAGCGCGGTCCCGGCGCAGTGCTCGGTCGTGGTGCTCGGGAATCGCTCACGCCGAGATGCTGCTGCGAGTGCGCGCCATCCTTCAGGGCATGGTGCTTCGGGCCTGGTCGAGCAACTGCCGGGCGAGTGTGTCGTCGAAGTGGCCGAGCGTCTTGGGGCCGTGATGGAGTCGGTCGAAGAGATCGGTCACCAGCCGCCCGAGCGGCTCGAATGCTGACACCGCCTCGTCGAAGGCCGGTGATCTCACGAACTCGCGGCCGGGCGGGGCCATCGTGAGCGTGCCCACGATCTGGGCGATGTCGTAGTAGCGATGGGCGGTCAAGAAGTCCTGCTCGGCCGCTGACAGGGCGAACTGCGGGTGCAGGAAGAGTCCGAGGTCAGCGAAGTAGAGGCGTTCGCCGTCAGTGAGCAGGTTCGAGGGGTTCGCGTCGAAGTGGGCAGCTCGGTGCGCTCGCAGGTGATCGGTGATCTCGAGCGCCTGGCCGAGCACGTCACCGACCCGGTGCTGATTGGCTGGCAGCCAGTCCATCAGCACGTGCGGCACGTGTTCGCAGAACAACGCGAGCGAGTGCGACGCCCGCTGGCGGGCTTCGATGAGGGCCCGGATCGCCGGCGCGTCGTCCCAGTAGGCGACATAGCGGTCCAGGCGCTGGGGGTCCATCAACCGCGTCTGGGCGGCCAAGGGCACCAGCCGGTGATGGAACAGCAGCGGAAACCCGGCACACGAGCCGTCGAGCACCCAACTCGTGGTCAGCTGGTGAGCAACCAACTCGCGATGAGCGCTCACCCCGGCCGAGCCGACCCCGTATCGGTAGACGAGCGGAAGATCGAACACATCGGCAGTGGGATCGGCCGCTGCCACCTCGGCGTCGCAGACCGGGATCGTCTTGACGAACACCGGGTGCCCGGCGACCTCACAGACTCGGGTCACCCCCCAGCCCCGCGTTCCCGGCACGGCCTCGATCAGCGCCACCACTTCAGCGTCCGACAAGCACGCCAAGGCCTTCGAGACACGACCATGCACGACCAGCCGCTCACCCACACGTCGACGGTATCCACCCCTCGCCGCCCCCCGGACGCCCGTCGAGCGACGCCGACCACGAGGCGGCCGCCCCCCGGACGCCCGTCGAGCGACGCCGACCACGAGGCGGCCGCACCCCCGGACTCCACAACAGCCCGCTCGCCCGGCGCGGGCTCGCACGCCTAGACGCCGCGCGACTTCGCTCCCCGGACCACCGCAGATCCGGCGATCTGCTCGGGGTCGGGCGCTCCGTGGCTATGGGCACTGGTCGTTGACAGCTAACTCGACCGAACCGAGGCGTTCGCCGAACTGTTGGTGTGTTCTGAGCAGTGAGTCCGAGCGATCGAGACACGGATCCCCAGGACTCGGCCGCGTACTCGGCGAGGTCCTGGCTGGCACGTGCGTGGTCAGCGCCACCGACGACCGAGGACCGTGGCGGTCACCGCTGGCCGGTCACCGACAGGACCGCCGCGAGCGTGGCGTCCCAGATCGGGCCGTCGGCCACCCAGCCGTGCCCCGCCTCGGCGATCTCGATGACCTCGGCATCGTGACCGAGCTCGGCGAGTTCGCCGGCGAAGGCGATCACCTCGTCGTCGTGCTGCTGGGGTGTCCGGGCATCCTGGCCACCGAGGATGAACCGGAACGTCGCCGATCCCTCACCGAGGTGCTGTCTGGGGTCGACCAGCGCCCACAGCTCAGGGTTCGTCTGGGGCACGTCGATGAACTCGAACACGAAGAACGCGCCATTGAAGCCAACGAGACCCCCGATCGCGGCGACGTCGGCCCCGGCCGTGCACCGGACCTGTGCCTCACCGAACTCGGTCAGCCGCGACTCGAGCTCTGCGCCAGCGAGCGCGGGGACGAGCCCGACCACCCCACCAGCGGACTGCCCCAACAGCGTGACCTTCGTCGGGTCCCCGCCATGCTCGCCGGCGTGGTCGGCGACGAAGCGGAGTGCGCATCGCAGGTCCTCGTAGCTCTCACGAACCACCCGACCGTCGTCGACGACGACGTCCACCTCGGCACCCCGAAGGGCGTGGTCGAGCACGTAGGCGACCAGGCCGGCATCGGCCAGCTGCTGACCGATCCGCCTGATCAGCGCATCGTCCTTGTCGCCGCCCGAGCCATGCAGGACGACCACGACCGGCGCACCGGTCCCACCGGGCCGGTACACGTCGAGGCCGCGATCGCTCGCTGCGTCGTGGACGGCCTCGGCGTACACGACGTCACGCTCCACGCCCGCGACGACAGCCTCACCTTCGGGATCACCTCCCACGCAGGCCGTAGCACCCAGACACAGCAGGAACCCGCACAGCATCGGCCCGATGGCCATACGCCACCGTAGACGACCCCCGGGCCCGGTCTCGGTCGTCGTCCCAACCCCCTCATCGCACAACACTCGCACTGGATCCGCCGCCCCAGCTCCCACAACCAGCCAAGCAAACGGACTTCGGGCTGCTCAACGACTCGCGACGACATCGAGGGCCGCCAACGACGACGAGCCATCACCTGCATCCCGCAGGCCATCGACGGCCGCCCGCGAGAACCTGGCACGCACTCGGCGATCGCTCCACTTCGCTCACCGTTCCACTCGGCGTCCGGCAAACTGCTCGATCGTCCCGCTCGAGTTCGCCGGTCACCCGCTGCGCAACGGACAGCCAACGGTCGGTCCCGTCCAAGAGCGTAGAGTTACTGCGGTCAGCGAGAGGGATCCCCCGGCACCGGGCGTCGACGACTGATCGCCGGGGGCGCGGGCGAGGGCGACGAGGCTCCCGCTGTCCGGCGCCTGGCGGAGCGGGCCGCCATCGGCCGACGCAGGACGGCTCTCGACCACGAAGCCCACCACACCGAGAGCCACCCACAGCGAGCCCGTCACGATCAACGCACCAACGAGCGACTCACCTGGCGAGTAGCCCACCACGGACAGCAGCCCTGCGATCGCGGCGACGATCGTCACGACCGCGCCGGCGCGCACCCACCAGTGCAGCTGGCGCAGCACCTGGGGCCACAACACCGATCTGACCAAGTGCCTCGGTCCGCCAGCGACATAGCCATGGCGGCCGAGTCGGGCTGCGAGCTCGTAGCGACGCCGACGCCACCTCAGCGATCTCACCCCACCAACGATCCCAGCCGCGAACCGGCCCGACAACCACCGACCTCAGCCATCACCGAGCCAGGACATCACCAGCAGCCTCGGCGCCACCACCCATGACCCCGTCCGACAACAACACGCCGGTCCGCTCCGCCCAGCGTCCGAGATCCGGACCTCGAGCACGCCTCTGGGCGGTCGGTGAGCGTTGCGGGCGCGTGAGAGCGGGCGGGATGGAACTGCGCGCGGTGAGGCCCGATGCCGGCGTCGTGGCGCTCGCCAAGAAACACAGCTCCGTTGACCCGTTTCGGCGCGGGCTTGGTCCTCGTTGTTGGCCGGCTGCGAGCGAGGGCTGCTCGAGCGGCGGGATCGTTGTCCATCCTGGGAACGGGCGCGGGTCAGCCCAGGTCGAGGTCGGTGGCGACTGCGACCGCCGTCTCGCGCGAGGACACGCCGAGCTTGCGGTAGATCGACCTGGTGTAGCTCTTGACGGTGTTGTGGGCGAGGTAGAGCTCGTTGCCGATCTCTCGGAGGGAGAGGTCGCTGCGCAGCAGCCGGACGACCTCGAGCTCGCGGTCGGTCAGGGGCTCGACGAACACCGTCCCGGCGGTGTCCTGGTGTGGCTGGCGCAGCGACAGCTTGCGGGCCTCGGCGTCGATGAGGTCGGTGATGCGACCGCGTCTGGCGGCCCCGGCGACCAGCTCGCGAGCCTCCCTGACGAGCGCCCGCTTCTCCGCGAAATCGTCGGAAGCGTCGGCACGGAGCAGGCAGCCGTACGCGACGAAGACGGGCTCGACCCACGCCCGGGCGAGCTCGAGCCCGAGCTCGATCCGAGCCACACCCTCGGCCCGATCGCCCCGACCGAGTGCGACGAGGCCGAGGGCGTAGTGAGCCGCCATGGCGTCGGGATAGCGGTTGCGTTCGTCACGATGGGGCAGCGCCATGGCCCGTTCGGCGACGGCCTCGGCGGCCGACCAGTCACCGACCTCGGCGTGGGCGAGGGCGAGGAGCGGGGTGACGCCGCCGTCCTCCAGGCCGGTGTCGGCGCGAGCGGCGGCGCCCTCGGTGAGCGGCGGGACGGACTCGAGGGCCCCGATCAACCAGAAGGTGGTCATGCCCGCAAGCCCAACGGCGCCGGCGTAGTCGGCCGAACGGCGCGGACGCTCGGCATCGGCCACCCCGTTGGCGAGCGTCAGCGCCGCGTCCATGTCACCTTCGACGAGATGGGCGAACGCGTGCCAGAGCTTCAGGTGCGTTGCCATGACGGCGCGCGCCGGCGCCGGCAAGGAGTCGAGTCCCGCCTCGGCTGCCTCGGCCCACACGAGCCCTCGACCGAACTCGCCGGTCTCGAACGCCAGCCGCGAGCGGGCGAGGGCTACTGCCGGATGACGGGAGACGACCTCGTCGGGCAGCCGGTCGAGCCATCGCCAGACCTGGGGCCACTGCACTCCCTCCCACGTGCCGAGGTGGCGCGCGACGAGCTCGGCGGCACGGTCGGCGTCGGGGACGGCGAGGGCGTGGTCGATCGCAGCATCGACCGTGCCGGTGGCCGAGTGCCACTCGCTCGCCCGGCGGTGCAGGTCCGGCACCGCCGCTGGATCGGTCGCTTGCAGCTCGTGTTGGAGCCAGTCCCGGAAGAGGTGGTGGTATCGGTACCAGCGGCGGCAGCGATCGAGCGGGATCAGGAACATGCCGTCCCGCTCGAGGGCGGCCAGCTCGACGTCCGAGTCCTGGCCGCCCGAGACGGCGTCGCACAGCGGTCCACAGAGCTCGTCGAGCACTGCCGTTCGGAGCAGGAAGTCCCGCCGTCCCTCATCCAGCGTCGAGATGACCTCGCCCACCAGGTAGTCGGCGACGTTGCGATCGTCTCCGGCGAACCGATCGACGAACGCCGCCGGATCGGGCTCGCGCATCAACGAGAGCCCAGCGAGCTGGAGACCAGCCGGCCACCCCTCGGCGCGCTCGCACAAGGTGGCGGCGGTGGCGGGATCGAGGTCGATCCCGAAGCGGTGGTTCAGGAACGTCGCCGTCTCGATCGGACCGAACGCGAGGTGAGTCGCCCGGATCTCGACCAGCTCACCCGAGGCGCGCCAGCGCGCCAGCGGGAACGGCGGGTCGGACCGGCTCGCGACCGCCACGCCGACCGCGGGCGGCAGGTTCTCGATCAGCTCCACGACCGCCTCGTGGACCTCCGGGCTCGTCACGGCGTGGTAGTCGTCCAACACCAGCATGATCAGCTCGTCGATGGCGCCCAGCTCGTTGGCCAGGGCGGGCACGAGCTCGCGGCGGAGATCGACGACTGGTCGGTGGAGGACGGCCTCGGCGTCCGGCGCGATCTCGGGGCGAGCGCAGCGGAAGGCCTCGATCACGTAGCTCCAGAAGACCGACGGGGGCCGGTCGTCGCCCGGCCCGAGTCGCACGTACGCGAAACGACGCCGATCTCGCTCGGCGGCCTGCCACGTGGAGAGCAACGACGTCTTGCCCCAGCCGGCGGGAGCAGTCACCACGACCACTCGGCCCGCGGACCTCAGCGGCTGCAGGAGCGTCGGTCGGCTCAGCAGGCCCGGTGCGGTGATCGGCGCCGCCAACTTCGTGCGCACGAGCGGAACCGACCCATCCGCCTCGTCGGCCTCGACGTCGACGGACGAACGAGACCGCTCGTCGTCCGGTGACACGCCCGGAGCCTAGGGCGATGCGACGTCATCGGACCACGGGGCCGCGCCGTCGACCGGACCGAGGCGCTCAGGCCGTGCCGAGCGCCCGTGCGGCGTCGACCAGCTCGGCCCGGGTCGGTGAGGTTCCCACCGATGAGCAACAGTTTGAGCCGACTGGATCCGACCACAGCTTCGATGACCACCATGGCGTCGCTGCTGATGTGCAGCCTGCCGCGCGCGACTGCCCAACCATCGGGCCGACACCGCACCCGCCACCGGGCCGGCCTCGACCACCGCACACACCCGCCCCCATGCCGTGGACGGCACGCCCAGCGGCGAGCGTCGGATCATCGGGGCCAACTCTGTCGCGGATCGCGTGGCCCTCCGAGCGGACCTGGTTGGCGGGAGGTGTCGAGGAGCAGGTCCGCGTCTTGGAGGGACGGTGCGGGGGTGGGAGGTGCTTGGGTGTCCTCTCTCGCCGTGAAGCCGATCAGCAGCTTGAGGAAGTACACCGGGATCAGCCACTGGAATCCGTCTGGTGGGTCGAGGTGCATGCCGATGAACACCATCGCCACCAGGCCGATGGTGGCGGTCGCACGCTGGAAGGGCAGCGGTGTGGCGACGACGGCGAGCGTGAGCAGCCCGAGCCCCACGTAGACGGTGATCCCCCAGGTTCGGTGGTCGGTGGTGACCGCCGGGACGAAGAACGACACCGCCATGAGCGCGGCTGCGACCATGATCTCGATGCCCACGACCGCTCGCTGACCCGCCTCGCCGATGCGGCGGCGGCCGGTCGCCGGGATGACCTCCAGGAGCTCGACGTACCCGAAGAAGGTGATCATCGAGTACACCGTCAGCCCGAACAGCCACGGGTCGGACTCGAAGTAGACGAGAACGAGCGGGTGGGTGTGTACGAGGTTGTGGTGCAGGGGTGGCCAGATGCTCGTCTCGCCGGCTCGCCGCCGCTTGATGGCCGCGTGGCTGTAGCCGATCGCGCCGCCGACGAGGTCCCAGACGATCCAGGACGCAGCGACCATCTGGATCCAGGACCAGTGGAGATCGCTGGCCGCGGCGTACACGAGCAGGGCGGGCACGGAGATCGCGGCGACCGCGTAGCCGATCGCCACCTGCGAGCGGGTCCACCCCGGTCCGCACGTCTGGATCCAGCTGTCGAAGAAGTACCGGAGGATCGGCTGGCGGGGTGGCGTCGTGGACGATTCCATCGCTGATCTGGCCGAGCTCCGCGCCCCACCGGTGCGGCGATGCGCGTCGGTCCCTCCTCGTCGTCGAGCGTTGCGCTCCACGGCTCCGACGACCAGAGGCCTTGGTCAGAACAGCCGACCCACATCGTCGTTCTCGCCGGCCCTCCTCGAGGTTGCGAGGTCTTGCGCGCTCGCCGGTCAGATCGTGTCTGCCGATCGGCCGTGGGTCGATGATGGGCGACTCACGAAGTGGCTCGCGGTGTTGTTGGTGCTCCCGTCGTGCGAATGGTGACGGTGGCCACGACAGCGGAGGCCAGGGCGAGGAGTGCGCAGATCCGCATCGCGGTCTCGTAGCCGTCGGCGAAGGCCGGCCCCTCGAAGGAGGCCCCGGACAGCCCGGCCGCAACCGGGAGCACTGCGATCATCACCAGTCCTCCCATCTGCCCGACGGTGTTGTTCACCCCCGAGGCGATCCCCTGCTCGTCTTCGCCGGCCGCTCCGAGCGTCGCTGCGGTGAGCGGTGCGCCGAACGTGGCGAGCCCGACCGCGAGCACGATCAGGCCCGGGAGGAACTCGGTGACGTACCCCGACCCCGCCTGGACGGTGCTGAGCCACCACGCCCCGGCCCCGAAGGTGACCAGCCCGACCGCGATCGGGGCCTTGGCGCCGACCTGGTCCGCGAGATGACCGGCGAGTGGGGAACCAATCAACATGATCGCGTACAGCGGCACCAGGGCCGCGCCCGCCTCGGCTGCCTCGAAACCGAGCGTGCTCTGGAGATGCACGACGACGAAGAAGAACACGCCTGCGGACGCCGTGAAGGAAACCAGGGTGATGACGTTGCCTCCCGCGAAGGTCCGATCGCCGAACAGCCCCAACGGCAACATCGGATCATCGGCTCGACGTTGCCTGACGACGAAGGACACGCCGCCGATCACGGCGACGGCGATCGCGGCGAGCACCTCGGGGCGCAGCCAGTCCGCGGGCCCACCGATGAGCGCCACGCTGAACGCGGCGATGGTAACCAGGGCCAGCCCGGCGCTGCCCGCATCGGGGCGCCGACCGGCAGTCGTCGGCGCCTCCGGCACACCGACCACGGTGATCACCGCGGCGAGCACGGGGAACACCAGCGGAGCGACGAAGATCGCCCTCCACGAGATGACGTCGACGAGCACACCCCCGAACATCGGGCCGACCGCGGTCGAGACCGCGGTGAGTCCCATGTAGAGCCCGATAGCCCGGCTTCGCTCCTCCTCGCCGAAGGAGGCGTGGACCAGCGCGAGTCCACTCGCCAAGACGAGCGCGGCACCCACGCCCTGGATGGCACGGCCGACGACCAGCGTCGCGATCACCGGAGCCGAGGCACACACCACCGCACCCAGCGTGAACACGCCGAGCCCCTCCAGGAAGGTCCGACGGTGCCCTCGGATGTCACCGATCGAGCCCGCGACGAGCATCAGCGACAGCATCGTCACGAAGTAGCCGTTGACGACCCACTGCGCTCCGGTCACCCCGACATCGAGATCGTCGGCGAGCGTGGGGAGCGCCACGTTGAGCATGTCGTCGCTCATGTAGGCCAGGGCGGAACCGAAGACGGCTGCCGCGATGACGGCCCGCCCCGATCGAGCGGACAGCGCTACCACCGGAGCGTGGCCGGCCGGATCAGCGCCCGCGTCAGGCCGGCTCGAGCGAGTCGAGCCAGGCCGCGAATCCATCTGGCACCTCCCGTCCCCGCGAGCGGAACGCCCCGGTGACGCGACCACCCCGCGCTTCCACGGCCCGGGTCATCTTGGCGAGCAGCCGACCCGGCGAGAGCTGGTAGGTGCAGAACACCGCGACCGGTTCACCGTCGAGGGTGAGCTCGTCGATGAACTCCATCGTCTGCTGAGTGGCGTGCTGGCGGACGATGAACCAGCCCTCGGTCCAGCTGCCGATCGCCAGAGCATCGGCCCACCCCGAGATATCGCCTGCGGACACCGCCTGCACCGGCCGCGCGGTGCCGTCGTGGCCGGCCGCGACGGCCAGCTTCGCCATCTGCTCAGCCACGGCCTTGGTCGTGCCGGTCCGGCTGTCGAACACGATCGCGATCTTCACAGCCAAACCTCCCGTGACGAGCCCGCTTCGGGCTCATGAGCGGACCTCGACGCCTACCCGCCGAGCACCTCCGACGCGCTGCAGCCCGCCCATCCGACCCAAGCACGCAGCGGCGCCAACGGGGCAGAGGAGGAAGTCCCGGCCGAGCGTCGAGAGCCCCGCACCGAGGGTGCTGACTCAAGGTCGAAGCCGAGAAGGGTCTCGACCTGGACGGCGTCGCACCAATCGGCGTCAGCCGAGGTGATCGTCTCGCCCTTCGCGCAGCCGCCTACGAGCCCAGGGTCCGGTCCTGGCCCTCGAAGGACGGTGGTGCGGGGTCCGACGCTACCGACTTCGAGCCAACCGACAAGCGAACTGGTCCGGGACCGCAAGGATCTGCTCACCGTCGCCGAGGCGATGGCGTCCGAGGTGACTCCAGCGGTGACTGTCATGAAGCGGCTTCCCGCCGGCCGCAAGCCAGGGTGGACAACCACACCGAAGGCACTGCCAGCCAGGTCCTCCACATCGGACCGTACGCCGACGA
>JBCBSZ010000120.1:0-12270 GCA_039818945.1 Actinomycetota bacterium
ACCTCTCGGCGCTCTGGCTCCACGCCCGCATCGCAGCGGCCCGCACCGAGCTCGACGACCGCATCGAAGACGGTGACCCCGGACCGATCGCCGAGATGGCACGCCGCGTGAGGTCCCTCGAGCACGAGCTCGACGAGCTGGCCGCCACCGAACGAAGCGCCCAGCAGGTCGACGCGGCGAACACCGCGCTGCTCGACGATCTGACCCGTCGCCATATATAGCCCGATGCTCCAGCAGCATCAGAATAAAGGAAGGACCATGTCGACCACGTGCGAGATCCCCTGGTGCGATCAGCCCGCCACCCAGCGGAGCCGCGTCCGGCTCCCCGAGACCGCCGAGCCCACATCGATGCGGCTCACCGTCTGCGTCTGCGACGCGCACATGCCGTCCGACATGATCGCTGGCTGCGATCTCGCCTGGCTCGCCGGCAACGACGGCTGGGACCAGTACCCCAACACCGCAGGGGAGTACCCGGCCCGGATCGTCGACCGTGACCTCGTCCGTCGACTCCGCTTCGGGGCCGCACCGTTCGTGGTCGCCGGCACCACCGTCGTGTTCCTCGACGACGCCGACGACGACCCGATCGCGGCCTGATGGCCGGCCGCCAGTACGAGTTCCGCTCCCTCGAACCGGAGAAGCGGAACGGGGTCGGATGGCGTTGCGCGATCGAACGCCGCCGCACCGACCGGCTCACCGTGAGGGGCTGGCGCCGGGTCGAGTGGGCGTACGGGCTCCGGAAGAGCTGGGCCCGGACCAACGCGAACCACCGCATCGAGCAACTCAAGGACCGTGCCCGCCGGGAGGGCCACTCCGCCCCCTACCACGGGCAGGCCGCCCGGTCCGTGCACATCAAGAAGTCGAGCCTGATCTCGAAGCCCTCGCTCCCGCACCGCGCCGCAGCCAAGTGGCTCGCCCGGAAGGCGAAGGACGCGACCACCACCCAGGAACGGACCTGGGTGGTCGGCCCCGACGGGGCTCGCACCACGACCACAACGACTCGCCGCACCGGCCGCCGCGAAGGCACGACCCGAACGCACGTCAGCTGACCTGACCGCGCCTGCTGTCACGACGCGACGTCAGCGTCCATCCGCAACAACCGGACCATCAGGGAGCAGACCACCCGTGAGCTCACGCACCACCCAGACCGTCGATGAGCTTCGCAACGCTGCGGCGTACCACGCTGACGCTGCCGCCAAGTGGCGATCGGTGCCAGCTCCGACGGTCGACAACCCTCGAGAGCAGCGCGACGCCACCGAGGAGAACCGTCGACGCGCTGAGCTGGCCGACGCCCGGAGCGAGGAACTCGCCCGCATCGCCGACGAGCTCTCACTCGAACCGAGCCTCGGCGATCTCTGCCTGGTGTGCGGGAAGTCGGTCGAAACCACTCCGGAGGATCCCGGCGCCTTCGTGTGGATCGTGCACCAGGACCGCCCCGGGAGGGTGCACGCCTCGATCGGCCGGACGTCCTGCCGCGACCGGGTGCGAAGCGTCGGAGACCTGGTGCGCGACGGACACCGAAGTGAAGTCGGGTCGATCCGCAACCTGTTCGAGGTCGACGGACGGGAACGGGCCAAGGTTGCGTGGCCGGACGGCACCGTGCAGCACCTCGACGTGGCCTCGCTGACGTCCGCCCGACTCGATGCGCCGCGGCGTGAGGTGAAGCCAACTGCGCTGTTCGAGCTACCACGTCGTGCGACGACATCTCGGCGGCCGCGGCGCTCCAAGGCGGCTACTCGGCCCGAGCCGGGACCACAGGCGAATCTATTCGACGCGCCCGACTCGTGACGACCGCAGAACCGCTGTTCGAAAGCGAGAAGACGTGCAGGGACTGCGGCGAGTCGAAACCGATCAGCGAGTTCTACGCCAACGGTCTCCTCGCCAACGGCGAGGTGAGGTACCGGGGTCGCTGCAAGGACTGCAGAGTCGAGGTTCAACGGCGGTACGCCCAGAGCGAACGTGGCAAGAACCGTCGCTTCACCTGGTGGGAAGAACGAGGACGGGAACAGCAGAACGCCAACGCCCGACGGCTCCGCCGAACGAGGTTCTTCAAGTACCGGTCACGGCAATGGAACAGCCGGTACGGCGCCGGCTCCACCACGGCGACACAGCTCGCCGGTCTCTGGAGGCGACAACGAGGCAGGTGCGCCATCACCCGACGAAAGCTCGACCGGGCCGCTCATTTGGACCACATCGTCCCGGCCACGAAGGGTGGGGGTCACTCCATCGAGAACCTCCGCTGGCTCGATCCCTGGGTGAACATGGCCCGCCAGAACCTCTCCGACGAGGAGTTCGCCGAGCGCTGCCTCGAGGTCGTGATTGGTCTAGCTCACTCCGTGATCGGCGAGCCGTGTCTATCGTGTCGGTGATCGACTGGTTACGCGGGTAGGTGGCATGCAGGCGCCGCCGTGGGCGCTAGTTGGAGTCCGAGGGTGGTGACGCCGAGGAGGGCGGACCTAGTACGGCAGCGAGCTCGCTTGGGCCGTTAGGCCCTAACGGCGCAAGAGCGCAGGTGGTTGGCTTGTCGCATGAGGTCTTCCCCCTACCTCGGCCGCCTTGGAGCGCTACTCATCGCGTGCTTGTTGGCCGTTACCGTTGTACCGTCGGGCGCTAGTCCAACTATCACCGTTCGCATCACTCAAGAGGCCGGCAGCCTGGAAGCGCGCTTCCCAGACGTCGTGCGCTTGTCTGCTGGGGACAGGAACAGCAATGGCCTTCTGGCGATCTGGCACAGATCCGAAGGTCACCAGGGCCACAGTTCGCTGCTGATGATCTCCAATAGCGACGACAATGGGCGATCTTGGAGCACACCGGAGACGGCATTCGGGGCGATCTCAGGAACCGTGATCGAAGGACGGGACACTCGCGATCCTCGCCTAGCGGTAATGCCGTCTGGCCACGTCGTGCTGACCTTCTTCATGCCCGAGCTGCAGGGGCAACCGGGTTCTGGCGGCCTCTGGTATGCCGTCAAGCAGCCATTGGATCGGAGGTTCGGTACGGCCGTTCAGCTGCATGCGGGCATGGCGTCGCACGGGTCTGCATTGCCGATCGCCGAGAAGCCCGGCGCGCCGCAGAACCAGGTGCTGATCCCGGCGTACTCAGGTGGCGACAGCTCCGCAGGTGGCGCGTGGTACATCCGGGCGACCTGGCAGGAGGATCAGATGCGGCTTCAAGTGACAGATGTGCGCAAGATCATGAATAACTGGAATCCGCCAGGGCGACGGTACTCGGAGCCTCATCTGGTTCAGGTGGCCGACACTGTCATCGGCGTTGTTCGCGCTGAGCAGAACGGCAACGGTAGTCCTGCAATCGTCGTCAAGTGGGATCCGTACCTCGCGACCCCTAACTACTCCTATCAGAGCCTGCCGAGCGTGATCGCCTCGTCCCACCATCTACTAGTGACATCCTGCGGAAACGTGCTCTTCACCTACGGCGACAGGGGAGCGACTGATCGCAGACCCACGGTGGGCCTTCTCATCGAGCGACCGTTGGAGACTTGGGTGCCCGGTAGCGCGCTCTCGATCTATGATTCCGGGATCGGCGCCGCTCCTGGCGCTCTCGGCGACCAGGCGAACCCTGCGAGTGTTGAAGGCGCATCCACCACGTTCCTCACCCTGGGCTTCAACGCCAAGGACAAGGTCTCCGACCCACAAAATGGTGGATCGCTCTGGGTCATTGAGACTACAAGGCCGGACTACCAGCCCGACGAGGGATGCTCCGTCGGGGGGTGAAGTGCGCTGGGCCCGCGGCTAGCTAGCGCCGAGCGGCGTTGGTCGCCGACTCTCGGCGGAGTCCCGGATTGTGGCGCTCGCAGTTGGCATCCTCCGGTTGTGAGCTGCTCGTTAGTGGGCCGCGGTTGAATCGCGAGCGGGCTAGCTCGACGCAGCGACTCTAAGCGGCCGCAAGTGCTGTGTTGGACGCAACCATCGCTCGGCGAGCCACGAAGAACCCGCCGCTCGCCCAGCCGTTCCCGATGGCTCGATCCGATCGTACCTGCTTGTCACACCTTCAAGGCATCATAATCGGGAAGCCTGAACGGAAGGAGTCCCGATGGCCTGGGGCAACAGCGTCACCGTTGTCGGCAACCTCACCCGCGACCCGGAGTTGCGGTTCACGAACAGCGGGATGGCCGTCGGCCGGCTCACCGTCGCGTTCTCCAAGCGCGGCCGCGACGGGCAGGGCGAGAAGACCTCGTTCTTCGATGTCGTGATGTTCCGCGAGATGGCGGAGAACGCCGCCGAGTCGCTCACGAAGGGCATGCGTGTCGTCGTCACCGGGGAGATCCAGCAGAACAGCTGGGAGAACGATCAGGGTGAGAAGCGCTCGAAGATCGAGATCCTCGCCGACGACATCGGCCCGTCGCTGCGGTGGGCGTCCGCGGACGTGCAGAAGAACGAACGTCGCGAAGGTGAGTACCAGCCGAACCAGGGTGGCGGTGGGAGCCGTCCCCAGCCCGGGACCGGTCCGGCGTTCAACCCGGACGAAGAGCCGTTCTAGGCGGTGCCGATCCGCAACCGCGCTGAGGCGAAGGCGGCTGCCGCGCAGATCCTCGCCGAGCTCAAGCATCGGCTCGAGAACGACATCGACCAGATCCGTGAGGACGCTCAGCTCGGCTACATGGTCCGGATCGCGTGGAAGCGATCGCTCGGCTCGAAGGTCGAGGTCTGGCGGGCCGCCGCCGAGTTCCTCGCCGACCCGGATGACCCGCGCATCACCGACGAACCCACCGACCCTGATTGAAGTGGCACACGTCGCAGAGCCCGATACTTAGAGCGTGTTCCCATGGCACGACCGGTGGTGTGTTGACCGTCACCGTCCGAGCAGGCACCATCCGTAGATGGCGCGCGGGGACGAGCGAGACGACCACTCCGAGCAAGCCGAAGTCGAGGAACTCGAATCCGAGGTGCTCGAACTCCGAGCCAGCGTCCTCGACCTGCGACTCGGCATCGCCGAGTTCGCGCAACGAGTGGCGAAGCTCGCGGAACCAGGCGGACCGTTCTGCGATCCGCAACTGCAGACCGTGGCGTCAGACCTCTCGGACCGTCTTGCTGAGCACGCATCGTAACTCGCGCCTTGTCACGCCAGCCTCGTAAGGTGCCACCTGATACCCGCCGTCAGGTATCAATGCATGGCGGGAAGGGAAGGTGACGTGATGACCCCAACCAAGTCCGGAAGCGGTACGTCTCCGCCACGGTCGGAAGGTTCCACCGCTCTCGGGGAGCTCCTTCGACGCGAACGACGGCGGCGCGGTGAGACACAGGCCCAGGCCGCAGCCCGGTTCGGTATCGCCCAACCCAGCTACCACCGCTGGGAGTCCGGTGAGAACCGGCCCGACGACGAGAAGTTCACTCAGATCGGTGGGTACCTCGGGATCTCCGCTGAGGAAGTACTCCGAGTCGTCCATCAGACCGAACTGCCAACCTCACTCGAGCAGGTCCGAGACGACGTTCGCGCCCTCCAACGCGACGTCGACGACCTCAAGGAAGCGCTCGGTCAAGCACTCAGCACCTTGAGCCGGATCGAAGAGAACACCTGACCAGAGGGTCCAGGTCCGCTGTCACAGGTGCGTGCTATGGATGCTCCTGTGGCCACGGAATCGCAGTCAACAGCGCAGCCCGAGCTCGTTGAGATCCCGGAGGCCGCTGCCTTCCTCGGGATCAGCGAAGCGACCGCCAAGCGGCTCGCCGCCAACGGGGAACTGCCCGGATGTGTCGGCAAGCTCGGTGGCCGTTGGCGGATCAGCCGGACCGGACTCCAGGAGTACGCCGCCTCCTACCCACCGATCGGTGAGGTGTCCTGATGGCTGTGATTCGGGTCGCTGAATGCGGAATCGGGGACGTTCCCGTCATCACCGAAGACGGGGTCACCACCTTCCATGTCCTCCGAGTCCGCGACCCGCACGGTCTCCTCCACGACGTCGTGTTCCCCGACAACATCGCCCGCACGATCGTCGACACGCTCGACGAGCAGCTCGGCGAACGCAGTCCCAGATGACTGCTTCGATCGACTCGATGAACGAGATCCATGTCGGACGGACCCGCCCCTGCCCTGGCTGCTCGACCGAGATCCGGCTCACCCGGATCGATGACCGGTTCGAATGGGTCGAAGACGAACAGCATCCGGACGGCACCCTCGAACCCACCGGGAAGCATCACGTCGACCCCGCTGAGGGGCGCGTCGCCGAACTCGTCGAGGTCCTCGCCCAAGACGACCTGTTCGTGCCGGCTGCCCGCTACCGGCTACACGTCTGCGAGGGGTGATACTCATGACGCATGAGAACACCTTGACGTTGGCGAAGGCGATGAGCGAGGCCGAGCTGCAGTCCACCGTGATGGACTACGCCGCGACGGTTGGCTGGCTCTGTCACCACGCCCGCAAGACCCGCCACGCCTCCGGCAAGGTGTCCACCCCGATCCAAGGCCACAAGGGCTTCCCCGACGTCGTGTTCGCCCGCACCGGCCGGCTCGTCATCGTCGAGTTCAAGTCCCACCGCGGCACCCTCAGTCCGGAGCAGCGCGCCTGGGCCGCGGTACTCGGATCGATCTCCGGGATCGAGCTCTACGTGTGGCGCCCGCTCGACTGGCTCGACGACACCATCGAACGGATCCTCCGATGAGCGGGCGCATGGAGTTCCGGGGCACCCTGTTCGCTCAGGTCCCGATGTGGGCGGTGGAACGCCTCGAGGCCGGCCCGATCGCGCTGCTCGTGCACATCGCTGCTGCGACCTACAGCGGGGAGAAGCTCAGCCAGGCCCAGTTCGCCCGCAAGCTTGGTGTCGCCGAACGGACCGTTGGTCGCTGGGCCCGTGAACTCGTCGACGTCGGTGTCGTCGTCCCGCATCGCAGCGGCGAGTTCGGCACCGTCGCCGAATGGGCTGTCCTCTACGACGACCCAGGGGTCACCCGCGAGTTCCACCGCGACCCTGACGCCCGCCCGGAACCGAAGCCGGAACCCATGGTGCAGCCCGCTCAAGTTGATTCTCCCGACCGGTTCCAGGACTTCTGGGACCTCTATCCCCGGAGGGAGAAGAAGCGCCGCGCCGAGCAGGCCTGGGGCCGTCTCGACGCCGGCGAACGGGACCGCTGCCTCCGCTTCCTCACCTCGGCCCGCCGGGTCTGGGATGGGGCCGCAGCCACCGAACGAACCCGTCGGGAGCGGTTCATCCCGCATCCGACAACGTTCCTCAACGATCGACGCTTCGACGATGAACGCTGGGCAGGTGACGGTGGGGCCTGGATCCGCCGCGCCGTCCTCGACGATGAGCGTTCCCAGGGCACCACCAGCCCGACCGAGTCGTGGATGACCCAGACCGCACCAACCGCCGCCCGCGGTCCCGTGGAGGGTGACTGGTGAGCGGCTACGCACCCACCGCCGACGAACGCGCCGTCATCGGTGTCCTGCAGCTCAAGCCCGAGCTGTACGACGACATCACGGCCCGCCTGACCGCCCCCGAGTTCGGGGACCCGAAGTGCCGGCGCGCGTTCGATACGATCGTCCGTCTCCACGACACCGACCAGGCGCTCAACGCGCCGACGATCGCACGCGAGCTCGCCGGGTCCGGTGGAGACGAAGACGCCGCCCTGGAATGGCTACTCGAGTGCCAACGCACCCTCGGTTCGACTGGGCAGTGGAGCCAGCACTGCAACACGATCTCGGAGTGGGCGGCACGTCGAACCCTGCTCCGGGTCGGACCGCAGCTCCGCGAGTGGGGCGAGCATCTCCCCGAGGTCGACGCGGCGACCATGTCCAACGAGGTCGCCGCGGCGCTCGAAGAGGCCGAACGGCTCGCCTTCAAGACCGAGGTCCGCCAGCCCATCCCGCTCTACGACTTCTTCGCCGGTGTGGACGACACCCCGGACTGGTTGATCCCCGGTGTGCTCGAACGCGGTGACCGGGTCATCGTTGTCGCCCCCGAAGGTGTCGGGAAGTCCTGGCTGCTCCGCCAGCTCGTGTTCCAGGCCGCCTGCGGAGCTCACCCGTGGGGCGGACCCCGCTACGTGCCCCGCCGTGGCCTCATCATCGACCTCGAGGTCGGCGAGCGGTTGCTGTCCCGCTCGCTTCGCCGCCTCAACGAACCCGCCCGCCAGCAGGCCGGGTACGACCCGAACCGCATCGACGTGCTCTCCGTTCCCGAAGGCCTGAACGTGCTGCACCACACGGACCGCTCAGCGCTCCGGCAGTGGGTCGGGAACTCCGGGGCCGAAGTCGTCGCGATCGGGCCGCTCTACAAGCTGTGGGGCAGCTCGATGCGCAGCAACAGCGACGGCGGCGAAGAGGAAGCCCGCCGGGTCGCTCACGTCCTCGACGACCTCCGGGTCATGGCCGGTGTGACCCTGCTCCTCGAGCATCACGCCCCCAAAGGCAGCGGCGGTGCCCGCCACCTCGACGCCTTCGGTTCGGCGGTCTGGAAGCGCTGGCCCGAGATGGGGATCACGATCAGCCCGCCCACCGAAGGCGAATCCGTGTACGAGGTCGGCCGCTTCCGAGGTGACCGGGACGCCCGTGAATGGCCCGAAGGCCTGATCCGCGCCCAGCTCGACGACCACCGCCGCTGGCCCTGGCTGCCAGCCGCTCGCACCACCATGATCTGAGCGGTCACACCCCGCCCGGAGCTGTCACGCGTGCTGCTTAGAGTCGATACCTAGCAAGCATGGTGAATCGAAGGGAAGGACGCTCACATGACCAGTCCCGCAGGCCACGTGGTCCGCAAGATCCCGGTCGACGCGATCGCGCCGGGCTCGAACGACCGCAAGACGTTCGACGATGCCGAGATCGCGGCGCTCGCCGAATCGATCTCGGAGCACGGACTGATCCAGCCGATCACCGTGCAGCCCCATCCGGCCGGTGACCCGGAGTGGATGATCGTCGCCGGTGAGCGCCGGTGGCGTGCCCACGTGCACGCCGGGATGCCCGAGATCCGGGCTCTGGTCCGGGTCGGTACCGACAGCGAGCTCGCGGCGGTGATGCTCGTCGAGAACGACGTCCGGGTCGACCTCGACCCGATCGAGCGGGCCTTCGCCTACCGCAAGCAGATCGACCTCGGCTCCACCGTCGAGGACGTCGCCCGGATGACCGGCCGCCCCGTCGACTTCGTCGCCCGGAAGCTCCGCCTCACCCACCTCCACGAGCTGCTGCTCGACGCCGTGAAGGCCGGGGTGATCCCCGAGAAGATCGCCGAGCTGATCGCCGAGCTCGACCAGGACGGGCAGCGCGCCGCCGCCCGGGTGTTCGAACAGCGCCGGCTGACCTGGTCGGAGATGCGGGCCCTCGTGACCGACATGCTCGCCGAGCAGAACCAGGGCTCGTTCGACCTGAACGTCGAGGTCGTCGAGCAGCTCGCCGATGACGCCCGGCGGAAGTCCACGATCCACGCCAAGACGATGGCGGAGATGATCGTCGAGGCCGCCGCCCTCCTCGACGAGCACGGCATCGACACCGGGGACTGGATGGCCCGGGCCCGGCAGGTCGCCGAGCAGCGCCGCATCCCTTGGCCCCTCGACGGGGAGGAGGCCTGAGCATGGCCGTCACCACCGCATGGACCTCGACCGATCAGGCGGTCCTCGACGCCTGGGAGGAGTACCGGGCGAAGGCGAAGGCCGTCCACGACAGCAACGCCGAACTCCGGGCCGCGCTCGAGACCGAGTTCGAGGAGTGGCTCGCCGAGCGCGACGCCACGCTCAAGCTGATCGTCCGCCGCCACGACCGGGTCCCCATCGGCATCTCGTTCGAGGGCACGACCGACGTACCTGCCCGCTGGCGACGTCGCCGCGACGACCTCATCGTCCCCGATCGCCGTTCGACCTACGGGCGCGAGTGGGCAGACCGGATCAACTGGGTCGGGCAGACCTCATCGCCGACACTCGACGCGCCGGGCATGCCGGGCGGGGTGTTCGGCTTCGTCCACGGTGGCCACTGGTACACGCCGGCTGGGCTGTGCTGGGAAGGCGAGGTCTGGCTCGGGTGGGGCGTACCGGACGGCAGTCTCGACGCGTTCCGAGCCGAGATCGACCTGTCGCTCTGGGCCGAGCGTCGGCTCTCAGAGTGGCATCTGACCCTCGAAGCGGTCGAAGCCGCGGAGGCCGCGGCGTGAGCGACCTCCACGACCACCTCGCCGCCGCTGCCCGGAACGGGCGGGAAGCGGCACGGCACGCCGACGACGCCGTCCGGCACTCCCGCACGGCCGTGGTCGGGTTCGTGATCGTCACGATCGGGCTGCTCCTCCAGGTCCTCGGCATGGTCGCTGCCCGGGCAGCTGACGACGTCATCGTCATCCCAGTCGACAACGTCGTCCGAGCACCCGAAGGCAGCCACACCGTCGTCGCCACGGCCGACGTGCCCGCCGGCCAGCAGGGAGCTTCCTGCCTGGTCGACACCCGAGGCGAGAACGGCCTCTCGGTGCACCCGAACAACGACCTGATCGTCGCGAGCAACGGCAGCAGCGTCGTCCTCCCCGACATCGAGCGCGAACCCGGCGCCGTGACGACCGCGAGCGGGCGAGTGGAGCTCGGCACCTCGATCGTGGTGACGCTCCGCATGGGCCCCCACGAAGTCCACTCCGGTGGGCTCACCGTCACCCTCGACTGCGACCCACCCACCACCACGGAGACGACGGCATGGACTACGACGACGGCTGCGCCGACCACGACGACCTCGTCGGTCCCGACGGAGTCTGCCCCCTCCACGGTGACGGAACCGACCGAACCGACGACGACGCCGACGACGACCGAGCGTCCTGGGACATCGACATCGACGACGACAACCCCCGCCAGCTCATCCTCCACGTCCACGGTGGAGTCAAGCACCTCCACGTCCACGCCAACCACGGTGTCGTCGTCCACGTCCACGGAGCCCGAGGAGTTCACGCCGACAACTGAGCCGCCGACGCTCACCGGGCAGCAACTGCCCCGCACCGGCGCGACGACCAACGCGCTCGCTGTCGTCGGGCTCGTCCTCATCGGCGTCGGTGGATCGCTCGTGCTCGTCGAGCGCGTCGGGTTCGGACACGGCCGATGAAGGCCGCCGACCTCGTCCCCGGTGATGAGTACCTGCACCGGCCGGGCCAGTCCCGGAAGGCCGGACGCCGGGTCCTCTACATCGGCCCTGCCGGCTCCTGGCTCGCCCGGATCCAGCACCTCGACACGGCGAACCGGACCTGCGTCCCGTACGCCAGCCTCCAACCGATCACCGATGGGGACGGTGGGTGCACCGTCGCACTCCACCGCATCGCCTTCATCGTCGACGACCGCGGCGACGGGCACGTCCGGATCCCCGACCACCACGGTGGCGGTGTCGTCGTCACCCTGCCCGATGGGCGCACTCGAGCCCGGCTCGAACCAGCAGACGAGCCGGCTGACGGGTGGACGTTCGGAGGGTGGATCTGATGCGCCACGAAGGCTTCATCCGGTCCGCCTACCCGGAGCCGATCCCTGACCTCGAGTTCCGGCCGCCGTGCTGCTCCCTCTGCCATGAGGAGGTCGTCCACGACGGTGACGGCTGGGGCTGCTCGACCTGCGGTGTCAGCTGGCCGAACGATGGGATCGACGGCGAGCCGGTCCTCCAGGTCTCCTGGACCTGCGATCGGTGCGGTGTCGGCGGTCTCGGTCACGTCCACAACGCTCCGACCGGTCACGAGACCGAAGGGGATCTCTGCTGCGCCTGCATGATCGCTCTCGGCCTCGACACGCCGTTCTCCTTCCTCTGCGAACGCACCCTCGAACGCCTCGGCGTCGAACCGACCGAGCCGGCCACCGAACCACAGCTGAGCGCCGTGGAGATGTGCCCGAAGTGCGGTGATGACGCCACGCACGCGAGCGCGCCCGGCCCGGGCGAAGCCGTCGACGAGTACGACTGCGCCAACCCGGCCTGCGGGCACCAGTTCCGCATCGGGGAGATTCGACGATGACGGGTTCCGGCAGGAGGCCACTCGACCGGGTGCTCGCACGCATCGACCAGGGCGGCCCCTTTCCAGCCGACCCGCTTCGCCCCGTCGAGGGCGGGTGCTGGATCTGGCCGGGAGCGAAGACCGGCGGCGGGTACGGCGCCGTGAAGGTCGACGGTCAAACCGTCTACGTACACCGCCTCGTCTACGAGGAGCTCGTCGGCCCGATCCCCGACGGCCACCAGATCGACCATCTCTGCCGTGTCCGCCTGTGCGGCAACCCGGCCCACCTTGAGGCGGTGGAAGGCCTCGAGAACGTTCATCGCGGCCTGGCAGTCCGCTACCGGACCCACTGCCGGAACGGGCACCCGATCAACGAGGAGAACACCTACATC
>JBCBSZ010000121.1:0-11802 GCA_039818945.1 Actinomycetota bacterium
CTCTAACTGATCGAGGGCTCCCTTCTGGCACCTCTGGACCCGAGGAGCAAGCCCTCAGGAATCCATATCAGCGTCAGGCCGTCTCGTCGACGATCTTCGCGTCCGGTGCGTTCTTCTGGACCGAGGCGATGCCGTTGAGCGCGCTCTTCTTCGTGTTGTACGCCTCGCCGACCGCGATGATCTGGCCGTTGCTCGCCTTGAGGCGGAAGCGGTACTTGCCACCCTTGTCCTGGTAGAGCTCGAACTTGCCTGCCACGGGGCACCTCCTGGGGGTTCGTGGCGAAGCTAGTGGGCCTCAGCCGGGTGCGTCGGACGCCGCGAGCAGCCCATCGAGCGCCGTCCAGCCGCGCGGGACCGGGCGCCAGTCGCCATCGAGCCGGACCGAGGGCTCGCCTCGCCCAGCGGCTGCGATGCGGCCGTCGTCGATGATCACACCGCCGCACTCGGGGAGGCCCCACGTCGGCTCGACGTCGATGCGCCAGCGCGGCCCGCTGGTGAGCGACCAGTGCGGGAGCGCGAGCCCGGGAGCGAGCGCCAGGCCGTCGGTGACCGCAGCGGACCGGTCGGGGACGACGAGCTGTTCGCAGAGCACCATGGCTCCGGCCGACGCACCCGAGATCGCCGTCCCGCCGTAGTGCAGCTCGACGACCCGCTCCCCCACCGGACCCGCGAGCACCTCGCGCAGCGCACCGGGCGAGCCGCCCGGCAAGACCAGCAGGCCGACCTGCTCGAGGGCAGCCCGGCACGCCGGCCCGTCATCGCGCGGATCCGGGGCCGCGACGACCTCCGCACCGAGCGCCGCGTAGTGGCTGACCGCCCTCGCGGACGCCCCGGCGTAGTCCTGGCCGCGTCGGGCCGCCCCGGCGAGGACCACCACCGGGTCGGCGACGCGATCGAGGACGAGCGCATCGAGCTCGCGGCAGTCGGGCGTCAGCTCGCGCCCGCCCTGGAGGCAGAGGAGACCGGGCATCGGCCTCGATTCTCCACGAACCTCGCCGCAGGCACTACTCCCGCGGGCGTATGCGCCTCGTCCGCCGGGCCGATGCGCACGCGTGGACCTCTCTCTACGGTGGTGCCGTGAACCCCGTGCGGCGACTCCTGGGTGCCTTCGATGACCACCCCGATGCAGCCAATGCTGCGCTCGCGGTCGGCCTGTCGGTGGTGCTCGTCGCGAACGCCGCCCTGGGAGGGCTCGTCGACACCGACGAGGGCGACCCCTTCGATGCCGTCGCGTACGCCCTCATGGCCATCACGCCGCTCCCGCTCGCGGTGCGCCATCGCCGGCCGGTGCTCGCGCTGGGCCTGACGTCGATCGCGGTCGTCGCGACGTTCGTCCTCGGGTACCACCCCCAGCCGTCACCGGTCGCCGTGCTCGTGGCGCTCTACACCGTGGCGCTGACCGGCGAGCGGCGGAGGTCGCTGTGGATCGGGGCCGTCGCCGCCGCTGCGGTGGCCATCGCGGGCATCGCCTTCGAGGACGACGACCGCAACGACACCGCCGCCGTCGCGACCGTCGGCGCGGTCGCCGCCCCGCTCGCCGCCGGCGACGCCGTGCGCCACCGGCGCGAGAGCGTCGCCCAGATCGAAGCCCGTGCGGTCGAGGCCGAGCTGACGCGCGATGCCGAGGCTCGGCGGCAGGTCCAGGAGGAGCGCCTGCGCATCGCACGCGACCTCCACGACGTCCTCGCCCACGGGATCGCGACGATCAACGTCCAGTCGGGCGTGGCCGCCCACGTGCTCGACGAGCGTCCCGAGGTCGCCCGCGACGCGCTCGTGGAGATCAAGGGGGCCAGCCGCGTCGCGCTCAACGAGCTCCGAGCCATGCTCCAGGTCCTCCGCTCCGACGACGTCGACGATCCGGTCCGCAGGCCAGCGCCGGGCCTCGGAGACCTCGTTGCCCTCGCCGACTCGGTGCGGCGCAGCGGTGTCGCCCTCGACATGAGGGTCGCCGACGTCTCGACGCAGATCGACCCTGCGGTGGAGCTCGCCGCCTATCGCATCGTCCAGGAGAGCCTCACCAACGTGCTCCGCCACGCCCCGGGTGCCGACGTGGCCATCGCCGTGTCCGCCGGGCCCGAGGAGCTGGAGGTCGAGATCGTCGATCATGGCAGCTCGACGCGGATCGGGTCGGGGAGCGACGAGGGCAGCGGGACCGGGCTGCTCGGGCTCCGGGAGCGGGCCGAGAGCCTGGGCGGGACGCTCGTCGCCGGGCCGACGCTCGACGGCGGCTTCCGCGTGCACGGCCGGCTCCCGCTGGAGACCGCCGGATGATCCGGGTCGTGGTCGCCGACGACCAGCAGCTGGTGCGGGCCGGGTTCGGTGTGCTCGTGGACTCCGCACCCGACCTGGAGGTGGTGGGCGAGGCCGAGGACGGGCAGTCGTGCGTGGACCTGGTGCGTCGCATCGGCGCCGACGTCGTGCTGATGGACGTGCGCATGCCGGGTGTCGACGGCATCGAGGCGACGCGGCGGATCACCGCCGATCCCGCCTGCGGCGACGTCAAGATCCTGATCCTCACCACCTTCGACCTCGACGACCACGTCTACGACGCGCTCCGCGCCGGGGCGAGCGGGTTCCTCCTCAAGGACACGGATCCGCCCGACCTCCTCGATGCCCTCCGGGTCGTCGCCCGCGGCGACGCGCTGATCGCGCCGGCCATCACGCGCCGACTGATCGCCGAGTTCGCGGCACGGCCCGATGTCGAGCGCCCCTCACCCGAGCGGCTCGACGCGCTCACCGACCGCGAACGAGAGGTGATGGCCGAGGTGGCGCGGGGACTGAACAACGCGGAGATCGGCGCCGAGCTGCTGATGAGCCCAGCGACGGCCAAGACCCACGTCAGCCGGGCGATGATCAAGCTCGGCCTCCGCGACCGAGCCCAGATGGTCGCGATGGCGTACGAGACCGGCCTGGTCCGCCCCGGGGAGTAGGCGCGCACCGCCGGCGGGCGGATTCGCCGCCGGCACCCGATGCGGACGATGGGATCCCACCAGGAAGGATCCCGATGACCACCACCATCACCGAGCCCGTCCCCGACCCGGTCCGCCGACGAGAGGTCGCCGCGGCCCTCGTCGGGGCCCGCAAGACGTACGGCCACGGCGACGGCGCCGTGCAGGCACTCGACGGGGTCGACGTCGAGTTCCGGGCCGGCGAGCTCACCGCCGTGATGGGTCCGTCCGGCTCGGGCAAGTCGACGCTGATGCACTGCGCCGCCGGACTCGACCGTCTGAGCGCAGGCCGGGCGATCGTCGGCGAGACCGACCTCGGCGAGCTCTCCGATCGCCAGCTGACCGAGCTCCGACGCACCGACGTCGGTTTCGTGTTCCAGGCGTTCAACCTCATCCCGTCGCTGGACGTCGCCGAGAACATCGCGCTCCCCCTCGTGCTCGGCGGGCGGCGCCCCGACGCCGGCCTCCTCGGGCGCGTCGTCGACGTGCTCGGCCTCGGCGACCGACTCACCCACCGCCCGAGCGAGCTCTCCGGCGGCCAGCAGCAGCGGGTCGCCATCGCTCGCGCCCTCGTGGCCGCACCTCGGCTGGTGTTCGCCGACGAGCCCACCGGGAACCTCGACTCGAGCAGCGGCGCCGAGGTGCTCGGCTTCCTCCGCACGGCGGTCGACGAGGCCGGCCAGACGATCGTCATGGTCACCCACGACCCGTCCGCGGCCGCGCACGCCGACCGGGTGGTGTTCGTCAGCGACGGGCGCATCGTCCGCGACCTCGCCGCCCCGGGCGCCGCGGAGATCCTCGCCGTCATGGGGGAGCTGAGCCGATGATCCGCCTCACCGCCAAGGGCCTCTGGGCCCATCGGGGCCGCTTCGTCCTGACCGCCGCCGGCGTCGTCGTGTCCGTCGGCTTCCTCGCCGCCGTCCTGCTGCTCACCAACGCGATGGGGGCGAACGACAAGGACCACATCGCCGCAGCCAACGCCGGGATCGATGCGGTCGTGCGGGGTGAGATCCTCGCCATCGAGGAGGACGGGCCGGGCGAACGGAACGTCGTCCGACGCGCCCTCGACGACGGCGTCGCAGCGACCGTCGCCGCCACCCCCGGCGTCGAGTCCTCTGCCGTCGTCGTCGCGGGGGAGGCGACCCTCACGACCCTCGACGGCGACCGGATCGGAGGCCCCGAGCAGCCGACGGTGGCCGAGACCTGGGTCGCCGACCCGACGCTGTCGACCTTCACCGTCGACGAGGGCTCCCCGCCGGTCGGTCCCGCCGAGATCGCCGTCGACGTCGCCACCGCATCGGACGTCGGCGTCGACGTCGGCGACGAGCTGGTGCAGAACACGCCGACCGGCAGCCGGACCGTCACGATCGCCGGACTCCTCCGCTACGGCGGCGCCGACGGCCCACCAACCGCCAACGCGGTCCTGATCGACGCCGCCGCGGCCGGGGACGTCTTCGGCACGACGGCACCGGACCGGATCGTGGTGCGAGCCGACGACGGCGTCGATGCGGCCGCGGTGGCGGCCGGCCTCACTGCGGCCCTCACCGGCCCGGTCGTGGAGACCGGCGACGAGCTGATCGCCGAGCTCCAGGCAGACCTGGACGCAGCGCTGAGCTTCCTCTCCACGTTCCTGCTCGCGTTCGCCATCGTCGCGACCGTCGCGGGCGTGACCCTGATCCACAACACCTTCGCCATCGCCGTCACCCAGCGAACACGAGAGCTCGCGCTGCTCCGAGCCGTCGGGGCGAGCCGGTCGCAGGTGCGTCGGTCGATCCTGCTCGAGGCGGCGCTCGTCGGTCTCGTGGCGTCGCTGGTCGGGCTCGCCGTCGGCATCGTCGGTGTGCGCGCGCTCGACTCGGCCTTCACCGCGATCGGGGTCGAGCTGTTGGACACCCGGGTCGAGGTGAGCCCCGGGCCGCTCGCGGTGGCCGGCGCCGTCGGCGTGCTCGTGACGCTCGGGTCGGCCTGGTTCTCGGCTCGCCGCGCCTCGACGATCTCGCCGCTCGCCGCCCTCCGCGAGTCGGCGGTCGACGACTCCGGCACCTCACGGCTGCGCTCGATCGGTGGCATCGCGGCGCTCGGCGCCGGGCTCGTCGGCGTGGCGCTGGGGGTCGGCACCGGCCAGGTGCTCGTCCTCGGCGTCGCGATGCTCACGACGCTCGCCGCCGTCGTCGTGGCCGGCCCGACGCTCGCGTCCGCCGTCGCACGGTCGGCGGGGCGGCTCGGCCTCGATCGCCGACCCGAGGGCCGGCTCGCGACCACCAACGCCCGCCGGAACCCCCGGCGTGCCGCCTCGACGAGCCTCGCCCTGATCATCGGGCTCGGGCTGGTGGGCTTCTTCCTCACCCTCACGAGCTCGTTCGCCGCCTCGCTCGCCGGGACGGTCGAGGACTCGTTGCGGGCGGACTACGTCGTCAGCTCCACCAACGAGGAGCGGGGGACGATCCCGACCGACCTCGCGACCGGTCTCGCCGCCGTCGATGGCGTGACCTCGGTGTCGCCGCTGCGCCTCATCCCGGCCGTGATCGACGGCGCCCCGTCCACGCTCGGCGGGATCGATCCGCTCACCATCGACGCGGCGTACGACCTGGGGGTCACGGCCGGTTCGTTCGACGCCCTGGGCGCCGACGGGGTGGCCGTGCACGTCGACGAGGCCCCGGGGCTGCCACTCGGCGACGAGCTCACCCTCGAGCTGGCCTCCGGAGCGACGCGCACGCTCGAGGTGGTCGCCCGATTCGAGCACGACTTCCCCGGCTTCGAGGCGCCCCGCCACCTCGTGACGCTCGACCAGCTCGACGCCGCGGGTGTCGTCGCGCCGGACTTCAACGTCTTCGTGTCCGTCGCCGACGAGCACGATGTCGCTGCGCTCGGCGCGGCGGTCGGGTCGGCCTCAGCCGACCTCCGCACGGCGACGGCGTTCGTCGCTGGGTCGGGTGGTGAGCTCGACGCGTTCCGGAACTTCGTGCTCGGGCTGCTCTCGTTGGCGGTCGTCATCGCGCTCGCCGGCATCGCCAACACCACCACGCTCTCGATCCGGGAGCGGACCAGGGAGCTCGGGCTGCTCCGAGCGGTGGGCACGACGGCGCGGCAGGTCCGGCGCAGCGTCCGATACGAGGCGGCGCTCGTCGCGCTGCACGGCACGATCGTCGGCCTCGGCCTCGGGGTCCTGGGCGCATGGACGCTGTTCGAGGTCCTCGGCGACGCCGACCTCACGGTCGTCTCGGTCCCCGTGACAAAGCTCGCCGTCGTCGGTGCCGGCTCGGTCGTGGCCGGCACCCTGGCCGCGGCGGTCCCGGCGTGGATGGCGAGTCGGGTCCCGACGTTGGAGGCCGTGGCCGGTGGCTGAGCGGCGTCCGGGTGGATCAGACCTCGCCGATGTCCTCGTTCCAGACGTCGGGCTGGGCGGCGATGAACCGCCGCATGAGGTCGCGGCACCGCTCGTCGTCGACGACGATCACCTCGACGCCGTGGGAGCGCAGGAGGTCCTCCGCACCGAGGAACGTGTCGTTCTCGCCCACCACGACGCGAGGGATGCCGTAGAGCAGGATCGCGCCGCTGCACATGTGGCACGGCGAGAGCGTCGTGTACATCGTGGCCCGGCGGTACGTCGACGCCGGGAAGCGGCCGGCCTGCTCCAGGGCGTCGGTCTCCCCGTGGCGGATGGCCGAACCCCACTGCAGCCGTCGGTTGCGGCCCGCTCCGAGCAGCTCGTCGCCGACGGCGAGGGCACCGCCGATCGGCACGCCGCCCTCGTCGAGGCCCTCCTGGGCCTGCGCGACGGCGACGTCGAAGAGGCGCTGATCGATCTCGTCGAGCTGCGGCATCGAGCCATCGTCGCAGAACGAGGCGTCAGGTCCTGCGACGCACGGCGAGGACGCGGCGCAGCAGGTCGAACCAGAACGGCGCGCCCACCGTCACAGAGCCGGCCACCATGATCCAGCCGAGGACGCGAAGGGACCAGCCGTCGAGCCCACCGTCGACGTCGCTCCACCCGATCGGGAGCGAGACCGCGCCGCCGAGCTCGTCTCGCAGGCACTCGACGTCCGCGACCGCGCCGTCACCGTCGCCGGCCGTGCACTCGTTCCCGACGATGGCCTCCGCCTGCTCGAGCACGGCGGTCCGCACGTCGTCGTCGCGGTACAGCGTGGTGGCGGCGTCGACTGCGTCCAGGTTCAACGACACCGCCATCCCGAGGCCGGCGAGGAAGAGGAACCAGCGGGTCTGCTTCCGGTACCAGACCGACACCAGCTCCATGTGCCGCTCGTACCAGCCCTCGATCGCCAGTCGGGCACCGACCATCGTGTCGCCGGCACCGGTGAGGACCCGGTCGAGCTGGTCGCGCAGGTCACCGGCCGGGAGGTCGCGGATCGCCGACCGGAGCCCCTCGGCCTCCTCCTCGGCGGTCCCTCCCGGCCGCACGACCTCGATGAGGGAATCGGCGAAGTCGCGTGCGGGGAGCAGATGCGGCCCGTAGAAGCGCCGACGGCGCTCGTCGGTGGTGAGGCTCCGGTCGAGCCCGACCGCGCCGCGCAGCGGGGCGCTGTCGCTGCGCACGGGCACGGGCCCGTCGTCGTCGGGCCGGAAGAAGGGCTGCGCCGTCGGCCGCACGAGCGCCGAGACGAAGGGCTGCCGGTAGAGCAGGTCGACGACCCGCTCCTCGTCCGCACCGAGCCGGGCCCGGCCGAGCATCAGGTCGATCGTGTCCCAGAGGTTCTTCGATCGCCGGTGCAACACCCCGCCGATCGTCTCGACGATCGCCGACGCGGCGAGCGACGCGACGAAGAACAGCGCCGCAACCCCGATGACGACGTCGATCATCGCTCCGTCGAACACCCCGCCCCCGCTCCGGCATCGAAGAGACCGCGACGCCGGCGCCGATCCTCCCGCACCCGTTCGCCGCTGTCGACCCACTCCGGAACACCTCACGGTTCCGGGCGGTTGGTCGATGGGGAGAAACGATCGCGAGGAGGTGTCGCATGCCCAGCTGGTTGGCCACGGTGCTGGAGCTGGCCCATCGCGTCACCCGTCGAGCCGATCCGCTCGTCGGACCGCTCGTGCGCTCGATCAACGCCCTGACCGGTTGGGGATCCCGCCGCCTCGCCTGGCGCCTCTGGCTGAGCGCGGTCGGCCTCACCGGTGCCTGGCTCGCCCTCCGTAGCCAGGCCGACGGGCTCTCCGGCGGGCTGCTCTTCGACGCAGCGCTCCAGGGCGTCTTCGTGTGGGCCACGCTGCTCCTCCTCGGCTCGGCCCTGGCCACCCCCTCCGACCGGGTCTCGCTGGCCGGCACGCTGCTCCGCTTCGTCGCGCTGATCTCCGTGACCGGCGGCGTCCTCGGCCTGCTCGGCGAGCCGGGGCTGATCGCGGTGGTGTACCTCGGTCGCGGCGTGGTCGAGCTCGGCGCAGCGTGGGCCGCCACGACCCAGCTGCCCGAGGGCCGGGTGCGCGTCGGTCGTCCGGCGCTGCTGCCTGCCGTCGCCCGGAGCCGCCGCTGAGCCGCATCCGCCTCAACCCGGCCCGCTGCCGCCTGGCACACTCGGCGGATCATGAGTCGCATCCACCGCTCCCTCCCCCCTGCCGGCACCAAGGTCGGCCTCGCGTTCTCCGGCGGGCTCGACACCCGCGCCGCCGTCGCCTGGATGGCCCGCCGCGACATCGAGGTGCACTGCTACACCGCCGACCTCGCTCAGCCCGACGAGGACGACCCGACCGAGATCCCGCCCATCGCCACCGAGCACGGTGCGACCAACGCCCGCCTCCTCGACTGCCGAGCCCAGATGGTTCGGGAGGGCCTCGACGCCATCCGCTGCGGCGCCTTCCACCTCCGCACCGCCGGGCGCACCTACTTCAACACGACCCCGCTCGGTCGGGCCGTGACGACGACCGCGATCGTGCGGGCGATGCAGGAGGACGACGTCCACGTCTTCGGTGACGGCTCGACCCACAAGGGCAACGACATCGAGCGCTTCTACCGCTACGGCGTGCTCGTCGACCCGACCCTGGGGATCTACAAGCCCTGGCTCGACCCGACGTTCAACGCCGAGCTCGGCGGTCGCAACGAGATGAGCGAGTTCCTCGCCGAGATCGGCATGCCCTACAAGACCTCGATGGAGAAGGCGTACTCCACCGACGCCAACTGCCTCGGCGCCACCCACGAGGCCAAGGATCTCGAACGCCTCGACGTCGGCATCGACATCGTCGACCCGATCATGGGCGTCGCGCATTGGCGCCCCGACGTCGTGATCGACACCGAGCGCGTCACGCTGATGTTCGACCAGGGCCTGCCGGTGGCGATCGACGGCCGCCGCTTCGACGGTGACCAGGTGGCCCTGTTCCTCGAGGCCAACCGGGTCGGCGGCCGTCACGGCCTGGGGACGAGCGATCAGATCGAGAACCGGGTGATCGAGGCCAAGAGCCGCGGCATCTACGAGGCCCCGGGCATGGCGCTCCTGCAGATCGGGTACGAGCGGCTCCTCTCGGCGGTGCACAACGAGGAGGCGACCGACCTCTTCGCCACGCTCGGGCGCCGACTCGGCCGACTGCTCTACGAGGGCCGCTGGTTCGACCCGGCGTCGCTGCTGCTGCGCGACTCGCTCATCCGCTGGATCGCGTCGCCGCTCAGCGGCGAGGTCACCCTCGAGCTCCGCCGAGGTGACGACTACTCGATCGTCGCCACCGAGGCCGACGCCGCCACCTACGACCCCGAGGCGCTCTCGATGGAGCGGGTCGAGGACGCTGCGTTCGGCCCCGAGGACCGCATCGGCGCCCTGGCGCTCACCGATCTGTCGGTCAACGACAGCCGCCGGCTCCTCCAGCAGTACGTGCGGGTGTTCGGCGAGCTGCCCGACGGGGCCGGCCCGCTGGGCGAGCTCGGCGCATAGGGATCAGTCGATGTCGCGGCGGCTCAGCGAGCGGGCCGTCAGGGCCACCGCGACCGCGCCGACCGCCAGCGGCACGACGACCGACCAGAACGGCGACCGGTCGGCCAGGTTCAGGTCGATCTCGGTCTGCCAGCTCAGCAGGCTGCGGGTGTAGGACCGGATCGCCAGGCGGGCCAGACCGGCGCCGGCGCTGGCGACGAAGCCCTCCCAGATGAGGATGTACACCAGCCCCCAGATCAGCGCCCGCGAGACCACGAGACCGAGCCAGAGGAAGAGCCCGCAGTAGGCGGCGACGCCGACGAGCGAGGCGATGGCCGCCCCCGTGACGACGGCCCCCTCCCCGGTCAGCAGCGACGAGAAGATCAGCGGCACCGCGACGGCCGGGACGGTCAACGTGAGCGCCGCGAGCCACGCCGCCGTGGCGATGACCCAACGGGGCATCGGACGCATCGTGAAGTACAGCAGCGTCCGGTCCTCGGCGAGGTCGCCCAGCGTCGACGCGGCGATGAGCAACGCCCCGACGGGCACCACGACGGCGAGACCGAAGCTGCCGATGACGCTCGTCCCGTCGCGCAGCGGGTCGTCGCCGGTCCCGGCGACGGCGCCGAGGAGCAGGGCGACGACCGCGAGGGCGCCGAGACCGAGGAGGCGACCGGTCTTCACCTGACTGCGCAGCAGCACGGAGTAGACGGCGGTGAACGCTGTGCCAAGACCGGGCCGCAGCGGCGTCGAGGCGGTCATCGGGGATCTACCAGGTAGCGGAACACGCTCTCGAGATCGTCGTCGAGCGGCACGACCTCCTCGAGGCGGACGTCGCGATCGCGGGCCACGACCGCGACGGACCGGGCGAAGGCACCCGCGTCCTCGGTGTCGATCACGACCTCGCCGTCGTCGCCGAGCTGGAGACCGACGACGACGCCCTCCTCCAAGAGGCCGCCGGCCAGGGTGGAGGGCTGGTCGGAGCGCAGCCGAACCCGCATGGGCCGGTCGTCCATCAGCGCACGGATGCCGTGGAAGTCGCCCTGGGCGGCGAGGCGACCCTGGGCGATGACGATGATGTCGGAGCCGAACCGCTCGACCTCCTCGAGCACGTGGCTCGACACCAGCACGCAGACGCCCGCAGCACCGAGGCCGTGCATGAGGTCGACCAGGTGGGCCCGCTGTCGAGGATCGAGACCGGTCAGCGGCTCGTCGAGGAAGACCACCCTCGGCTCGTGGACGATCGCCTGCGCCAGCTTCACGCGCTGGCGCATGCCCTTCGAGTACGTCTGCACCTTGCGGGTGTCGTCGGGGTCCATCTCGACCTGCTCGAGGGCCCGACGTGCGGCGGCCACCGGATCGGCGACGCCCTGGAGCGTGGCCGCGATCTCGACGAAGCGCTCGGCCCGCAGGTGCTCGAACAGCTGCTCCTGCTGCGGGAGCACGCCGACCTGCGAGCGCACGTCAACATCGGCGCGGGGGTCGCCGCCGAGCACCCGCACGCTGCCCGACGACGGAGCGGCCTGACCGGTGAGCATGCGCAGCAGCGTCGACTTGCCCGCCCCGTTGGGCCCGAGCAGCGCCGTGACCCCCGGGCCGATCGTGAAGCTCACGTCGGAGACCGCGACCAGGTCGCCGAACCACTTCGAGACGTTGTCGACCTCGACCATCGGCGTCACCGGCGCACCTCCAGCCGCTGGTACTGCCAGCGGGCGACGGCAGCGAAGAGGACGGTCCAGGCGATCGAGGCGATGACCACGGCCGGCGTGCCCAGCGTCGACAGGCCCTGGACACCGTCGGTCGACTCGCCGTGGATGCGGTTGGCGAACTCGAACGGGAGGCTGAAGAGGTCGAGGACCCCGGTGATGTCCGGCGCGTCGGCCGCCTCGATGAGGACGTTGGCCACGGTCGAGGACACCAGGATGATCATGATGATCCCGGCGCTGACGCTGGCGGTGTCGGCCTCGACCGACCGCCGCGCCGCGGCCAGCGCCGGG
>JBCBSZ010000122.1:0-10877 GCA_039818945.1 Actinomycetota bacterium
TTCCCCGCCGGCGACGGCACGGTCAACGTCGGCGTCGGGGCGCTGTCGACGATGAAGGGCTTCAAGGCCCTCAACCTCAACACGCTGCTCGACTCGTACCGCGACCTCGTGCAGGACGGCTGGGAGCTCGGGCCGTACCTCGAGCGGCCCCGCGCCTGGCGGCTGCCGATGAGCGCCGTGCGTCGACACGGTCCGGGCTGGATGGCGATCGGTGACGCGGCCGGGCTGGTCAACCCGATGAACGGCGAAGGCATCGACTACGGGCTCGAGTCGGGGATGCTCGCGGTCGACCTGTTCCTCGACGATCCGGCGACGGCGCCCGAGCGCTACGACGCCCAGATCGGCGAGCGCTTCGACGGGTTCCTCCGCACCGGCCGCCGATTCTCCTTCCTGATCGGTCATCCCTGGATCCTGCGGGCGGGCCTGCGCATCGCGGTCGGCTCGCAGTTCGCGGCCGACGTCACGCTGCAGGTGATGGGCAACCTCGTCGACTCCGAGACCCCCGGCGCCTCGGGGCGGGTCCTGCGACTCGCCGACCGGGCCCTCGCGGTGGCCGACCCGGTCCTGCGCCGCACCCGCGCCGCCGCCTGAGCTCGGCGTCCGGGCGCGCCGGAACGACCGGGCGGCGGGTCACCCGGTCGCTCCGACCTCGTCACCTCCCGGGGAGAGTCAGGCGGCGACGGTGTCCTCGAGCTCGGCGTCACCACCGCCGAAGCCACCACCGAAGCCCCGGCCGAAGCCGCTGCGGCGACCGTGGAAGCCCTCGCCGCGCTCGGGCCGCTCACCGTTCACACGAGCGGTGACCCGCTCCTCGATCTCGGCGGCGCGCTCGGCGGCCTCCTCCTCGGTGAGCTCGCCGGCGGCGACCCGCTCGTCGAGGTCGTCGAGCTTCGGCTCCATCAGCGCATCGACCAGCGTCTCCACGGAGACGCCCTGCTGCTCGGCGAGGTCGGCGAGGGTCTGGCCCTCCTCGCGGGCCGCCTCGAGGGCCTCCTCGTCGAGACCGAGCACGTCGGTGACGATGGCCAGCTGCTCGGCCCGGCGCTCCTCGCGGGCCGCCTGCCGCTCCTCGCGGGCGTCGGAGAACGCCTCGACGATCGCATCGGCCTGCTCGGCGCTGATCACGCCCTGTTCGACGAGGCCGTCGAGGAAGTTGCCGAGGCGACCGGACTCCGGTGCGACCTCGGTGGACGGATCCGTCGTGGTCGTGTCGTCGTCCTGGGCGCCGGCCACGGCGGGCACGGCGACGAGCGCACCGCCGGCGAGGGCTGCGCTGACGAGGGTGGTCCGGGCGATGCGGTTGAGACGGTTCATGGGATTCCTCCGTGTCGGACAGCGACCCGACCGTCGGGCCACGACCGACACGATGAACCCCTCGCCTGAATCGATCCTGAACGGCTGAAGATCCGTTCAGCGACGGGTCGAGGGCGAGCGACGGACCCGTTCAGCGACGGGTCAGCGACCGCTCAGGTCGCAGCGAACGCCCAGGTCAGAGGAGGTCGGCGACGTCGATGCCGATCAGCACCGTGACCAGCACGATGATGCCCACGTGCACGACGGTGACCGGCCTGCGCCAGGGATGTCGGGCTCGGTGGAACCGCCGGATGCTGACGACGTTGGCGGCGATGGCGACGAGGCCGATGACGATGCCCAGGACCGGGCCGACGCCGGAGGCGAGGCCGAGGAACGGGGTCACGAACGGCAGGATCACGTAGGTCAGCAGGCAGCGGACGGCCGACACGACGATCGAGATGCTGAAGGTCCGCTGGGCGGCCTCCTCCTCGGCGGCGGACGCGTCGACGGCGCCGCCGACGACCTGCTCCGGCTGCGTGCTCGATGCCACGAGCGAATCGTAGCGACGAACCGGCCCGGTCAGGACCCCGGGCCCTCGTGGCCCGGGACCATCCCGCTGATCGACAGGCGGAGCACCTGCTCGACCAGCTCGTCACCGGCGGGGACGGCGGTGGTCCCCTCCTCGGAGGGGTACTCGATCTTGCCCTCCATGGGCTCGGTCAGCTCGGAGAGGCCCTGGACCAGCGCCCAGCACTTCAGGGCGGCGAGCTCGACGTCGAGATCGGGGCGGTAGCGCTCCCGGATCTGCTCGATCGTCTCGACGAGGCAGCCGAAGGTGCGCATGCCCAGGTCGGCGAGGCGCTCGTCCTCGTCCTCGTGGTGGACGTCGGGCAACCACATCACGGCGAAGTGCGACCGGTTGGTGCGAGCCAGCCGCACGTAGGCCTGGCCCTGCGCGACCAATCGCTCGATGGGGTCGTCGTGCTCGTCGATGACGTCGCCCATGGCGGTGGCGAGCAGCTCGAAGCCGTCGATGGCGAGGGCGGTGACCAGGCCGTTCTTGTCACCGAAGTGGTGGGCGGGGGCGGCGTGGCTCACCCCCGCTCGCCGCGCCACCTCGCGCAGGCTGAAGCCGGTCGGGCCGACCTCCTCGATGAGCTCGAGCGCGGCCTGTCGCAGGGCGTTCGGGAGATCTCCGTGGTGGTAGCGCCGCCCGGGTGCGGCCTCGTCGACGTCGGCCATACGTCGAGTGTGACAAGGAGTCTTGACGACGTCAACTTCTCGGGTCGAGCCCCCGGGGGTCGATGGGGGATGTCCCCGATGGGAGGGGGGCGCCCGCAGCGCATGCTGGATGAGAGAATCGCCCCGGAGGCGCCCGCATCATGACCACCCCACTCTCCAAGCTGCTGATCGACCTGCTCACCGACCCCGACGGGCGGCAGGCGCTCAGCGAGGATCCCGCCGGCGTCCTGGCCGACAACGGCTGGGAGGATCTCACCCCCCGGGACATGGGCGACGCGCTCCGCCACGTCACCGCATCCGGCCCGGCCGCCGCCGCTCACGCCGGCTCCGAGCTCCCCGAGCAGCCGACCAGCTTCGCCGAGGTGGTCGAGCCCGTCCTCGGCGCCACCACCGAGCTCGACAGCTGGGATGCCGGGCCCGGCACGCCGCTCATCGCCGGCGCGATCGAGCCCGAGACCTTCGACTTCGCGCCGCCGCCGCTCGTCGGCATCGACCCCGAGCTGGCCGCCGATCCCCACGACGACCCCTTCCTGCGCAGCGATGCCTCGCAGGAGCCGCCGACGTCCGACGAGGGCGACGCCGCCCCGACGGACGACGCCGACGTGATCGACCTGAGCTTCGGCGAGGCCGAGGCCTCGGACGCCGCGCCCGAGGCCGACGAGACGACCGAGCCCGGCACCGGCCTCGACGACCTCGATGCCGACGACGGCATGACCCTGCGCGACGCCCCCGGCATGGACATCGCCGACGATCTGGCGCTGCCCGACGACGAGGGATCGGTCGACGACGCCGCCGACGAGCTCGCCGACGAACTCGACCTCTCCTGGGAGCAGGCCGACGCCCCGGCGGAGGCCCCGGCGCCGCTCGACGTCGGCTTCGACCACGTCGACGAGCTCGAGCCGATCGTCGAGGTCGTCGACGAGGTGGACACCCCGGCCGACCTCGACGGCGGCGACCCCGACTTCGACGACCTCGACTGACCTGGCGGCGGGGCGACCGCCACGGGGGTCAGTCGGCGAGGCCGAAGCCGGCTCGCAGCGTCGAGAGCATCTCGGCCCGCGTCGACACGCCGAGCTTGGTGCGGATGTGGGCCACGTGGTGCTCGACCGTCTTGGCCGAGATGAACAGCGCGGCGCCGATCTCCTTGTGCGTGTGGCCGTTGACGACCTGGCGGGCGACGTCGAGCTCGCGCTCGGACAGCGCGCCCAGCCCGACGGCTTCGGTCGCTCCCGACGACGGCAGGGCCGAGCGGAGCTCGCGGGCGCGGAGCAGCAGCCGCTTGCCCGACGCCTCGTCGTCGGTGCGCACCGCCGCGAGACCGACCAGGTGAGCTGCCTCGAACACCGCGCCGCGGTCGCGGAGCGCACCGGCCAGATCCGTGACCGCAGCGGCATCGGCGCGGTCCTCGTGTGCGCCGACGAGCAGCGCCAGGAACGCCGTGCGGTGCTCGTCGGCCTCGATCTCGACGTCGGCGAGCTCGACGACGGCCGCATCGTCGCCGGCCAGGCTGGCGGCCATCGCCGCGTGGACGACGACGTTGGAGCGCCACGGCTCGACGTCACCGGCGAGCGCGAGCAGCTGATCGACGAGCGGCCGGACCCCGGCGTGGCCTCGACGCATGGCGACGAGACGGGCCACCTCACCCAGGAGGTCGCTGGAGGTGAGGTCCGGTGGGTGGCGAGCGACCATCGCGATCGCGGCATCGAGCCCCGAGTCGAGCGCTTCCAGCTCGCCGCGACGCACGACGAGGGCGAGGTCGAGCACCGACGCGACGAGGCGATCGCGCAGACCGAGCTGCAGATCGGCGACGTCGACGAGGGTGCCGGCGGCATCGTCCCACCGGCCCGCCCGCAGCGCCGCCCACCCCTGGAGCAGCTGGTGGCGGACGCGGAACGCCGTGCCGCCGACGTCGGCCTCGATCGCACGGGCGAGCAGCGCGTCGGCCCCCGCGAGGTCACCACGGGCGACGAGCGCGGAGGCGAGGACGGCGTGCGGGGTGTCGGGCCACAGGTCGGCGACGCCGGCCAGCTCGATCAGCTCGGCGGACTCGGCCAGCTCTCCAGCGGTGTCGCCCTCGACCAGACCGGCCGACCCCCGGGCGAACGCGATGGCGGCGCGACCGATGGCGGAGACGGCGTCGACGTCGTCGGGCGGTGTGAACTCCGACAGCAGCGAGCGGGGCGGCACCGCGAGCGCCGACCACCACTCGGGCCCGCCGGCGCCCGAGGTCGCGGCGTACGACCCCGCGGCGGGGCGGAGCTGGGCACCGGCGGCGAGCACGCTCCCGATGACGACGAGGGCGTCGCTGCGATCGGCGCCGTCGGGCCGGTCGACGACCGACTCGGCCAGCTCGATGGCGGCGGTGGCGTTGCCCGCCAGGGCCTCGGCTCGGGCGTGCCTCGCCGCGAACGAGGCGGCGTCGGCGCCGAGCCGGGCGGCGCGGGCGTAGCGCGACGCTGCGGTGGCCGGGTCGACGTCGCACCCGCGATCGGCGGCGGCGACGAGCACGTCGGCCGCCCCCTCGGGGGCGACGTCGAGCTCCTCGATGCGCTCGGCGATCACGACCGGGTCGATGCCCTCGGCGACGAGGCCGGACAGCAGCTCGGTGCTGCGCCGGCTGCCGAGCAGGCCCCGAACCGCGTCGAGGACGAGCGGGACGGTCGGGAGGCCCTCGGCGGCGAGGCCGTGGTGCAGGTCGGTGAGCTCACCCTCCTCGACCCCGGCGAGTCGGGCGACGACCGCCGCGTCGGGGTCCGGGGCGACCGACGCGCTCTCGATCACCCGACGTGACACGTCGTCGACGAGCTCGAGGCGGCGACCGACGAGCTCGACGACCGAGGGCGGGACGAAGGTCTCCGCGACCGCGTCGGCGGAGTCGACCCGTCCGAGGCCGTCGGCGAGCGCGAGCACGAGCTCGTGGATGCCGCGCGTCCGAGCCGACACGGCGGCGAGCACCCGATCGGAGGCTTCGCCCTCGAGCGCCGAGTTGACGGCCTCGGCCAGCTCGGCGTCGTCGAGCGAGCCGACGTCGATCGCGCTGTCGACGTCGGCGGCCTCGACGAGCGCGGCGACGGTCGGGCTGATGTCGGCCGAGCCGAAGGTCAGCACCCACCCGGTGCCCTGCTCGCGGCGGCGACCCGCCGCGATGGCGAGCGCGCTCGCGCTCACGTCGTCGAGCCAGTGCCCGTCGAGGACGAGCACGACCGCCGGGTCGAGATCGAAGCGATCGAGGAGCTCGTCGGCCGCCGCTCCCGCCGGGTCACCGCCCTCGAGCAGCGCCCGCACGATCCGCCGCGGCAACAGGCCGTCGAGCGCGCTGAGCGGACGCTCCCGCTCGAGGCGACGGCCGGTCACGACCTCGAGCGTCTCGGCCATCTCGGCGAGCTGCGAGCGCGCCTCGGCCGCCAGGTCGGAGGAGACGCCATCGACGCGGACGGCGCCATGGCCGTCGGCCAGGCGGTCGAGTGCTGCGGCGAGTCGTCGACGTCGCGGATCGGGTGTGGCTGCCATCGCGACCAAGAACGTTACGGCCACGGAGCCGGTGACGTCCGCCACAGTCGTCGCGGGTGGTGTGGGAGCCGGCACCGGCGGGGCGTGTGGGGCGCGCGCACCGTCCGTAGGGTGAGGGCCATGACCGATGCTTCCAAGCCCGACGTCACCCTGCCCGACGGCGAGCCGTCCGGCTCCGCGCTGCGCACGGAGGACCTGATCGTCGGCGACGGCGACGAGGCGGTGCCGGGCACCAACGTCGAGGTGCACTACGTGGGCGTCTCGTGGAAGACCGGCCAGCAGTTCGACGCCTCGTGGGATCGCGGGTCGACGTTCAGCTTCCGCCTCGGCGGCGGCCAGGTCATCCCGGGCTGGGAGCAGGGCG
This sequence comes from Actinomycetota bacterium, assembly GCA_039818945.1. Taxonomy (GTDB): domain Bacteria; phylum Actinomycetota; class Acidimicrobiia; order Acidimicrobiales; family Poriferisodalaceae; genus JBCBSZ01. The sequence continues at coordinate 6,410 of JBCBSZ010000122.1, forward strand.
TGGCCGGCATGAAGGTCGGCGGACGACGCCAGCTCGTCATCCCGCCGGCGCTCGCCTACGGCAGCCGGGGAGCCGGCGGGGTCATCGGCCCCAACGAGCACCTCGTCTTCGTCGTCGACCTCGTCTCGGTCCGCTAGCGACCGGCCCGGCGGGCGCGGGCCGCCTCCCTCGCCCTGACCTCCGGCCGTCGCATCGGCGGCACGGTCTTCGGTGGGGTGCGTCGCGGCGGGAGCTCGTCCAGCAACGTCGCGGTGACCGCGGCGATCTGCTCCACCGCCCGACCGACCGCGTCCGCGTTGCGCTCCGACACCGCCGAGAGCCCGCCGACCTTGCGCACGAACTGGAGCGCGGCCGCGGCGATCTCCTCCTCGGTCGCCGGCGGCTCGAGCCCCCGCAGGGCGGTGATGTTGCGGCACATGGTGCCCCCCTTCGTCGGCCTTCAGCCTGCCCGCTCGACGCGGAGCCGGCCGCCCTCCATCACGAGCACCTGGTCGGCGCGGGCGATGGCCACCGGCCGGTTCGCGACGGCCAGGACGGTCATTCCGGCCCGGGCCATCGCCTCCCAGAGGGCGAGCTCGGTCGCGACGTCGACCGCGCTCGACAGGTCGTCGAGCACGACGAGCTCCGGCCGCTGGACGAAGGCGCGAGCGGCGGCGACCCGCTGGCGCTGGCCGCCCGAGAGCCGCACGCCACGCGGACCGATCCGAGTGTCGACGCCGTCGCGCATGGCGTCGACCTCCAGCTCGACCTGCGCGAGGTCGAGCGCGGCGAGCAGCTCGTCGTCGGCCGCGAGGCCGAGCAGCACGTTCTCGGCGAGCGTCTCGGACAGCAACTGCGGCACCTGGGGCAGGAACGCGGCGTTCGGAGGGACGAGGAACGCGGCGCGATCGTCCAGCGGGCGACCGTTCCACGACACCGTCCCGTCGGTGTCGTCCGGCCAGGTGAGCCCGAGCACCCCCCGCAGGAACGAGGTCTTGCCCGCCCCGACCGCTCCGGCGACGACGGTGAGCGAGCCGGCCGGGATCGTGCACGACGCCGCATCGACGACCGTCGAGCCTTCGAGGCGCACGGTGAGGCCGTCGACGTCGAGCCGCTCGAGCGTCTCGCGCTCGGGGACCACCCGGCCCGGACGGAGCGGCTGGCTGCCGTGCAGCTCGAGGCCGCGCTGGGTCGTCGTGCGCTCGGCGTCGTCGTCGGCGACCAGTCGCCGCATCCGATCGAAGGCCACCATCGCCTGCCGACGCCGCGTGATCGTGGCGCCGATCATTCGGGGGAGGAAGCCGATCCAGGTCAGGTAGGTCGCGAAGATCACGAGATCGCCCACGTCGAACGCCCCGCTGCGCAGCCGCACCGCCGCGACGAGGAGGACGAGCCCGAGCCCGACGTCGGTCATCGAGCTGCCGAGCGCTCGCAGCGCCGCCTCGATCGTGCGGTCGCGCACGGCGGTGTGTCGGCGGTTCTCCATCGTCGTGGCGACGTGGTCGAGCACCGGCTGCGACGCGCCGTTGACCTTGATCGTGAGCGCCGCTCCGACGACCTCGCCGAGCGCGCCGGTCACCCGGGCCGTCGCCTCGCGGTCCGAGCGGCGCGCCTCGCCGACGACGTCGCCGAAGTAGGCGGTGACGACGGTGACGAGGATCATCGGCACGGCGAGCACCGCGGTCGCGACCGGATCGATCATCGCCAGCACGACGGCGGCCGCGACCGTGAACACGACCCCGCCCAGCACGTCGATCCAACCGTCGATGAACCGGGCGACGTCCTCGGCGTCGTCGCGGAAGTGCGAGAGCGCTCCGCTGGGCGACTCCACCGGACGGCCCAGCTCGTCGACCCGATCGGCGAGCTGATCGGCGAGGAGGTTGGCGCGCAGCGACGACTGCCACGAGATCCAGACCCGGGTGAAGCGGGTCGCCGCGAGGTGCAGGAGCACCATGCGCGTCGCCTCGGCGACCAGGAGCACCACCGCGACGAGCTGCACTCGGCCGATGTCGCCACCGTCGAGCGCGGCGAACGCCTCGCCGACGACGAGACCGATGACGACGGGGAAGGTGAAGAACGCCGTCCAGAGCAGCGTCGAGACCCAGGCGAGCCACGGCTCGTGCTGGCTGATCCGCCACGACAGGCGCCAGACGCTCATGCCAGCAGCTCCGGCAGCTCGGCGCCGGTGCGCAGGAGCGCGGCGTAGCGGGTGGTCGGATCGGCCTCGAGCGCGTCGCGCTCGTCGTGCTCGACGATGCGACCGCGCTCGACCACGGCGATCTCGTCGAGGTGGCGCAGCGTCGAGAGGCGGTGGGCGATGACGATCACGGTCCGACCCCTGACGAGCTCGTCGAGGGCGGCCTCGAGACGGGCCTCGGTCTCGGGGTCGACCCGGGCCGTCGCCTCGTCGAGCACGACCACGTCGGGGTCGCGCAACCACACACGGGCGAGGGCGAGCAGCTGCGACTCGCCGGCCGAGAGGCCCGCGCCAGCGGCACCGAGCTCGCGGTCGAGGCCCGCGTCGGCGAGGCGGGACAGGCCGACGCGGGCCAGCGCGTCCAGCACGACGGCATCGTCGACCCGGTCGTCGAAGAGGGTGACGTTGTCGCGCACGGTGCCGGCGACCAGCTGCACCTCCTGCGGCACGAGCGCGACGCGGCGCCGCAGCTCGGCCAACGGGACGTCGGCCAGGGCGACACCGCCGAGGCGGACCTCGCCCGACGTCGCCTCGATCAGGCGGAGCACGAGCCGAGAGATCGTGGTCTTGCCGGAACCGGTGCGCCCGACCAGGCCGAGCGACCGCCCGGCACCCAGGCGCAGGGTGACGTCGGTCAGGACGGGCTCGCCGTCGCCGTACTCGAAGTCCACGCGGTCGAGCTCGACCGACAGCGCACCCGGCGCCGGCACCGTCTCGCCCCCGTCGACGATCGACGGCCGCTCGGCCCGCAGCTCGAGGACCCGTCGCATGGCGCCCGTCGCCTTCTGGATCACCTGGAGCTGGTCCATCAGCTCCTCCAGCGGCCGCCGGAGGAGCTGGCTGTACTGGAAGACGACCACGGCAGTGCCGACCGTGATCGCGCCCTGATCGACGAGCGCCGCGCCGGCGACGATGGCGAGGACACCACCGCTGGCGATGCCCATGTTCACCTCACGCCACACCCGCAGGTAGCTCCGCTCGCGGGCGACCGCGGTCCCGACGCAGGCGACGGAGTGGTCGACGAAGCCGCGGACGGCGAACGCACCGCCCCCGTTGGACCGGAGGTCCTCGGCGGCGGCGAGCCGCTCCTCGATGCCGCCGTACAGGCGGGCATAGGCGCCGAGCTCGTCGGACGACTCGTCGACGACGCTGTCGCGCCGCCGAACGACGAGCGCCACGGCAGCGGCGACGTAGAGCGCCATCGCCACGCCGATCCGCCAGTCGATGACACCGAGCACGACGACCATGCCGGCAGCGGTCACGGCGGCGCCGCCCACCTTCACCACGACCTGGGCGAGGAAGTCGGACACCGCGGTGACGTCGCCGTCGATGCGCTGCACCAGCTCACCGGCCGTGTGCGAGCGATGGAACTCGTGGTCGAGCGACAGCACGTGCTCGGCCAGCTCGAGGCGCAGCTCGTTGGTCGTCTGCCACGCCGTCCTGGTCGCGAACCAGGCGACGCCGACGGCGACCGCCTGCGACACCAGGCCGACCGCCACCAGGCCGACGGCCCACCAGACCAGCTCGCCGACCGGAGCCTCCGCGGCGGCGCGGTCGACCACCCGCCCCACGATGAGCGGGCTGACCAGCGGCAACGCCGAGGCGAGGCCGAGCACGAGGCCCAGCACCGCATAGCGCCGCCGGTGGGGAGCGAGGAGGTCGGCGAGCCCGCGCCAGTGCGCGCTCACGCCGGAGGAGGCCACCACGTGCTCAGTGTGGGCGGCGCGCAGGGCACCGGGCGAGGGGATTTCCAGGTCGCGGACGTGACCGAAATCCCTCGACAGGCCAGGGCGCGGCGACGAGCCTGAGCGCATGACGAGCAACGCCATCGAGGCGACCGGACTCGTGAAGCGCTTCGGGTCCACCACCGCGCTCGACGGGGTCGACCTCGTCGTGCCGACCGGTGCGGTCTACGGCCTCCTCGGTCCGAACGGGGCCGGGAAGACCACGACCGTCCGCGTCCTGACGACCCTGATCCGACCCGACGAGGGCCGGGCGATGGTCGACGGCATCGACGTCGTGGCCGACCCCAACGGCGTCCGCGCCCGCATCGGCCTGACCGGGCAGTACGCCGCGGTCGAGGAACGCCTCACCGGTCGCGAGAACATGGAGCACATCGGCCGGCTGTTCCACCTGCCGATCGCCCAGGTCCGGTCGCGGGCCAGCGAGCTGCTGGAGCGGTTCGATCTCGTCGACGCCGGCGACCGGGTGGTGAAGGGCTACTCCGGTGGCATGCGCCGTCGCCTCGACATCGCGATGAGCCTCATCGCCCGGCCGTCGGTCACCGACGGC
>JBCBSZ010000123.1:0-10723 GCA_039818945.1 Actinomycetota bacterium
CGGCGAGCCCGTGCTCGTCGCGTCGACCGACGGCGTCGGGACCAAGACCCTGCTCGCCGCCCAGCACGACCGGTGGGAGTGCGTCGGCGCCGACATCGTCCACCACGGTGTCGACGACGTCCTCGTCCAGGGCGCCCGGCCGCTCGCCTTCCTCGACACCGTGGCCGCCGGCCGTCTCGATCCAGCGGTCGTCGAGCGGATCGTGTCGTCGATGGCCGACGCGTGCGCCGGTGTGGGCTGCGTCCTCCTCGGCGGCGAGACGGCCGAGATGCCGGGGGTGATCGAGCCGGGCGCGGTCGATGTCGCCGGCACGATGCTGGGCGTCGTCGACCGGGACGACCTGCTCCCCAACGCTGCGGTGGCCCCCGGCCACCTGATCGTCGGGCTCGGGTCCGACGGTCTGCACACCAACGGCTGGTCGCTCGTCCGGCGCCTCGTCGCCGATCGCGACCTCACGCTGCCCCGCCCTGGTGGCGAGGTGCCGCTAATCGACGAGCTGCTCGTGCCGCACCGGTCCTACCTCGGGCCGCTCGACAAGGCCATCGGCGCCGGCCTCGTCGATGCCCTCGCCCACATCACCGGCGGCGGGATCCCCGGCAACCTCGCCCGGGCGTTGCCCGATGGCGTCGGGGCCGACGTGCACCTCGACCGGTGGGAGCTCCCCGGGCTGCAGCGGTGGCTCGTCGCCGAGGCCGGCATCGACCTCGACGAGGCGGCCACGATCTGGAACCTCGGGCTCGGGATGCTCGCGCTCGTCCACCCCGACCGCCTCGACGAGCTCCGCGCCGCGATCGACGAACCGACGTGGATCGTCGGCGAGCTGACCGACCGCCCCGGCGTGCGTCTGGTGGGGACGGCGGGGTGACCTCGCGGCTCGTGGTGCTGGCGTCCGGATCGGGGTCCAACCTCGCCGCGATCATGGAGGCCTGCCACGACGGGCGCCTCGACGCCGAGGTGGTCGCGGTGATCTCGGACCGCCGGGGGGCGTACGCCCTCGAGCGGGCTCGCCTCGCGGGGATCGACCACCACCACGTGCCGGTCGCCGGGCGCGAGCGCGCCGCCTACGACGCCGAGTTGGCTGCGCTCGTCGACCTCCACCGGCCGGACTGGGTGGTCCTGGCCGGCTGGATGCGCATCCTCACGATGTCGTTCCTCGGGGCCTTCCCCGACCGGGTCGTCAACCTGCACCCTGCCCTGCCGGGCCGCTTCGCCGGTGTCCGGGCGATCGAGCGGGCGTGGGAGGCCGGTCGCGCCGGCGAGATCGACCGCACGGGGGTGATGGTGCACCTGGTCCCCGACGAGGGTGTCGACGACGGGCCCGTCCTCGGTACGGTCGAGGTGGAGCTCCGGCGCGACGAGTCCCTCGACGACCTGACCGCCCGCATCCACGCGGCCGAGCACGTCCTCCTGGTCGACGTGCTCAGCTCGCTCGTCACCTTCCGCACGCCCCCGATCAGCACGAGGAGCCCCTGATGAACACCGAGCTGTTCGCCGCCTTCGAGGCGCTCACCTTCGACGACGTCCTCGTCGTGCCGGGATGGAGCGACGTGCTCCCCGACGACGTCGACGTCACCACGACCCTGGCCGGCATCGAGCTGCGCTCACCGGTGCTCTCCGCCGCGATGGACACGGTCACCGAGGCCCCGCTCGCCGTCGCCCTCGCCCGCGAGGGGGGCATCGGCGTGCTCCACCGCAACCTCTCCGTCGACGATCAGGCGGGCGAGGTCGAGCGGGTCAAGCGGGCCCAGTCCGGGCTGATCACCGACCCGATCTCGCTGCCGCCGACGGCGACGCTCGCCGAGGCCGAGGAGATGATGGGTCGGGTCCGGATCTCCGGCATCCCGGTGACCGACGACGGCCGGTTGGTCGGCATCCTCACCAACCGCGACATCCGCTTCGTCGACGGCGAGGACTGGTCGCGCCCGATCGCCGACTTCATGACCACCGCCGATCGGTTGGTCACCGCCCACGTGGGGACGACGCTCGAGCAGGCGCGCGAGATCCTCCACGACCACCGCATCGAGAAGCTGCCCCTGGTCGATGCCACCGGGGCGCTCCAGGGCCTCATCACCGTCAAGGACATCGTGAAGCGGCTGCAGAAGCCGCAGGCCACCCTCGACGACGACGGTCGCCTCCGGGTCGGGGCCGCGGTCGGGGTGACCGACACCAAGGAGCGGGTCGACGCGCTCTACGCCGCCGGGGTCGACCTGGTGGTCGTCGACACCGCCCACGGGCACACCTCCGGCGTGCTCGGCGCGGTGCGGGAGATCCGGGCCAACCACCCCGACCTGCGGATCGTCGCGGGCAACGTCGTCACGGCGGAGGGGGTCCGTGCCCTGGTCGAGGCGGGCGCCGACGTCGTCAAGGTGGGCGTGGGCGCCGGGTCGATCTGCACCACCCGGGTCGTCGCCGGTGCGGGCATGCCGCAGCTGACGGCGGTCCACGAGTGCGCTGTCGAGGCGGCGAAGACCGCGACCCCGGTCATCGCCGACGGTGGGTTGACCACCTCCGGCGACGTCGTCAAGGCCTTCGTGGCCGGCGCGCACGCCGTGATGGTCGGCAACCTGCTCGCCGGCACCGACGAGGCCCCCGGCGAGCTGGAGCTGGTCGAGGGCGCGATGTGGAAGGTCTACCGGGGCATGGGCTCGGCCGCGGCGATGCGGGGGCGGGCCTCCGACCGCTACCAGAGCGGCACCGGCGAGGGTGCGGGCAAGCACGTCGCCGAGGGCGTCGAGGCACGGGTCCGCTACGCCGGACCGCTCGCCGAGCTCGTGGGTCAGCTGATCGGCGGGCTGCGCTCCGGCATGGGCTACGCCGGCGCCGCGACGCTCGACGACCTCCGCGAGCGGACCCGCCTCGTGCGCATCACCGGCGCCGGGCTGCGCGAGTCGCACCCCCACGACGTCCAGGTGGTGCGCGACGGCCTGCCCCGCTGAGGGGAATCCCGTCACCGCCCGGGCGGTTCACGGCACATGACCACCCGGGCGCTCCGCGTCGCGCTGCTCCTCGTCGTCACCGCCGTGATCGCCGCCGTCGGCTTCGCCGTCCTCGGAGGAGGCGACGACGACGGTGGTGCGGAGGAGGTGGCCGCCGCGCCCCGACCTGCGCCCCCGACGCCCCGTCCGCCGCTGCCACCGCCGCCCGAGTGGCCCACCGGGCCGATCGATCCCGCCACGAGGGCGGCCATCGACGCCGTGATCGACATCCCCGTCGGCACCCGTCTCGACGAGTTCGAGGCGTTGGTCACCGCCGGTGATCCCCGCGTCGCCTGGCAGCTCGTCGATCAGATGCGGGTGACCATCGGGCTGCCGGCTGAGACGTTCGCCAGCCAGGCGGTGGCCGAGCTCGTGGGGATCAGCCAGATCGACGCACGTCTGGCGATGGACCCCGACGCGGACCCCGAGCGGACCGGACTGGCCTGGGCCGACTGGACCGACCTGCTGCTCGCCTGGGACCTGCCGGCCACCGACGGCTACGTCGACGACAAGCGCACGATCTACGAACAGGTCGATCCGGGCTTCGCCGCCTTCCTCACCGACGACGAGGAGCTCGACTGGCGACGGGTCACCTGGGGTGGCGTCGAGCGCGATGGCATCGCCACGCTGGTCGATCCGGTCGTCACGGATGCCGACGGCGCCGACTGGCTGCCCGACGACGAGACGATCCTGGGCGTGGTGGTCGAGGGGGAGGCTCGCGCCTACCCGCAGCGGATGCTCGACGTGCACGAGATCGCCCAGGACACCCTGGGTGGGCGATCGATCCACGTCACGCTCTGCACGCTGTGCGGCTCGGCGGTCGCCTTCGACACGACCGACGTCCCGGGCGTCGGTCCGTTGGAGCTGCGCACCTCCGGCCTGTTGGAGTCGTCCAACAAGCTGATGTTCGACCCGGCGAGCGAGTCCCTGCTGCGGCAGTTCTCGGGCGACGCCGTCACCGGCGAGCTGCTCGCCGCCGGTGTCGAGGTGCCCATCATCGGCCTCACCGTCACCAGCTGGGGGGCGTGGCGCGAGGCCCACCCCGCGACCACCGTGCTCGCGGAGGACCCGGGCACCGGACGGACGTACCGGCCGGGTCAGCTCGTCGCCCGCGACGCCGACGGTCCGATCTTCCCGGTCGGCGACACCGACCTCCGGTTGCCGCCCAACTCCGACGTGCTGGGCGTGATCGGTCCGGACGGGCCGATCGCGTTGTCGGTGGCGGACCTCGACGCCGCGCTCGCCGACGGCGACCGGGTCGAGGCCGCCGGGCTGGTGATCGCCGCGAGCGCCGCCGGTCCGATCATCACGGTCGACGGCGAGGTGATCGATCCGCTGTTCTCGCGGTGGTTCGCGTGGGCGCAGCGGCACCCCGACACGGCGGTCTGGACCGGCTGACGAGCTCGCGCCGCTCCTCGGCGTCGCCCGGGCCGCTCGGGCCCTTGACCCTCGGGTGGCCCGAGACCTCATCGTGATGGACATGACGACGAACACCGACCGCCCGTCCGCCATCGAGGTCCGCAGCGTGCACCCCGTGCTCGTGGTGAGCGACATCGCCGCGACGAGAGCCTTCTACGAGGCGCTGCTGGGCCTGGCGACGACCTTCGACGCCGACTGGTTCGTGCAGCTCCGCACGTCGGCTCCCGGTGGCGTCGAGCTCGGTGCGGTCGCGGCCGGCCACCCGACCGTCCCGGCCGGCTGGGAGCGGCCGGCCAACCTCATCGTGACGGTCGAGGTGGACGACGCACGGGTGGCCCGCGAGCGGGCCCGGACGCTCGACGCTCCGGTCGTGATGGAGCTTCGCGACGAGACGTTCGGTCAGCGCCACTTCATGGTGAGCGATCCCGACGGGGTGCTCGTCGATGTAGTCGAGTACCTCTTCATCCCCGACGGCGACGGGTCCTGAGTGGCCTCGTGCGAGCATCGGGCCGTGACGCGCGACGCGGAACCGCCGCTCGAGCTCCTGGCGATCGGTCGCTTCGCGGCGGCGTGCCGGCTCACGGTGACGACGCTGCGCCACTACGACGACATCGACCTGCTCCGGCCGGCGTGGGTCGATCCGGACACCAGCTACCGGTACTACCGCCGATCGCAGGTGCCCGCTGCGATCACGATCGGCGCCCTGCGCTCGCTGGGGCTCGGTCTGGCCGCCATCCGGGCGATCGTCCACGATCCCGACGGCGCCGCAGCTGCCCTCGCGATCGAGCACGATCGAGCGGTCCGCGAGCTGCGGGAGCGCGAGCGGGCCGTCGCGACGATCCGCCGTCTGAGCGAGCTGGGCGAGCTGCCCTCCTACGACGTCGGCCTGGTCCGGCGCGACCCCGTCGCGGTGTACGGGGTGTCGATCGTCGCCGGTGCCGAGGACGTCGTCGAGCGCACGAGCGAGGGCCTCGCCCTGCTCGTGGCCGGCGTCGAGGCCGCCGGACGGCCGTGGAGCGACCCCGTCGCCTCGATCCTCGAGACGTCGCTGGACGCCGACGAGGTCAGGCTGCAGATCGTGATCGCGGCGGCGGGCGACGCCGTGGCGATCGACGGCCTCGAGGTCGGCCTGCTCCCCGGCGGGACCTTCGCCGCGGCGACCCACGTGGGCCCGTACGAGCTCGCCGGGTTCGCCCACGACGCCGTCCGGGCGTGGGCCGAGGCGTCGGATCTCCGAGTCGCCGGCGAGATCCAGGAGCGGTACCTGAACGACCCGCTCGTGACCGAGCCCTCGGCGCTGGTGACGGAGGTCGCGCTCCCGATCCGCGGCGCCGCGATCGAAACGGCAGCCCCGGGTGAGGGCTGGTGACGGGGCGCCACTAGTCTTCCGATCGTGAACTGCACCAACTGCGGTGAGCCCCTCAAGCCGTCCGATACGTTCTGCCCGGCGTGCGGCACCGGCGTCGGAGCGCCGATCACGTCCGACGCCGTGATCGACCCGACGGGGTCTGACACCGACCATCTGCCACCGGCGGCCCAGCTCGGGCGTCGGGCGGCCGCCCGGGTGCTCGACATCCTGCTGCTGTTCGCCGTGTTGTTCATCATCGCGCTGCCGTTCACCGACGAGGTGGTGAACGAGGACGGTGACACCGTCGCCGAGGTCGATCCGATCATGGCGCTGTTCGCGGTGATCGTCGTCTTCGCCTACGAGGTGGGCTTCGTGGCCTGGCGGGCGCAGACCCCCGGCAAGATCGCCATGAGCATCGCGGTCAGCGACGCGAGCACCGGCGACGCGCCGACCTTCCGGCAGGCCGTGATGCGCTGGCTCCTGCTCGGCGTCTCGTGGTCGCTCGTGATCCCGGTGCTCGGCATCCTCGGCCTCGTGGTCATGATGCTCAGCTACACGTCCGCGTTCTGGGACCGAGGCCAGCAGAACTGGAACGACAAGGTGGCCCGTACCCGGATCATCGCCAAGACCGCCGCCGCGGCCCGGAGCTGATCAACTCAGGCCGAGCCGGAGCCGGTGAGCGCCGTGACCCGGTCGGTGTTGGCGCGGACCCGCCTGACGTACCAGGCGAGCGCCGCGGTGGTGACGAACACCATGACGTTCTGAGCGACCCGGGCGTTGATGACGGTGTCGAGATCGTCGAGCGTGACGTCGAACTCGTTCTCCTCCGTGCCGCCGGTGAAGGCGAAGGCAACGAACGACCCGACGGCGGTCGCGGTCCAGATCCACACGATCAGTGCGGTGCTGGTCTCGCGCCACTTCCGCCCGATGGGCACCCGCTCGGAGCGGGTCGTGCGGTCCAGGTCCGAGAACAGCAGCGACAGCAGCACGAAGTTGGCGAACGGGATGAACCACGCACCGATGGTGAACCCTCGGGGGAGGCGATGGTCGGTGGCGCCCAACGACTGGGTCTGGCCGTACACCCGGTAGAGCCAGATCATCAGCAGGACGATCGAGGCGATCGACAGCAGGAACCAGAATCCGGTGAGGCCGATCCACGCGTCCTCGGCGTCGACGAGGTCATCGAAGGTCGAGAAGCTCCCGTCGTCCTGGAAGTCGTCGAACAGGGAGCGCTGCTGGAGCGCGAAGCCCAGCGCGGGCAGCTGGATGAGGGCGACCAGCCACGTGACGCCCTCGGTCCATCCCCCGAGCATCCGGAGCCCGCGCCGCTCGAAGGCCGGTCGCACGGTCGCCGTCCCCTCCAGGGGGCTGGCGTAGCGGGCGGGATCGTTCAAGGCTGGCGGCGGCTGCGAGATGACGGTGGTCGTGTCACCCGGCGGAGCGAACTCGTCAGCGGCCACCGGGGAGGCCTGTTCGGCTTCGGCGCCCGGGACCGGGGCGCCGCACACGCCGCAGAAGCGCCAGCCCTCCTGGATGTCCGCACCGCAGCTCGTACAGAACGTCGCCATCTCGCCCACTCACCCCCGCGCTCGACCTGCTCACGAGGATGCCACCTCCGCCCGCTGGATCCGGGCCGGCCCCGCGCGCTGGGTGGGGCTGCCTCCGCCCGGTGGATCCGGGCAGGCCCCGCGCGCTGGGTGGGGCTGCCGGGAGCTCAGCCCTTGGCGCGACCGGTGAACCCGAACAGCTTGCCGGCCACCTTGCGGATCTGGATCTCCTCGGCACCCTCGGTGATCCGGTAGCGGCGATGGTGTCGGTAGATGTGCTCGAAGGGCATGTGGCGGCTGTAGCCGTTCCCGCCGCAGGTCTGCATGGCCCGGTCGGCGGCGTCGCAGCAGAAGCGGTTGGCGCGGTAGTTGCACATGGCGACCTTGTCGGTGAGCTCCATGTGGTCGACGCCCTCGTCGATCTGCCAGGCGGTCTTCCAGATGAGCGCCCGCAGCATCTCGGCCTCGGTGTACAGCTCGGCCAGCGGCCACTGGATGGCCTGGTTGGAGGAGAGCCGCTTGCCGAAGACCTCGCGGTCGTTGGCGTACTGCACCGCCACGTCGATGCAGTGCAGGCCGGCGCCCAGGCTCGAGGCGGCCTGGCGGATCCGGTTCTCGTGGACGAAGAGCTGGGCGACCTCCAGACCGCGACCCTCCTCACCCAGGATGTCCGCATCGCTCACCCGCACGTCGGTGAGGCGCACGTGGGCGTGGTCGGTGGGCATGTTGAAGGTCCACATGAACTCGAGCGCCTCGAACCCCGGCGAGGCCGTCGGCACGATGAAGCACGTGATGCCACGACCGTCGCCGGGGTTCCCCGAGGTGCGGGCGAAGATGTAGTCGTGGGTCGCCTCGTGGACCCCGGTGTTCCAGTACTTCTCACCGTTGATGATCCACTCGTCGCCGTCGCGGACGGCCGCCGTCTCCATCCAGGTGGCGTCGGAACCGTGCTTCGGCTCGGTGAGGCCGAACCCGATGCGGGCCTCACCGGCGAGCATCTTGGGGATCCACTCGGCCTGCTGGGCCTCCGAGCCGTGGCGCTCCATCATCAGGACGGTCACGAGGTTGCCGATGATCGAGCTCTCGTTCTGGAGGTCGTTGTGCAGGCCGAGGCCGCGACGGGCGAGGTGCTCGCGGGCGATGGCCATGCCGAGGTTGGTGCCGTCGCGGCCGCCGAAGCGCTCCGGCAGGTGGTACCGGTACAGCCCGGCGGCGTCGGCCCGGCGGCGCATCTCCTTGAGCAGCGCCTCCCACTCCCGGTTGGGGAGGCCATCTCGGTCCCAGTCGGTGCGGGAGTCCTCGCGGCGGTGATCGAAGAACCGTTCGTTGTCGTCCTGGGCCTGCAGCGGGACGATCTCGCGCTCGATGAACTCGTCGCACTCCTCGAGCAGCGCCTGGATCTCCTTCGGGATCGTGAAGTCCACGGGTCCCCTCCCCCTCGGTCGTGACGTCGAGCGGAACCTACCCGCCGTCGGCCCGCCGGGCAGATCCGGCCGGCTGGAGCGCCGAGGCGCCGACGATCAGATCGTGACCGCGGCGGAGGCGTCGATGACGCGGAGGAGCCGACGGGTCTGGGCCGGGTCGAGGTCGAGCTCGTCGAGTCGCTCGAGCATCGCCTCGAGCCGGTCGTAGCCGTCGGGCGGACCCGTGCCCGCATCGAGGTCGGCCCAGAGCGCCTCGACGGTGCGCAGGAGCGGGTCGGGATCGGAGGGTTCGGCGGTGCTGAGGGTCATCTGCGTGCGCACCTGGTGATCGGAGGGTTCGGCGGTGCTGAGGGTCATCTGCGTGCGCACCTGGTAGTCGGAGGGTTCGGCGGGAGGCGGCGTGGTGCGCAGGTCGGCGACCGGGGCGGGCTCGGCGGTCGCCGGGGTGTCGTCGTCCTCGGGCGGCCCCTCCGGGGCGTCGACGGCCGTCGCGGCCTCGCGGCCGTCGATCGGGGCGTGGTGCCCGACCGGTTCGGCCCGCTCGTCGCTCACCACCTGGATGCCCTGGATCAGCTCGGCGATGCGGTGCCGTTCCGGACGGTTGGTGGGCACGGACTCCCAGAGCTCGGACAGCAGGCCGATGGCGCGGAGCTGCTGGCCGTCGACCACCAGCAGCTCGCCCAGGTGGCGTCCCCGCTCGATGGCGAGGTCGAGGTGACCTCCCCCGAGCAGGTTGCGCACCGACTCCTCGGCATCGTCGAGCCCGACGCCGACCCGGTCGGGCGTGTGGCGTGCGGTCGCGACCCGCAGGCATCGCTCGCTGGCGGTGACCAGATCGGACTCGAGGCGACGGATGCCCGAGCTCGTCCAGGCGTCGAGCGCCCACTCATCGGGACCGATCGCCAGCAGGAGCCGGAGCGCCGCGAGCTCCTGGGCGACCTGGCGCACGGCGTCGTGTCGTACGGTGCCGAGCGCCCGAGCCAGCGTCGCGGTGGTCATCGGCATCGTCGAGACGGCGAGGTGCGACAGCAGCTCCCACGATCGATCGTCAAGCCGATCGACGACCACGCGCAGGATCAGGTCGCGCAACGGGGTCGCTCCGTGGTCGACGTCCGCGGCGAGCTCTCGCTGGAGCCGCTGGCGCGCCGGGCGTCCGAGCCGGATCACCGCGTCGCACAGTTCGACGAGCCGGGGATGGCCGCCCACGGCGTGGCGGATGACGAGCGGCAGGTCGTCGAGCAGGCTGAGCACCCGGGGCCACGCGCCGATCAACTCGTCGAGCTCGGATCCGCCCAAGGTGGTGAGCGGCAGGACCGGGAGGGTGCCGTTCAGCTCGTCGATCGGGCAGCGAGACGTGACGATGATGCGACCCGCCCCGACCTCGGCGGCCTGCACGAGCCGAGCAACCAGATGCTCCGTGCCCCGGTCGCGGAACTGACCGGTCGCGGGGGAGAGCTCCCGTTCGAGTCCGTCGAGCACGAGGAGGAGCGGCTCGTCGCAGATCGAGGCGGCGAGGCGAGCGACGCGGTCGTCATCGTTGGTGGCCCGTCGGAGCCACGCCGCACGTCCCGGCAGGGCGCGAGCGACGCGGGTGGTGACGAGCGCCGGATGCACGTGCCGATCGATCACGGCGCACGGCCGGTCGTCGGCGTGGAGCTCGGCGACCAGCTGACGAGCGATGGCGGTCTTCCCGACCCCGCCCGGCCCGGTGAGCTGCACCCCCCGGCTGTGCTCGTTGGCGAGCAGGAGCCCGCGAGCGGCGTCGAGCTCGTGATGCCGCCCGATCGGACCGTTGCGTCCCCGCACCCGTGGCATGTCCCTCGACCGTACCGCTCGACGACCACAGCTGGAGGTCATGCCACCACCACAGGTGAGAGGAACGGCCGGCGGACGCTTCGGCCGGGCGACGGACGACCGGCGGCCTAGCGTCGGGGTCAGTGTCACGCTGGTCGTTGTCCGGGGGCTTGGCTCCTAGCGTCGGTGCCCCTGGTGGGCAGCATGATTCGTGCC
>JBCBSZ010000124.1:0-9980 GCA_039818945.1 Actinomycetota bacterium
GACGTCCTCGTCCAGGGCGCCCGGCCGCTCGCCTTCCTCGACACCGTGGCCGCCGGCCGTCTCGATCCAGCGGTCGTGCTGGGCGGCGAGCAGGGTCTTGGTCCCGACGCCGTCGGTCGACGCGACGAGCACGGGCTCGCCGAGCTCGGCCAGCCCGGAGAGCGAGATCGCTCCGCCGAAGGCGCCGATGCCGCGCAGGACCCGGTGGTCGTGGGTGGCGGCCACCCGCGCGGCGATGCGGTCGACGGCCTCGTCGCCGGCGGCGATGTCGACGCCGGCCGCGGCGTAGGCGTCGGTGGGCGACGTCGACCCCGCGGCGCCGCGCGCCTTCGACCCGATGTCGGAGCGGAACCGCGCGCCGCAGAACCGGAGCTCGGCGACGCCGGCGTACGCGGCGTCGAGCGCGGCGCCGAGGTCGTCGCCGACGCCCGTGACGGCCAGCACCCGCCCGCCGGAGGTCACGACGGCACCGTCGTCGACGGCGGTCCCGGCGTGCACGACCGTCGCGAACGACGCCGCACGCTCCAGCCCGCTGACCCGGTGCCCGGTCTCGTAGGCGCCGGGGTAGCCCCCCGAGGCCATCACGACCGTGGCGGCCGCGCCCGGCCGCAGGCGCACGTCGCACGACCCGAGGCGACCCTGGACGCACGCCTCGACGACGTCGAGCAACGGCGTGTCGAGCAACGGGAGCAACACCTGCGCCTCGGGATCGCCGAAGCGGCAGTTGTACTCGAGCAGCTTCGGCCCGTCGTCGGTGAGCATCAGCCCGGCGTAGAGCATGCCGACGTACAGCGAGCCCTCGGACCGCATCCCGTCGACCGCCCGCTGGAGGAAGACCTGGGTCAGCTCGTCGACCAGCTCGGGCGGGCAGGTCGGGGTGGGCGCGAACGCCCCCATCCCACCGGTGTTGGGACCACGATCGCCCTCGAGCGCCCGCTTGTGGTCCTGAGCGGCCGGGAGCGGCACGACCGTGGTGCCGTCGCAGAACCCGATCAACGAGACCTCGGGCCCGACGAGCCGCTCCTCGATCACGACGGTCGCGCCGGCCTCACCGACGGAGCGGTCACCCATCAGGGATCGGACCGCGTCGACCGCCTGCTCGACGGTGTCGGGGACCAGCACGCCCTTGCCGGCGGCGAGGCCGTCGGCCTTGACGACGACGCCGTGACCGCGCGAGCGGACGTAGGCCTCGGCCGCCGCCGCGTCGTCGAAGGTCGCCGAGCGCGGCGAGGGGATGCCCCACCGCTCGGCCATCGCCCGGGTGTGGGCCTTGGAACCCTCGAGTTGCGCCGCGTGGGCGCTGGGACCGAAGGCAGGCACGCCGGCGGCGGTGAGATCGTCGACGAGCCCGGCGACGAGCGGTGCCTCGGGGCCGACGACGACGAGGTCGACGCCCTGCCCGACGCAGAAGCCGGTGACCGCCGAGTGGTCGGCGACGTCGAGCTCGACGTTCCACTCGTCGGTGCCGGCGTTGCCCGGTGCCACCCACAACCGGCCGATCCGAGGCGACGCGGACAGCGCCAGGGCGATGGCGTGCTCGCGGCCGCCGCCTCCGACGACGAGGACGCGGCGGGGACGCTCGGGGTCGGGGGTCGTCACGACAGGACTCCTTCGAAGCGCGACTTGGAGCTGATCTCGGGCACCGGGACCGGGTAGTAGCCGGTGAAGCAGGCGTTGCAGTAGCCGTCCTCGCGGCCGATGGCGGCCATGAGGCCGTCGATCGAGAGGAAGCCGAGGGAGTCGGCGCCGACGTGGGCGGCGAGCTCGTCGACGCCGAGGTGATGGCTGATGAGCTCGTCGTAGGTCCCCATCGCCACACCGAAGAAGCAGGGGTGGGCGATCGGTGGGCACGTCACGCGGAGGTGGACCTCGGTCGCACCGGCGTCGCGCACGAGCCGGACGAGCTGGCCGGCGGTGGTCCCCCGCACGATCGAGTCGTCGATCATCACGACCCGCTTGCCCTCGAGGTTGCGGCGCAGCGTGTTGAACTTGAGCGCCACGCCCTGGCGCCGGAGCTGATCGGTCGGCTCGATGAAGGTGCGCCCGATGTAGCGGTTCTTGACGAAGCCCTCGTTGTAGGGAACGCCCGACTCGAGGCTGAACCCGATGGCAGCGGGCATCGACGAGTCGGGCACCGGGATGACCACATCGGCCTCGACGCCGTGCTCCTGGGCGAGTCGAGCGCCCAGGCGCTGGCGGACGTCGTGGACGGAGCGGTCGTCCCACACCGCGTCGGGCCGCGAGAAGTAGATGTGCTCGAAGGTGCACCGGGCGCCGGGCTCGACCGGGGCGACCGCGGTGGTCGAGCGGGCCAGCGCACCGGTGAGGGTCACGACCTCGCCGGGCTCGATCTCGCGCTGGTCCACGCAGCCGAGCGTCGACAGGGCACCGGTCTCGGACGCCACGACGTGCCCGCCATCGGGCAACCGACCCATCGACAGCGGCCGGAACCCCCACGGATCGCGGGTGGCGAGCACCCGGTCGGCGGTGAGCACGACGAGCGACACCGCCCCGATCAGGCGGGGCATGAGCGAGGCGAGGCGCTCCTCCCAGGTGTCGCCGGGCTCGGCGGCGAGGTGCAGGGCCAGGACCTCGGTGTCGCTGGTCGACTGGAGGCCGGCGCCGCGGGCGAGCAGATCCGCCCGGAGCTCGTCGGCGTTGACCAGGTTGCCGTTGTGGGCGACGCCGAGCGGACCGTGCAGCGTCTCGACGACGAAGGGCTGGGCGTTTCGCTCCGATGACACGCCGGTGGTCGAGTACCGCGTGTGCCCGATGGCGAGGTGGCCGACCAGCGCATCGAGGGTGCCCGGCCCGAACACCTGGTTCACCAGGCCGACGCCCTTGTGCACCCGGGCGGCGCGACCGTCGGCCACGGCCAGTCCGGCCGCCTCCTGGCCCCGGTGCTGCAGCGCGTAGAGCCCGAAGAAGCCGAGCCGGGCGGCCTCGCCCGACGCCGCAGCGACGCCGAGCACACCGCACTCCTCGCGGGGACCGCTCATGCGCGCCCTCCGGTCCTGTTCACGTGATCACTCCTGCTTCGGTGAGGTTGGTGATGATGCGGTCCGCGAGAGGACCGTCGGTCTCGACGATCCGATCGCCGGTGAGCGACTCGAACAGCTCGACGTAGCGGCGGCTCGTCTCGGCCCAGATCTCGGCCGGCAGCTCGGGCACGGGGCCGTCGCCCCGGAACCCCAGCGCCTTGAGCGCGAGCCGAACGGGCTCCTTGTCGTGGCTCTCCGGCGCGAGGCCGGCGGCGACGCGCTCCTCGAAGGTCTCGGCCACCCAGTACCGCGAGGAGTCGGGCGTGTGGACCTCGTCGATCAGCAGGAGGCGACCGTCGGCGTCGACACCGAACTCGTACTTCGTGTCGGCGAGCACGAGACCGGACTCGGCGGCGAGCTTCGCGCCCCGCTCGAAGAGACGGACGGCCACGTCGACCACCCGGTCCCACAGCTCACCCTCGACGAGCCCCTGCGCGACCACCTCGGCCGACGAGATCGGCGCGTCGTGGGCGCCATCGCGCGCCTTGGTCGTCGGGGTGACCATCGGGGCGGCGAGCGCCTGGTGCTGTCGCAGCCCGTCGGGCAGGTCGTGGCCGTAGAGATGACGACCACCCTGCTCGTAGAGCGTCCACAGCGACGTCGAGGTCGAGCCGGTGATGTGGCCCCGGACGACCACCTCGACCGGGAGCGGGGTCACATCGGCGACGATCGAGCAGTTCGGGTCGGGCACCGAGACGAGGTGGTGGTCGACCAGATCGGCGGCCCGGGCGAACCACCAGGCGGCGAGCCGGTTGAGCACCTGGCCCTTGTGGGGCACCGTGCCCACGATCCGGTCCATGGCGGAGAACCGGTCGGTGGTGACGAGGAGGCGTCGCCCGTCGCCCAGGGGCCACGCCTCGCGGACCTTGCCCGACGTCTGCCCGGCGAGTGGGAGCGAGAGCTCGGTGAGGGTGGCGGTGACCACGTCGGTGCCGGTCCTCACGTGTCGGCGGCGTGCGCCACGCCACCCTCGAACAGCGGGAGACACGATCCGGACCAGGCCCGACGGCGCCGGTGGGGGTCGTGGCGGGGCAGGACGTGGTCCTCGGGGTGCGGCATGAGGCCGAGGACGAGGCCGGTCGGGTCGAACACGCCGGCGACGTCGTCGAGCGACCCGTTCGGGTTGGCCGGGTAGGCGCCGCCCGCCCGATCACCCTTGTCGTCGGCGTAGCGGAACGCGACCCGGTCGACCGGGCCGACCCAGCGACCCTCACCGTGCGCGACCGGGCACCGGACCGGGCCGTCGAGCCGGTCGGTCCACGGGCTGCCGGGCTCGGGCAGCAGCTCCACCCAGCGACATTCGAAGCGACCGACGTCGTTGTGGGCCAGGACGGCCGGCTCGGCGTCGCCACCGGGCAGGAACCCGGCCCGCACGAGCGCCTGGAAGCCGTTGCAGATGCCGATGATCGGGCGCCCTCGCTCGAGGTGGGCCCGCAGCTCGTCGCCGAACCAGGTCAGCAGGTCGAGCCCGAGCAGACGCCCGGCACCGAGCGCATCACCGTGGCTGAACCCGCCCGGGACAGCGACCAGCTGGTAGTCGGCCCAGTCGATGCCGTCGCCTCGCAGCTCCGAGACGAGCCGCACCTCGGCTCGGGCGCCGGCGAGCTCGAACGCCGCCGCCAGCTCGCCGTCGCGGTTCGTTCCCCGCGCCGAGAGCACCAGTGCCGTCGGGATCATGACCGCCGTCCTTCCCGTGCGGCGCGCACGGCGTCGAGGGGGACGTCGACGAGCTGATGGCCGTCGACGGCGAGCTGGACCCGGCGATCATCGGTGGTCCGGCCGACGAGCCGGGCGTCGGGCACCGAGCGGTGGAAGGCGTCGGCGCAGTCGGCCTCGACGGCGACCAGCAGCCGACCGCAGGCCTCGCCGAAGAGCGCCGCCACCGGGTCGCCGTGATCGGCCACGTCGACCTCGATCCCCACGTCACCGCCGACCGCCATCTCGGCTGCGGCGGTCGCCACGCCGCCCTCGGACAGGTCATGACAGGCGTCGACGAGACCGGCCCGCACGGCCTCGTGCAGCTCGCGGTAGTGGCGGGGCGCGTCCGCGTCGGCGGTGGGCACCGCGCCGCCGTGGTCGGCGCCGAGCGTGAGGTCGAGGTGGGAGCCGCCGAGGACCGGCTCGGCGCCGCCGAGGAGGTAGAGCAGCCGACCGGGGCCGGTCGGATCGGAGCCGACGACGGCGTCGGCGTCCTCGACGACCCCGACCGCCGTGACGACGAGGGTCTGCGGGACGGGGTCGGAGACACCGGCGGGTGACACGTACACGTTGTTCAGCGAGTCCTTGCCGCACACGAACGGGGCCTCGTGGGCGAGCGAGCCGGCGACGCACCCCTCGACGGCGGCCACGAGGCGGCCGAGCTCGACGTCGTCGCGGGGGTTGCCCCACGAGAAGTTGTCGAGCAGCGCGACCCGGGCCGGGTCGGCGCCGACGGCGACCACGTTGCGGACGGCCTCGTCGACGACCGCCTCGGCCATGGCCCTCGCGTCGTGGCGCCCCCAGACGGGGTTGACGCCGATCCCGACGGCCACCGCCCGCCCGCTCGTCGAGCCGAGCGGCGCCACGACCGTGCCATCGGAGGGGGCGTCGAGGTGCACGCCCGTCGTCGGTCGGACGACGGTCCCTCCGAGCACCTCGTGGTCGTAGGTCCGCACGACATCCTCGACCGAGCGCAGGCTGGGGTGGGCCAGCAGGTCGAGGAGCGCCCGATCAGGATCGAGATCGGGGATCGCGCGACGGGTGGGGCGGGCGGTGGCGGGGTGTCGGGCCTCCAGGACGGCTCGGGGGCGTCCGTCGTGGAGGAAGCCGAGGTCGAGGTCGACGACGGTGGTGGTGCCGGCCCGCACGAGCAGGCGGTCGTCACCACCGAAGCGGCCGATCACGTCGCAGCCCACCCCGTGGGCGGCGGCGAGGTCGGCGATCGCGTCGAGGTGCTGGTCGGGCACGGCGCAGACGACGCGCTCCTGCGCCTCGGACAGCCAGACCTCCCAGGGGGCGAGACCGGCGTACTTGCGGGGCACGAGCTCGAGGTCGACCTCGGCGCCGACGCCCTCGGCGAGCTCGCCCACCGCGCTCGAGAGGCCGCCGGCCCCGCAGTCGGTGATCGAGCGGTACCACCCGGCCTCGCGGGCGGCGACGACGATGTCGATCACACCCTTCTCGACGATCGGCGCACCGATCTGGACCGAGGAGCCGGCCGTCTCGACCGTGTCCGCCCCCATCGACCTCGACGAGAAGGTGGCGCCGCCGACGCCGTCGCGCCCGACCGCTCCGCCGAGCACGACGATCGCGTCGCCGGACCGGGGCGGCACGTCGACACCGGTCCCGGCGGGTCGCACCCCGACGCAGCCGCAGAAGACGAGCGGCGTCGTCGTGTAGCCGGGATCGTGGAGGACGGCACCGGCGATGGTCGGCACGCCGATCTTGTTGCCGTAGTCGCCGACGCCCGCCACGACGCCGTCGCGCACCCGGGCGGGATGCAACACGCCCGGTGGCACGGCGTCGGTGTCGAGGTCGGCCGGACCGAAGCACAGCACGTCGGTGAGGGCGATCGGCTTGGCTCCCGACGCGACCACGTCGCGCACGACGCCGCCGACGCCGGTGTTGGCGCCGCCGAAGGGCTCGACGGCGCTCGGGTGGTTGTGGGTCTCGACCTTCACGGCGATCTCGACGTCGTCGTCGAGGCGGATCACGCCGGCGTCGCCGTCGAAGGCGCTCACGACCCAGTCGCGGTCCAGCCGAGCGGTCGCCTCGCGCAGCATCGGGATCAGGCCGTCGAC
The DNA here is from genome assembly GCA_039818945.1 of Actinomycetota bacterium. Taxonomy (GTDB): domain Bacteria; phylum Actinomycetota; class Acidimicrobiia; order Acidimicrobiales; family Poriferisodalaceae; genus JBCBSZ01. The sequence goes on from JBCBSZ010000124.1 coordinate 6,821, forward strand.
GATCGTGCCGTCCTCGAAGGAGATGAGCGCGCGGAACGTCTTGTGGCAGCAGTGCTCGGACCACGTCTGGGCGATGGTCTCGAGCTCGGCGTCGGTCGGCTCGCGGCCGAGGGTGTCGAAGTGGTCCCGGACGGCCCGCAGCTCGTCGAGGCCGAGCGACAGCCCGCGATCGGCGTCGAGCGCGACGAGCCCGGCGTCGTCGAGGGACCGCAGCGCGACCTCGGCCACCTCGGGCGGACGGGGCGGCTCGTCGACGAACGCCGGGGGGAGGACGCCCTCGGCCCAGCGCTCGATGACCGGGTTGACCAGGACGTCGGTGCTGAGCGCCGCGGCGGAGAGGTCGCCGTCGGCGGTGACGACGAACCGCCGTCCGGTGGTGGCCCGGTCGACGCCCTCGATGCCCAACCGGGCGGCGGCGTCGACCAGCTCGGTGGCGGCGATGTGGGTGACGCCGGGGCGCAGCCCGGTCTCGATCACGACGGCGTCCCGCTCGTCGGGCCCCGCCTCCACCACCTCGTGCACGACGTCGGTCAGCAGCAGCTCGCCGAGCCGGGCCAGCCCATCGGCGTCGACATCGCCGTCGACGTGCACGACCTCGAGGACCTCGATGTCGGCGACGGCGTGCCCGGACGCCCGCGCCGCGGCGACGAGGTGGTCGGCGTGCCCGTCGTGTCCCGACCGGTTGGCGATCACGAGCCGATGCGGCATCACACCGGTGTAGCTCGAAATCACAGCGGTGTAACTACAGCCCTGCCACTTTCAACGAGAAGTCAACCCCGATGGCGCGCGCAGTGGTCGGATCGGAGCGTTCCGCGCCGCAACGTGGTCGCGACGGTCGGAAAGATGCCAGACTGCTCGGACACGACAACCCGCTGGGGGGGCCCGCCGAGGGCTGAGATCCATCGAGTCGATGGACCACTCCAGAACCTGATCTCGGTCATTCGAGCGGAGGGAACGCGGGCACCATGCTCACGGAGATCCAAGTCCTGCCGTCGCCGATCGGCGACGAGACCTCGCCCTACCGGCACGTCGACGCCGCCATCGCGGTCATCGAGGCCGCCGGCCTGAGCTACGAGGTCGGAGCGCTCGGCACCACCTTCGAGGGCCCGCCCGATCGGTGCTGGGAGGTCGCCCGCGCCGCCCACGAGGCCTGCCTGCGCTCCGGCGCCGACAGCGTGGTGACGATCACGAAGTTCTACGAGGCCCGCGACCCGGACCGACAGGCGTCGATGGACGACCTGACCGGTCCGCACCGGCCGTGAGCCTCCGTCGGGCCGCCGCCCGGGTCGCACCGGTGGCGTCGGCACTCCTGCTCCTCATCGCCCTGTGGGACCTCGGCGTCCGGATCTTCGAGCCCGAGCCGTGGCTGGTCCCCCCACCGGGCGACGTCGTCGATGCGTTCTGGCGGACCCGGTCGGTGCTCGACGACCACCTGCGGGCGACGATGACCGAGGCCGTGCTCGGGCTCGTGATCGGTTCGCTCGCCGGCGCCGCGCTCGCCATCGGCCTCTCCCTGTCGACCCCGGTCCGCCGAGCGGTGCAACCGCTGCTCATCGCCACCCAGTCGGTGCCATTGGTCGTGCTCGCCCCGCTCCTGATCGTCTGGTTCGGGTTCGGCACCGGCCCACGGGTCGCCGTCGTGGCGATCATCGCCTTCTTCCCGGTGGCCATCTCCACGCTGGAGAGCCTCCTCGGCACCGACGCCGAGGTGATCGAGCTCTTCCGCGGGCTGGGCGCCGGTCGCCGCACGACGCTGTGGCAGGCCCGCCTGCCGGCCGCGCTGCCCGGCTTCTTCGCCGGGATGAAGGTCTCGTCCGCCTACGCCATGTTCGGCGCCGTCGTCGCCGAGTGGATGGGCGCCAGCGTCGGTCTGGGCGTCTACCTCCAGCGCTCGCAGGCCTCGTTCCGCACCGACCAGCTCTTCGCCGCCGTGTTCCTCATCGCGGTGGCGAGCATGGCGCTGTTCGGTCTCGTCTCCCTCCTCGCCCGCGTCGCCCTCCCCTGGCGACATCCCGAACCAGGAGCCCCCACATGACCCCCCTGACCCGACTCGCCGCCGCGTTGGTGGCGCTCGCCCTGGTCGCCGCCGCCTGCAGCGACGACGACGGCGAGGACACGGCACCGGCGACGACCGCCGAGACCACCTCGATCACGGTGATGCTCAACTGGGTGCCCAACGCCCACCACGCCGGGATCTACCTCGCCCGCGAGCGGGGCTACTACGCGGCGGAGGGACTCGAGATCGAGATCATCGAGCCGGCGTTCGACATCGGCGTCGAGGCCGCGGTCGCGGCGGGCCAGGCCGACATCGGCCTCGCACAGGCCGAGTCGCTCCTCCCGGCGCGCGCCGCCGGTGTCGACGTCGCCGCCGTCGCCACGATCCTGCCGTCGAACGACTCGGTGCTGATGGGCCTGGCCGACGACGGCATCGAGCGACCCCGCGACCTCGAGGGCGCCACCTACGGCGGGTTCGGCGGCGCGCTCGAGACCGAGCTGATCTCCCAGCTGGTCGAGTGCGACGGCGGCGACCCGGCCGCGGTCGAGTTCGTCGAGGTCGGCAACGTCGACTACGTGCCCGGCATGCAACAGGACCGCTTCGACGTCGCCTGGGTCTTCAGCGGGTGGGATCGGCTGCGGGCCGACGAGGTCCTCGGCGTCGAGGCGACCGAGATCCGCTTCGACGACTTCCTCGACTGCATCCCCGACTGGTACACGCCGCTCGTGCTCGCCTCCAGCGACCGGATCGCCGCGGGCGACGACCGGATCTCCGGCTTCCTCGCCGCCACCGCCCGCGGGTACGCCGACGTCGCCGGGGACCCCACCGCGGCCGTCGAGGCCATGGCCGGCGACGTGCTCGAGCTCGACGCCGAGCTGATCGACGCCGCGATCGGCTACTACGCCGACCGGTTCCTCGTCGACGGCACCTGGGGCGCGATGGACGGCGCGGTCTGGGACGAGTTCGCCACGTTCCTCGTCGACGCCGGGTTGCTCGAGGGAGAGCTCGACGTGGCGGCGGCCTGGACCAACGAGCTGCTGCCGGGGTGAGCCACACATGAGCGCGGTCGAGCTCGAGGGCATCAGCCACGCCTTCGGGCCGGAGCGCCCCGTGCTCGATCGCGTCGACCTGCGGGCCGACGACGGCCAGTTCGTCGCCGTCGTC
>JBCBSZ010000125.1:0-9954 GCA_039818945.1 Actinomycetota bacterium
CTTGTGGTGCTCGCCGACCGTACCGCCCCGGACCACCACCGTGGGTGACGCCCCCCGACCCGATCTGTCACGGTTCCGGAACCTGAGGCACCTCGGGCCCCGGCCTCGCCTTGCTCGGCCTCAGGGCCGGAAGATCGGGCCCTGGTAGCCGGCGACGAAGCCGTGGTCGAGGAGGCGCTCGGTGACCGGTGAGGTGTCCCACGGCTCGCCGTCGATCCGGCGGGCCTCGACCTGGCGGAGGTGGCCGTCCTTGACCAGGCCCTGCAGCGCCGCGATCCACCGGTCGTCGTCGGCCGCGCCGGGGAAGGTGACGAGGCTGCGGGCGCCGCGCTCGAGGTAGGCGTGGGCCTCGCCGTCGACGAGCACGACGTAGGCACCGGCCGAGCGCGACGGGCGCCCGGTGGTGTCGGGCCACGCGAGGGCGGCGCCGTAGGGCTGGGCCGGATCGACCGCCGCCAACGCGAGGACGGTGTCGTCGTCGCCCACCTCGCGGTGGCCGCGCACCCGGTCGACCGCGCCCGGCAGCGCGAACTGGGCCGCCCCGAGGCCGGCGACGAAGTAGCCGCGGCGGAGCTGGCCCCGCTCCTCGAGCGCGCCGAGCACGCCGTAGACCCCGGCGAAGCCCCCCTCGACCCCTTCGGCCAGCGCGGCCTCGCGGGTGAGCACGCCGTGGCGCTCCAGCAGCTGCAGCGCCCGGGCGTGGGCCAGCTCGGTCGGCGTCGGGCGCGGTTCGAGGACCGGGGCGACGAGCGACCAGCGGCCGGCGCCGGTCGGCGGGCCGAGGCGGCTGAGCCGGCCCGGACGTGGCCGACGGCTGCCTTTGCCCTTGGTGCGGCGACCCGACCCGGCGACGAGCGCTCGGAGCGGGGCGAACGTGTCGTTGGTGACCTCACCGGCCCAGACCAGGTCCCACAGCGCCTCGTTGACCACGGCCTCCTCGGCGGTGCCGGCGGCCTGCACGAGATCGGGCCAGAACGAGGCCCCCCGCTCGGCGAGATGGTCCCGGAGCCGCACGTGGAGCTCGCCCGAGGGCGGGTCCTCCGGCACCGGTGGGAGCAGCAGCGGGGCGTGCTCGCGGTAGGCGAGGCGGACGCGGCCGTCGGTCGGGCCGATCGATCCGCCGCCGGTCCAGAGCAGCTCGCCGGCGGCGAGGAGGGCATCGAGGTCGGCCGGTCGGTATCCGGGCACCCGGCTGGGCAGCACATCGGACTCGAGGACCGAGGCCGGGATGGCGGCGCCCTGGAGCTGATCGAGCGCGTCGAGCAGCACCTCGCCGCCGCGCCGGGACCGATCGGCACCCTGCCAGGCGGGGAGGAAGCGGGCGAACGCCTGCTGGTCGACGGGCTCGACCTCGTGGCGGAGGGCGGCCAACGAGCGGCGGCGGAGGACGCGCAGCACGTCGACGTCGCACCACTCGCGCTCGCTCCCGGTCGGGCGGAACTCACCCCGCACGATGCGGCCGTCGCCGGCGAGCTTGGCGATGGCACCCTCGATCCGCTCGATCGGCACCAACAGCCGGGCGGCGACCTCGACGGCGAGGAAGGGGCCGTGGGTGCGGGCGTAGCGTCCGACCAGCTCGCGGAGCGGGTCGTCGACCGGGTCGGTGAAGGCCGCGGGGAGCCCGACGGGCAGCGCGCAGCCGATGGCGTCGCGGAACCTCGATGCGTCCTCGGCGGCGGCCCAGCGGTCGTCGCCACCGATGCGCACCGCGATGGCGCGGCGCTCCTCGGCCAAGGCCCGGAGGGCGGCCTCGACGTCGTCGACCTCGGACCGGGCGGCGACCTCGGCGGTCGAGAGGTCGCCGAGCCGGCGGAGCAGGTCGTGGATCTCGTCGACGTCGCGGGCCCGACGTCCCTCGGCCAGGCACTGCAGCTCGAGCTCGAGCGAGTCGAGCGCCTCCGGGTCGATCAGCTCGCGCAGCTCCTCGGCCCCGAGCAGGTCGTTGAGCAGGTCGCGATCGAGAGCCAGCGCCGCCGCCCGGCGCTCGGCGAGCGGGGCGTCACCCTCGTACATGTAGGCGCCGATCCAGCCGAACAGCAGGCTCTGCGCGAACGGGGACGCCTGGTCGGTGTCGACGCTGACCACCTTGACCTTGCGGGCCCGCAGGTCGCGGAGCAGCCCGGTGAGCGCGGGCACGTCGAAGACGTCCTGGAGGCACTCGCGGGTGGTCTCGAGCAGCATCGGGAACGACGGGTACTTCGACGCCACCCGGAGGAGATCGGCGGCCCGCTGCCGCTGCTGCCACAGCGGCGTTCGCTGACCAGGACGGCGCCGCGGCAACAGCAGCGCCCGACCGGCGACCTCGCGGAAGCGCGACGCGAACATGGCCGTGTTGGGGAGCTGGGCGACGACGTCGTCGTGGATCTCGTCGGGATCGATGAGCAGCTCGTCGAGCGGGAGCTGGTCGTAGGCCTCGGGGAGGCGGATGACGATGCCGTCGTCGGACCACAGCAGCTCGACCGGCTCGCCGTACTGCTCCTCCAACCGGGCCTGGACGGCGATGGCCCACGGGGCGTGGACCTGGGCGCCGAACGGGCTGAGCACGCACACCCGCCAGTCGCCGATCTCGTCGCGGAAGCGCTCGATGACGATCGTGCGGTCGTCGGGCAGCGCCGTGGTGGCCGCACGCTGTTCGGCGAGGTAGTCGAGCAGGTTGTTGGCGGCCCACCCGTCGAGGCCGTGCTCGGTCTCGAGCCGGTCGAGCGCGTCGGTGCGGTCGAGGTCGACGGTCTCGCGGGCGAACGCGCCGAGGGCACGGCCGAGCTCGAGCGGGCGGCCGGGCTTGTCGCCGTGCCAGAACGGCATCTTGCCCGGCTGGCCCGGCGCGGGCGTCACCGTCACCCGGTCGAAGCCGATGTCCTCGATCCGCCAGGTGGTCGCGCCGAGCAGGAACGTCTCGCCGACCCGGGATTCGTAGACCATCTCCTCGTCGAGCTCGCCGACCCGGCGGCCGTCGGGGAGGAACACGCCGTAGAGGCCGCGGTCGGGGATGGTGCCGGCGTTGGTGACCGCCAGGCGGGCGGCGCCGTCGCGGGCCCTGACCCGGCCCTCGACCCGGTCCCACACGACGCGGGGGCGCAGCTCGCCGAACTCCTCGGACGGGTAGCGCCCGGCGAGCAGGTCGAGCACCGAGCCGGCGACCTCCTCGGACAGCTCGGCGTACGGAGCCGACCGCCGCAGCACGCCGAGCAGCTCGGCGACGTCCCACTCCTCGACCGAGCACATGGCCACGATCTGCTGGGCCAGCACGTCGAGCGGGTTGCGGAGGTAGTGCATGTGCTCGATCTCGCCGTCGAGCATGCGGCGCACGACGACCGCGGCCTCGAGCAGGTCGCCGCGGTGCTTGGGGAAGATCGACCCCTTGCTCGGGACGCCGACCTGGTGGCCGGCGCGGCCGATGCGCTGCAGGCCCCGGCTCACCGCGCCCGGCGACTCGACCTGCACGACCAGGTCGACCGCGCCCATGTCGATGCCCAGCTCCAGCGAGCTGGTGGCGACCAGCGCCCGCAGCCGTCCGGCCTTGAGGTCGTCCTCCAGGGCGAGCCGCTGCTCCCGCGACAGCGACCCGTGGTGTGCCTTGACCAGCTCCTCGCCGTCGGGCGCGCTGCGACCGTCCTGCTCTCCGGCTCGGTTCTCGCCGCCGACGTGCAGCTCGTTGAGCCTCGTGGCGAGCCGCTCGGCCAGCCGGCGCGAGTTGCAGAACACCAGGGTGGTGCGGTGGGCGAGGATCAACTCGAGCAGGCGGGGGTGGATGGCCGGCCAGATCGACGAGCGGGGCGGTTCGAAGGTGGGGTCGCCGCCTCGGTCCTCCTCGCGCTCGCCCAACGACGACATGTCCTCGACCGGCACCACCACCTCGACCTCGAGTGGCTTGCGGCTGCCCTCGTCGACGATGGTCACCGGCCGCGGCTCGCCCGGCGCGGCGTAGCCGCCGAGGAAGCGGGAGATCTCCGAGAGCGGACGCTGGGTCGCCGAGAGCCCGATGCGCTGGAACGGCGCATCGGTGAGCTCGGCCAGCCGCTCCAGCGAGACGGCGAGGTGCGAACCTCGCTTGGTGGCCGCGACGGCGTGGATCTCGTCGATGATCACCGTGTCGACGCTGCGCAGGGTCTCGCGCGCCTTCGACGTGAGCATGAGGAACAGCGACTCGGGCGTCGTGATGAGGAGGTCGGGCGGGTGGCGGACCAGGCGCTGTCGCTCGCGCTGGTCGGTGTCGCCGGTGCGCATGCCGACGGAGGGCTCGTGCACGTCGATGCCCAGCCGCTCGGCGGCGAGCGCGATGCCCCGCAGCGGCGCCCGCAGGTTCTTCTCGACGTCGACCGCCAGGGCCCGCAACGGCGAGAGGTAGAGGATGCGACAGCGCCGGTCGTTCTCGGGCACCTCGTCGGTCACCAGCCGGTCGAGACCGGCCAGGAAGGCGGCGAGGGTCTTGCCCGACCCGGTGGGGGCGGTGATGAGGACGTTGTCTCCCCGGCCGATGGCCGGCCAGCCGGCCGCCTGTGGCGGCGTGGCCTCGGCGAAGGTGGTGGTGAACCACTCCCGCACCACCGGAGAGAAGCCGGCGAGAGGGTTGACGGGGGCCATGGGACCAGCCTAGGGAGGGGTGTCGCAGCCACCCTCCGTGTCGTCACGACCTGGCGCTCCCGCCACCTACGCTCACCGTCATGTCACAGTGGGCGCGGTTGGTGGTGGTCATCCTCACGGTGGGCGTGGTGGCCGCATGTACGTCGGACTCCTCGAGCGAGGAGCTCGACGAGCTCCGGGCGGAGCTCGCTGCGTTGAACGACCAGCTCGACGAGCGCGACGAGCGCATCGCCGAGCTGGAGGGGAGCGTCGACGCGCTCGAGAGCGCCCCGCCGCCGGAACCGACTCCCCCGACTGCCGACGACCCCGAGCCGCCGGTCGACCGAGCCGACGTCGAGGCGATCCTCCCACTCGTCTCGGACCTCCCCGACGGTTGGGACGAGGACCCGTTCATCGCCGATCTCGGGTTCGGGGAGGTCGGCGCCGACGTGCTCCTCGCCAGCCCGTGCGGGCTCGGTCCCGCCGGTGACCTCGAGGATCCGGTCGCGGCCGTCCAGACCGGCTTCACCCAGGGCGGCTTCGCCGGCCCGATCATGGTGGTCGCCGTGCTGCGCTTCGACGACCCGGGCCTCGAACGGACCTTCGGTCGCCTGGTCGCCGACTCGGCGGACTGCGACCTCACCTTCGAGGACTCCGAGGGCACCTTCACCACCGGGCCGCTCGACCTCACCGTCGACGGCGCCGAGATCGCTGCCACCCAGAGCTCCGCCGTGGTCGAGGAGTCGAGCTTCGCCGTCGGCGGCGACAGCCACGACGTGTTCGCCCGGGTCGGCCCCTACGTCCTCGTGGTCTCGCACTTCGCCGAGGAGGCCACCCCGGACCTCGACACGACCAGCGCCGTCGTCGAGCTGCTCGTGTCCCGCGCCCAGGAGCTGACCGCGGGCTGACCGCTACAGCGGCCCGTCGGGCGCCGGGTAGCGGGTCACCATGAGCCGGTCGGCGTTGGTCCGCTCGGCCCGGGCCACCTCGACGCCGCCGCAGCGCAGCGTGATCTCACCGTCGGGATCGACGTCGACGTCGAAGTCGCCGCCGAGCATCGTCTCGACGGCCAGGCGGTGCTCGTCGAGGAGGTGCAGGACCCGCTGGCGCTGGTCGTGGGCGAGCTGGTCGAGATCGAACTCGATCCAGTCCTCCGGGCCGACGCCGAACTCCGACACGCCTCGCTCAGCCCTCGGGCACCGGCACGGTCACGGTGCCCCCGCCCCAGCCCGACACCTGATCGCGGCCCTCGATGGTGACCTCGTCGACCTCGGCCGGGATCTCCACGCCGGTGAGCTGCCGGGTGAAGGGCTGCTCGTTCTGGTGGTCGTGGGCGAGCTCTCGCACACCCAGCACCGTGCCATCCGGCGCCACGACGCGCCAGGCGTCCGCGTAGCGCTCCGGGGTGTCGTACGGCGACGAGACGGTCGCAGCGACCGTGAACACGCCGTCGCCCGACGGGGTCAGCTCGGCCTCGAGGATGTCGGGGAACAGCTGCTCCTCGACCGGCGGGGCGACGGTGGCCGCCGTCGCCTCGGGGGCGACCGTGGTCTCGACCGCGGCCGTGGTGGTCGTCGCGGCGGCGTCATCGTCGTCGGCGTCACCGCACGCGGCGAGCAGCAGCACGGCCGCCACGAGTGCGGCGACCCCGGCACTACGGTGCCGACGATGGACCGACCTCGCTTCCACCTCGCGATCCCGGTCGACGACCTCGCCGCAGCGCGCCGGTTCTACGGGGACGTCCTCGGCTGCCCTGAGGGTCGGTCGAGCGAGCGCTGGGTCGACTTCGACCTCCACGGGCACCAGCTCGTGGCCCACCTCGCCGAGGGCGCCGGCGATCGGGCGAGCACGCCCGTCGACGGGGATGACGTTCCGGTTCCGCACTTCGGCCTGCTCCTGTCACCGCCCGCGTGGGGCGAGCTCGCCGACCGCCTGCGTGCGGCCGGCACCTCGTTCGTCGTCGAGCCACACACCCGCTTCGCCGGTGAACCCGGCGAGCAGTCGACGATGTTCCTCCGCGACCCGTCGGGCAACGCCCTGGAGTTCAAGGCGTTCGCCACCGACGCCGCCATCTTCGCTCGCGACTGACGACCGCGGACGTCGGGCCCGTGCTCAGGAGCGGCGCTCACGGCCGCGCCGCAGCCGCACGACGCGGCGCAGCCGCCGACCGGCGGCGAGGACCTGCGGAGGAGGGCGGGGTTGGGGTCCCCGACCGGGACAGGTATCAGCCCGAGGCGGGCACCACGGCGCCGTCGAGGACCGGTGGCAGCGGCAGCTCGTGGGCGACGACGAGCCGGCGGGTCGCCCGGGTGAGGGCCACGTAGAGGGCGCGCAGGCCCCGCTCGCCATCGCCGACGATCTCGGCCGGTTCGACCACGACCGCGACGTCGACCTCGAGGCCCTTCACCAGCCGGACCGGCACGACGGCGACGGGTTGATCGAGCCGTGATCCCTGTCCGACGCGGGCGTGCTCGATCCCCACCGCCGTGAGGGCGGCGGAGACGTCGTCGACACGGCCCTCGGCGGCGATCACGGCGATCTGGCCCTGCCCGAGCTGCTCGATCTCGCGCGACACGACCGTGGCGAGATCGGAGCCGGGGCCGAGCCGGAGCCCGACCGGCGGATCGCCGGACTCGCGCACCGCCCGCGGTGGCGCCAGGTTGGGTTCGGCGGCCCGGAGCACCGCCGTGGCCGGGCTCATGAGCGCAGCCGGGATCCGGTAGCCGATGGTGAGCTCGGCCCGGCGACTGCTCGCCTCGGTGCCGAGGTGGCGGACCAGCTCGTCCCAACCGTCGGCGGCGCCGGGTGCCGTGGCCTGCGCGATGTCGCCGACGATCGTCATCGAGCCGTTCAGGGAGCGGCGGCCGATCATGCGCAGCGCCATCGGCGAGAGATCCTGGGCCTCGTCGAGGACGATGTGGCCGTAGGTGCGGGGCTCCCAGACGTCGCGCTGCTGCTCGGGACGCGGGCCGAGCAGGCGGTCGGCCTCGTCGAGCAACGGCAGGTCGGCGTCGGTCCAACGGGCGTTCACGAGGTCGTCGACCCGGTCGCGGTGCAGGGCGCGGACCTCGTCGTCGGTCAGGTCCTTGCGCCCCGCCGAGCGGAGCAGTGCCGCCGAGCCGAACAGGTCGTGGAGCAACTCGGCCGGCGTGAGCACCGGCCACATCCACTCGAGCGCGGCGCGGACCTCGGGCAACCGACGGGTCCGGCGACGCACCTCGGCGAGGTCGACGTCGCGCCGGGCGCTGGCGGCGAGCGCCTCGAAGAACTGCTCCTCGACGGCCTTGCGGCCGGCGTTGTGGAACCGGAACCGACGGCGGGCATCGGCGACGATCTCGGCCGAGCGATCCACCCGCAGCCGGAGGCGCTGGACGCCGAAGTCGACGACGAGGTCGTCGCGCAGCTGGCGCTGCCGGTCGCGCACCGCTCGGCGCAGCACCCGACGCATGCGGAGGTCGCCCTTGGTGCGGTGGGCCAACGGCGGATCGGAGCGGCCCCCGGTACCGGGCGGGACGTGGCTGGCCACCAGGTCGGCCAGCACGGCGAGCTCGGCGCCGGCCTCGCCGAGCGACGGCAGGACCCGCTGGATGTAGCGGAGGAACAGGCGGTTGGGTCCGATGACCAGCACGCCCTGACCCTCGAGCGGGAAGCGGTGGGTGTAGAGGAGGTAGGCCGCCCGGTGCAGGGCCACGACGGTCTTGCCGGTGCCCGGACCGCCCTGCACGATCAGCGTGCCCCGGAGCTCGGAGCGGATGATCTCGTCCTGCTCGGCCTGGATCGTGCCGACGATGTCGCCCAGCTCACCCGTGCGGGCCTGCTCCAGGGCGGCCAGCAGCGCGCCCTCGCCACGGATCTCGGACCCGAGGTGCCCGTCGCCGAACAGCTCGTCCTCGAGGCCGAGGATGAGCCGACCCCGGGTGCTGAAGTGACGGCGGCGGCTCAGGCCCATCGAGTCGCGGCCCGTGGCCCGGTAGAACGGCTCGGCCACCGGCGCCCGCCAGTCGACGACGAGCGGCTCCTGAGCGTCGTCGGAGACGGCGATGCGCCCGATGTGGAAGACGTCGTCGGCGGTGTCGATCCGCCCGAAGACCAGCGCCGCGTCGCCGAGCTCGAGGCTCGCGAGCCGGTCGCGGATCGAGTCCTCGATGGCGTCGGCCTCGACCCGGGCCTGGTTGGTGCCGCCCCGACCGACCTCGACCATCGACCGGAGGCCCAGCGCGCGCTCGCGCGCCTGATCGAGCGCCTCGTAGGCCCGATCGACGTGGCGCTGCTCGAGCTCGAGCTCGCTCGGGCCCTCGGCACCGCGTCGGTCCGCGCCGTCGGTCGTCCCGTCGGCGACGGGACCGGAGGAGTCGTGGGACACCGGCTCGCTGCGCTCCTTCGTGGACAAAGGAACCGTCGATCCTACCGGCGACCTCGCCCGGACCCGAAGGCATCCACCATGCTCTGTGGTGGGGAATTCGAGGGAGCGGCGATGAGCGAACGAACCTGCCTGGTGACCGGCGCCAACTCCGGGCTCGGCCTGGCCACGGCGATCGAGCTGGCCGGCCGGGGACACCGCGTCGTGGGGACGGTCCGGTCCGAGGAGAAGGCCGCGTCGCTCCACGAGGCGGCCGACGAGGCCGGCGTGACGATGGAGCACCGCATCCTCGATGTCGTCGACCCCGACCGCGGGGCGGAGGTGATCCACGAGATCCGACCCGACGCGCTGGTCAACAACGCCGGCTACGGCATGTCGGCCCCCGTCGAGCTGGTGGCCGACGAGGACGCCGCCCACCTGGTCGAGACGATGCTGATGGCGCCCATCCGCCTCGCCCGGCTGGCCATCCCGCACCAGCGCGAGCTGGGCGGCGGCCACGTGATCATGATCTCGTCGATCCTCGGACGGATCACGCAGCCGATGACCGGTTGGTACCAGGGCGCCAAGCACGGCCTGGAGGCGGTCTCCGACGCGCTCCGCCAGGAGGTCGCCGGCGACGGCATCCACGTCGTCCTCGTCGAGCCGGGCTTCTTCCGAACCAACATCTTCGACGACCTCGACCGCGACGCCGAGCGCTACGCCGGCCAGGGCTACGACGCGGCCTTCGGCCGTGCCCGCCAGACCTTGGAGCGGTCGACGTGGGCCATGGGCGACCCCGGCTCGGTGGCCACGACGGTCGCCAAGGCCATCGAGAGCTCACGGCCCCGGGCCCGCTACCTCGTCGGCCCCGACGCCATGGCCCTCGACGCGCTCAACCCGCTGGTGCCCACGGCGATCCGCGACCGCATGACCCGCATCGCCTACGGGCTCTGAGCCTCCCGACCCGGGCGGGGACCCCAACCCCGCCCTCCTCCGCAGGTCCTCGGCGCTGGTCGGCGGCTCCGCCGCGCCGGGCGCCTGCGACGCGGCCG
>JBCBSZ010000126.1:0-9382 GCA_039818945.1 Actinomycetota bacterium
CTCGTTCGCCGACGGTGAGGTCGAGGCGCGCTTCGACGGCCACCGGGCCGATGTCGACGCCGGCCGCGTCCGACTCGCCGAGGTGTGCCGGGCCGAGGGGCTCATCCCGGCCGTCGACGAGCTGCACTACTTCAGCCACTGGATCACGCCGAAGGGTCCGCCCCGCCGGTACGACACCCGGTTCTTCGTGTGCCGGGCCCCGGCCGAGCAGGAGCCGCTCCACGACGATGCCGAGACGGTCGCCTCGCTGTGGACCCGTCCGTCCGACGCCCTCGCGGCGCACGAGCGGGGCGAGCTCGACATGATCCTGCCGACCATCCGCAACCTGCAGGCGATCGGTCGCTTCGACACCGCCGACGAGGTCCTCGCCGCCGCAGCGGCGATCGACGAGGTGCCGACGATGCTGCCGGTGGTCACCGAGGTGCCCGCCGAGGACCTCGCCCGGGGCGGTGCGGGGATCCGCATCCTGCTTCCGGGTGACGACGGCTACGACGAGGCCCTGCGGGCCCAGGGCTGACGGCTCCCTCAGCCGCCGAGGTCGACGAAGAAGCTCCGAAGGATGCGGTCGGCCGCCTCGAGGTCGGCGTCGGAGACCACCTGCACGGCGAGCAGCACGGCGTAGGCGCCATCGGCCGGCTGAACCGCCACCACCACGGCGCTCGCGTTGCCGCCGCCGCAGTTCTGGAAGAAGTCGAACTCGCCGAAGTAGATGCCGTCGTCGAACGGTGCCCGCTCGATGAACGTGCACCCGCCGCTCCAGGTCGTGACCGAGTCGAGCAGGGCGCCCGGCGTGGCGTTGAGGAACTCGGGGGCGACGCTGGCCGTGAACTGCACGCCGGGGGTGTCGTAGAAGTCGGCGTAGTCCTGCAGGCTGCTGGCCGCACGGACGTCGAGGGTGGTGTCGACGTCGATCGGGCGACCGTCGACGTCGGACCACTGCGCCGGCACGTCGACGATCAGCTGACCGGTGTCGTCGGTGATCGTGACGTAGTCGTAGGCGCCGCCGGGTGCGTCCGGGGTCTCGGTTCCGAGCTCCTGGGCGAACGAGAACGACTGCGTGAGCGGCGCACCGTTGATCTCGCCGGTCAGCACCTCCTCGGTCTCGAAGCGCAGCACCTCGATGGCCACCGCGTTGTTCGCGCGGGTCCGCAGGATGTCGCAGTAGTCGCGCATCGTGCCGTCGGTGCCCACGACGAGGCCCTCCATCCGGGTGATGATGTCGCCCGCCTGGATGCCGGTGGCCGATGCCGGCGATCCGGACTCGACGGCGGCGACCCAGATCCCGCTGGTGCCGTCGTCGAAGACGATCGCCTCGCCGTTGATGCCGATCCAGTCGACGGGCTCGCCGGCGATGAGCCGCTCGACGACGCCGACCGCGGTGTCCTGGCCGATGGCGAAGAACTGCCCGGTGTCGCGCAGGCCGGCGTAGTTGACGGCGACCACCCGGCCGTCCTCGGCGACGAGGGGGCCGCCGGAGTTGCCGGGGTTGATGCTCGCGTCGTGCTCGATGACCGCATCGACCGAGGCCCACGGTTGTCGCCGGCGGTGTTCGCCTTGGAGACGATCCCGCTGGTGAGCGTGAACTCGGGATCGCCGAGGGGGTAGCCGGCGGCGAAGACCTGCAGGCCGACGTCGATCGGGTCGGTGTACCAGTCGAGCGCCGGGTAGCCCTCGCCCTCGAGGTCGATGACCGCCAGGTCGGAGCACTCCGACGACGCCACGAGCGAGGCGTTGCGCGACTCGCCGTTCACGAAGACCTCGAGCGTGGCGGCACCGGTCACGACGTGGTTGTTGGTGACGACGAGGCCGGACTGGTCGATCAGGAAGCCGGACCCGGACCCGGCGGCGTTGAGGCGCAGACCCTCCTGCGGGTCGACGAAGCTGCCCTGGGCGACGATCTGGACGACGACCTGGTCGAGGTCGGAGAGCTCGCGCACGGTCGGCCCACCGGCCGCCGCCGTGGTCTCGGTCGTGCCGTCGTCGGGCTCGGAGCCGTCCGGCGCCTCGGTGGTGGTCTCGGTGCCGGTCTCCTGTGTGGTGACCTCTTCGCCGTCGTCGCTGTCGCCGCCGCAGGCGGCCGCGACCATGGTGACGGACAAGAGCAGGACGAGAGCTCGCGAGCGCATGGACCAGTGTGTACCAAACGGGGCGGGGGCTCCGGGGTCCGCATCGCCACCGGGAGCGGTCGCTGCTATGCCGAACTCGCTGGTCAGGCGCCGTCGAGCGCCGCCTCGACCGAGGCGAGCAGGCGGGCCGTGCAGCCCTCCATCTCGACCGGCGGCGCGATGTGCTCGACGAGGTCGTCGACGATCGCGTGGATGGCCTCGACCGCTCGGCCGCTCGCGGTGATCGCCGCCGGCTCGCCGGCGTCGGCCCCGGCCGAGACGGTCGGCTCCAACGGGACCGAGCCCAGCAGCGGGATGTCGAGCTCGTTGCTGAGCGACTGCCCGCCGCCCTCGCCGAAGAGGGGCCAGCGCTGTCCGTCGGGTGTCTCGAACGCGCTCATGTTCTCGATCACCCCGAGCAGTGGCATGTGGCTGCGGCGGGCCATGTCGGCGACGCGGACGGCCACCCGCTGCGCCGCGATCGCCGGCGTCGTGACCACGAGCATCTCGGCCTGGGGGAGCATGCGGGCCAGGGCCATCTGCACGTCGCCGGTGCCCGGCGGCATGTCGATCAGGAGGTAGTCGAGCTCGCCCCAGTGCACGTCCTTGAGGAATTGCTCGACGGCCTTGGCCAGCATCAGCCCCCGCCACATCAGCGCCGTGCCCTCGTCCTCGACGAGGAGGCCGGTGGACACGACCTTGAGCAGGCCCGTGCCGACCTCGCGCTCGATCGGCCGGATCATCGGTCGGTCGTTGCCGTCGACGAGCTCGGCCTCGAGCCGCTCACCGACGCCGATCATGCGGGGCACCGAGAAGCCCCAGATGTCGGCGTCGAGCACCCCGACGGTGAAGCCCCGTCGGGCCAGCTCGGCGGCGAGGTTGGTGGTGAGCGACGACTTGCCGACGCCGCCCTTGCCGGAGGCGATGGCGAGCACCCGCGCGGTGAGGGGCACCTCGGTCGGGTCGGCGCCCTCGCGGGCGTGGGCTCGCGCCCGCTCCATGACCCGGGCCTTCTCCTCCTGGTTCAGGACGTCCCAGTGGAGCTTGACCTTCGCGATGCCGGGCAGCGTCAGGACCCGGCCCTTGACGTCCTTCATGATCTGCGCCCGCAGCGGGCACCCGGCCGTGGTGAGCGCGATCGTGATGTGCGCGGTGCCGTCGACGAGCTCGGCGCCGCGGACCATCCCGAGGTCGACGATGTTGTTGCCCAGCTCGGGGTCGAGCACGCCGCGGAGGATGCCGATCACGTCGTCGGGCGTGGCGGCGGTCGGTTCGGCGGGCGGGGCCGGCTCGGAGGAGGGCGTCGTCGGGGGCACGGGGGTATTTTACTCGTCCCGACCGTGTAAAATGCCGCTCGTGGCCCGACGACTCGCTGCCGACGCCCAGCGCGCCGCTCCCGGTGAGCCGGGCGAGGGCCGCCTCGCGCTGTTGAAGGCGCTGGGCGACAACACCCGCTACGCCATCTACCTCGAGCTCGCCCGCTCGCCGCGCCCGTGCTCCACCGGTGAGATCGCCGAGGCGCTCGGCCTGCACGCCAACACCGTCCGCCCCCACCTCGAGCGCATGCGCGAGGTCGGGCTGGTCCGCTACGAGTCGCACAGCAGCGGGGTCGGTCGGCCCCAGCACCGCTACTTCCTGGCTCCCGACGCACCGGCGCTCGGGCTCGAGGCGCCGAGCTTCCCGAGGCTCGCCGAGATGTTGGCCGCGACCGCCCGCGCCGCCGGCGCCGCCGCCGACGACGCGATCGAGGTCGGCCGCGAGCAGGGCCGGGCCGACGCCGAACGGTACGACCGCGGCGACGGCGCCGTGGCGGCCCTCGTGGCGTCGTCGAGCGAGTTCGGCTTCGATCCGGCGCTCGCCACGGCGCCGGACGCCGACGGCGAGTCCGAGGTGGCCTCGGTGGCCTTCGCCCACTGCCCGTTCGGTGACGTGGCGGCCGAGCATCCCGAGCTCGTGTGCGCGCTGCACCAGGGGATGGTCGAGGGTCTCGTCGAGCGGTGCGGCGACTCCGTCGTCACCGAGTTCAACACGTTCGCCGACCGCCCGGCTTGCCGTGCGGTCCTGTCCGGTCGATAGCGTTTCCCACAGAGCACCAAGGAGGACCACGCCGTGATCACCGTCACCGACAGCGCCAGCACCAAGGTCAAGGAGCTCATCGACGCCGAAGGCGACGAGGAGCTGTTCCTGCGCGTCGCCGTGCGTCCCGGTGGGTGTTCCGGCTTCTCCTACGAGATGTTCTTCGACACCGAGCGGGCCGACGACGACGTCGTCACCTCCTACGGCCCGATCGAGGTGGCGGTCGACCCGACCAGCGCCCAGCTGCTCGACGGCGCCACGCTCGACTTCAAGGACGGGATGATGGGCGCCGGGTTCGCCATCGACAACCCCAACGCCAGCCGCACCTGCGGCTGCGGGTCCAGCTTCAGCTAGCGCCGTCGCCGATCGAGGCCAGCCAGCGGTCGGCCTCGGCGTGACTCGTGAGGTGGACGAAGCGCACCCCCTCGTGCGGCGGTGACGCCATGGCGGCGCCGTAGCGGCGGCGGTACTTCCCGTGCTGCGTCCAGGCCCACCGGACCACCGACCGCTCCGGGTCCCACGACAGCAGGTTCCGCAGCGACTCGCGGTTCCCGTTCCAGAGCTCCTGGCATCGCATGCCGCGGCTGACCGTGCGCCAGATCACCTGGCGCATCACGGTGCGACGGGGGAGGTCGAGCCAGACGATCGTGTCGGCCCGCTCCCACACCGGTCCCTCCACCACCACCTCGCGGTAGTTGCCGTCGACCACCCATCCCTCGCCCGCTGCGATCGCCTCGACGCGGCGAAGGAACTCGGGCGGATCGATCGGTGTCCAGTCGGGTTGGTGCTGGATCGCGTCGAGCTCGTGGCGCTCGACACCGATCGCGTCCGAGATGCGCCGGGCGAGCGTCGACTTGCCCGACCCCGAGTTCCCCACCACCGAGACCCGCCGCACCGGGTCACGCCAGGAGGGCGTCGATCGACTCGCTCAGCTCGGACCGGTCGACGACGTTGTCGAGCCGCTCGACGATGATCCCGTCGGCGTCGATGAGGAAGACCGAGGGCTCGAAGCCGGCCTCGGTGAGGCCCATCGCATCCATGACCTCGGTGGTCACGGCGGTGTTCTCGCGCAGGAGTTGCGGGTCGTCGTAGACCTCACCGTGCACCGCGCTGAAGGCGCCGCCGCGGGCCTCGTGCTGCTCGATGACGAGCTGCAGCATCGGCCCGCACACCGCCGTCTGGCAGAAGCCCGGCGTGCCGACGATCAGGACCGTCGGGAGCCCGTCCTCGAGCGCCTCGGCGAGCGTCTGCTCGTGGAACTGGCAGATCTCGCCCCGCGTGCAGATCGGATCGACGCCGCGGGCGTCGTCGACGGTCGGTGTCTCGACCGCCGGCACCGCGTCGCCGGGGCCCAGCAGCGGGACCTCCTCCGGTGTGAAGACCTGCACCACCGACTGGACCGCGCCGCCGTTCCAGCTCATCTCGAGGTCGTAGATGCCCGCGGCCGGGAAGGTCGTGCGCACCGGGTAGTAGGGGAAGGGGAGGCCGTCGGCTCGGACCGCCACGTCGACGCGGGGCACGACGAGCTCGCCGTCCTGCGCGATGGCGAAGACGACCCGCTCGGGCACGTCCTCGAGCTGCAACGGCCCGCGCTGGTCGGCGATGCCCCAGACCGAGCGCTGCGGCGTGCCGTCGGCGGCGAGCGTCCGCGGTGGTGAGAACCGGGCGGCGAACAGCTGGGCCTCGTCGGACGAGGAGCCACCGCCGCCACCACTCCCGCAGGCGGCCAGCACGGTCGTGGCACCGGCCCCGATGAGGAAGGTGCGTCGGTCGATCGTCGGTCTCATCGCAGCGTCAACCTATCCTCGGCGCGTCCCGGTTCCCGGGGTTCCCGACCCGACGGAGCGTCGACGTGGCGACGATCGCATTCGAGCTCGACGGCCGGACCGTCGAGGTGCCGGATCTCGGGACCAACCTGCTCGTCGCGCTGCGCGAGCAGCTCGGGGTCCGCTCGGTGAAGGACGGGTGCAGCCCGCAGGGTCAGTGCGGGTGCTGCACGGTGCTGGTCGACGGCGCGCCGCGGGTCGCGTGCGTCACGCCCGTGCGCCGCATCGCCGGTCGGTCGGTCAGGACCGTCGACGGGTTGGACTCGGACGTGCGCGACGGCTGGGCCGAGGCCTTCTGCGCCAACGGTGCCAGCCAGTGCGGATTCTGCACCCCGGGCATCATCGTGCGGCTCGAGGGACTCCGCGCCAAGCGGGGGGACCGCGTCGACGACGTCGCGGTCGAGCGGGCCCTCGCCGCCCACCTGTGTCGCTGCACCGGGTGGCAGACCATCGTCGAGGCTGCGCTCGATCTCCCCGAGCGCTCCGGCGAACGCGATCTCCGTGCCGCAGACCGCCGGGCCACGATCGAGGGAGGCATCCCCCAGCGGGTCGAACCGGACGTCGCGCTCGGCCGGGCCGGGTTCGCCGACGACACCGCTCCGGCCGACGCGCTGGTCGCGCTGCCCGACGCCGACGGCGGCTGGGTCGTCGCCGAGTCGCTGCACGAGGCGCAGGAGGCGGCGAGCAAGGTCCAGGGTCGGCGCACCACGCTGCCGATCTCGTGGCCGATCGACGTGCCGGCCGGCGAGTGGGCCGCGACCCTCCGCACCACCTGGGTCGAGCCCGGCTACCTCGAACCCGACGCCTCTTGGTGCGAACCCGGCGGCACGCCCGCGCCACCATTGGCCAACGGGGGTGCCTTCGGGGCCAAGGTCGACTCCGAGGTCGGCGCCGTCGCCCGTCGTCTCGCCGACGAGCACGGTCGCGCCGTGCGGGTCCTGTTGCCGCGCGAGGCGACCGTCCGGCGCGGACCGAAGCGGCCGCCCGTGGCCGGCGGCATCCGGGCCGACGGCAGCGGTCAGCTTCGCGTCGCTCGGACGCCCGGGATCTCCGCGGCGATCGCCACGGTGGCGCCGCAGCTCGACGTGGTCGAGGTCGATGTCGCGGGTCCACCGACGTCGTTGGCGTTGCGGGCCGCGGGGTGGGCCGAGGCGATGGTGCTCGGCTCGGCGCTCACCCCCGCCGGTCCGGTCGAGGTCGCCGATCCGGGCGGGGGGAGGGCCGTGGCCGAGATCGTGGAGGGGCGCATCCGGGTGGAGGTCTCCTGCGGCGACGTGCTCGACGAGGTCGTCGTGCGGTCCTACGTGATCGGCGCCGCGCACCAGGCGTTGGGCTGGGTCACGTCCGAGGCGCTGACGGTCGACGACGAGGGCGAGGTCCACGACCTCACGATCCGCTCGTTCGGGATCGTGAGGCCGGCCGACCTGTGGCCCGTCGACGTCGTCATCGACGACACCGACCGGGGGGAGCCGGTGCGTGCCAGCGACGCCGCGTTCGTCGCGGTGGCTGCCGCGCTGTGGCGGGTGGGAGGCTGTCCGCCGTCGCTGCCGACCGAGCTGGAGCTGCCATGACCCGTCCCGTTGGTCCCTACACCCCGATCGTTCGCGCCGGCGACTGGCTGGTCTGCTCCGGGCAGATCGCGCTGCGCGACGGCGACCTGATCGACGGCGACCCCGCGGCGCAGGCCGCCCAGGCGCTGGCAAACCTGCGCGAGCTGCTGGAGGGAGCCGGCGGGTCGATGTCGGACGTCACGAAGACGACCGTCTTCCTCACCGACATGGCGGACTACGCCGCGGTCAACGAGGTCTACGTCGAGGCGTTCGGCGACCATCGCCCCGCCCGGTCCGCCATCGCCGTGTCGGGCCTCCCGCTCGGAGCGCTCGTCGAGGTCGAGGCGTGGGCCTTCTCGCCGGCCGAGTAGTGTCGGAGTCGTGGCCGGAGCAATCGTCCTCGTCGTCATCCTGCTCGCCTTCCCGCTGCTCGTCGGCATCGGGTCGTCGGCGGTCGCTGCCCTGCTCGGCATCCTGTTGCACCGCGACGTCGAGCTCCAGCACGAGGGCTCCGAGCTGATCGAGTCGAACATCTGACGGTGGTCTCGCCGTGAGCGACCGCATCGTCGTCGTCGGTGCGTCCCTCGCCGGGCACTGGGCGGTCGAGGGGGTCCGGCGCGCCGGCCACGAGGGCGAGCTCGTGCTCGTCGGCGCCGAGCCGCACCTCCCCTACGACCGGCCGCCGCTGTCGAAGCAGGTGCTGACCGGCGACACCGAGCCGGAGGGCACGATGTTGCGCGATGCCGCGCACTACGAGTCGCTCGGCGTCACCCTTCGCCTGGGCGCACCCGCCACCGCCCTCGACGTCGCTGGTCGCACACTGACGGTCGGTGGTGACGAGGTCCGCTACGACGGGCTGGTGGTCGCAACGGGTTCGACGGCACGCCGGCTGCCCTTCGGTCACGATCTCGACGGCGTGCACCTGCTCCGCACCTTGGACGATGCGATCGCCGTCCGTCGGGCCATCCAGCGTCGGGCCCGCACCGTGGTGATCGGGTGCGGCTTCATCGGGGCCGAGGTCGCCGCCTCCGCCCGCTCGCAGGGATGCGAGGTCACCATCGTCGAGGCGCTCGACGTGCCGATGCAGCGAGCGGTCGGCCCCGAGATGGGCGCCGAGCTGGCGGCGATGCACGCCGCGCACGGCACGGCGCTGCTGACCGGCACCGGCGTGGCGGCCATCGAGGGCCGCGACTCGGTCGAGCACGTCCGCCTCGACGACGGCACCGAGATCGCCGCCGATCTCGTCGTGGTCGGGATCGGGGTCGCGCCGGCCACCGACTGGCTCGAGGGCAGCGGTCTCCAGCTGAGCGACGGGCTGCGCTGCGACGAGTACCTCTTCGCCGGGCCGAACGTCGTCGGCGCCGGCGACGTCGTCCGGTGGCCCCACCCCCGCTACGGCGAGGAGCTGCGGATCGAGCACTGGTCCAACGCCATGGAGCAGGGCATGCGCGCGGCCGAGAACCTCGTGAAGGGCCGCGACGAGGCGCTCCCCTACGACGGCATCCCGTTCTTCTGGTCCGACCAGTACGAGCACGTGGTGCAGCTCGCCGGTTGGCCCGGTGGCGCCGACCACATCGAGGTCGTGCACCGCGACGACGACGGCTCACTCGTCGCCCTCTACCGCGGCGGCGACCGGCTCCTCGCTGCGCTCACCGTCGACCGCCAACGGGTGCTGACCCGCCTCCGCCGTCAGCTGGCGCTCGGTGTGAGCTGGGACGAGGGAGTGGCGTTCGTCGAGGAGCAGCTGGCCTAGGTGTAGGAGCCATGGAGGTTGTTGACCGCGGGGGTCCGTGAAGGGGTGAGCCTCCGCGGCGAGTGTGGATGT
>JBCBSZ010000127.1:0-8732 GCA_039818945.1 Actinomycetota bacterium
ACTGAATTCAAAAGATTTTTCTCTCTGAGTTTTCGATCGTCCCCACACATGTTCCCACGATCCGGCGAAGTCTGCAGTGGACGGATCCGGAGTGTCGAGGCCAGGCGCGGACGAATCATCGGCTGCCGCGGCCCAGACCATGAAGAGCTCAACCGCCGCCGAAACGATCACACCAGCGGTCGACGGCGCGGCGGTCCCAGCGTCCCGTGATGCGGTTGGGCTTCGGGAAACCCGCCGCTTCCAGCCGATCGCGGTGGGCGTAGAACCAGCTGCGGCTGCGGCCGAGCAGTTTGGCCACTTCGGCGGCGGTAAGGCCTCGCGCCAGAAACGGCTCGACGGGGCGGATCCCGGCGTCGGCTACTTCTTTGGTCGGCTGCATCGTCGTCTCCTTACTCGACCACGTCGATGATGGCGGCACCGAAGCGGCACTGGGCGCCTCGGGGGTGGTTGACAGCGCTGGTGCCACAGAAGGCGCGGCATTCTGCGAAGGCGAGCTCGCCGGCGTCGACGGGCGCGCCGGTGCGGGGTTCGAACCGGCACGGCGCGGTGCCGCCGGCGCCGGCCGCACCGGTGTCGGTGCCGAGCTCGGCCGCAGCATCGTTGCGGACGTCGAGCGTGTCGCCCGGTAGTCCTTCGAGCCGGTCTTCGGTCCGGGTCAGGGCATCGGGGCGCATGCCGGGGATGGCCTGGCCGATCGAGCGAGCCTCGCCGGTGAGGGTGGTGAGGTCGAGCCGGGTGACGTCGGGGATCTGGCCGCTGCTGGCGAGGATGCCGAGCCACTCGTCGAGATCGACCCGGTCCCAGTCGATGGCGCCGAGCTCGGTCATCGAGAGCGCCCGGCATTCAGGGTCTTTGGCCGTGCCCCAGTCGAGCCCGAGCTGCGGGCGGGCCTGCTCCTGGAGAATGCGTGAGAGCGGCGAGCCGAAGCAGCAGTAGCTCTCGCGCTTGTCGAAGCAGCCGAAGAGCTCGGTGTTGCAGTAGGCGCCGTTGTAGCGGCACTGCTTCAGCTCGCGATTGACCCCGAGCTCGAACTCGGCCTCCTCGCAACGCCAGATCAGCTGGATGAGCAAGCTGGTGAGCGCGTAGATGGTGTAGGCGACGAGGACGACGGAGACTGCGCTGCCGACGATGCCGCCGAGCGCGATCTCGGCCGAGCCGTTGATGGCGCCACCGACGAGGAGCGGCTCGCCGGCGCTGACCGACTGGAACAGCGCGGTGACGGCGCCCTCGCCGAAGGCGGCGAGGGTCCACTCGGCGGTCTGGTGGTAGAGCGCCTGCCTGACGAAGGTGAAGAGGCCCTGGGATGCCGCCTGGCTGACGGCACCGGTCGCGCCGGAGACGGTCTCCAGCACGGTGGTGAAGGGCATGGTGACGGCGTCCCAGGTCATGATGAAGGGATCGGCGAGGGTCTCCCAGGCACCGCGCAGCAAGGGGGCCGTGTCGAGGGCGCGGATGGCCCCGTCGAGCTCCTGCACGGCGAACAGCAGCGAGAGATACTGGGAGAGGCTGATGCCGGCCGGCGTGTCGCAGCAGTCGACGATACCGCCGACGGCCTTCTTGCAGGTCATGGCGCGGCCGGCGAAGACCTCACAGACACCGGTGGAACAGTCGGCGTCCATGGCGACGAGCTGGGCCGCCTTCAGCTTGGCCACGGCCTCGGCGAAGCCGGTCGAGCTTTCCGTCGGCGGCTCGAAGCAGTCGTCACCCATGCAGCGGACGTCGCCGACACAAGAGAGCTCGGTGACGGTCTCGGCCGAGGGGATGGTCACGTCGTAGCCGCAATCGTAGCGGTCCTCGGCGACGAGGCAGCGGCCGTCGGGGAGCCTGGCGCCGTCGATGCAACTGGCAGAGACGAAGGCGCAAGAGGGGTCGTTCGCGAGGGGCCCGCAGCTGTCGCGGACGGTGGGCGTGGTCGTCGGGCATTGGAGCGCGCCGCTCGGATCGAGCCAGCACCCCATCGAGCCACCGCGCAGCGCGCAGTCGCTGGTGATGCGAACGCTGGTCGCCAGCGGCGGGAGCAGCGACCGCAGGCTCGGGTCCGGCAGCGGCAGCTGCTCCGGGCAGAGCGGGACACCGCCGACCCTGATGCAGCTCTCGCCTGACGGGCCGGCCAAGGTCGTGGCCGAGCCGGTGCAGGCGCCGTTGGCGACGAGCCGTGCCGTCTCCAGACAGTCGGCCGGCCCCCAGTCGTTGCGGACCAGCGCCTTGGCCGGATCGTAGATCAGCCGGATGCGGCTGTAGCCTTCACCGAGACCGGCGACCGAGGTGCGGTTGCGGAAGCTGAGCCGACCTTGCTCTCGGAACCGGGCGGTCACGTCGACGGCGGGGCCCGTGTCGTTGGAGGCGCCACGCTCGCAGAGGCCCGTGGTCTCCGGCGGGAACCCCCAGCGGCTCTGCCAGACGAGGCTATCGTCCAACCAGACCTGATGGTGGTCGTCGTAGACGACACGGTCGAGGGTGGCGCTGATGACCGCGTCCGGGTTCAGCACGTCGAGGGTGATCGCCGCCTCGTGGACGGTGCAGGCGCCGCTCCAGTAGTCGTTGCCGACGGTGCCGACCCAGAGGTCGAGGCAACCGGGGCCACAGCTCTCGGCGCTGTAGGTACCGCCGGTGACCGCCACCAGCTCGAAGCCGTAGTCGTGGGTGAGGGTGCAGAGCGCCGGCGGGGTGAGGATCCGCTCGCAGGTTCGGAGGTCGGGCACGTGCGCAGTCGTGCTGGTCGGCAGGATGGAGGTGGTCGTGGCACAGTCGCCGAAGCTGTCGGTGAGGCCGGGGATACCGGCGAGCACCTCCCCGGTCAGGTCCCAGACGGGATCGTCGGTCAGATCGGGCTGGCCACGTTCGCCGCTGTCGAGGAACACGCCATAGGCCTCGACCGCCTCGTCACTGCCGGCGCCGGTGTGGGGTGCCTCCTGCTGCAACCGCCCGCGTTCGGCGGTGGCGGCAAGATCGCCTTGGAGCGAGCGCAACTCGTCGATGGTGCCGATGTCGGCGCCGGGGAACAGCTCGTCGAGACCGATCTCCAGTTCGTCGCCGGTACCGGGGACGAGCGTCAGACGGCCGGTGACCGGATCGGTGACGGAGAGATCGTCGGGGTCGGTCGGCAGGATGTCCTGACCGAAGGCCTGGCCGGTGGCCCCGGCATCGTCGAGCTCGTCAGCGTGGAGCGGCAGGGTCTGGACGAGGATCAGGGCGGTGGCGACGAGCCAGGCGATCGGGGCGGACGCTTTGGGCTGTCGGAGTGCGCGAAGCATGGTGCCGCTCCCTCGCCGACCCGCTCAGAACAACAGACAACAATCCTGCCAGCGCCAGAGGACGTAGACCGCGTCCTCACCGATCGCCGGGACGTTCCGCCACTCGCCCCAGAGGAAGGTCGAGGCACCGGTGACGTGCTTGGCGTTCGCCTCGGGGATCGGGTGGAGCATCGACCAGCGATACTGGCTCTTCGGCAGGAAAGGCTCGATGCGCGAGCGGCAGACGGCGTCGTCGCCGACGGTGCGCCGGGCGAGGCCGCGGCGGTGCAGCGCCGCCGTGGCGCGGGTGGCCAGGAGGCTGGTCACCGCCGGCATCGAAGTGTGACCGGTGACGGTGCCACCGAGCGGGTAGAGATTGCCCCACGAGCCGGCGCACCAGAAGAGCTCGTCCAGCGGCGCTCCGGCATTGGCCGAGGCGGCGTCGACGGCACAAGCCGCGGCCGCGGCGGGATTGGCGAACAGAGCGGCCTCGGGCGTCACGATCAGCGACAGCAGATCGTTCGACCAGGTCGGGTCGTACTCGGAGAGATAGAGCAGATCGAGGTCGACGGCGTTGTCGTCCATGCACGGGCTCAGCGGCATCAGCTCGAGCATGACCAGCAGCGGAAAACCCCAGACGTGGTAGTGGTAGAAGCTGGAGCTGTCGCCGCGGTTGGTGAGGTCGCCGTGGGAGCCGAGCTGCAGCGGGTTGAAGCTCGGCAGCACCGCACCGCCGAGGACCGGCGAGCAGCCGGGGGTGCGGACCAGCTCGATCAGCCGCGCCGGTTCCCAGAAGCCCATCGACAGGCCGACCTGCGGCAGCCCGCCGGTATTGCAGACACAGACGAGGTCGGTGTTGGCGTTGGGCGGGACGTCGTCGGCCGAGCCGGCGATGGTGAGGCCGCCGATACGGATCGGGAACAGGCAGTCCCAGCAGATGTCGGTGACGATGCCACCGGTGAAGAGGCCGCTGTCGTGGCAGGCGAGCTCGCGCGGGTCGAGCGGCCGGGCGACGGCCGATGCAGCGAGCAACAGCGCGATGGCGGCACCGCCGATCCTGGTCACGGGTCCGCCTCGACGACATGCTCGGTGACGACCAGCCGATCACCGGCGACCTCGACGACCGAAGGCACCGCTTCGAGCCCGAGGCGGTCGGCGATCCGGCGGGTCAGCAGATGAATCCGCCGGCGCAGCCGCTGCTCGGCCGCCAGGTGCTCGCGCCAGCTGGCGAGGCGGTCGGAGACGACCGTGGTGGGGACGGACGGGTCCAGCAGCGTCGCGGCGTGCTCGACCTGAGCCGCATCGGTGGCGTCGATGACGACCACCCGGAGCCGGCCCGGCATGTGATGCAGCGGATTGACCTCGAAGCCCGCGGGGTAGAGCTGCTCACCGACGGCGAGCGGGGTGCGGAGGACCACCGTCGGATCGATCTGGCGGATCCTGGTCCCGGTCGCGTGAGGCAGCCGGGCGTCGACGAAGTTTTTGCCATAGCGGTCCTTCGCCGCTTCCAGCCGGGCTTCGAGGTCGAGCGCTTCGAGCCGCTCCTGGATGACGGTGACGAGGTCGCGCTCGACGACCGGGACGGTGCTGCCGAGGTGGCCGAGGTCGGGCCGGCGGTCGCCGTGGTCGCGCCGGGTCAGATCGCGCGGGTCGGTTGCTCCTCGAAGGAACGCGCCGGTGCGGACGTCGAGGAGGGTCGGCGCTTCGGTGATCCCGTGATGGCGGAACGGCCGCGGGTCGAGGGCGATGTCGGGCTTGGCGGCGAGGTTTTCCGTCAGCGCGTGCAGGCGCACGGCGAAGGCGACCAGGTCCTCGCCGGGCAGGAGGCCGCGGAAGCGCACGGCCAGCCCATGCTCGGCGGCTGACCGCAAGGCTTCTCGAAGCGCGTCACCGGCCATTGCGGCCGAGAGCAGCAGCAGGTAGGGCGGCGCCGGCTCGAGGATCTCGACGACGCCGGCCGTTGCCGGTGTCGAGGTCTCAGGCGCGAGCGCATCGAGGATGTCCGGCATCGGGCCCTCCAGTGTGGGATCGACGGCGACGTCGTTCGGATCGAGCATCGCGGCGCCCCTCGCCAGGGCGTCACCCTGGTGCTCCAGCACCTGGAGGGCGCCGTCCCGCCCGTCGTGGATGGCACCCTCCTCGGCCGCAGCCACGGGTGGCAGGAGCAAGAGGCTCGACAGGAGCACGAGGCGAGTGCGCATGGCTCACCAGATCCCCCAGGCGCGGCCGATGATCTGGTGGCTCGCGATCGGCCCGAAGTAGCGGCTGTCGTAGGAGGCAGGGTGCAGCCCGGCGACGTAGAGCCGGCCCGGGGCGATCACCTCTTCGCGGAACCAGTGTGCTGGCGGCTGGCCCAGCGTTCCGGCCAGGACGAGGTCGTCGGCGACGCGGAGGTCGTTGACGTGCAGGCCCTCACCGTCGACGCGGACCCGGTCACCCGGCACGCCGACGACCCGCTTCAAGAGCCAGGTGCCGTCGGTGTGGAGTGTCGTGCCCTCGACCTCGACGGCGATGCCGATGGCGCGGAAGGCCACGAGGTCGCCGCGTGCCACCGCCTGATCCCGAAGATCGACCAGCGCCACTCGCCAGGGCAGTGACGGGGTCAGCTGCGGGTCGATGCCGATCCGGTAGCTGGCGACGACGTGCACGGCGACCGGTGCTGCGAGGATCAGGAGCACCAGGACGTAGGCCGGCACCGGGATCCGGTGGTCGAGCCGGCGCCAGAGAGCCCGCGCGATCACTGCAGGAGCTCCTGCAGCGCCGCGGCGTCGGGCTGCGGCCGCGGGGCGGCGGGGGGCAGCGCGCGCTCCGGAACGAAGCCGAGCGTGGTCACGCCGAGCTCCGGCCGCAGCACGAGCACGCCGTCGGCGGTGGTCTCCAGCATCGCGGCGTTGAGCACGACGTAACCGTCGTCGGCCAGCGCCCTGGCCTCGGCCTTGAAGGCGTGGAGCACGGTGTCGAGGCGCCGGAGATCCGCGGGCGCGAAGCGCCGGGCCAGAAGATCGGTCAAGGGCCCGTAGTCGACGACCGCCAGGGGCGGCCGGTCGGCGAGAGCCGCCGCCAACCGTCGCTCGGCGACGAGTGCGCCGCCCGTGGTGCCGAGGGTGGCCGCGACGATGCCGGTGACGAGCAGGTCCTGGAGCCGGGTCATGACGCCATGCCCCGCTGGCTGCTGGGCCGGGCGCGGGACGCCAGCACGTCGTTGATGGCGTCGACCAGGGTCATGCCCCGGGCTTCGCGCTCACGGATGGCGGCAACGTCGTGGGGTTCGGTCGAGTAGAGCAGCTGATGGAAGGGCGGCAGCACCAGCCGGCCGACCCCCTGGTCGTAACCGGTGCGGAAGAAAATCTCGCTGTAGCGACCCGGCAGGGTGTGCACGGTCTTCAACAGCCGGAAGGCCCAGCCGTCGAGGGCGAGGACGTGCTGGCCTTCGAGCTTGTCGATAGTGTCGGGCGACTGCGCGAGCAGCAGCAGGTTCTGGGCGTTCTCCAGAATCGCCCGGCCGACGCTGTGGTTGGTCAGGTCGTAGAGGCTCTGGGTGACCACGGCCGCGGCGGCGTTGAGCTTTCTGAAGCGGCGGAAGGCGGTCTCGATGGCGCCGGCGAACATCGGCTGGGCCAACAGCTCCCAGGCCTCGTCGATGATCAGCAGCTTGCGCACGCTGCGCGGCGCCCGCAGCATCGTCTGCTGGATCCGGTAGATGAGCATCAACAGCACGATCTTCTGCAGCTGCTCGCGGCGGCGGAGCCCCTCGAGGTCGAGGACTGTCAGTTCGGTCTGCAGGCTGTAGCCGTCGTGGCCTTGGAAGTAGCGACCGAAGCGGCCTTCGCTGGTGAAGTGGTAGAGCTGGTTGCCGACGTCCTGGAGGCGTCGGTCGGCGCTCGCCAGCAAGAGCCCGGCGATGACGTCGACGCTGGTCTCGTGGCCATGGGCCTCCCAGGCATCCTTCATCACCTTGGCGAGGCCGGCACGCTGGACGTCCTCCAGGGGCGTCTGCTGGGCGGCCATGGCTGCCACCAGCGCCTCCAGCATGTCGCCTTCGTCGTCGTAGCTGGTGGTGATGGCGAACGGGTTGAGCGAGAGCCGGGTGGTCTCGTCGAAGTCGAGATACTCGCCGCCCAAGACCGAGGTCAGCGCCCGGTAGGAGCCACCGATGTCGATGACGTAGACGATGCCGCCGGTGGCGCGGACGGACGCGATCAGCTCGTTGGCGGCGACCGACTTGCCGCTGCCCGACATGGCGGCGATGACGACGTTGTAGTTCGACGGGCTGTCCCAGGGATCGAGCCGGACATATTGGCCCGAGCGACTCACCAGGGTCAGCATCGGCTGACCGTGGCCGCGGGGATCGCCGAACACCGGCAACAGCCGGGCGGCGTGCTCCGAGGTCATCGTCCGGTAGCGGGCGAGCGCTTTGGCCGCCCTGGCGTCGGTGCCGAAGGGCAATGTGTTGATCAACAGGGGCAGCGGGATGAAGTCGTCGGGGATCAGCACGTAGCCGAGCTCGGCGAAGTAGCTGGCGGCGATCGAGACCCGGTTCTGCCGCTCGCCTTCGGAGCTGGCGTAGACGGCGATCGACAGTGCCAGCTTCAGCGGCCGATGGCCCTGGTCCATCGACGCCATCAACAGCTCGAAGTCGCGGGCGGTCTGGCCGAGCCCCGGGATCCAGCGCTGCACCGCGGCATCGGTGTTGTGGATCGTCCAGTGGCGCTTGGAGACCAGCTCGGTGCGTTCGCGGTGCGCCGCTGGGAACAGCAGGTTGACGGTGAGGTAGAAGGGGAAGGTCAGCCCGCGATTGCCGGCGAGCACGTCGGCGACCAACGCCAGGGTGTGGCCGAAGGTCAGCGATGCCGGGAACTGCTTGACCGAGAGGAAGGTGAGCGTGGTGTGCTCGCCGAGACGGACCTTCTTGCGGTCGTGGACGACCTCGGTGTGCCAGTCGAGCACCTGCTCGCACAGGAGCCGCTCGGGATCGGCCTCGGCGCTGCTGCGCTGCCGCCAGGCGGCCTGGGGGTCGCGGTGCAGGAGCGCCGACATCAGGGCGAGATAACCGTCGTTGTCGAGGCGCACCGGTGCGAGCGACAGGTGCTTGAGCGCGGTCTCGACCCGATTGCGGAGCGAGATCGCAGCGTCCATCTCGGCCTTGGCCGGGATCTGCTCGGCCACGGGCAGTTTGGCGGTGACGACGACCTGGAAGTCACGGACGACCTGGCCGGTCTGGGCCAGGGGATGGTCGAGGCCGTGGGCGAGGAACCGGGCCCGTTCGGCGAGGAAGCGATCCAGGAGGTCGGGGCTTCCCGCCTCGGACAGCTCGGAGGTACCCCGTTCGGGCGGGCGCAGCTTCGTGATGGCGGCGAGCTGGCGGGTGAGGTTCGGTGACGGCAGCAGGGTGATCTGCAGGGTGCTGCCGGCCGGCCAATCCTCCTCCAGCAGCGCTCGGAGCCGCTGCTCGGTACGCTCGTCGCCGCCCTGGAGCGGCGCGCCGGTCCAGCCGAAGGC
>JBCBSZ010000128.1:0-8172 GCA_039818945.1 Actinomycetota bacterium
CGGGCGTCGGCACAGATCTCGCAGAGCTCGCCCTGGGCGATGTTCCAGCAGGTCCCGCAGAAGCCGACCTCGTCCTTCATGCGGGTGATCGCCGCCGCGAGCCGGTTGGCGTCGCGTGCCGGCAGCTTCAACAGGTGGAACGCGATCCGCTGGGCCGACTTCGGTCCGATGCCGGGCATGCGGCCGAGCTCGTCGATGAGCTCCTGGACCGGAGCGGCGTACAGCATCAGTTCCCGCCGAGGAGCCCGCCGAGCCCGCCCAGGTCGCCGAGGTCCATGCCGCCGAGGTCGGGCATCGAGCCCGACTGCAGCTCGACGGCCTGGCCGAGCGCGTCGCGGACGGCGGCGAGCACGAGGTCCTGGAGCAGCTCGACGTCGCCCTCGGCCACGGCGTCCGGTGAGATGGTCACCGAACGCGCCTCGAGCCCGCCGGTGAGCTCGACGCGCACGGCGCCCCCACCGGCGACACCCTCGACGACCGTGGCAGCCGCCTGCTCCTGCGCCTCGGCCATCTGCTGCTGCATCTGCTGGGCCTGGGCCAGCAGCCCGGACAGGTCGAAGTCGCTCACGGTCGGTCCTCCTCGATCAGGTCGTCGACGAGCTCGGCGCCCGGGAAGGCGTCCTGGATGCGACCGATCGGGTCGACCGAGGCGTCGTCGGCGTCGATGAGCTCGTCGGGATCGACCACCTCGTCGTCGACCGCCGGCTCGGACGCACCCGATGACGGTAGGTCGTCGACCGCGCCCAGCGGTGGAACCGGGTCACCGTCCACCATGAGCACGAGCGAGAGCGGGTGCCCGAGCTGGTCGCCCAGCATCGCCTCGACGTCGCGACGCACCGACTCGCAGCGCGCCATGTGCGGCCCGTTGGGGAGCGCGAACGCGGCGCTGTGCCCATCGACCGCGGCGAAGCGACCCGCGCCGTAGTAGGCCTTGGCCTTGCCGGAGAGGAGCCCGAGGAGCGTGGTCTCCCATCGCTCCTGGAGTCCGGCGACGTCGAGGTCGCCAGAGGCTGCGGCCGGCGCCGGTGCGGGACTCGGCTCCGGGGCAGCCGGCTCGGGGGGCGGCGCGGCCGGGGCGGGCTCGGGCGCCGGAGCCGGGGCGGGCTCGGGCGCCGGAGCCGGTGCGGACGACGGTGGGGGCGGTGGCGCGCTCGCCGGTGCCGGCGGAGCAGCCGGTGCGCCGGCCGCCGGGCGGCCGCGCTCGGCGAGCTTCGCCCGTGCGGCCGCGGCGGGACCCTGACCGGTCGAGCGGGAGGGCGGGGGAGGTGGCGGCGCGGGCGCCGCGGAGGGCGGGGGCGTCGGGGCGGCGGCCCCCTTCGACGCTGCGTCGGCGGACGTGACGCCACCGGCCTCGAGTCGCTCCAACCGGGCCCTGACGTCGGCCAGCTCGTCGGCGAGCGGGTCGGCGGTGAGGCGGAGCAGGGCGACTTCGAAGGTCAGGCGGGCGTCGTTGGCCTGACGGAGATCGACGAGGGACGACCCGATCGTCTCCAGCGCTCGGACGATCGTGCCGGCGCCGAGCCGGGCGCCGTCCGCCTCGAGCAGCTCGCGGTGCGCGGCCGGGATCGCCCCGGCGTCACCGCCGACGACGACCAGGAACACGTCGCGCAGGTGGCGGCCGAGCGCCTCGGCGAGGTCGCGGGGGTCGACGCCGGCACCCATCGCGTCGGCCACGGCCCGCACCGCCTGGGCGGGGTCGCGGTCGGCGAGGGCGCCGACGAGCGCCGCGACCGGGGCGTCGGGGTCGGCCACCGAACCGCCGGCGGCCACCTGGTCGAGCGCCGACAGGGTGTCGCGGGCCGAGCCGGCGCCCCGCCGAACGACCTGGTCGACGGCGCCCTCCTCGAGCGGGATGCCGGCCTCGTCGGCGACCTGCCGGACGTGGCCCTCCAGCTCGTCGGCGGTCAGCAACCGGAACTCGAAGTGCTGGGTCCGGCTGCGGATGGTCGGCAACACCTTCTGCGGGTCGGTCGTGGCCAGGACGAACACGACGTGGCCCGGCGGTTCCTCCAGCGTCTTCAGCAGCGCGTTCGACGCCGCCTTCGACAGCATGTGCACCTCGTCGAGCACGTACACCTTCGTGCGGCCCGGGGTGCCGAGCGCCGCGGAGCCGACGAGATCTCGGATCTCGTTGACCCCGTTGTTGGAGGCCGCGTCGAGCTCGTGGACGTCGAGCGACGTGCCCTCGCGGATGGCGACGCACGAGTCGCAGACACCGCACGGCTCACCGTCGACCAGGTTCTCGCAGTTCAGCGCCTTCGCGAGGATCCGGGCCGACGAGGTCTTGCCCGTGCCCCGGGGCCCGCTGAACAGGTAGGCGTGGCCGACCCGGTCCTCGGCGACGGCGTTGCGCAGGGCGCTGACCACGTGCTCCTGGCCGACGATCTCGTCGAATCGCTGCGGACGGAACCGCCGGTACAGGGAGGTGTGCGCCATGGGCGGCCCAGCCTACGCCCACCGATTCCGGCCGCATCCCGGGTGTGACCGGATCTAGCGTCAGCCCCATGGAGCGCCGGGATCCCACCTCCCTCGACGAGGGGGAGATGCTCGCCGAGTACCTCGATTGGTACCGG
This sequence comes from Actinomycetota bacterium, assembly GCA_039818945.1. GTDB lineage: Bacteria > Actinomycetota > Acidimicrobiia > Acidimicrobiales > Poriferisodalaceae > JBCBSZ01. Next base: position 2,574 of record JBCBSZ010000128.1, read on the forward strand.
GCGGGCGTCGTCGAGAAGGTGAGCGGACTGGAGCACGAGCAGCTCCACCGCGAGCTCGTCCCGTCCGGCACGACGATCGGCGGGCTCGTCAAGCACCTCGCCGGCGTCGAGGATTACTGGTTCCAGTGGATCTTCGTCGGCATCGACGAGCTGGAGCCGTGGTCGAGCGCACCGTGGGACGACGATCCGGACTGGGACTTCCACTCCGCCGCCGAGGACACCCCGGAGGAGCTGATCGGGCTCTACGTCGCCGCCTGCGAGCGGAGCCGAGCCGCAACCGCCGGGGTCGACCTCTCCACGCCCGCTGCGCAGGAGCGGGAGGACCTGCACCCGGACCTGCGGTGGATCATGGTGCACCTGCTCGAGGAGACCGCCCGCCACCTGGGCCATCTCGACGTGCTGCGGGAGCTCATCGACGGCGTCACCGGAGAGTGAGCGCTCCCGTGACGCGACGGTCGCCGCCCCACGAGGCGGCCAGGCGATCCGCGGCACACGGTGGGTATCGCTGAGGGCTGCTGCCTCCCGGCCCTGACCCGATTCACGAACCACCGTCGCACGGGGCCCGGCCGCCACGTCGAGCGGCGACCAAGGTGGGCCAGCGTAGCGGAGCCGCATGGCGCTCCCCACCGCGGTCGCTACCATGTGCACCCCCGGGAGGGATGCGAGAGCGGACGATTCGGCACGCCTGGAACGCGTGTGTGGCTTCACGGTCACCGTGGGTTCGAATCCCACTCCCTCCGCCATTCGCTCGGCCTGCGCTCGCAGGCCTGCTCGCGCCAGCGCCTCGGTTGCTGCCCGCTCCACTGCGGCCGTTCGCCACGGAGGCCCCCAGGGGACGCCGCCAACCTCTTGGCCTGTGCTCGGCGGCTGCCTCGCACGGCTCGCCGTCGTCCTTCTCGCTGCGCCGCTGGAGGGTCCAGCACGGAGGCCACACGGGCCGTGCCGTGGTCGTCGGGCACGCCGAGGAACTCCCCCGAGGACTCGACGGTCGAGGTCCGCCATCATCGATAGCAACGTTCGGGGAGGAGCCTCGTGGCCCAGCTCATCGTGCGGAACCTGGATGACGATCTCGTCGCTCGCTTGAAGCGCTGGGCAGCTGAGCTGGGATGCTCGGCAGAGGAAGCCCATCGCGAGATCCTTCGCCGGGCGCTCCGCGACGACGATGCCTTCGCCCATCGCCTGAGGCAGATCCCGGACGTCGGCGAGGATCTCGACTTCGAGCGCGAGCGCTACCTCCCCCGCGACGTGGAGCTGTGACGGGCTATCTGCTCGACACGAACGTCGTCTCCGAGCTTCGCAAACGCGACCGGGCAGCGGAGTCCGTCCTCACCTGGTTCGATGCCCACACCTCCGCCGATCTCTGGCTCTCCGTGCTGACCATCGGTGAGCTACGACGCGCTGCCCTGCTGGTCGCACGACGCGACGCCGCCGCCGGCCAGGCCATCGGGAGCTGGCTGGAGTCGGTCGTTGCCGACTTCGGCGATCGACTCCTTCCCGTCTCGACACCCATCGCCGAGCGCTGGGCACAGCTCAACGTCCCGGACCCGGTGCCGGTCGTCGATGGACTCCTCGCCGCGACCGCGTTGGAACACGACCTCGCGCTCGTGACCCGCAACGCCCAGGACGTTGCGAGCACGGGGGCCGTTCTCGTGAACCCCTTCGAGGAAGGCTGACGGGACCACGCAGCCGGTGGAATCGACGCCCGTCGCCCTCTCGAGCACTGGTCGGCGTCCGACCGTGCGGGCGCTCACGAAGTGCCGCTCTCGAGCGGGTGATCCGCACGACTGCGGGCGGGTCGCCGACCCTGCTGAGCGTGTGGGGTGGCGACGTCGCTTCATCTCATCGTGGGTGCTGGTCGAGCAGGCCTGTCCGTCGGGGCAATTCTCGATGGATGAGGTGGCCGAGCTCGAGGGCGCGGCCCGCCGAGGCTTCGTCTCGCTGGCGACCGGTGAGCTGGTCGGCGAGCTCCCCGGAGACCTCGACTGGATCGGCGACGCCATCGTCGGGCCGCCGGGCAGCCCGTCGGAGGGCGTGGTGGTGGTTCACGACTTCGGTCGGATCGTCGCCCTCGACGGTCCGAACAGCGAGCTGGCCCGGTGGGACGCGCTCGACGGTCACGTCCCGCTGATCCTGAGCCCGTCCTTCGACGGCACGCAGGTGGGGGTCGGGGACCAGCTCGGCGGGGCCGTCGTCGTCGACCTCGCCGGGCTGCGCGACGGACGCATCACCGATCCCGTGCTCCTGGAGGGCGTCTCCGACGGTCCGACCCACAGCACCCTGGTGCTCGGTGAACTCACCGTGACCTCGGGCGGCGGTCAGCAGATCCGGGTGTGGGACGCCGGCGAGCTCGTCGTCGACGTCGAGACGAACCCCGGCAGGACCGCCGCGCTGGTGGCCCTGGCCGACGACGAGATCCTGTACCAGGACGAGGGCGGGGTGCTGCGGCGGCTGATCCTCGACGACGAGCGACTCGCCGAGCTGGCCCGCACCCGGGTCCAGCGCGTCCTCACACCCGAGGAGTGCGAGCGCTTCGCCCTCGACTGCGCCTGAACGACCCATCCGTGCCGGGACAGGAAACTGAGAGTGCTACTCTCACTGTCATGGCGGACGGCGACATCAAGGCGCTCACCGAGGACCTTCCGGGCGAGCGATTCGACACCACGGCGTTCACGACGCCGCGGCCGCTCGCGGAGGCGACGGTCGCGCTCGTGACCACGGCGTCGCTCCACCACCCCGATCAGGACGACTTCACGCCCACCGACACCGGGTACCGGGTCCTCGACGGCAGCCGCCGCGACTACGTGAGCGGTCACTGGAGCCCGAACTTCGACGGGACGGGCTTCGCCCACGACATGAACACGGTGTTCCCGCTCGATCGGCTCGACGAGCTGGCCGAGCGGGGCGTGATCGGTCGGGTCGCCGAGCGGCACCTCGCCTACGCCGGCAACCAGTTCGACCTCTCGACGATCCGGATGGACTCCGGTCCGGCCGGAGCGAGGTGGCTGGGCGAGCAGGGCGTCGACGTCGTCCTGCTCACCCCGGTCTGACCGCTCTGCACGCGTACCGTGAGTACGCTCGCCAACGTCTTCGAGGCCGAGGGCATCGCCACCGTGTCGCTGGGCTCGATCCGCAAGCAGATCGAGAGCGGCGCCCCGCCCCGGGGTCTCTGGTGCGACTTCCCGCTCGGTCGGCCCCTGGGCAAGCCGGGCGATCCCGAGTTCCAGCACCGGGTGCTGGCGGCGGCGTTCGCGCTCCTGGACTCCCCCGAACCGGTGCTCGCCCACTTCGACGAGTCGATCTCGGACGAGGCCACCGAGGTGATGGCCTGCCCGCTCCCCCCGAGGCACGACCCCGACGCCCACCCCGCCGTCGACGAGGCCCGCGGGCTGCGCGCCGCGTACGACCGCAGCGTGGAGCAGACCGGGGGGCGGTTCGGAGCCGGTCGGGTCGTCGCCGCAGACGACATCCCGGCGGCGATCGAGTCCTTCATCCGCATCACCGAGGGCACCCCGTGGAAGGAGGCCGGCATCCCCGGTCTGCCGATGCGGGTCAGCCAGGACATCCGCAGCTACTACGAGACCGCGGCGCTGGCGATGGTCGACCACGCCCCGTCCGCCTGGGCGAGCACGCGCTGGTTCCTCGACGAGACCGCAACCGGCAAGGTGATGCTCGCCGCCCGGAAGGCCATGGAAGAGCAGGACGCACCCCAGCCGATGTGGTTCTACCTCACGCCCGGGGACCGGTAGGTCGGCCCGACCGACGCTCAGCCGCCGACGTCGCGATGCAACCAGACGGCGGCCATCGAGCCGCCCCGACGCATCCAGCGCATCGTCAGCACCGGGCGGCTGCCCTGCTGCTGCGGCGCGGGGATGGTCGGACGTATGGTGCGGATCTCGTCGCTGATCAGCGTCGCCATGGTGGTTCCTCCTCGTCGTGCTGCGGTGCAGCTCGTTCACGAGGATCACGATGACGGACCCGCTTCGACGGCGAATCGGTGATGATCACGTAGGCGTCGAGGCGCGGACTACGTAGGCGAGGGTCGGCGCTCCCACGGGCGGTCGGCCGCCCACTCGGTGACGGCGTCGACGGTGGCGCGGTACCCGCCCTCGGCGCCGCGCCGGACGGCCTCGAACTCGAGGAGCCCGACGTCGGGGAGGTGCACCGGCAACAGCGAGGTGACGCCACGAGACCCCGGCGAGCAACCCGGCGAGCGCTGGTCAGTCGACGTCGCCGACGATCGCGGCTGCGAGCTCGGCCACCCGGGTCCGATCCAGCCGACGTCGCACGTCGGCGGCGACCTGTGCGGCCTCGTCCGGGTGATCGTCGAGCCAACGCAGCAGCCTCGCGCGATCGACGACGGCGACCTCCGCCGGGCCCGCGGAGCGGACCGTCGCGGTGCGCTCACCGCCGGCGATCGCCGTGACATCGCCGACGACATCACCACCGTCGACCTCGGACACCAGCACCTCGCCGTAGGGCGTCGCCCGCGTCGCGATCAGGTGGCCGTGGGTGACGACGTAGACGTCGTCGGCGAGCTCGCCCTCGGCGACGAGCACCTCGCCGTCGGCCAGCGCTCGGAGCCGGCTGCCGTCGACGAGCGCCGACCCGATCGACGAAGGCTCCGCCGTCCCGTCGCTGCTCACCCTCCGAACCTCCCCGCTCCCCCGGGCGGTGGAACGTAGCGGCTGCCGAGCGTCACTCGCCCGGGGGCCGTCTCGTCCAGGTCTTCAGCCAGGTCAGGGCACTAGCCTCCGGCGTGTGGAGGACGTTGCGACGCCGATCGTCGTCGTGCGCCAGCCCGGGCGACGGCCGGTCCACCTGGCGATCGTGGGGCCCATCGAGCTGGGTCGCGACTGCGATGGCCTCCTGCTCGTCGATTCGCAGACGTCCCGTCGCCACCTCCAGCTCGCACCGTCCGCCGGCGGTGTCGTCGCCACCGACCTGGGGAGCACCAACGGCACCTTCCTGGGCGACCGCCGCCTCGACGAACCCGTCCTGCTCGAAGCGGGCCGCGCCCTCCGCCTGGGCGACACGATCGTCGAGCTGCACGTGGCCGAGACCGGACCGACACCGACCGGTGGCTTCGATCCGCGCGCGACCTCGATCGACCTCGTCGCCGCGGCGATCGACCGTGAGCGCCCCGACCTCAGCCGGTTGGGAGGCGACAGCGGGACGGTGACGATCGTCTTCTCCGACATCGAGTCCTCGACCGAGCGAACGGTGGCCCACGGCGATGCGGAGTGGTTCGCGGTGCTCGGCGAGCACGACCGCATCGTCGGCCGCCAGGTCGCGGCGCACGACGGGACCGTCGTGAAGCATCAGGGCGACGGGTTCATGCTCACCTTCCCGAGCGCCCGGCGGGCGGTCACCTGCATGATCTCCGTCCAGCGAGCGCTCGCCGCCTGGGCCGAGCGCGAGCCGGAGCGCGCCGTCCGCGTGCGCATGGGCGCGCACACCGGTGAGGCGATCGACGAGGGCGGCGACCTCTTCTGCCGCCACGTCATCCTCGCCGCCCGCATCGGCAACGAGGCCGAGGGCGGGCAGATCCTCGTCTCGTCGATGGTCCACGACCTCGTCGCGCCGCGCGGCGATCTCCCCC
>JBCBSZ010000129.1:0-7946 GCA_039818945.1 Actinomycetota bacterium
CGCCCGACCGCCCTTCCGGGCGCTCAACCCGACGCGCCCTCACACTCCCCTTGACAAACCCACGGCCAACTCAGGTCACCGCCGGCGCGACGTAGCGGGCGATCATCGCGAAGTGGCACGCCGCGGCGGCGATCACGAAGACGTGCATCACCTCGTGGTAGCTGAAGTACCTCGGCCACAGGAACGGCCGACGCGACACGAGCGTCACCAGCCCGACCGTGTAGAGCACGCCGCCGAGCACGATCAGACCGACCGCCTCCGGCGGGAGGCGGCGCAGCAGCGGGATCAGCACCAGCAGCGCCAACCAGCCCTGCACCGTCTGCAGCGTGATCGACAGCCACAGGCCGACCTGGTGCAGGATCCACTTCTGCGCGGCGCCGACGAGCGCGATGCCCCACACGGCCATGAGCGTCGCCGTGCGGATCCAGCCGTCGAGCACGATCAGGGCGATCGGCGTGTAGGTGCCCGCGACCAGGAAGAAGATCATCGTGTGGTCGAGCTTCTGCATGCGCCGCTTGGCCGCGGCTCGCCACGGCACCGAGTGGTAGAGCGCGCTCACGGTGAAGACCCCGACGAGACTGGCGGCGTAGACGCCGATCGCCAGCTGGCGGGGCCACGGCCCGGCCGAGCGGTTGACCAGCCACACCGCCCCGACCACGGCGAGGATCGCGGCCGTGGCGTCCATCAGCCCGCGGACGGGATGGTGCATCGCCCACAGGCGCCAGCGGTGCAGGCCGTCGGAGAGGTCGCGCTCGGCCCGGGTCAGCCCACGCCGAACCCCGTCGACGACCTCCTGTTCGACGTGCCGGATGCCGTCGCGCACCCGATGCAGCTCATCGCCCACGTCGTCGAACGTAGCGCCCATGTGTTGCCCGTCGGCACCGGGCGGATGACGCTCAAGTGACGAGCGGTCAGCCCAGCTCGGAACCGACCACCGCGACGAAGCTGACGCACTCGCCGGGAGCCCCGCCGAGGTTGTGGGTCAGACCCAGGGTCTTGCCCAGCTCGGTGACCGAGCGGATCTGCCGCTCCTCGGGAGCCTGGCGGCGCAGCTGCAACCAGCACTCGAACAGCATCCGCAGGCCGGAGGCGCCGATCGGGTGGCCGAACGACTTGAGCCCACCGTCGGGGTTGACCGGGAGATCGCCGTCGAGGTCGAAGCTGCCGGCCAGCACTTCCTTCCAGCCCATGCCGCGGTCGGCGAAGCCGAGGTCCTCCATGAGGACCAGCTCGGTCGGGGTGAAGCAGTCGTGCACCTCGGCCATGGCGAGCTGGCCGCGCGGGTCGGTGATGCCGGCCTGCCGGTAGGCGTCCTCGGCGGAGCTGACGACCTCGCGGAACGACGTGTAGTCGTAGGACGAGTCGATCGGTCCGGCGGCGGGGCCGGCCGAGAAGGCGAGCGCCTTCACGAACAGCGGCGAGTCGGTGTACTCGTAGGCGTCCTCGGCGCGGACGATGATCGCCGCGGCGGAGCCGTCGGACACGCCCGAGCAGTCGAAGATGCCGAGGGGGCCGGCGATGAGCGGCGAGTTGCAGATGACGTCCTTGCCCACCTCCTTGCGGAACTGGGCCCGGGGGTTGCGGGCGCCGTTGTAGTGGTTCTTCCACGCGATCCGGGTGAGGACGTCCTTCATCTCGGTCTCGTCGACGCCGAAGCGCTCGGCGTACGCCGGGGCGAGGAGGGAGAACATCGCCGGCGCGGTGAGCGCGGCCTCGGTGCCGTCGGTCGGCGGCTTGGTGCCGGTGAGCCCGGAGAAGCCGGAGTCCTTCAGCTTCTCGGCGCCGACCGCCATCACCATGTCGTAGGCGCCGGACGCGACCGCGTAGCAGGCGTTGCGGAACGCCTCGGAGCCGGTGGCGCACATGTTCTCGACGCGGGTGACCGGCTTGTAGTCGATGTTGAGCGGCCGGCTCAGGGTGAGCCCGGACACGCCCGAGCCGAGGGTGCCGAACCAATAGGCATCGATCTGGTCCTGGGAGATGCCGCTGGAGCCGAAGGCCTCCTGCGTGGCATCGATCATCAGGTCGTCGAGCGACCGATCCCAGTGCTCACCGAAGGGCGTGCACCCCATCCCGACGATCGCGACCTGATCCTTGATCCCGTTGCTGGCCATGCCAACCCCCTCATCGACCCTGCCCGGAGCGTATCGGCGGGCGCGCCGGGAGGACCAGGCGTGGGCGTCAGCTCCCGTCGCCGTCGGCCGGGTCGCTCGCCGGGCTGGCCTCCGGCGGTGGCGGGTCGATCTCGTCCGACGGCGGATCGGTGGACGTGGGCGGAGGCGGCCCGGGGTCACGGGCCGGGCCGAACCAGGCCCAGGCGAACCCGAGGACACCGCCGACGAGCACGCACACGATCGGCGTCAGCGTCCCGAGCGCGATGACGGCCCGGTCGATCAGGATCAGCGCCACGCCGAGGCCGACGAGCAGCCCGTAGATCACGCCGCGGATCGGTCGGCGGCGGAGGGTCGGGGTCGCGGAGGTCGCGGTCATCTGCTCATGCCTTCCAGGTGCGGGCCGGACGGGCGTTGAAGATGGCGCCGCTCCCGGCAGCGAGGACGAGGACCAGCCCAACCCCACCGAGGACGGGCGTGCCGCCGACGGTCTTGAAGTAGCCGGCGCCCGTGCAGCGGAAGCCGCTGTCGGCGTCCATCTCGCCCTCGATGCGGAAGAGGGCGCTGATCTTGGCCGGGAAGTCGTCCTTCAGGTTCACCGAGCCGGCGTTGCGGTCCTCGGCGCCGCGGTTGGGGTCGCCGCCGGAGTCGAGGCTGACCGCCAGCGTCCGGATCTCCCAGTCGTGGTTGATCGGTGCCGGCTGGGCCCGCCCGGCGTAGAGCACGTACCCGTTCACGTCGACCTCGAAGGGGTTCTGCGGCGTGAACGCCTGCACGGTGGTCCCCGAGGACACCTCGGACTCGAGGAGATCGATCGGCGGAGCCTCGTCGTCGAAGTCGGCGACGAAGTCGATGACCTCGCCGTCCTCGTCGAAGCTGATCGCGATCCCCTGGCAGGGCCCGGTCAGCGCCGAGTCACCCGAGAACGACCCGCCCTGGGCCGGCGCCACGGCGACCAGCACGCCGACGAGCACCGACTCGCCCGGCGGGAGGTCGAAGCGACCGGGGTCACCGATGAGCGCCGGGGCACCGCCCTCGACACCGACCTCGGCGGCGAGCGCCGCGAGCTCGGCCTCGAACGCCTCGACGAGCGCCAGGTCCTCTTCGGTCAGCTCCGGTGTCTGGGCACCGGCCGTCGAGCCTGCGGCCAACATCGCAGCCGCCACGACGACGACCGCCGCGCACCATCGTCTCACCACGTCGAACCCCCGCCCCCGGTGGATCCTCCATGATGCCGAACTCAGGGTCAGATGAACGACAGATGAGCCACGGAGCGTGGCCGCTCGGCCTACCCCCGGACGAGACGTCCGGGGCGCGCCCCCGTGTCCTGGTCGTCGGCGCGGGTCTGCACGCCGTGGCAGAACGTCGCCAGGTACCCCTCGACCGGCTGCAGCAGCCGCGTGCCGCCAGCCGGCAGGTCGTGGTGGGCCACGGGGGCGGAGACGGTCAGGCGATCGTGATCGATGACGTTCACGTCGGCCCGCATGCCGGGCTCGATCCTGCCGCGATCAGTGAGGCCGTAGAGCCGGGCGTTGCGGCGGGTCTGCTTCTCGACCAGGAACTCGATCGGCAGCTGCTCGCCGGCCCGATCACGCGCCCAGTAGGTGAGCTGCGTGGTCGGCATGGTCCCGTCGCAGATCAGCGTGACGTGGGCGCCGGCGTCGGACAGGCCCGTGACCGTGTCGGGGTGGGCGAGCATCTCGCGCAGCACGTCCATCCGGGCCGGGATGTCGGCGGTGCTGAGCGAGGCGAACCGGGTGCCGCCGTCGCTGATGAGGAAGTCGTACAGGTGCTCGAGCGGATCCCTGCCCAGCCGCTCGGCCTCGGCGCCGAGGGACTGGTCGCGGGTCGGCTCGAGGTCGACCGGGTCACCCATCGGGTACAGCAGCGCGGCCGCTCGCCGGAAGAGGCCGTGCACGTTCTCCATGGAGCCGGGGGCCTCCGGACGCACGCTCGCCTCGGTGAGGAGGGCCTCGCGGATCTCGGGCTTGGCCATCTCGGCCGCCCGCTTGGCCAGCGGGAGGTGGGCGAGGCGCTCGAGGTAGGTCGGCTTGCGCATGAAGCCGTGGTAGGCGGACAAGCCGGTCAGGAACCCGACCGGCCGCGATGACACCTGCGGGTGGAGGCGGGCGCCGGCGGCGTTCGCCTGCTCGACCAACCCGAGGATCTCCCGCCAGGTGTCCGGGTCGTAGTCGGGTGACTGGACGAGGGTGAACGTGACGGGCCGGCCCGAGGCCAACGACACCGCTCGGAGCACCTCGTGCTCCTCCTGCTGGGTCGACCGCTCACCGCCGAGCGCCTTCATCTCCCCGACCGTGCCGGCCGGGATCGCCTCGAACACGCCCCTGCCCCGCTCGCCCATCGCCTTCGCGATCGCGACGAGCTCGTCGGCCGCGGCGAAGGTGCCGGGGACCGGGGTGCCCCACAGCGACCGGTGACCGATCGTGCGCGACGTCGAGAAGCCCAGCGCACCGGCCCCGACGGCCTCGCCGACCAGATCGGCCATCGCGGTGAGCTCGTCGGCCGTGGCGTCCTCGTCGGTCATGCCCCGCTCACCCATGACGTAGTAGCGGACCGAGCCGTGCGGCACCTGCGTGCCGACGTCGAGGGCGTAGCTGCGTGAGCCGAGGTGGTCGAGGTACTCGGGGAAGGTCTCCCACTCGCCCCAGGGCATGCCCTCGTGGAGCGCGGCGCCGGGGATGTCCTCGACGCCCTCCATCAGCTCGATCAGCTCGTTCTCGGTGCCGGGGCGGACCGGGGCGAAGCCGACGCCGCAGTTGCCCATCACCACCGTCGTGACGCCGTTGGAGAACGACGGATCGATCTCGTCGTCCCAGGTGACCTGGCCGTCGTAGTGGGTGTGGACGTCGACCCAACCCGGGGTGACCAGCGCACCATCGGCATCGATGCGGTTCCGGGCCGCGGCCGTGACCCGACCGACCTCGACGATGCGGCCGTCGGAGATGGCGACATCCGCCGTGCGCGGCTCGCCCCCGGTGCCGTCGACGACCCGGCCGCCGGTGATGACGTGATCGAACATGTCCCCTACCCCTGTTCCCCGGAGGGGACCATCGTCGCAGGGGCGGCCGTTCAGCTCGAAACCGGGCGCGCCTTCCAGAAGTAGTTGTGGACGCCGTCGGCGGTGAAGAGGCGGCGGAAGGTCATCTCGACCCGGTCGCCGATCTTGACGGCCTCGGGGTCGACGTCGGTCACCTCGCACTGGAAGCGGCCGCCTCCGTCGAAGTCGATGACCGCGGCGACGACCGGCGGCGACAGCGAGAACGCCAGCCGGTCGACCGTGAAGGTCACGATCGTCGCGGGCACGTCGGCCATCGGGACGGGCTCCATCTGGTCGACCGCACCCCCCTCGTAGGAGACGCGCCGCGGCGGCAGGTGGATCGCTCCCGAGGACCGGTCCTTCGAGCCGACGAACGCGTACTTCCAGTCCTCCATCCGGGCCGACGGCGGAGCGGCCGGGCGCTCGGGGTCGGGGCGGCGCGGCGGCTCGCGGTCGAGCATGCCCCGCCACGTGAGGAACAGCGGGTAGTCGAGCCCGTCGTTGCCGGCGGCGATCTGCTCGGCGACCGGGTCGGCGCTCGAGTAGCTGCTGATGGCGTCGGTGGTCCGGAACAGCAGGACGTCGCAGCCGTCGGCGAGCACGACCACGGCGATCGTGGTGCCCGGCTCGGCGGTGTCGAGCACCGAGGCGAGCAGGAGCCCGGGATGTGCCGCGCCGGTGTTGCCCACGACGGTCGAGAGGTCATCGGCGACGTCACCGAGCTGGCCGACGACGCGGCCGCTCCCCCGGACCGCGCGGGCGGAGAGCCCGGTGAGGATCACCTGGTCGACCGTGGCCGGGTCGACGCCGCTGGACTCGAACGCCGCCTTCGTCGCCTGCTCGACGAGCGGCAGGTAGGCGTGCTCGCCGAAGCGCTCCTCCCACACCTTCGACGCAGCGGAACCGGGGGTGCGCCACCGGTCGAGGAACTCGGCGGTGGCCGATCCGCATCCGACGAACTCGGCGATGACGGGACCATCATGGTCGTCACCGATCAGGATGGCCGCCGCGCCGTCGCCGCCGTCACGCTCGTCGGCCGAGCCGGGCAGACCGGTGCGGACGTCCGCGGTGGCGACCATCGACGCACCACCGGTGATGCAGGCGCCGAGGAGGGCCCCGATGCCGGACCGGGCCGAGCCGACCATGTCGAAGGCCGGCACGCTCGAGTCGAGCCGGAGCGCGGCGTGGACCGCCGTCGCGTTGGTCTTGTCGAGGTAGGGCGGGCTCGCGGTCGAGAACGCCAGCGCCCTGGGCTCGACGTCGGTGCTGCGCAGGAGACGCCGTCCGGCCTCGACGGCCATCGTCGTGGCGTCCTCGTCGTACGACGCCACCGCCCTGGTCCCCCGCCCGCCGGGCTGGCCGAGCGTCGCGCCGATGGCCGAGCGCTGCAGGCGGTAGTAGGGCACGTAGGCGCCGTAGGCGATGATCCCTCGCATCGAGTGTCCCCCTCGTCGATCCTCGGGCGACTCTAGGGCGCGGACTCAACGACGACTGAAGTCGACCAGGCCGAGACGAGGTCCGTACTTGGGGGCGCTCTGCCCGGAGCCCTTGATGAGGCGGATGACCCGGCCCCGGTGGCCGGCGTAGGGCTCGAGCAGCTCGAGCATGCGCTCGTCGGTCGCCCGGGGCTCACCGGCCAGCACCCAGGCGACGTTGTTGGGGATGTGGAAGTCGCCGACCGGCACCGCATCGGCGTCGCCGAGGGCCTGCCACCGCAGCCACGCCGCCGTCCACGGGCCGATGCCCCGCACCGCGCGCAGGCGCCGATCGGCGTCGGCAGGCGACATCGTCGTCACCTCCTCGAGGCGATGAGCGACGCTGGCGGCGCGGAGGATCGTGTCGGCCCGCTTGCGCTCGACGCCGAAGCGGTGGAGCTCGAACGAGCCCAGCTCCGCCATCCGACGGGCCGAGGGGAAGGCCCGGAGCCCCTCGGGCACCGGGCCGGGCGCGGGATCACCCCAGCGTCGGACGATCGAGCGGAGACTGCGCATCGCGGCCGTGGTCTGGACCTTCTGTCCCAGCACCGCCGGGAGCAGCGCCTCGAAGACCCGCTCGGTGCGGCCGAAGCGGATCGAGCGCTGCCGCCGGGCGATCTCCACCAGCGGGCCGTGCAGCGGCCGGAAGGAGGCGGGGTCGTCGCGAGCGCCGAGCAGGTCGGGCACCCGGTCGAGCTGCCACTCCCCACCGTCGCCCCAGGACTCGGCCCGCACCGTCCGACCGTCCGGCGCCGCGACGTGCAGCGTGCCGAGACCGTGCGGCGTGTGGGTCGCCCACCACAGCCCGGTCCGGTCGAGCCGGGTGGCCTTGTCGCCGAACGTGGCCTGGCGGAGGTCGGGCTCGAAGTCGAGCTGGAACGTCCGGGTCGCCACCGCGACGAGGCTAGGGCGAGGTGAAGGCGGCGACGCCGACGATGGGGCTGTCGAGTGGTTGTCCGCCGAGTGAGCCCAGGAAGTCCTCGTCACTGAAGTTGAAGATCCCACCATCACTGGCGACCATCAGATACCCGTCACCGAAGGCCAACGCCCCGATCACCGGCGCGTTCAACACCGCACCCTCGGCCAACACCCCCGGCACACTGCCCCGGAACTCCGCCTCGAACGCGAAGATCCCACCATCGGCGGCCACCAACCAGTACCCGCCGCCATCAGGATCCGGCGCGATCCCCACCACCGGCTCGTTCAACGTGAGGCTCCCCGTCGAACCATGGAACACCGCGTTGCCGAACGAGAAGATCCCCCCATCGGACCCCACCAACCAATACCCCCCACCATCAGCGG
>JBCBSZ010000130.1:0-6707 GCA_039818945.1 Actinomycetota bacterium
TCGACCAGCTCCTCGTCGCCGAACCGGATCATCAGCGGCACCACCGTGATGCCCAACCCGTCGACGACCTCGTCGGGCAGGTCACAGGCGCTGTCGGTCACGATCCTGACGGTCACACGGCCTCCTCGGCGTTGCCCGGATGGGCCGCAGCAGAGGCTATCGCCGCGACCGCAGCCGTCCCAGCACCCGCCGGACGGGGCCGACCACGTCGTCGACCTCGCGCACCCCGCCGAGGTGGAGCACGACGAGGTACACGACACCGGCCGGGCCGAGCACGACGACGAGCCGGGCGAGGTCGGGCACGCCTCGCGAGGCGACGATGGCGACGAGCATGAGCGCCGACGCGGCGATGCTGGCCGCGACGAAGGACGTCACCGAACGGCCGATGAGCGAGACCTCGCCGAGGTGTCCCGCCAGCCGGCGCCGGAGCGCGATCAGCTCGACCCAGGCGGCGACGGCGGCGCCGAGGGCGAGGCCGACCGCACCGAGGCGGAGGGGCAGATCGCCGTTCTCCCGGATGGACTCCGGGAGCAGACCGAGCGGGTCGCCCAGGTTCAGGTAGCCGGTGATCTCGCCGTCGATGACGAGCATCCGGTCGAACGACAGCATGAGCACGCCGCCGACGCCGGCGCCCACCGCCATGCGCACGACCGAGATGCGGGCCGGGCCGCTGACGTCGCCGACGGCGAACAGCGCGTTCTGCAACAGCCGCGAGCAGGCGGTCGGCACGAGCGCGAGCCCGAAGGCGCCGAGCACGGTGCCGACCAGCACCGTGTCGTCGCCGTCGAATCTGCCCCGCTCGAACACGGCCGCGACGATCACGCCGCCGGCCAACACGTAGGCGATCGCGGTGAAGGTGACGAACACGAGGATGCGCCGCAGCCCCCGTGCGGTCCGCTCGACCACGCCGTCGCGATCGTCGAGGCCCAGCCGCGACAGCTCGGGCAGCTCGGCCGCAGCGACGCTCATCGCGAACAGGCTGATCGGCAGCAGGTACAGCACCTGCGCGTAGGCGATCGCGGCCACGGCACCCGTGGCGAGCAGCGACGCCAGCCACAGGTCGATGAAGGCGGCGAGCTGCGCGGACCCGCGCCCGATCACCGCAGGGACGAATCGTCGGAGCGTCTCGCGCACGCCGTCCAGCCGGCGGTCGAGATGGGGTCGGATCGGTCCCTCGAGGCGCCAGACGAACGGCAGCTGCACGAGGAGCTGCGCCACACCGCCGACGACGAGCGCCCAGGCGACGGCCTCGGCGGCGTCGCGCTCGGCCCACTCGCGTGCGACGATCACGACCAGGACGGCGATCTGCACCGCGTTCCACGCCACCGGCGCGACGTAGCTGACGAAGAAGCGGCGATGGCTGTTCAGCACCCCGAGGCACCAGGCCGACGGTACGAGCACCGCCGTCCCGACGGCGATGATCCGCGTCAGCTCGACGGTGAGCTCGAACCGGTCCCCGGAGAAGCCGGTGGCGAGCACGGCCGTGAGCGGTCGGGCCAACACCACGATCACCAGCGCCACCAGCCCCGCCGCGAGCGTCAGGAAGCCCAGCACGCCGGCGGCGACCCGCCTCGCCTCGTCGCGCCGTCCCTCCTCGAGCAACCGCGAGTGGACGGGGATGAAGGACGCGGAGAGCACGCCCTCGCCGAGCAGGTTCTGCAGCAGGTTCGGCAGCCGGATCGCGGCCCGCAGCGCGTCGGCCGGCCCCGAGTTGCCCAGCGCGGAGCCGAGTAGGACCTCGCGGATCAGGCCGGCGACGCGGGACAGGGCGATGCCGGCGGCGACGAGCGATGCTCCCCGCCGAGGGGACTCGCTCACGCGGTGGCCCCGACGCCGAGGTCGGGGACCGGCTCGCTCTCCTCGCGCCGGCGTCGCCGGCGGCGGTGGTCGACGATCCACCACACCACGAGCAGACCGACCGCCATCGCGGTGAGCAGGATGCCGAGGCCGGAGAGCACCGTGGAACGGATCGTGATCCGGCTCACCGCGAGGGGCATCGAACCGTCGGCGGTGTCGACCTCGACGGTCACCGGGAACGAGCCCGAGGTGCGGACCTTCACCGCGATCGCCTGGTCCGCGACCTCGCCGGCCGGGATGACGAGCGTGCGCTCGGGACCCTCCGGGAACTCCAGCTTGTCGCTGTCGAGGCGGACGACGACGCGGAGGGGCAGCGTGCTGTCGTTGCGCAGCTGCAGCGGGATCTCGTCCTCGCGGCTGGTCAGGGTGTACGAGCGCTCGGGCGGTGGGACGATCGCGGTGATGTGCTGGTCGGCGATCGTCCTCGTCGCCGCCCAGTACAGCTCGCGGTCCTCGCGGGTCAGCTCGTTCGACCAGGACGGCCGGAGCCGGTCGTGCAGCTCGTCGGCCAGCACCGCGCCGGTGGCGTCGGCGGCCATCGAGTCGAACGCGCTCACCCGGTCGTCGGTGAGCTCCCACAGCGCGAGGTCGGCGTCGGGGAGCCGAGCCTGCCGGCCCAGGAGCTGTCGCGTCACCGGCTGCCGGCCGTCGGTGAGCGCGGCGTCGAGGTCGAAGAGGTCGTCGACGCGCGCCGGTTCGACGACGGGCATCGTCTGCAGCCCGACCAGCAGCCGGCCGAGGAAGGCCGGGTTCGGATCCCAGTCCTCCGGTGGGGCGATGACGAGTCCCCGCTCGGGGGCGAAGAGGGTCTCCTCCTCCTCGGCCCCGAACGAGATCAGCGCGAGCTCGGCCAGGAGGTGCTCGGCGGCGAGCACCGGGTCGTCGTCGAGGTCGAAGGCCTCGCTCAGGCGGGCGTCGACCACGAGCGTGTCGACCCGCGCCTCCGAGGAGGGGACGAGCAGCTCGACGGGACCGAGCGCGGTGGGAGCGTTGGGGTCGGCGATGAGCAGCGCCCGCTCGGGCACGATCGCCTCGCGCACGCCCCGGTCGAGCTGGTAGCGCAGGCCCGTGGCCGAGATGCGATCGCCGGCCAGCCACGTGCGGCTGCGGACCGGTCGGTCGAGCAGCGTCTCCAGGACCTGGCTGCCGCGCTCCTCGAGATCGGCCAGGACGTCGCCGAGATCGGCGGCCTCCATCCCGGACGGGTCGACGCGGACGTAGGGCTGGTCGAGCACGAGGCGCTGCTCGGGTCGGTCGGTCAGGCGCCGCGCCAGGTCGCGATCGGTCGGATCCGGCGACAGCGACAGCGCTTCGAGGGTCTCGGGGACGATCTCGAGGGTGACGGGCACCTCGGGATGGCGCTCGATCGCATCGACGAGCACGGTCAGTCGCTCCCGCGCCGATGCGGAGAAGCCGATCGAGCCGTCGGGCCGGTGCCCCGGCGGCGCACCGATGCGCAGCGCGACGCCGACGCCGATCGGGTCGACGACGCCGGGGTCGTCGAGGCGGACGATGTGGGAGATGAGGCGGTCGAGCACCGCTCCCTCCGGTGTCCTGAGCTCGTACACGACCGGGTAGATCCCCGGCTGGCTCAGGCGGACCTGGCCGGGCTCGATCGGGATCGTCCCGTCGTTGAGGTCGATGATCACGCGGGCCGAGCCGTTCGCCGTGCGATCGAAGGATCGGAGCGGACGCGGGGGCAGTGTCGTGAGGGCCGTGCCGAGCTCGTCGCCGTCGATCGTCGCGTGGAAGGTCTCCCGGTCGGCGACCCGGTCGTGCACGTTCACCAGCAACTCGACGTCGTCGTCGGCGCTGCCGACGTCGATGACCGCGCTGTAGACGCCGCTGCCGGTGACCGCGGTCGTCTGGTCGACGAGCCGGAGGAGTCCGGGGCCGTCCTCGACCGCGGGGAGGCCCAGCGATCCCTCGACGACGGTCGTCGTCGTGGTTTCCTGCGCGAGCTCGCCGTCGAGCTGCTGTCCGGCCGCCGGCGCCGTCGCACCGGCGAGCAGACCGACGCCGAGCACGACGGCTGCGAGGCGTCGCACGCTCACCTGGGAACCGTCGTGCCGTCGAGCGAGAGCTCGAGCACGACGAGGCCGTGGGGTTCGGGCACGAACCCGAGCCGGAGGTACAGCTCGTAGGCGCGATCGTTCGTGATCTGGGTGTTGACGACGGCGCGGACGCAGCCGCGCCGGCGCATCCACCGCAGGCCGTCGACGACGAGGGCCGCGCCGATGCCGCGTCCCTGGGTCCGGGGGTCGACGGCGACCCGTTGCACGTAGCCACCCGATCCCGATCGCCCGTGGACGGCGTAGCCGACGAGGCGACCCCCGTCCTCGGCGACCCGGTAGCGGCTCGACGGCGTCGCCGTGACCGCGTCGGCCAGGCCGACCTCGTCCATGGTCCAGAACGCATCGAAGGCCTGCGCGTCGATCTCCAACACGCGGGAGCGATCACCTCGGCGGGCGCGCCGCAGGCTCACCGGCGGGGCCTCGGGGAGCTCGATCAGCTCGTGGCCGAGCAGGTGCAATCGCTCTCGCTCGACGAACCCGGCGTCGATGAACGCCAACGTCTCCGACGGCGACAGCGCGGCGGTCACGATGGCGCTGAAGCCTCGCTCGCTCGCGACCTCGACCGAGTGGCGCACCGCGTCGACCCGGGGCGAACGTCCACCCGGCACCGGCGAGAGGTAGCCGATGTCGCTGCGTGCCCGCCACGGGCCGAGCCGGAGACGCTCGTCGCCCCAGTGGACGAGCTCGTGGGTTGCCACTCCGCACACGGTAGACGCCCACCTCTCTGCGGGAGGTGCCGGCCTCGCTCGGGAGCAGGGGGTGTCCCCGGCGTAGGGTGGTGGCGTGAGCCTGCTCGTCGTCACCCACGATCGCTACGTCGATCACGACACCGGTGGGTGGCATCCGGAGCGTCCGGCGCGTCTCGGTGCCGTGCTCGACGGGCTCGGTCAGGGTGGCCTCGACGACGCGATCGTCCGGGTCGATCCCGAGCCCGCCCCGCTCGACGTGATCGGTCGGGTGCACGACGACGCGCTGATCTCCCACGTCGCCGCGCTCTCGCGGCGCGGGGGAGGAGCGATCGACGCCGACACGATCGTGTCCGAGGCGTCCTACGAGGCGGCGCTGCTCGCGGCCGGTGCCGGACCGACCGCCGTGGCAGCGCTCGATCGGGGCGAGGCCGATGCGGCGTTCTGCGCGGTCCGGCCGCCGGGGCACCACGCCACGCCGTTCACGGCGATGGGGTTCTGCCTCTTCAACAACGTGGCGGTCACCGCCCAGCTGCTCGCCGATCGCGGGGAACGGGTGCTGATCGTCGACTTCGACGCCCATCACGGCAACGGGACCCAGGACGCCTTCTACGCCGATCCGAACGTGTTCTTCGTCAGCCTGCACGAGCACCCCCTGTACCCGGGCACCGGTCGCCACGACGAGGTCGGTGACGGGGAGGGGTACGGCACGACGCTGAACGTCCCGCTGCCGTCGGGAGCGACCGGCGACGTCGAGCTCCGCGCCGTCGACGAGCTGGTGCTCCCCGCGGTCGAGCCGTTCGCGCCGACGTGGCTGCTGATCTCGGCCGGCTTCGACGGCCATCGCGCCGACCCGCTGACCGGCCTGCGGCTCACCTCGGGCGACTTCGCCGACATCATCGGCCGGCTGCTCCCGCTGGTGCCGGCCGGGCGCCGGCTGCTCTTCCTCGAGGGCGGCTACGACCTCTCCGCCCTGCGCGACTCGGTGGCCTCGTCGCTCGCGAGGGTGCTCGACCTCGAGCACCGTCCCGAGGCCGCGTCGTCGGGCGGTCCCGGCCGTGAGGTGATCGAGCGGGTGCTGCGGTACCGGCACGAGGTCGGCCTCTCCTGACCGACCGCCCCGTGCTCGCCGGACCGGCCGTTGGCCCGGTGCTCGATCGGGTGACCCCGCTGGCCGAGCGGTTCCGCACCGCGGACCGGCGGGTCCACCTCGTCGGCGGGGTCGTGCGCGATCTCGTGCTCGGGCGCTCCTCGGTCGATCTCGATCTGACGACCGACGCCCGGCCGGCGCAGATCAAGGCGCTCGTCTCCGGCTGGGCCGACGACGTCTGGAGCCAGGGGGAGCGGTTCGGCACGATCGGGTGCCGCCACGGCGACGACGTCTACGAGATCACGACCTACCGGGCGGACGCGTACGACCCGGCCTCGCGCAAGCCGGTGGTGGAGTTCGGTGACACGCTCGAGGGCGACCTCGTGCGGCGCGACTTCACGATCAACGCCATGGCGCTCGATCCGACGTCGGCCGAGCTCGTCGACCCGCACGACGGACGGCGCGATCTCGAGGAAGGCGTGCTCCGCACCCCCGGCCCGCCCGACGTGTCGTTCGACGACGATCCGCTCCGCATGCTCCGGGCGGCGCGGTTCGTGGCCCGTTTCGGTCTCGTGCCGACCGACGAGCTCCTCGCATCGATGCGTCGCCACGCGCCGCGGCTCGGGATCGTGTCGGCCGAGCGGATCCACGACGAGCTGCTCAAGTTGCTCGACGGACCGGATCCGGCGGTCGGGCTCCGCGTGCTCGACGAACAGGGCCTGCTCGAGCTCTTCCTGCCCGAGGCCGACGTCGACGCGGTGGTGCTCGGTCGCCTCGACGACCCGATCGGCCGACTCGCCGGCCTGCTCCGTCACGCCCCGGTGGACGCGTTGCGGGCGCGGCTGAGCACCCTGCGCGCCTCCAAGGCCGAGGCGGCGGCCGTCGTGCGGACGGTGTCGGGCGCACGCGGCGCGCTCGCAGCGCCCGCCATCGATCCGTCCATGTTGCGCCGGCTCGCCCTCGACGCCCGCGAGTCGATCGACGGGGTGCGGGCGTTGG
>JBCBSZ010000131.1:0-6507 GCA_039818945.1 Actinomycetota bacterium
ACTCGGCTCGGGCCCGCGCCGAGTCGATCGCCCGCACGCTGCTCCAGCCGGTCGTCAACGCCACCGGGGTCCTGCTCCACACGAACCTGGGCCGGGCGCCGGTCGGCCACCACCAGGACGCCGGGTACTCCAACCTCGAGCTCGATCTCGGCACCGGCCAGCGGGGCAGTCGCAGCGCCCACGCCGCGTCGCTCATGGCCCGGGCCTGCGGCGCCGAGGCGGCGATCATCGTGAACAACTGCGCGGCCGCGGTGCTGCTCGGACTCACCGCCACCGCGACGGGGCGGTCGGTCGTGGTCTCCCGCGGCGAGCTGGTCGAGATCGGCGGCGGGTTCCGGGTGCCCGACGTGATGGCGCAGTCCGGCGCCCAGCTCGTCGAGGTCGGGACGACCAACCGCACCCGCGCCGCCGACTACCGCCGCGCCATCGACGACGAGGCGCACGACGTCGCTGCCGTGCTCAAGGTGCACACCTCCAACTACCGCATCACGGGGTTCACCGAGGAGGTGTCGGTCACTGCGATGAGCCAGCTCGGCCCGCCGGTGCTCGTCGACCTCGGCTCGGGCCTGCTCGACGCCGGCTGCCCCTGGCTCGACGGCCCGCCACCGGCGTGGCTGGGCGACGAACCGGGCGTCCGCCAGACGCTCGCCGACGGCGCCGACCTCGTGATGTTCTCCTGCGACAAGCTGCTCGGCGGACCCCAGGGCGGCGTGATCGCCGGCGACGCCGAGCTGGTGGCCGCCTGCGCACGGCACCCGCTCAACCGGGCGCTGCGGCCCGGCGGGCTGGTGCTGGCCGCGCTCTCCGACGTCCTGCTCGCCTACCTGCGCAAGGACGGTCGGGCGATCCCGTTCTGGCGGATGGCCTCGACGCCGGTCGACGAGCTGCGCCGGCGGGCGGAGGCACTCAGCGTGGGCGAGCCGGCGCCGTGCCACAGCGTCACCGGCGGCGGCACGCTGCCCGATCGCTCGTTCCCGTCGTTCGGCGTGGCGGTCGACGGCGACGTCACCGCCCAGCTCCGCGCCGCGGACCCGCCGGTCATCGCCCGCGTCCACGAGGGCCGGACGGTCTGCGACCTCCGCACGGTCGACCCGGGCCACGACGCCCACCTCGCCAAGGTGCTCTCGACCGCCTGATCAGGGGTCGTCGCCGACCGGCGTCGAGCCGCCACCGCGTGGCAGAGTCGTCGCACCATGCACGTCATCGCCACGGCCGGCCACGTCGACCACGGGAAGTCGACCCTCGTGCGGGCCCTCACCGGCATCGACCCGGACCGACTGGCCGAGGAGAAGGAGCGGGGCCTCACGATCGACCTCGGCTTCGCCTGGACCGAGCTGCCGAGCGGCGCCGAGGTGTCGTTCGTCGACGTACCCGGCCACGTGCGATTCCTGCGCAACATGCTCGCCGGGGTCGGCGGGGTGGACGCCTGCGTGTTCGTCGTGGCCGCACCGGAGGGGTGGAAGCCCCAGAGCGAGGAACACCTCCGCATCCTCGAGCTCCTCGGCCACCGGCACGGGATCATCGCCCTCACCAAGGTCGGCATCGTCGACGACGAGCTGCGCGAGCTGGCCCTGCTCGACGTCGCCGAGCACGTCGAGGGCACCTTCCTCGACGGCGCCGAGATCGTCGAGGTCGACGCGCTCACCGGCCACGGACTCGACGAGCTGCGGGCCGCGCTCGACCGCCTCGTCGACCGCACCCCGACCGCCGCCGATCTCGACCGGCCCCGCCTGTGGGTCGATCGATCGTTCAGCGCGACCGGCTCCGGCACGGTGGTGACCGGGACGCTCGCCGGGGGCTCACTCGACGTCGAGGACGGCCTCGTCGTCGAGCCCAGCGGCGCCGAGGTCAGGATCCGGGCGATCCAGACGCGCAAGACCTCGGTCGAACGCCTCGCCCCGGGTTCCCGGGCGGCGTGCAACCTGGTCGGCGTGGCCCGCGCCGACATCGGTCGGGGCGACGTGCTCGTCCGGCCGGACCAGTGGTGGACGACCGCACGATTCGACGCGTCGCTGCAGGTCCTCGACTCGCTCGACCACCCGGTGTCGCGCCGAGGGGCGTACCACGTGTACCTCGGCACGGCCGAGCACCGGGGTGCCCTCCGGGTGCTGGGCGCCGAGTCGCTCGAAGCGGGCGCGTCCGGCTTCGTGCGGATCCACCTCCCCGTCGAGCTGCCGTTGACGCCCGGCGATCGGTTCCTGCTGCGCGAGACCGGGCGCGACGAGACCGTCGGCGGCGGGGAGATCCTCGACGTCGACCCCGTCCTGCCGGCAGCGACGGCGCGACCCGACCGGTCGATCGAGCGGGTCGTCGCCGAGCGGGGCCAGATCGAGGCCGACACGCTCTCGCTGCTCGTCGGCGAGCGGGTCGAGCCGACGCTCGGGCGCTGGGTCCTCGATCCCGACGCCGAGGCGGCTGCCCGCGAGCGGGTCGCGGCCGCGGTCGACGAGGCCGGCCCGCTCGGCCTCGACCTCGCCCGCCTCGACGAGCTCGACCGGGCGGTGCTCGACCTGCTCGACGGGATCGAGATCGACGGTGGGTTCGCCCGCCCGGCGGGCCTGGTCGATCCGCTGGCCGATCACCCCTACCCCGTCGCGCTCGCCGCCGAGCCGTTCTCACCGCCTCCGCCCGACGGGGTGGACCGTGGCGAGCTGCGCGAGCTCGTACGGCGCGGCGACGTGATCGAGTCCGACGGGCAGTTCTACGCGCCGGCGGCGATCGCCGAGGCGGCGCGACGCATCCGGACGCTGCTCGCCGCGCAGCCGGAGGGGCTCACCGTCGCCGAGATCCGCGACGAGCTGGGCACGACCCGCAAACACGCACTGCCACTCCTCGCACACCTCGACGGCTCGGGCGCCACGCGCCGACGAGATGATCGCCGGATCGCCGGACCGCGCCTCGACCAACTGGCCGACGACTGAACAGCACCGCACCCCGGGTCGGGCGCCACGCGCCGGCGGGATGATCGCCGGATCGCCGGACCGCGCCTCGACCAACTGGCCGACGACTGAACAGCACCGCACCCCGGGTCGGGTGACGGCCCCCCGCCGTCACCCGACCCGCAGGACCTAGGAGGACCTCGCCTCGACCCCCTCGCGGGAGGCGAGCAGCGAACGCCGCTCCGCCTCGTTGAGACCTCCCCAGATCCCGTGCGGTTCCTTGATGCTGAGCGCGTACTCGAGACAGGCACCACCCACGGGACACTCCCCGCAGATCATCTTCGCTCGCTCCTCTCGGGCGAGCTTCTCGAACTTGCGTTCGAACGATGGCGGCGGGAAGAACACCGCGGCATGCGGCCCCCTGCACGCTGCCCGGTGCTGCCAGGTCTCGATTCCCTCGCTCGTCAACGCCACTTGCGCTCCTCCCCCGAATCGCGACTTGGGCGTCTCGCCAGGCTACGGGCGTGACGAGTGTCACGACAAGGTACAGGCGCGCTAAAGACCGTGGTGCGAACGAATCAGAAAGCGCTTTCCGACAGTTGCGGGACAGCTCCCCGCGTTCGGAGGCCGACTCAGCGGGCCGGGAGCGCCTCGGCGATCTGGACGGCGTTGAGCGCCGCACCCTTGCGGAGGTTGTCGCCCACGACGAACAGACTGAGCCCGTGCTCGACGGTGGGGTCGCGGCGGATCCGACCGACGTAGGACGGGTCACGGCCGGCGGCGACGAGCGGGGTCGGCAGATCGAGGACCTCGACCCCCTCGGCCGTGCGCAGCAGCTCGGTGGCTCGCTCCGGGGTGATCTCGCGGCCGAACTCGGCGGTGATCGAGAGGCTGTGCCCGGTGAACACGGGGACCCGCACGCACGTGCCGACGACCGGCAGGTCGGGGATGCCGAGGATCTTGCGGCTCTCGTCGCGGAGCTTGCGCTCCTCGCTGGTGTCGCCCGATCCGTCGTCGACGAACCCGCCCGCCTGGGCGATCACGTTGTGGGCGAGCGGCGCCGGGAAGGCCACACCGTCGGGCAGATCGACCGACCGGCCGTCGAAGGTCAGCTCGGCGGAGGCGTCGGCGGACTTCACGACCTGCTCGTGCAGCTCGGCCACGCCGGCGAGGCCGGCACCGGAGGCGGCCTGGTACGTGGAGATGACGAGGCGCTCGAGGCCGGCCTCGGCGTGGAGCGGACCGAGCACCGGCATCGCGGCCATCGTCGTGCAGTTCGGGTTGGCGACGATGCCCTTGGGGATGTCGGCCAGCGCCTCGCGATTGACCTCGGGCACGACGAGCGGGACGTCGGGGTCCATGCGCCAGGCGGAGGAGTTGTCGACGACGACTGCTCCGGCGGCCGCGACCTTCGGCGCGAGCTCCTTCGAGGTACCGCCACCGGCGGAGAACAGCGCGAGGTCGAGCCCGGTGTAGTCGGCCGTCGCCGCGTCCTCGACCACGATCTCACCGCCGTGCCACGGCAGCGTCCGCCCCGCGCTGCGGGCCGAGGCGAACAACCTCAGCTCGTCGACGGGGAAGTTCCGCTCGGCGAGGATCGCCCGCATCACGCCGCCGACCTGACCAGTTGCTCCGATGATCCCGACTCGCATGAACGAAACGGTACCGGCGCGAGCGTCCCCGGCGGCCTCGGATTTCACCGCGGACGCGCAGCGGCCCGGGTGCCGAAGCACCCGGGCCGCTGCCCCGATCCCGGTGGGGAGGATCGGGGCCGGGGCGGGGTTGGGGTCCCCGCCCGGGTCATCCTCCGACGCCCCCGTGCACCCGACACGACATCAGCCGCCGACCAGTGCCGAGGACCCCGGGAGGAGGGCGGGGTCGCTGCCCCCGCCCGGGTCAACCACCCGAGGCCCCGGCCGAGCCGCGACCACGGCCCGGCCGCAGGCACCCATCGCGGCGTCAGCCGCCGACCAGTGCCGAGGACCGCGGGAGGAGGGCGGGGTTGGGGTCCCCGCCCGGGTCGACGACTCAGCCTCCGAGGTTCGAGCGGAGCTCGCCGGCGGGGAAGTCGGTGGTGTGGATGTTCACGTAGATGCGACCCTCGTCGATCGCTCGCCACAGGTCGGCGGCCGACATGCCCTCGAGCGGGCCGACGAGATCGGCGCCGGTCACCGTGCCGCTGAGGCGGAGGCGGAAGCCGTCACCGGCCGGCTCGGTCAGCAGGTTGGCGACGATCG
Organism: Actinomycetota bacterium; assembly: GCA_039818945.1. Taxonomy (GTDB): domain Bacteria; phylum Actinomycetota; class Acidimicrobiia; order Acidimicrobiales; family Poriferisodalaceae; genus JBCBSZ01. The sequence goes on from JBCBSZ010000131.1 coordinate 5,117, forward strand.
GGCCGTTCTCGCCGCGGACGCCGTAGTGGAGGTGGGCGGCGACGACGTTGTCGATGCGGATGGCGCGGATGTTGTAGTCGATGCCACCGTCGGCGTTCGGCCGAAGCACGACGTTGCCCGAGGCCCGGGTGTTCACCCGCGGCACCTCGTTCGAACCCCGCAGGCGGGACGACTCGCGGAAGTCGACCTGCTCGGCCGACACCTCGACCCGCAGGACCTCGTAGCCGTTGGCGGTGAAGTCGCCGTCGGCGAACATCGCGGAGTCGAGGATGCCGCCCGAGCCGACCGGGTTGAAGCCCGGGTGCAGCTCGACGCCACCGCCCTCGGTGTCGCCGGTGTTCGGAGCGGCCTGACCGAAGAACGCGGTGTTCGTGGTCGACTCGTCGTTGACCTCGGTGCCGGCGTCGAGGACCTCGGCGCCGGTGACGACGAAGTCCTGGCCGATGAACTGGCCGTTGTCGTCGAAGAGGCGGTGGGCCACGGGGTCGCCGTTGGCGATGAAGGCGTCGTTCGACGGGATCACCATCGAGGCGTAGCTCAGGTAGTCGGCCTCGCCCTCGCGGGGCTGGACCAGGAAGGTGCGCGTGGCCTGCTCGCCGGGGGCGATGGGACCGTTCGGGCCGAAGAGGGTGGCGTCCTGGCCGTCGCCGTTGGCGGCGAACTCGGCGCTGACGCCCCCGGTGCCGCCGTCCTCGGCGAGGCTCTCGAGCCCCGGGGTCACGGGCTCGCCGCGGTCGTACAGATCGAACGAGCCGCCGTGGAGGCCGACCCAGACCGGGGTCTGGAACGTGCCGCTCTCGGGGGCGAGGTTCGTGACGGTCACGGTCACCTCGTAGAAGGCGTTCGGCGACACCGAGCTCTGCGCGCCGGCCGGAAGGGCCAGGCCCGCGCTGCCGACGGCGATGCCGGCGGTGGCGACCGCTGCGGCGATCCTCTTGTGCTTCATCGTGTGCTCCTCGTCAGCTCACGTCTGCCCTGTCGGGCGAGCGGCGCCGTGTGCACCGCCGGAGTGGGAACGCAGCGGTCATCCCGATCGCGCCGCGACGGCGAGGAGTTCCGTTGACGTTCATGGCCGACCGCGAGGCGCGGCCGGCGACTACTCCGCGTCGAGCAGGACGGCCCCGACGGGCCAGGGCCGCGCCAGCGGCCGGCCGAGCGCCTCGGCCAGGAGGTCGAGGTAGCGGTCGCGAGGCACGTCGATGACGCCGAGGCGGGCCAGGTGTGGGGTCGTCCACTGCACGTCGAGCAGCTGCGCCCCGGCGGCGCGGAGGTGCTCGACGAGACCGACGAGCGCAACCTTCGACGCATCGACGGCGTCATGGACGTGCCTCGCGACCGCTACCTCGACCTCCTGGCCGAGGCGCTCGGCCGGCCGCTGGCGCGGCCCTGGC
>JBCBSZ010000132.1:0-6390 GCA_039818945.1 Actinomycetota bacterium
GCGCCGCTCGCGGTCTACTGGCCGTCGCGAAGGTGCTCGTTCGCAGCGTCGCGAAGCTCCTCGTACGACGCCGTCTACGTCATCTCGTCGTTGTCGTAGCGGAAGCTCTGGCCGCCGGGGACAGGTCGCACTCGAATGAGATCGTGCCCGACTTCCGCCATTGACGTCAGTCGTCGGGATCGCCGAGATCGAGTCGGTACAGGGCGAAGGTCTGGGCGGCGGTGACGGTGAGGATGAGCGCGCCGAGAGCGAGGCCGTTGGAGCGGTCGTCGTCGGGACCGAAGGTGAACAGCAGCGCCGAGCCCACGATGAGTGCGGCTACGGAGATCGCGATCACGGCCCGGGTCCTGGCCTTCGGCCGCGAGACCGTGATCGGGAGTTGGAACTCAGCGACCGCCCTCTCACAGCCCAGTCGTTCGATGTCTCGCTCGAGCTTCGCAGCGACAACAGAAGCCTGGTCGCGGTCGGCTCGACACCGGGCGACCAGGCGGCGACGCCCGGACCCTCCCATGACGTAGAAGGTCGCGTCCGGGCGGTCATCGAACGCGATGAGGGGCACCAGGTACGCCAACGCGTTGAACACGGCGACACCGACACAACCCCCGGGTGGGCGATCCCGTAGCTCATAGGCGACCTTCGCTGCGGTCATCGCTTCTCCCGCCCGTTGCGTCCAGCCCACCCCGGGCCCGGCCCCGGGCACGCACGGTACCGCCGGCACCGCGGCCACGCCGTCGACCCGCACGCCAGCCTCGACGAGGCACCCCGAGTGGTGGTCGGCGTCCGCTGGTCAGACCACGAGCATCTTCTCGCAGCTGAACCGGCCTCACGCACAGCCGGAGGTATCGAAGGAGCGAACTGGCACGTCGTTTCCGAGTGCCTCGACCGGGCACTTCGCCGGCAGCCGTCCGGAGCGAGGTGCTCGTGGTCATCGAGCAGCCTGCGGCGATCGGATCGGGTGTGGTGTCACCCGATCGAGGGGTCGAGGTGTGGGGCCTGCTCTTCGGGTTTGTTGAACATGTAGCGGGCGATCTTCCAGCCGTCGGTGTCGTTGCGCTTGAACAGGAAGATCTCGCGGTTGGACTCGGCGGTCTGGTCTCCGGTGGCCATCACGGTCTGGGTGCCGTTGCTGCGGGTGAGCGCGTAGGCGGCGTCGTCGGTGGTGACGACGAGCTCGTCGATGGTGAAGGTCACGTCGAGACGGATGGTGTCGAAGATCTGCCGGTAGCCGGCGACCAGGTCTGCGCCGCTGATGGTGGGCAGCGTGGTCGGCATGAAGACGCCGTCTGGGGTGTAGCACGACGCCGCGAGCTCGGCGTCGGCGGTGTTGAGCGATCGCTGGTAGGTGGCGAGGAGCTCTCGGATCGGGGTGTCTGGGGTGGTCATGGCGCAGCCTTCCTCAACTAGATTCCATGGAACACAACAGGCGAGCGGTAAGATCCATTCCATGGAAGCAAAATCGGGTCCTGCGGGTGTCGGGCTCGACGTGGTCTTCAGCGACTTGGTGCGCCTAGAGACCGAGCTCTGGGACCTCGTCGACCGGAGTCTCCGGGGCGAGCACGACCTGCCGTTGTCGTGGTTCGAGCCGATGCAGGTGATCGACCGGGTGCCCGACTGCCGCGTCGCCGATGTCGCGGCGGCGTTGTCGATCACCGTGGGCGGCACCAGCAAGCTGGTCGATCGCATCGCGGCTGCGGGCTGGTGCACGCGACGACCGCACCCCGACGACGGTCGCTCGTCGATCCTCGCGCTCACCACCGCCGGCCGGCGTCGGCTCACCGAGGCCCGTGACACCTTCGACGACGAGCTCGAAACCTGGCTCGGTGCCGCGCTGGCATCGGATCAGCTCGTGTCGTTGGCGTCGATGATCCAGCAGCTCCGCGCGCACATCGCAGACCGACGAGAGGACGACCGATGAGTGAGATCCGATGAGTGAGATCCCGAGCACCATGAGAGCTGTCGTGCTCGAAGCACCGGGTCCACCCGAGGCCCTGCAAGTGCGCGAGGTGCCGGTTCCGGCTCCCGAGCCGGGCCAGGTGCTGATCCGTGTCGGTGCGTTCGGTCTCAACCGGTCCGAGCTCCACACCCGGCTCGGACTCGCCGACGGTGTCGTGTTCCCTCGGGTGCTGGGCATCGAGGCGACCGGTGTCGTCGTCGACTGCCCCGATGGTGAGCTCGCAGCAGGCTCGCAGGTCGCGGCGATGATGGGCGGCATGGGCCGCACCTACGACGGCGGCTACGCCGAGTACACCTGCGTGCCGGTCCCCCAGACCGTTCCCTTCACCAGTGACCTCGACTGGGCCACCCTGGGCGCGGTACCCGAGATGCTGCAGACCGCGCACGGTTCGCTCACCATCGGTCTCGACGCCCGGCCCGGCCAGTCGATCCTCATCAGAGGTGGGACCTCCTCGGTCGGGATGGCGGCCGCTGTGCTCGCCCGACGCCGCGACATGACCGTGCTCTCGACCACCCGCAACCCCGACCGCGCCGAGGTCCTGCGCCAGATCGGCGTCGACCACCCCCTCGTGGACGACGGTGAGGTCGCCACCCAGGTCCGCGACCTGTTGCCCGATGGCGTCGACACCGCGCTCGAGCTCGTCGGCACCCCCACCCTGCCCGACACCCTCCGGGCGACACGGGTCCACGGCGTGGTGTGCTTCACCGGGATGCTGTCGAACCAATGGACCGTCCGCGACTTCTACCCGATCGAGTACCTACCCCGCGGGGTCCGCCTCACCGCCTACGGAGGCGATGCCGGCGACCTCCCACCCGCGGTGCTCCAGGAGTTCCTCGACGCCGTCGCAGCCGGCGAAGCGCGCGTACCGATCCACCGCACCTATCGCATCGACGACATCGCCGAGGCCCACACCGACATGGAAGCCGGCCGAGCCACCGGCAAACTCGTCGTCGTGCCCTAGCGACGCACTGCGCCGGATCTGCGCTCGGAAGCGGAGCGAAGTACTCGTTCTTACTGGTCGAACGTCGGTTCGTCCGCCTGCGTCCGACCGGGCGAGCAGATGTGCCGCGATGGGTGGCCCGGTCGCGGCGGGCGTAGCGCAGGCTGTGTGGAGCGGCATTATCGGGCGCCGTTCGAGTACGGGATGTATCGGAGCGCCCGGGTATCGCGGCACATCCGAGTCAGTTCGCCAAAGCACTGTGGCCGTCGGAGGCGAGCATCAGACTCGGGTGTCGTTCTCGACATGTCAGGGGTGTCCCGTGCTGCTCGGTTCGGTCAGGGGCGGGGTGATCAGTTGGTGGGCCGCAGCTCGGAACGTCTCGGCGGAGTCGGCGCCGTCGAGGTAGACGCCGACGAGGGCGGCATCGCGGAGCAGGACCAGCGAGCGTGCGACGGTCTCGGGCTCGGGGAGTCCTGCAGCGTGCACCGCTTCGGTCAAGGCGTCTCGGAACCAGGTTCGGTGACGGGTGACGACCTCGCGGACGGGGCTGTCGGGATCGGGGAACTCGGCGGCTGCGTTGATGAACGGGCACCCCCGGTCGTGGTAGGTGACGGCGTCGGTGGCGATGGAGTCGATGATCGACTCGAGCCGCACTCGAGGGTCGTCAGCCTCAGCAGCGGCGAGGGCGGCGTACTCACGGAGCCGGGCGTCTTCGGCATCGAGATAGGCGACGACGAGCGCCTCTTTCCCCGTGAAGTGGCGGTACATGGTGGCGCGGGTCACTTCCGACTCGGCCAGGACCCGGTCGACGCCGACCGCGTTGATCCCGTCTCGGTAGAAGAGCCCCGCAGCCACCCGTAGGAGTCGGTCCCGTGGCGTCTCCGGCGCGGGGGACTGGTCGGGCATCTGGCGAAGTGTAGGACCGGGTGTGTCCACCGAGGTTGGGGCGGCGTTCGCAGCCGCCTAGGCTGCAGAAAGAACGATCTTTCTACATGGAGTCGAGGAATGAGCATCTCCGAACGCGAGCGCAGCGAGCTGGCTCAGATCAACCGATCCGGACGCCAGCCCGTCGTCCTGATCCACGGGCTCTGGCTGCTGCCGAGTAGCTGGAAGCGCTGGGAACGGTTCCTCGAGGAGCGAGGTTTCGCTGCGTTCTCGGTCGACTGGCCGGGCGACGCGGAGTCGGTCGAGGCGGCCCGTCGTGATCCGAGCGCACTGGCGAGGCTCGGCGTGCAAGATGTAGCCGCCCACATCGAGCAGGTGATCGACGGCCTCGACCGCCGGCCGATGCTGATCGGCCATTCCTTCGGTGGGCTGCTCGCACAGATGCTGGCCGGGCGCGGTCGATCGAGCGCAACGGTCGCCATCGATCCAGCGCCCTTCAAGGGGATCCGCGCCTTACCCCTGTCGGTTCTGAGGGCCACCTTCCCGGTCCTGCGCAACCCCCGCAACCGCACCCGCACCGTGACCCTCACGCCTGAGCAGTTCCGGTTCGGCTTCGCGAACGACGTCGATGCCTCGACCGCCGACCGGCTCCACGCCGAGTACCACGTGCCGGGTCCGGGACGACCCATCTTCCAGTCCGCGGTCGCCAACGTCTCGTTCTCCCGCGCTATCGCCGTGGACCGCCGCAACCCCGAGCGCGGACCATTGCTGGTCATCGGTGGAACCGCAGACAACACCGTCCCAGTCTCGCTGTCGCGAGCGGCGTACAAGAAGCAGTCGAAGAACCCCGGCCTCACCGAGTTCGCCACCATCGACGGAGCCGCACACTCGCTCGTGTTCGACCATCGGTGGTCCGAGGTCGCCGCCACCGCCGCCGACTTCCTGGCGCGCCCAGATGTCTCACTGCGTTGAAGCTCACCTACGGTCGCCCTACGCGGGGCTGCCCTCGATCCGCGACTGGGCCGAAGCCGACTGGCAGTCTGAACCGGCCTGGGTCTGATGGAGGTTCCTGATCCCTGAGAGGATGGGAGCCCGATGTCTAGGAAGAGGTATTCGGCGGAGTTCAAGGAGCGGGGTTGCCGGCTCGTGGTCGAGTGGCGCCGGGCTCGTGGTCGCCGCACTGGCGGGTTCGCGGAGATCGCCGAGCAGCTCGGTGTGCACCCGGAGACGTTGCGGGGCTGGTTCCGTCAGCAACAGATCGATGAGGGTCTGGCGCCGGGGACCACGACCGCAGAGGCGAAGCGGATCGCGGAGCTCGAGGCCAAAGTCCGCGAGCTCGAGCGCTCGAATGAGATCCTGCGGTCGGCGTCGGCTTTCTTTACGGCGGAGCTCGACCGCCCACGCCGATGATCGTCGAGTACATCGACACTCACCGCGAGGCCTTCGGAGTCGAGCCCATCTGCCGGGAACTGCAGGTGGCTCCGTCGACCTACTACGCGGCCAAGACCCGGCCGCCGTCGCGGCGGGCGGTCGAGGACGAGCGGCTGGTGGCTGAGGTGCGGCGGGTGTTCACCGAGAACTACGGGGTGTACGGGCGCCGCAAGCTGTGGCGTCAGCTCAACCGGGAGGGCATCACCATCGGCCGGGACCGGTGCGCCCGGCTGATGCGCTCCGCGGGGATCTCCGGGATGGTCCGGGGTCGCAAGGTCCGCACCACCCGACCCGACACCACCGCGGATCGGGCCCCGGATCTGGTGCAACGCAACTGGACCGTCCAGGCCCCGAACCGGGTGTGGGTGTCGGACTTCACCTACGTGGCCACCTGGTCCGGGATGACCTACGTGGCCTTTGTCGTCGATCTGTTCTCCCGACGCATCGTCGGCTGGCGGGTCGACACCAACATGCGAACCGATCTGGTCCTCGACGCACTCGAACAGGCCTCTGGTCACGCGACGAACGCCTCCACGGCCTCGTCGCCCACTCCGACGCGGGAGCCCAATACACCAGCATCCGCTACACCGAACGCCTCCTGGCGCACCGCTGAGGAGGTCGAGCTCGCCACCCTCGGCTACGTCGACTGGTTCAACCACCGCCGTCTCCACAGCGAGATCGGCGACGTCCCACCAGTCGAACTCGGGGACAGCTACTACCGTCACCTCACCGCCCCCCTCGGCGAGCAGAACACAGCCCAACCGAGCCTCCACTAGACCCAGGCCGGTTCAGCCGGAAGCGGCCGACGTACGACGCCGCCTGCCATTCCCCTCGTGATCTCGTCAGCCGGGCCGATCGCCCGTCGCCGCCACTGAGCCATCGAGGAGGTTGATCGGTGGCGTCGGGCGTCAGTGAATGGCTGGCGGACGACGGTTCACATCTTGGCCGGGTCGGCCCTGCGGGGTCGAAGAGGTAGATCTCATGGCGCTCGCCGGTCAACTGGCAGCCAAGCTCGGCGATGAAGCCATGGAGTGTTGCGATGGTGGGGCTTCGTCGGCGTACGGTCCGATGTGGAGGACCTGGCTGGCGGTGCCTTCGGTGTGGTTGTCCACCCTGGCTTGCGGCCGGCGGGAAGCCGCTTCTTGACAGTCACCGCTGGAGTCACCTCGGACGCCATCGC
>JBCBSZ010000133.1:0-5916 GCA_039818945.1 Actinomycetota bacterium
ACCGCGCCCGACCGCCCTTCCGGGCGCTCAACCCGACGCGCCCTCACACTCCCCTTGACAAACCCACGGCCAACTCACGGGCCGACGATCTCGTGCTCCTCGCCGACCCACATCGGTGACGACGGCAGGTCGATGAAGTTGCGCTCGTCGGCGAGCAGCTCGGCGGCAGCCGTGCGGGCGTCCGGCCGGTCGGCCACGAACGCGTCCAGGGAGTCGAACCACAGCTCCGCCACTCCGTCGAAGGGCTCCGGCGCACCACCGTTGCGTCGCTGGAGCGCGGCGTGGAGGCCGTCCTCGCCGAGGGTGTGGCATTGCACGTAGCGGCGGACGCCGAGCGTCGCGGCCCGTTCGGCGACCAGCGGTCCGTGGGTCTCGCGCCAATAGCGCTGGAACTCCTCCCGGTCGAGGTCGGGCCGGCGGCGCAGGCAGAACGTGAGCTTGATCATCGTGATCGTCCCCCTTCGATCCGGCGCCAAGTCAAGCAGCCGGCCGCGCTCAGCCCTTCATGGCGCCGGAGAGGTCGATGCCGCGCAGGAAGAAGCGTTGGGCGAACAGGAAGATCAGCAGCGGGATCGCCATGCCGAGCAGCGCGCCCGCCTGGACCAGCTCCTGCTGGGAGTCGTACAGCCCGAGGAAGTCGTACATGCCCACCGAGATCGGGAGCAGGTCGCGCTTGCCCGAGAGGTAGACGAGCGGCTCGAAGAAGTCGTTCCACGCGAAGAAGAAGTGGAACAGCGCGATGGCGATGATCGCCGGTCTCGCCTGGGGGAGCACGATCGACCACAGCACGCGCAGCGGCCCGGCCCCGTCGATGGCGGCGGCATCGTCGAGATCGCGGGGGATCGTCAGGAAGAACTGCCGCAGCAGGAACACGTTGTACGCGTTGGCGAAGAAGTGCGGGATGAGCAGGGGCCACCAGGTGCCGATGAACCCGAGCCGCTCGTACACCGCGTACGTCGGGACCAGCGTGACGAACCGGGGCAGGATGATCGTCGCCACCAGCGAGCCGAGGATCACGTTCTTGAACGGGATCCGGAAGCGGCTGATGCCGTAGGCGACCAGCGTCGACGACACGACGGTCGCCGCCATCCCCACCCCGGCGATGATGCCCGTGTTGCGGAGCAGCCGGACGAAGTCGAGCGTGTCCCACGCCCGGGTGAAGTTGTCGAACTGCAGGTCGAGCTCGTAGACGGGGTCGAGCTGGCGCCACGCCCCCTCCCAGACGATCTCCTCGCCGGTCTCGGGATCGACGAAGGTGCTCTCCTGCCGGCCGGGCTGCACGAGCGCGAGGTCGCGGGTCGTGCCGTCGGGGAGCGGGACGGTCAGCAGGTCGACGTCCTCCCCGTCGATCTCGACGGTGACCCGGGACTGCGGGGTGATGGGCCGGTTGGGGTCGCTGATCTGCTGCTCGCTCTTGAGCGATGTCGCCGCCATGTACCCGAACGGCAGCAGGTAGGCGACGAGGATCATCGACGTGAACAGGGTCACGACACCACCCAGCACGAAGCGCTTCGTCCGCCGGTCGAGGCTGCGGAAGTCGCGGTCGGGTTCGCGCATGGCGAGGAAACGGGATCGGGCGCGTTCGAGCATCAGCTACGCTCCTGGAACTCGTAGTGCACCCAGTAGCGGGCGGTGCCGAAGAGGAAGAGGGTCAGTGCGAGCACGACGGCGAACATGGCCCACGCCAGCGTCGCCCCGTAGCCGGCCTCGAAGAACGTGAACGTCTGCCGGTAGAAGTACATCGTGTAGAAGAGGCCGGCGTTGTCCGGGTCACCGGTCCCGTTGGTCAGCGCGAACGGCACGAGGAAGTACTGCCCGAGCGCCACCAGGGCGATGATCAGGTTGTAGAAGGTGATCGGGCTGATCATCGGCCAGGTCACGTGGCGGAACAGCTGCCAGCTGTTGGCGCCGTCGATGCGAGCCGCCTCGTAGAGGTCGGTCGGCACCCCGCCCAGCGCGGCGATGAAGATGATCATGGCGTTGCCGACGCCCCACGTCGCGATGAGCCCGAAGCTGGGCGTCAACCACGTGGCGTCGTTCAGCCAGTCGGGGCCGTCGATGCCGACGACGCCGAGCAGCCGGTTGAGCCAGCCGTCCTGCGCGTTGAGGAACCCGTTCCAGATGAACAGGCCCGAGACGAACGGCACGATCGTCGGGGCGAAGAACAGCAGGCGGAAGATCGACCGACCCCAGAGGTGCTTCGCCGTCAGGAGGTAGGCGAAGAGCAGCGGGAGCGCGATCGAGATCGGGATGAAGATGGCGGCGAAGCGGATCGTCACCCACGCGGAGGTGGCGACGTCCGGGTCGTCGAAGAGGCGGGTCCAGTTGTCGAGACCCACCCAGCGGGTGCCGCTGTCGTCCTGGTCGACGAGTTGGTAGTTCGTGAACGAGAACGCCAGCGAGGCGCCCAGAGGCACCAGGTAGAGCAGGAAGATGCCGAGGATCCAGGGCGCGGCGAACGCGAGGCCGACCCGGCGCTCGCGGCGCAGCAGGCCGCGCGTCCGCGGGTGGATCGTGCCCGGGTCCGGCGACCGGTGCCCGGCACCGGGCGACGCTGGGAGGTCGTCGCCCGGCGCCGGTGCCCGCGACGGCGAGTCGGCTGGGAGAGGGGTGGAAGGGAGCACGGCTCGCTCGTCGTCCTGGCCGGCTCAGCCGGCGGTGAAGATGACGTCGAGATCGGCCCGCAGCGACTCCGCCTCGGCCTCGAGGTCGAGGTCGGGGTCGGAGGCGATGAGGCTCTCGAACTGGTCGATCCGTGCCTCGGCCTCGAGGAAGGCCGGCATGTTGCCCTCGTGGCTCGGCTCGTCGGGGATGGCGAGGCTGGCCCGGGCCACCTCCCAGTCGACGCCCTGCGGGAAGGTCTCGTCGAGGCCCTCGAAGAAGGCGTCCTGGAGATCGCCGCGGGCGGGCATGCCGCCGTAGATGTTCAGCAGGTCGCCGGCCGCGTCGGAGAGCAGGAACTGCAGGACCTCGAAGGCCTCCTCCTGGTGCTCGGTCGAGTCGAGGATCCGGAAGATGTCGGCGTGCAGCTTCGACGTGGTCGTGCCCTCGTAGGACGGGGCCACGGCGATGTCGAAGAACTCCTTGCCGTTGCCGTCGTCGTCGCGGACGCAGCACGTGTACCAGAGGTGGGTGAAGACCATGCCCATGTTCCCCGAGGTGAACGTGTTGCCGGCGTTGAGCAGCTCGCTGTCGAGGTAGGACTGATTGGGCGCGGCGCCGGTCTCCCAGATCAGGTCGTGGTGCCACTGCCACTGGGCCAGCCAGTGCTCGGGGATCTGCGCGCTGCCGTCGTCGGCGACGAAGCTCCCGCCACCGAAGAAGCTGCCCTGGGCCCTGGCGTCGTCGCCCCACTGGTGCGTGAAGCCGAACTGCACGACGTCGTCGCGATCGAAGTCCGGGCTCGTGGCGTCGTTGCCGTTGGCGTCGACGGTGAGGATGGCGGCGAGCTCGGCCAGCTTGTCCATGTCCCACGGGTCGCCGTCGGCGTACGGCTCGCCGAGCTCGTGCGGCGGGTAGGCCAGGCCGGCCTCGTCGAAGAGCTCGGTGTTGTAGTAGATGAACGACGGGAAGACGCCGAAGGGCAGGGCCGTGAGCGTGCCGTCGTCCTCACGCCAGAACTCCACCTGCGCCGGGTCGTAGACGCTGAGGTCGAAGCCGCTCGCCTCGACCAGCGGCTCGAGGTCGAGGAACTCGCCGGCGAAGGCGTTCGAGCCCCGGATGCCGACCGGGCCGATGATGTCGGGGGCGTTGCCGCCGGCGATCTGGGTGGCGAGGGTGTCGTTCGCCACCTCGTTGTCGACGAACTCGACCTGGAGGTCGATGTTCGGATGCGTCTCGTTGAACCGGGCGACGATCGCCTCCTGCGCCTCGATCTGCTCGGGCTGCGAACCGGTGCCCAGGCCGACGAACCAGCGGATCGTCACCTGCTCGCCGTCGCCGCCGCCGTCGCCGCCGTCGTCGGAGGCGGGCGCCTCGGTCTCGTCGGTCGCGGCCTCGGCGGTGGCCGTCTCGTCCGAATCGTCGGCGGCGGCCTCCCCGGTCGTCTCGGTCGCCGCGGCCGTGTCGGCATCGGCGTCGCCGTCGTCGCTGTCGCCGCACGCGGCGGCGATCAGCACGAGGACGAGGAGGGCGGCGAGCCAACGTCGCCAGGGTGAGCGGGTGCTCGTCGGTAGCATGAGGATGTCTCCTTCTCGGTGCTCTGGTCTGTTTCGCGATGGATGGGGTGGTCGAGCGGGAGCGTTCGTGGGGTGGCGGCAACCACCCCACGAACACCTGACGTCATGTCGTGGTGGCCTCGTTTCTCGTCCCGGCCGACGACGACCGGACCACGAGCTCGACCGGCACGATCACCTCGGTCGGCGGCTCGTCGGGCGTCGTGATCGTCTGGAGCAGCAGCTCGACCGCCCGTCCGCCCAGCTCGCTCAGGTCCTGGCGGACGGTCGTCAGCGGAGGGTCGGCGGTCCGGCTCGAGAACCCGTCGAAGCCGACGACGGCGATGTCGTCGGGCACGCGGAGGCCGGCCACCTCGATGGCCTCGTAGGCGCCGAGCGCCATCTGGTCGTTGGCGGCGAACACCGCCGTCGGCTCGTGGCGCAGGAGGCGCACCATCGCGGCGAGACCGCTGTCGGGGGTGTAGTCGCCCTGGGCGATCAGTCGCTCGTCGACCTCGATGCCGTGGTCGCGGAGCGTCTCTGCGTACGACTCGTAGCGGCTGCGGCCGTCCGTCCGCTCCATCGGGCCGCAGATCGTGGCGATTCGTCGGTGGCCCCGCTCGATGAGGTGGGTCACGGCCAGTCGGGCGCCGCCCGCGTTGTCGACATCGACGACGTTGATGTCGCTGCGGTGGGGGTGGCGCCCGATGAGGACGGTCGGCAGCGGGCCGTCGATCACGTCCTCGATCCAGTCGTCGCCGAGCGCCGGGGCCGAGACGATCACCCCGTCGACGAGTCCGTTGCGGAAGATGGCGTCGACGCTGTCATCGGGTCCCTCGTGGGTGAGCCACAGCATCAGCTGCTGGTCGTGGGAGCTGGCCGCGATTGCGACCGAGTTGATCATCTCGGCGCCGTACGGGTCGGCGACCAGCTGACCGGACGGCATCACGAGCCCGAGGATGCTGGAGCGTCCGTTGGCCAGCGAGCGGGCGGCCCGGTTGGGGCGGTAGCCGATCGCCGCGGCGGCGGCGAGGACCCGGGCCCGGGTGTCGTCGCTGACGCGGGCGTCGCCGTTCAGCGCCCGGGAGGCGGTGGCGCGCGAGACGCCGCTGCGTTCGGCCACCCGGTCCAGCGTCATGTCGGTGCGCACTCCCCCCGAAGCGTCGCTCCCGAGTGCGATCTGCTCGCACATCGTTGTCATGGAAGCGCTCTCATGCTACGAATCTCTTCCTGCCTGTCAAGTGGCCATCGGCGATGAGAGCGATTGCACATGCACCTGAACACCCTGGACAGCGACACCGCGGTGCGTTCGGCCCGCCTGCCCGACGGCTTCACCTGGGGCGTGGCCACCTCGGCGGCCCAGATCGAGGGGGCCGTCGACGTCGACGGCCGGGGCGAGAGCATCTGGGACCGCTTCGCCCGTCGGCCCGGAGCGATCGCCGACGGCTCGAACCTCGACGTCGCCTGCGGCCACTACGAGCGCATGGCCGACGACGTCGCGCTGCTCGCCGAGCTCGGTGTGGGCGCGTACCGGTTCTCGATCGCGTGGCCGAGGGTGCTCCCCGAGGGCGACGGCCCGATCAACGAGCCCGGTCTGGACTTCTACGACCGGCTCGTCGACACCTGTCTCGCTCACGGCATCACGCCGGTGCCGACGCTCTACCACTGGGATCTGCCCCAGGCGCTCGACGATCGGGGCGGATGGCTCGACCGAGGCGTCGTCGACGCCTTCTGCCGGTACGCCGAGGTGACGGTGGGGCGC
>JBCBSZ010000134.1:0-5556 GCA_039818945.1 Actinomycetota bacterium
GTGCGACGACGCTCGACGAGTACCGCACCTCCATCGAGAAGGACGCCGCCCTCGAGCGCCGCTTCCAGCAGGTCTACGTGGGCGAGCCGTCGGTGGCCGACACGGTGTCGATCCTGCGGGGCCTCAAGGAGCGGTACGAGGTCCACCACGGCGTCCGCATCCAGGACTCGGCGCTCGTCGCCGCCGCCGTGATGTCGGATCGCTACCTGCCCGATCGCCAGCTGCCCGACAAGGCGATCGACCTCGTCGACGAGGCCGGCTCCCGGCTGCGCATCGAGATCGACTCGCTGCCGACCGAGATCGACGTCGTCGAGCGGCGGATCCGCCAGCTCGAGATCGAGCGCGTCGCCGTGGCCCGCGAGGCCGAGCTCGGCGACACCAACGCGCAGGCCCGCCTCGACGAGCTCGACGGTGAGATCGCCGATCTCCAGGAGCGGGCCACCGGGATGAAGGCCCACTGGACCTCCGAGAAGGAGGCCATCGGGGTCATCCGGCAGCTCAAGGAGGACATCGACGACCTCTCCCGGGCGCTCGAGCGCGAGGACGATCTCGAGCGAGCCGCCGAGGTCCGCTACGGCCTCTTGCCCGACCTGGAGGCCCAGCTCGAGGCGGCGACGAGTCGCCTCGACGAGCTCCAGGCCGATCAGCAGATGCTGAAGGAGGAGGTCGACGCCGAGGACGTCGCCGAGGTGGTGTCCCGGTGGACCGGCGTGCCCGTCTCGAAGCTGATGGAGGGCGAGGCCGAGAAGCTCACCCACCTCGAGGACGAGCTGCACCGCCGGGTCATCGGCCAGGACGAGGCCGTCGTCGCGGTCGCCAACGCGATCCGTCGCAGCCGGGCCGGGCTCGCCGACCCGAACCGCCCCATCGGCAGCTTCATGTTCCTGGGACCGACCGGCGTCGGCAAGACCGAGTTGGCCCGGGCCCTGGCCGAGGTGCTCTTCGACGACGAGCGGGCGATGGTCCGCATCGACATGAGCGAGTACATGGAGAAGCACACGGTGAGCCGTCTCATCGGTGCGCCCCCGGGCTACGTGGGCTACGACGAGGGCGGCCAGCTCACCGAGACGATCCGCCGCCGGCCCTACTCCGTGATCCTGCTCGACGAGATCGAGAAGGCCCATGCCGACGTGTTCAACGTGCTGTTGCAGGTGCTCGACGACGGGCGCCTCACCGACGGCCAGGGTCGGACGGTCCACTTCACCAACGCCGTGCTGATCATGACGTCGAACCTGCCCGGCGACCCGCTCACCTTCTTCCGGCCGGAGTTCATCAACCGGGTCGACGACATCATCCGGTTCCGGGCGCTGACCGAGGCCGACCTCGACGAGATCGTGCGCATCCAGCTGGCGATCGTGCGCGACCGCCTCGCGACCCGTCGCATCGACCTCCACGTCACCGACGCCGCGGCCGCAGCGATGGCGACCGAGGGCTTCGACCCCGCCTTCGGCGCCCGGCCGCTCAAGCGGATCATCCAGCGCCGGCTGGTCGATCCGCTGGCGGTCCAGCTCCTCGACGGCAAGGTGTCCGAAGGCGACATGGTCACCGTCGACGCCGTCGAGGGCGAGCTCGTCATCACCCCGCTGCGCGAGGTCTGACCCCGCCGTGGCGCCGGCCCGGCCCCCGGGCCAGGCTGGTGCCATGGACCCGACCGAGCTGCGCACCGCCGACGACCTCAGGACCCGGTACCGCCCGGCCAGCGGCGGTGCCGTCGACAAGGTCATCGACCACCTCGACCAGCACTGCGTCGACTTCCTCGCCGCCTCGCCGTTCCTGGTCCTGTCGACGTCGAGCGCCGACGGGGTCTGCGACGGCTCACCCAAGGGCGGCCGGCCGGGCTTCGTGGAGGCCCTCGACGAGCACCACCTGGCCTGGGCCGACCTGTCGGGCAACAACCGCCTCGACTCCTTCGAGAACATCGTCACCAACCCCTCGGTGGCGCTGCTGTGCTTCGTCCCCGGGCTCGACGAGACGCTCCGGATCAACGGTCGGGCGACGATCTCGGTCGCAGACGACCTGCGCGACCGGTTCGCCGTGGACGGCACCCCGGCGAAGGTGGTGGTCGTCGTCGAGGTCGCGGAGGCCTACATCCACTGTGCCAAGGCCTTCCGGCGCTCCGAGCTGTGGTCGCCGTCGTCGTGGGCCGACCAGGCCGATCTGCCCGACGGGCGTTGCATCGTGCGCGATCACGCCCGGATCGAGGCCCCGCTCGCGGTCGTGCAGCAGGCCTACGACGCGGACGTCGAGGCGACGCTGTGGAGCCCGGGAACCACACCGGAGTGAGGTGACCGGGCCGAATCGGCCCCGAACCACACGGCCCCAGGTCCCGGGACCTTGGTCCCTGTGGCCGGTATCACGACCCTGGCACCCTCGTGACCGTCACGAGAGCCCGCGACCGCGCGTCGGGGCCCGAGCGAATGGACGGGGGTTGCCCAGATGGCGGAGGTCGAGGACCGAGCCGAGGAGCACGAGGAGTTTCCGGGCTCGGTCGGCGTCAAGCCGGCCGTCGAGCCGTCGACCGTCGGCGCCGGGCCGTCGGGCGTCGAGCTGAGCGGCGGTCAGAGCTTCCTCGTCGCCGGTGCGGCGCTGGTCGGGGTGCTCGCCGTGGTCGTCGGCATCGCCGTGCTCATCCGCATCGGTGCCGACGAGAACCGTGGCGGGGGCAGCGGCGGCGGTGTCGCCACCGGCCCGGTCACCGAGCTCGTCGTCGGTGCGAACGAGTTCGCCTTCGATCCCGCCACCGCCGAGCTGGCGGTGGGCGAGGAGCTCACCGTCACGATGGAGAACACCGGCTCGGTCGAGCACGAGTGGCTGATCCTCAACGAGGGCGTGCGGCTTACCGACGAGGCCGACTTCACCGACGACATGCTGCTCGCCGGCACGGAGCGTGTGCTGGGTGGCGAGTCGTCCACGGTCACCTTCACGCTCGACGAGAGCGGCACGTACCAGGTGGTGTGCCTGGTCGCCGGACACCTGGCCGCCGGCATGCAGGGCCTGGTGACGGCCTCGTGAGCGAGACCAACCTTCCCGACGACACCGAGAGGACCTCCGTGGCCGAGCCCGTCCACTCCGACCCGACCACCGAGCACGAAGAGGAACCCCGAGGGACCCTCGTCGTGGTCGGCCTGTTCCTGGCCATGTCGATCTTCATGTTCAGCTGGGCCTACTGGCTCCTGATCGTGAGGGGCTGACCGGTGGAGGTCGATCGGTACGAACGGATCTGGCTGCTCGGGTCCGCCGTGTTCATCCTCACCGCCGTCGCGGCGATCATCTCGTCGGTCGTGTTCCACACCGCCGAGCTGCCGACGCCGGCGGGACGCATCGAGCCCGAGCTCGTGAGCTCGACGGCGCCCTTCGACGAGCCGGGGTTGCACCAGCGCGACGACGGCTCGTGGGAGCTGATCTACGTGGGGCAGGCGTGGGCCTGGACGCCGCAGGAGGTGGTCATCCCCGCCGAGGCGCGCGGTGAGGAGATCACGATCAAGAGCACGACGCTCGACGTGATCCACGGCATGAAGATCACCGACACCAACGTCAACATCATGCTCATCCCGGGTCAGATCTCCGAGGTCGACGTGACGTTCGACGAGGAGGGCACCCACACCCTGATCTGCCACGAGTACTGCGGGATCCAGCACCACGTCATGGGTGCTCAGATCATCGTCGAGTAGAGGAAACGAGGATCGTGACCTTCACCACCGACTCCCCGGGCCCGTCCGCAGACGCCCCGGAGCCGACGACGCAGGCGCCCCGCCGCCGGGTCTTCCTCGTCGACATCCCCGACGTCACCGCCGCCGATCTGCGGCCGGTCAAGTGGCAGCTCTACCTGTCGCTCGTCGGGCTCCTGCTCGGTGCGCTCATGGGCATCTTGCAGGCCCTCGAGCGCCTCGACATCGACCTCTACGACGAGATCCCGCTCGAGACCTACTACCAGGGCCTCACCATCCACGGTGTCGCCCTCGCGCTCGTCTTCACCTTCTGCTTCGGCAACGCGTTCTGCTCGCTGATGACGATGAAGGCCTACGGACGGGCCCTGCCCAGTCGCTTGATCTCCGAGATCAGCGTGTGGCTGGCCTGGGGCGGTGTGGCGCTGGCCTCCTGGGCGATGCTCGCCAACAAGGCGACGGTGCTGTTCACCTTCTACGCCCCGTTGCAGGCGACGCCGGCGTTCTACATCGGCGCCGTCATGTTGGTGCTCTCGACCTGGGGCGTGCTGGTCAACCTGCTCCTCGCCCACCGCCGCTTCCGCAAGGAGCACCCGACCGACCGGGTCCCGTTGCTGGCCTACACGAGCCTCGCCACCTACGTGATGTGGTTCATCGCCTCGCTCGGCATCGCCATCGAGGTGCTCGGCTTCCTGCTGCCGTGGTCGCTCGGGCTCATCGACGAGGTCGACCCGCAGATCACCCGGACGCTGTTCTGGTTCACCGGGCACCCGATCGTCTACTTCTGGCTCCTGCCGATCTACATCTCCTGGTACCAGCTGCTGCCCCGCCAGGTCGGCAGCCGCACCTGGAGCGACGGGCTGACCCGGCTGGTCTTCCTCGCCTTCCTGCTGCTCATCCCGGTGGGCGTGCACCACCAGTTCACCGATCCCGGCATCCCCTTCGAGTCGAAGGCGATCATGTGGGTCCTGACGGTGGCGATCTTCTACCCGTCGACGATCACCCTCTTCTCGGTGGTCTCCTCGCTCGAAGCCGGCGGTCGCAAGGCCGGGGGCAAGGGCCTGCTCGGGTGGATCGTCAAGCTGCCGTGGGGGAACCCGGCGGTCAGCGGCCAGCTGCTCGCCGGCATCGGGTTCATGTTCGGCGGCGCCTCCGGCTTCATCAACGCGAACTACACGACCAACCTGGTCGTCCACAACACGGCCTTCATCGTCGGCCACTTCCACCTCACGGTCGGCACGGCGGTCGCCCTGTCGATCATGGCCATCAGCTACTGGATGGTGCCGTATCTGACCGGCAAGGAGCTCCAACATCGCAAGCTGGCGGTGGCCCAGACGTGGTTGTGGTTCGTCGGCGTGCTCACCTTCGCCCGTGGCCAGATGGCCGCCGGCATCGAGGGCATGCCCCGGAGGACGCAGATCAACTCGGCGACCTACCTGAACGACCACCAGGAGTGGAACGTCGGCAACGTCATGACCGGCATCGGCGGGTCGATCATGTTCCTCTCGGCGCTGCTCTTCTTCTTCGTGATCCTCCGCACGATCTACACCAACCGGTGGGCGGAGGGTGTCATGGAGGTGCCGGTCGCAGAGGTGACCCACGGGCCCCGGCCGGCGTGGCGGATCCTGGATCAGCTCGGCATGTGGGCTGCGGTCGCGACGGTGCTGTCGGTCCTGATCTACGGCGAGCTGGTGGTCCACTACTGGCCGCTCAACAACATCTCGAGTGGGATCGTGCTCTGGTAGGGCGGTATCCCTGGTTGGAGGTGGGCTCGCATGAACGGGCTCCGAACACGAGTGAGCTACGGTGACCGAACGGCATCGGCCTATCGTCGACGATCATCACCTGGATCACCTCGGTCGCGGTCACCCCACGCCCTCCTCGACGATAG
>JBCBSZ010000135.1:0-5522 GCA_039818945.1 Actinomycetota bacterium
CGTCCCCGGACCGTGCCGGCGAGGCCGGGCGCCCCGGTGTCGGGATCGTGGCTCCACACGACGCCGCTGCCCGAGCGGGGGCCGAGGTTGCCGTACACCATCGCCTGGACGGTGACGGCGACGCCGGGCTGGTGGTCGATGCCCTGACGGTTGCGCAGCGCGACGGCGCCGGGCGACGACCACGCCGACATCGACGAGCGCACGACGTCGCGCACCTGGTCGAGCGGAGCGACCGGCACGCCGGCGCCGAAGCCGGCTGCGACCTCGCGGGCCCGGTCGACGAGGAGGCGCAGGACGAGCTCGGGCAGCTCGTCGTCGTGGTCGACCGCGGCGAAGCTGCGCGCGGTGGCGCGGAGGTCCTCGAACGGGGTCTCGGGCGCGCCGAGCACCGCCGTGGCGAACCGCTCGACGAAGAGGATCGCCGTGTCGGAGGCGAACCGCTCGCCGGCCCAGGCCGTGAGCCCCTCGATGACCGCATCGTCCACGCCGACGTCGAGGACCGGTGGCGTCAGGCCCGGGAGCGGCACCAGGCCGCCGGGTCGGACGCTCACCAGGAGCGGATCGGTGGACGCCCCGAGCTTGCGCCCGGAGACCGACTCGAGGTGTCCGAGGCCCTCGATCAACGCCGCCTCGAGCTCGTCGGTCCACCCGTCGGCGGTGAACAGGGAACCGGCGGCCGTCGTGAACGTGACGCCCACCGGCACCGGCATCGCGTACCGCACGGCCAGCTCGTTGAGGTCGGCGCCGAGCCAACCGAGCAGGCCGTTCAGCTCGTCGGCGGGACGACCGTGGTCGTGATCGAGCGGGAAGATGAGCGACACGATCGGACAGTCTGCCGCCCGGCGTGTGACCGCGGCCACACGGATGCGCCGGACGGCCGAGGCCTCCGCCGCCGATCGGTCAGTCGGTGAGGCGACCCAGCACGTGCTCGACCACGCCGCTGATCGGGATGCGCTCCTGCTCCATCGTGTCGCGGTCGCGCACGGTCACCGCGCCGTCGTCGAGCGAGTCGAAGTCGACCGTGATGCACAGCGGGGTGCCGATCTCGTCCTGGCGACGGTACCGGCGACCGATCGCCTGGGTCTCGTCGTACTCGGTCATCACGTGGGGCTGGAGCATCTCCAGGACCTCACGGGCCAGCGGGGTCAGCGTGTCCTTGCGCGAGAGCGGCAGGACCGCCACCTGGTAGGGGGCGAGGCGGTGGTGGAGGCGCAGGACGGTGCGGGTGTCGTCGTTGACCTCCTCCTCGTCGTAGGCGGCCATGAGGAACGCCATCATCGAGCGGGTGGCGCCGGCCGCCGGCTCGATGACGTGCGGCACGTACCGGTCGCCCGAGCCCTGGTCGAAGAACTCGAGCTTCTCCCCCGAGCGCTCGGCGTGGGCCTTCAGGTCGAAGTCGGTGCGGTTGGCGACGCCCTCCAGCTCGCCCCACCCCCACGGGAAGAGGAACTCGACGTCGGACGTGCCGGCCGAGTAGTGCGACAGCTCGTCGTCGTCGTGGGCGCGCAGGCGCAACTTGGCCTCGGGGATGCCGAGGTCGACGTACCAGCGGTAGCGCTCCTCGAGCCAGTACTCGTACCACTTCGCCCCCTCGTCGGGCGGGACGAAGTACTCCAGCTCCATCTGCTCGAACTCGCGGGTCCGGAAGACGAAGTTGCCCGGGGTGATCTCGTTGCGGAACGACTTGCCGATCTGCGCGATGCCGAAGGGCGGCTTCTTGCGCGACGTGTTGAGCACGTTCTTGAAGTTGACGAACATGCCCTGGGCCGTCTCCGGGCGCAGGTAGACGTCGGCGCCGGCACCCTCGACCGGACCGGCCTGGGTCTTGAACATGAGGTTGAAGTTCCGGGCCTCGGTGAACGCGCCGCGGGCGCCGCAGTTCGGGCAGACGTCGGGGTCCTCGAGGTTGTCCTCTCGATGCCGCGCCCCGCAGTTGGTGCAGTCGACCAGCGGGTCGGTGAAGTTCTGCAGGTGGCCGGACGCCTCCCAGATGGCGGGGGGCGACAGGATCGCGGCGTCGAGGCCGACGACGTCGTGGCGCAGCTGCACCATCGATCGCCACCACGCGTCCTTGACGTTGCGCAGCAGCAGCACGCCGAGCGGGCCGTAGTCGTAGGTCGAGCGGAAGCCGCCGTAGATCTCCGCCGAGGGGAACACGAAACCTCGGCGCTTGCAGAGGTTCACGACCTTGTCGAAGAGCTCGGGCTCGGGGGTCACCGCATCGGACATGGGCGCCGACGATACCGGTGGCCGGCGGCGCGCAGCCGCACCGATTCCTCGTCGCCCCCGGCGCCGGTGGCGATCAGGGGCCCCGGAACGTGTCGTGGTCGCACAGCGAGACGGCGACCTTGGTCAGCGCGCGGGCGAGGCACGCGGCGTCGGCGTCGTCGAGGTGGTCGAACAGGAGGCGGCGCACGTCCTCGACGTGGCGCGGCGCCACGAGCTCGAGCCGCTCCAGGCCGTCGTCGGTCAAGATGGCGTTCTTCCCCCGCCCGTCGCCCTCCACCGCCTCGATGCGGACGTCGCCGCGCTCGACGAGGCGGTGGAGGCGGTGGCTGAGCCGGCTCGGCGACACGTTCGCCGCGTCGGCGAGCTCGGTGAGGCGCAGCGACCGTCCCGGCGCCTCGGAGAGCACGACGAGGATCTGGTAGTGCACCCCCAGCAGGTCGTGCTGCTTGAGCGTGCGCTCCAGCTCGGGAAGGCCCCGGTTGACCAGGACGAGCAACGCCCGCCACGCCTGCTGCTCGGTGTCGTCGAGCCACCGCGGTTCCGACATCACCGACCAGCCTAGTTGTTGTCGCGTCAAACATCCTGGGGTAGCGTGCTCACCGACGAGATAGTTGACACGTCAAGCAGAGGAGTGGGTGATGACGACCGCGACCGAGGACGTGGGGACCCGACGTGCGGTGACGGCCGTCGTGGCCGCACGGTCGACGCTGGAGGGTGGTGGCTTCGAGGTCTACCGACCCTTCCCCGGCCCCGACGCCGACTGGTTCGACCCCTTCCTGCTGCTCGACGAGATGGCCCCGCACCACCACCCGCCGGGGCAGGCGATCGGCGCCCCACCGCACCCCCACCGGGGCTTCGAGACCGTCACCTACGTGCTGCGCGGCGAGGTCGAGCACCGTGACTCGGCCGGGCACCACGGCGTGATCGGGCCCGGCGACGTGCAGTGGATGACCGCCGGGGACGGCATCGTCCACTCCGAGATGCCCTCGGAGCGGATCCAGACCGACGGCGGAGTGGGCCACGGACTCCAGCTGTGGGTGAACCTGCCAGCGTCCCTGCGTCGGACGCCGCCCACGTACCAGGCGCTGCCGGCCGACACCCTCGGCACGACCCGGGGCGAAGGGTGGGCCGCCACCGTCGTCGCGGGCACCGTCCTCGGTGTGACCGGTCCGGCGTCCACGCACACGCCGGTCGGCGTCGCCCGCCTCCGGGTCGACCCCGGCGCGACGGTCCGCATCCCGGTCGCGGCCGGGCACACCGCGCTGCTCTACGCGATCGAGGGGTACGGCGCGATCGGTCGCGACGGCGTGCGGGTCGACGCCCATCACCTCGCGGTGCTCGACCGGTCCGCGGGTGACGTCGTCGTCGCGACCCCCGCCGGCGCACCGGCCGCGCTCGACGCCGTGCTGCTGACGGGCGAACCCATCGACGAGCCGATGGTCCGGTGGGGCCCCTTCGTCATGAACACCGACGAGGAGATCGCCGAGGCCGTGCGCGACTTCCGCGCCGGCCGGATGGGCACCATCACCGCGACCGGCACCACCTGACCTTCCCGGTTCCGACCCTCCCGACCAACCACAGGAGCACCCACGATGACCACCTCCACCACGCTGCCCGCCGGCACCTGGCAACTCGACACCGCGGCGACGACCGTGACCGCGACGGCCAGGAACTTCGGGTTCAAGTCCGTTCCCTCCACGCTCGCGGTCGTCTCCGGCACGGTGGTCGTCGACGATCAGCACGCCGTGACCGGCATCGAGGTCGTCCTCGACGCCGCCTCGTACACCAGCGGCAACGACAAGCGCGACACCCACGTGCGCAGCGACGACTTCCTCGACGCCGAGACGCACCCGACGATCACCTTCAGCGCCCAGTCGATCGTGGCCAGCGGAGACGGCTACCGGTGCCAGGGCTCGCTCACGGTCAAGGGCACGACGAAGCCGGTCGAGCTCTCGGTCGGCGACGTCGAGATCGCCGACGACACCGCCCGCTTCACCGCCACGGCCAGCGTCGACCGCACGGCCTTCGGCGTCGACAAGCTCCCCGGCTTCTTCATCGGCCGCGAGCTGCCGGTCACGATCGAGGCCCGGGCCGCCAGGGCCTGACCGCGCCCCGCCGATCAGTCCGGCGCGACGACCTCGACATCAGGCATCGACGCCACCACCGCGAACCACAACGACGAGATCGACGGCAGCACGTCCAGCGGCGCACCGGTCGGCGCGATCTCGGTGCCGTCGGGCGCCACCACGCGATCCTCGACGAGGCGTGGCGCTCCCTCCGGTGAGCGCACGGCCACGGCCGAGCCGTCCTCGCCGACGATGACGTGGTCGTCGCCACCGATCGGGACGACCGCCGGGCCGACGGTGGTGGGCACCGCCACCACTCGGCCGTCTCCCGGCCGCACCGCGAGCACCAGCGTGCCCGGGCTGAGCCGACCGTCCTCGAAGGCCGACTCCGAGGTCGGGAACGGGGTCCGACCCTCGTCGACGCGGTCGGCGTACCCGACGAACGGGTCCCGGCTGTAGTCGCGCCCGAAGCCCAGATTTCGGGACAGGACCGTGCCGTCGGGGTGGGCGTCGACGAAAGCCGACCAGGTCACCGTGGACGACGCCAGCACCTCGAGCCGGGCCCCGGTCTGCTCGCCGACGATCGCCTCGCCCACCACCTGCCACCAGTACGACGAGGTCTGCCGGTCGAACATGACCATGTCGTTCTCGTAGAGCGCGCTGGTGTTGCCGAAGGTGAGCTCGCGACCGTCGAGCTGCCGATCGAAGACGACACCACTCCCGCACAGCGGGCAGTAGGACACCAGGATCGGACGCCCGTCGATGTCGACGTTGACGATCTCGTGGAAGTTGAGGATGCGGTGTGGCCACGCGGTGGCCGTGCCGTCCTCACCGACGTAGGCCAGCACCAGGTCGTCGTCGCCGAGCCAGTCGACGTCGGCCGCTCGTTCGGTCGGCGGATCGGTCAGCGGGATGATGGCGTCGACGAGTCGACGGATCGTCGCGTCGTCGGCCTCGGAGAGCGGGATCGAGCCGCCATCGAAGGTGTCGAAGTGCACGTCGCCGAGGTCGACCGAGGCGATGGTCCGATCGGGGATCCCGGCACCGTCGTCGGGCGGCGTCGGCGGCGTGGGCGGGTCGACGGCCGGCTCCGCCGATCCGGACCCACCGCAGGCGGCGAGGAACACGAGCCCGGCGAGCAGGAGCCATCGGCGCACGCCTGCTGAACCCCGGTGGCCATCGTGTTCGTTCCCCGGCGCGAGTGGACCCGGGGCTGCCCGAGCCCCG
>JBCBSZ010000136.1:0-5517 GCA_039818945.1 Actinomycetota bacterium
CGTGAGTGGCGCAGAGCATCGAGGAAGCGAGACCAGAGCGGGATGCCTGAGGCCGAGCGGAGGCGAGGCCGGGGCCTGAGCGGCCCGTGACAGATCGGGTCGGGGGGCGTCACCCACGGTGGTGGTCCGGGGCGGTACGGTCGGCGAGCACCACAAGGGGGTGGTGCTCATGGGTGACGAGACCCGCGGCGTGCTCGACGAGCTCGGGTTCCGGTTCGATCCGGACGATCTGTACGTGCAGATCATCACCAAGGTGCTCGACACCGCCGAGCTGCTCGATCTGCCCCGTCACCTCCGGCTGATCCTGGCCCAGCCGACCAACGAGATCATCACCCACTTCCCGGTGCGGATGGACGACGACTCGTACCGGCTGTTCAAGGGCTACCGGGTCCAGCACAACGACATCCTCGGGCCCTACAAGGGCGGCATGCGGTACCACGCCGGGGTCTCGCTCGACCACGTCAAGTCGCTCGCTGTCCTGATGACCCTCAAGTGCTCACTGATGCGATTGCCGCTCGGCGGGGCGAAGGGCGGCGTCCAGGTCGCCCCCGGAACGTTGTCGAAGGACGAGCTGCGTCGACTGACCCGCCGCTTCACGTCGTCGATCGCCTCGCACATCGGTCCGCACGTCGACGTGCCGGCGCCCGACGTCGGGACCGACTCCCAGATCATGGCGTGGATGGCCGACACCTACGTCAACACCGGTGGTGACCGCTTCGAGGGGCGAGCGGTCGTCACCGGCAAGCCCGTCGACTTCGGCGGAGCGCCCGGGCGCGAGAAGGCGACCGGGCAGGGCCTGGTCGAGGCGCTTCGGTGCCTCGTGCCCGAGTCCGGCATCGAGCTCGATCAGGCCAGCTACGCCGTCGTTGGCTACGGCAACGTCGGCTCGTGGACCGCCCGCCTGCTCGAGGGGTGCGGCTCCACGCTGCGGGCGGTGCTCGACCACACCGGTGCCATCGAGTCGCCCGACGGGCTCGACACCTGGGACCTCGCCGCCTACGTCACCGAGACCGGCGGGGTCGCCGGCTACCCGCAGGCGAAGCCGATCGACGGCGACGACTTCTGGTCGACCGAGGTCGACCTGATGATCCCGGCGGCGCTGGAGCAGATGGTGACGAGCCGTGAGGCCGGTCAGATCCGAGCCCGGATCGTCGCCGAGGGCGCCAACGCTCCCACGACGCCGGCCGGCGAGCGGGTGCTCGGCGACCGCGGCATCACGGTGCTCCCCGCGATCCTGTGCAACGCCGGCGGTGTGACGGTCTCGTACCACGAGTGGCGCCAGAACCTCGCGGCCGAGCGGTCGCGCCTCGACGACGTCGACGGGTGGCTCCGCAACACGATCCAGGGCGCCTGCGAGCGGGTGTCGTCGACGGCCGACCGCCTCGGCTGCGATCTCCGCACGGCGGCCTACGCCGACGCCCTCACCCACCTGGCGAGCGTGTACGCCTACCGCGGCATCTTCCCGTAGTCAGGCGACCCGAGCCGGGGCCCGCCGGTCGCGCTCCGCCTGGGCCTCGTCCATCACGGCCTGGAGACGCTCCTGCAACGTCGCCGTTGTCCGGCGCAACTCGCTCCGGCGGACGCGACCCGTCTCCGAGGTCGGCGCGGGGATGGGGTCGCCGACGACGATCGCCACCCGCTCCCGCCGCGGGAAGCGGGCGTCGGGAGGCATGGCCTCGTCGGTGCCCGCGATGCCGATCGGCACGATCGGTGCGCCGCTGCGGCCGGACAGGAAGGCGACGCCGTCGAAGACCTCCGCGACGTCGCGCCCGGTGCGCCGCGTCCCCTCCGGGAAGACGAGGTAGGCCTCGCCCCGGTCGAGGATCAGCTGCGAGAGGCGGATCGCCTCCCGGTCGGCCGTGCCCCGCTCGACCGGGACGGCGCCGAGGGCGGCGACGATCCACCCCACGACGGGGATGTCGAAGAGCGAGGCCTTGCCGAGGGCTCGGAGCCGGCGCTTCGTGACGGTCGACAGCAGCAGCGAGTCGAGGTGCGAGCGATGGACCGGTGCGACGATGACCGGGCCGGCCAGGTCGACGCTGCCCCGGACCGTGACCCGGAGGTAGGGCCGGAGGATCCGTCGCGTGAGGGAGCGGACGAGGCGGTACACGACCATCGCGATCCGGGAGTCCCCGGTCGCCAGCGCAGCCTCGCCGTCGCTCGACACGGCCCGGCAAGTTAGCGGTCAGGCGGTGGGGCGGCTACCGGTGTGGGGTCTGCCGGCCGCCACGGGCAGACTGCCACGATGCCCGAGGGCGACACCATCTTCCGGCTGGCCGAGCAGCTCCGCCCCCGCCTGCTCGACGCCGAGGTGCGCCGCCTCCACCTGCACCGCACGCCGCCGACCCGCCTGCCGAAGCTGCCGACGACGGTCGACGAGGTGAGCGCCGTCGGCAAGCACCTCCTCATCCGCTTCGGGACCGGCCACGTCTTCGACTCGCACCTCAAGATGAACGGGTCGTGGGACGTGCACCGGCCCGGGCAGCGGTGGCGCGAACCTCGGGGCGCGATGCGAGCCCTCATCGAGACCGACGAGGTCGAGGCCGTGCTCTTCTCGACCCGAGACGTCCGGATCTACGACCCGCGCGACACGTCGACCAAACCCTGGGAGCGGCTCGGCCCCGACCTCTGTCGCGACGACGTCGACCTCGACCAGGCGGTGGAGCGCGCCCGGTGGCTACCCGAGGAGACCGAGATCGCCGAGGTGCTCCTCGACCAGCGCCCGGCGTGTGGGATCGGCAACGTCTACAAGTCCGAGGTGCTCTGGGCCGAGCGGGTCCATCCCCGGACACCGATCGGCGAGCTCGACGACGACGATCTCCATCGTCTCTACGCCACGGCGAACCGCCTGCTGCGGGCGAACCTGGATCGCTCGAAGCGGGTCACGCACGGACGGGGGCTGGCCGTCTACGGGCGCGAGCGGTCGAGCTGCCCTCGCTGCCATCACCGCGTGCAGTACACGAAGCAGGGAGGGCTCGACCGCTCGACCTACTGGTGCGCCCGGTGCCAGGTGCGACCATGACGTCCGTGAGCGACGCGTCCTGGCCCGAACCGCCACCCCTCCCGCCCGGTCGGACCGTGCTGGTCCCGGGCCGCGGCGAGCTCTTCGTGCGCGACACCGGTGGGGGAGGGCCCACGATCGTGCTGCTCCACGGGTGGACCGCCACCGGCGAGCTGAACTGGTTCCTGCAGTGGCAGGAGGTGGCGAGGCTCGGCCGCGTCGTGCTGATCGACCACCGCGGCCACGGCCGGGGGATCCGTTCGACGCGGCGGTTCTCGCTGGAGGACTGCGCCGACGATATAGGCGGGCTGTGCGGCGTGCTGGGGATCGAGCGGCCGGTGCTCGTCGGCTACTCGATGGGCGGGCCGATCGCCGTCCTGACGGCCCAGCGCCATCCCCGCCTCGTCGGCGGCATCGTCCTCGCCGCGACGGCGATGGAGTGGCGGGCGACGCTCCTCGACCGGCTCGGCTGGGTGGCGCAGCTCCCGGCGATGTCGTTCGCGCTGCGGACCGGCCTGGCCCGCCGCGGCCTCCGGGTCCTGCTGCAGCGAGCCGCGGCGGCCGACCCGTCGCTGGCCCCGTACGTCGAGTGGGCGGCGGGGGAGGCGGCCCGCGGGTCGACGGCCGAGCTGCTCGCCGCCGGCCGGGCGCTGTCGCGCTACGACGCACGATCGCTCGTCCCCGAGCTCGGCGTGCCGGGAGAGGTGATCGTGACGAGCCGGGATCGGTTGGTGCCGCCCCGCAAGCAGCGGGCGCAGGCGGCGGCCCTCGGCGCCGACCCGATCGAGGTCCGAGCCGATCACGACGCGACCGTCGTCGCCGGCGCGGCGATCGCCGCCGCCGTCGTGACGGCGGTGGACCGGCTGCTCGGGAGCCACGAGATCACCGGCATCGCCTGAAACCCGCTCGCCGACACGCCATCCGCCGGGTTCACTGTCGCCATGGCGAGGATCGAGGTGCCCGACGAGTTGCTGGTCGACGAGCTCCGCCTCCGTCCGATGGTCGAGGCCGACGTCCCGGCCGTCGTCGAGGCGTGTCAGGACCCCGACATCCCTCGCTTCACCACCGTGCCGAGCCCGTACGGCGAGGCCGAGGGCCGGAGCTACCTCGAGTTCTGCGATCACGAGTGGGCGGACGGGACGGGTGCTCCCTTCCTCGTCGTCGACGCCGCCACCGACGAGCTGCTCGGGTCGATGGGCCTGATGCGCCTGGCCGACGACGGGGCGACCACCGAGCTCGGGTACTGGATCGCCGCCTCGGCGAGGGGCAAGGGGGTGGCGACGAGGGCCGCCCGGGTGGTCACGGCCGCCGCGTTGCGAGGAGGTGCGCAGCGCGTCGAGCTCCGGGCGATGACGGACAACGTCGGGAGCCGCCTCGTCGCCGAGCGGGTCGGCTTCTCGCTGGAGGGCGTCCTCCGGTCGGTGATGGCGCACGGGTGCAGCGCCGACCGCATCGATCTGGCCATCTACTCCATGCTGCCGTCGGATCCGGCCGCCGAACGACTGCTCGCGACGTCAGCCGTCGGCTGAGGTCGCGGCCCACGCCGCGCTGGCCGCAGCTGCCGAGCCGGCGTCGCGGAGCTGGGTTCGCCACTGGAGCCGGAGACCCGACCACGTTTCGTCGATCGCGCACACCTTCGTGTCGACGAGGCCGGTCGGGAGCGCGACCTCGCGAACGGTGTCCTCGGTGACGTCGGTCGCGACGCCGGACGAGCGCTTCGGCCAGGCGATCCAGAGCATCCCGGCCGGGTAGATCGCCCGGCCGGTCGAGCCGAGCCGCCGGCGCAGCGTCGCCGCCGAGGTGACGAACAGCATCGCGAGGTCGAGCCGGCCTCGGGCCGAGGTGCGGATCGTGAGGTCGGCCGGCGGTGGCACCAGCAGTGACTCCAGGTGCTCGGGGGCGTCGAGGTAGGCGACGGTCATGCCGTCGGCGAGGCCGAGCTTCTTCGGCAGCGGCGTCCCGGAGTACCCCGCCGGCATCAGCGGGGGGCGTCCGGCTGGAGGATCGAGCGCGAGCCGAGCACCCGATCGACGGTGATCTCGATCGCTCGCCGTTCCGGGCCGCGGTCCTTCGCCGGGCGGTAGCGCTCGCCGTAGCGGCGGACGGCCTCGGCGGTCCGCTCGGGATCCCCGGTCACGACGGCGTGCCCTTCGAGGGTCAGCCACCGGGCGCCGTCGACCTGGCAGACGGCCGCTCGACCGCCGCCGGTGCGCTCGAGGATGCGGGCCTTCGTCGAGCCCGACCAGGTGATGATCCGGGCCAGGCCCGCCTCCGGATCCCACGTCACGCCGACCGGCGTCACGTGTGGCGAGCCGTCGGCCCGCAGGAGCGTGAGGGTGGCGAGGTGCCGGACGGTGAGGAACTCCAGCGCCGTGGGGGGCAGGGCGTCGGGGGGGGGGGGCCGCGCCCCCCCCCCGACCCGGGGGGCCCCGGGCCGGCGGGGGGGGGGGGGGGCGGCCCGCGGGCCACCCCCCCCCGCCGGCCGGGGGGGGGGGGGGGGGGTGCCCCGGGAAGGC
>JBCBSZ010000137.1:0-5457 GCA_039818945.1 Actinomycetota bacterium
CGGAACGGCAGAGGGCCCACGCTGCCGACCGGTTCGAGCAACACCTCGACGGCTTCGGCACCCGAGGACCGCAGCGCGAAGATCCCGGTGACCAGCACCGCAGCGACCGCACCGGCGACCACTCCGAACCACTGACCGCGCGACAGACCCCGCACCAACCCCTCACCCGGTAGCCCCACGACCTCACCCCCGCCTCGACGTCAGTTCATCGCGTCGATCGACGATCATCCACCGGGTTCGGCGTCGGCTCCGCGATGTCGACGAGCCTGACCCCGGCGCCTGTCCGATCGCTGTCCGCGACCGCGGGCGGGCTACTCCTGGATCAGCTCGATGGCGGTGATGGCGCCGCCGTTGATGGCGAACCAGTGATCCCGGCCTTCGAGCCCGGCCTCGACCCACATAGCGATCGTGATCTCGGTGCCGTCGACGAACGCGACGGCCTCCGGTGCGAAGGTGTTCGTCCGCGTCGTGAACGTGTCGTTGGTGACGACACCGTCCTCGAAACAGGCCAGGTCGTAGGTGATGCCTTCGCCGGAGCTGGTCGTCAGGCTCGCAACCCAGAGACCGTCCTGGGCGGAGCCAGAGTCCGCGCTCAAGCAGTCGCTCGGCACGAAGGACTCGCCGGCCTGGGCGGGTACGAGGAAGCCGGCGGGAGCCGGCGCGGCGACCGAGGCGGTCGGCGGAGGGGGCGCCTCGGTGACCGGCGTGGCCGACCCCTCGACGCGGGGCGCATCGAGCGCGCGCGGCGCCTCGTCGCTGCAGGCCACGAGCATCGCAGCGCAGGCGGTCAGGACGACGACGCGCCCGAGGATCACGACGCCGCTGACCCCTGCCGCTCCATCTGGAGTTCCTCTTCTTCTTCGGGGCCGCCTTGGCGTTGCATCTGGAGTTCTTCTTCGTCTTCGCCGGTTGCTTCGCGTTGGGCCTGGAGCTCCTCTTCTTCTTCGGGGCCGCCTTGGCGTTGCATCTGGAGCTCTTCTTCGTCCTCGCCTTCGGCCTGGCGTTGTGCCTGGAGCTCCTCTTCCTCTTCCATGGCGCCCTCGCGCTGGACGGCGGTGTCGCCGGTCGACCGTTGCGCCGGTTCGATGGCCGCACCGCCGCCCATGACGGCATCGGCGTTGGCCTCGGCCTCGCGCTCGAAGCGGTCGCTCGGGTCGGACACCTTCACCCCGGTGCCGGTGTCGGTCCCCTCGACGGGCCCCTGCCGCTGCTGCACCACGTGGGTCAGCTCGTGGGCGATGGTCCGCTGCCCGCTGTCGCTCGATGGGTTGTACTGGCCGTCGCGGAAGACGACGTCGTCGCCGACGGTGTAGGCCGAGGCCCCGACCGCCTCGGCCGATCGGCTGGCCTGCGAGCCGGTGTGCACGCGCACCGAGGAGAAGTCGTGGCCCATCTGCGACTCCATCGTCGCTCGCGTGTCGTCGTCGAGCGGTCGCCCACCACCCGACGACAGCACCGAGCGCACCGACGAACCGGCGTCCTCCTCCACCAGGCCCGCCACGCCGGCGTTGCCGGCGGCGCGCTGCAGCGACCTCAGCTGCGCAGGACCGATCGCGTCGGTCGTGCCGCGGGCGACGGCGCGCTGCGAGGCGAGGTCGAGACCGGCCTCGGTCTGGGAGCTGCGCTTGCCGACCTCGATCGGTTCGGGCTCGTCGTGGCGGTGCATCGGATCGTCCTGCTTCCTCGCTCAGCCGAGCGTCAGGTGGTGGTACTCGCCGAACTCCGCGTCGAGGCAGAGTCGGCCCAGCTTCCGGTACTCCTCGGCGATGGCGCGGATCATCATCGCCATCGTCACGGCTCCGCCGGCGGTGGCGGCGGCGTAGGCCGCGGTGACCCCGGCCGAACGGATGTTGCCGCCGGTGAGCTCGAACCGGTCTGCGCAGAACTCGAGGTCGACGTCGCCAGCCAGGTCCAGCGGTGCGAGCGTCGAACGCCACAGCTGCTCGCGGAGGTCTGCCTCCGGCACCGGGAACTCGATCGTCGCATCGAGACGACGAGCGAACGCCTCGTCGAGGTTGGCCCGCAGGTTGGTCGACAACACGGCGAGCCCGTCGAAGGTCTCCATCCGCTGCAACAGGTAGGCGATCTCGAGGTTGGCGTAGCGGTCGTGGCTGTCCCGCACCTCCGACCGCGAGCCGAACAGCGCGTCCGCCTCGTCGAAGAGGAGCACGCCGTTCACGGTGTCGGCGTCGGTGAAGATCCGGTCGAGGTTCTTCTCCGTCTCGCCGACGTACTTGTCGACCACCGTCGCGAGGTTGACGACGTAGAGGTCGAGGCCGAGGTCGTGCGCCAGCACCTCGGCCGACATCGTCTTGCCGGTGCCCGAGTCGCCGGCGAACAGCGCCGTGACCCCGAAGCCTCGCCCACCGCCGGGACGCATGCCCCAGTCGCCGAGCACGGTGGTGCGATGGCGGGCCCGGCTCGCGAGCCGTTCGAGCGAACTCCGCACCGACGGTGGCAGGACGAGGTCGTCCCAGCCGACGGCCGGTTCGAGACGACGGGCCAACCGTTCGAGCCGGGCCCCGTTCTGCTGACGGGCGCCGGCTCGCAGGTGCCGGAGGGACAGCTCCTCACCGTGCCAGGACGCCAGCATCGACGCCGCCTCGGTGGCCCGCTGGATCTCGGCCGGACCGAGCCGGAACTGGCCCTCCACGGGCGCGGTCACGTCGGAGGGGAGGTCGGGCACGACGCTGTTCCAGTCGACCCGGGTCCGTTCGGCCCGTCGATCGAGCGCGATCTGCAGCGGGACGCCACGGGCCCAGCTCGGATCCCAGCTCGTCGAGCCCGCCAACACGACCGGGCACCGCTGCTCGGCGAAGGGCCGGAGGCGCTCGGACGGGTCGGCGCCGCGATCGACGAGGACGTCGATCGGCCCGGCGAAGAGCACACCGCCGCGCAGCTGCGCCTCGCGGGCGGCGACTCGCGCCAACTCGGTGAGATCGTCGGTCGGTGTGGTGCGGGCGAGGTCGATCGGGATCAGCGCCCGGCCGAGGCGCTCCAGTGCGCCGGCGGTGACCTCGGCGGCCCGACCGAGCGGATCGACGAGGTGGACCAGCTCCACGCCCTCGCCGAGCACCAGTGCGAGGCGCCGGGCCTGGTCGTCGTCGAAGGCGACCGGGGTCGCGAGGACGTCGGCGAGCAGCGGATCGGGCTCGTCGCTGCCCAGCAGGAACGACGTGACGCGATCGGGGACGAGCAGGCTCCGACCCAGGAACGGCCGATCGAGCTGTTCGATCCGGACGAGGTCGTGGAGGCGCAGCGGCGCGCCCGCATCGAACCGCGCCCGCGCTGCCGCCTGGCCGGGGTGCGAGCCGGCCAGCGTCAGGGCCAGCCCCAGCGTCGCTCGGCGCGACGTGACGTCGTCGTTGCAGAAGCCGTAGAGCTGCTCGAAGCGGGCGTCGACGTCGGGGGCCATCGCTATGACGAGCAGCTGCACGTCGATGTCGTCGAGGCCGAGCCGCTTGGCGAGCCAGGTCAGGCGGGAGTCGGGTGCCCCCCGATCGGCCTCGGCGGCCAGCTCGTCCGCCTCGGTCGACGTCGGCGTCGGTCGCGGACCGGCCAGGACCCGGCGGGCCCGATCGTCGGAGATGTACAGGCCGAGGAAGGGGTCGTCGATCGTGGGATCGTCCTCGGTCCGCGCGTCGACCACGGCCCGGACCCGCACCATGAGCGCGGCGAGCCGCTGCAGCACGTGCTCGGCCGACGTACCCGGAGACGTCACACCCCGATGTTGCCAGCCCTGGGGCCGGCCCGCCGGGTCCGCAGGGCCGGGCCGTCGGGTCGACCGCGCTGCCCGATCGGGCAAGCAGCGATCGGCGTGTCGAGCCCTCAGCCGATCACGAAGCTGGGCGGCGGGGCCGTCGGTGGTGGGGCGGCCACGACGTTGACGGTGAACGAGCCCGAGGCCGGTTCCCAGGTCGCGTCCCCCGGGTCGGTGGCGCTGAAGACGCAGCTGCCGGGCCCCGTGGCGGACCATCCGCCGTCGTTCGGTGCGCACGGTCCGCTGGTGAGGGTCTCGGGCACGAAGTTGAACTCGATGCCATCGCTCGACGTCCGCGTCGAGTTGGCGAACACGCTGAAGAAGCTGCCCTCGAGCACCGAGGTGGGCGCCTGCCAGCTGATGACGTTCGCCCGCCGCAGCACCGGGATCGTCCGGGTCTCCGTCGCCGGGGCGTAGCGGGTGTTGCCCGCGTGGGAGGCGGTGATCGTGCAGTCACCGGTCGCGACGCCCTCGAGCACCCGCGGCGAGATCAGCACGCACCCGCCGGTGGCCTGCACGTCGATCGAGACGTCGGCGAGGGTCGACACGCTGAAGTCCCTCGTGTCACCGAGTCGCAGCTCGCCGGGTAACGACCACTCGATCGGTGAGGGGGCCCGGGAGACCGCCACCGACTCGGTCTGCGTCGCCGCCTGCCACTCCGAGCTCCCCGGCTGCTCGGCGGTGATGGTGCAGGTGCCCTCGGTGGCGCCGGTGAGGGTGGCGCCGGCGAGGCGGCAGTCGCCGGTGGCGGCGAGGGCGACGTCGAGGCCGCTGGTGGCGGTGGCGGTGACGGTGACGGTCTGGCCGACGAAGAGCGGGCCCGACACGGCGATGGTGATGCTCTGGCTCCGACCGGCGACGTCGACGGACCGGGTCACGGGGTCGGCCGGCGCCCAGTCCGCGTTGCCGGGTTGGGACGCCGTGACCGTGCAGGTGGTCGTCGCGGTCGCGGTCAGTCGAGCGCCGTCGGCGGTGCAGCCACCGGACGCGGAGTAGGTCAGCGGGAGCCCGCTCGACGCGGTCGCGGTGAGGGTGACGGTCTGGTCGAGCTCGAGCGACGGCAGGCCGGGGAAGCTGATGGTCTGCGCCTCGGGGATCGGGACGTCGGTGCCGATGGTCGTGGTGTCGGTGACGCCGACCGCACGCCAGTCACCGTTGCCGGGGTGTGCGCCGACGACCTGGCAGATGCCGTCGTCGCCCAGCCGCAGGACACCTCCGCTGACCGTGCAGTTCCCCTCGACCGAGTAGGTGACGGGGAGGCCCCGGGTGGTGAGGCCCGGCAGCGGGAACTCCGAACCGGGCAGCATCGTGTCCGGCAGGTCGAAGGGAATGGTGCCGCCGTTGCCGGGGGTGATGGTGATGGTGCGGGTGATGCTGCTGGTGGGGAGCCAGTCACCGTCGCCGGGCTGGCTGGCGGTGATGGTGCAGCTGCCGCCGCGGGTGGGGGTGAGGGTGGTGCCGCTGGCGCGGCACGCACCCGAGGTGGTGTAGCGGACGGGGAGTCCGCTGGTGGCGGTGGCGCGCAGGGTGGTGGTGGTGCCGTTGGGCTGGTTGCCGGGACTGGGGAAGCTGAGGGTCTGGGCCTCACGGTTGGCGGGCGGTCCCACCTCGAGGGTGTAGACGCGTTCGACGGGTTGCCAGGTCTCGTCGCCGGGTTGGGTGATGGTGAGGGTGCAGGTGCCTTCTTCGGTGACCAC
>JBCBSZ010000138.1:0-5266 GCA_039818945.1 Actinomycetota bacterium
AGCTGCACACGCTCGTCGGCGCCGGCGCCGCCGAGGGCGCCATCGACGCGGCGTCGATCCTGAAGCCGATGCTCGCTCGCGGCGAGCTCCAGACCATCGGTGCGACCACCCTCGACGAGTACCGCAAGCACCTCGAGAAGGACGCTGCCCTCGAGCGGCGCTTCCAGCCGATCAAGGTCGAGGAGCCGACGGTCGCCCACACGATCGAGATCCTCAAGGGTCTGCGCGACCGGTACGAGGCCCACCACCGGGTCACGATCACCGACCAGGCGCTCGTGGCGGCGGCCAACCTGGCCGACCGCTACATCTCCGATCGCCACCTCCCCGACAAGGCCATCGACCTCATCGACGAGTCGGGCTCGCGGCTGCGCATCAAGCGCATGGAGACCCCGCCCGAGCTCAAGGAGCTCGAGAACGAGCTGGCCGCCGTCGTCGAGGAGAAGAAGCAGGCCGTCGAGCGCCAGGACTTCGAAGAGGCCGGTCGCCTGCGCGACAAGGAGAAGGACCTCCTCGGCCGCAAGGGCGACGTCGAGGAGCAGGCCCGCAGCGAGGGTGTCGATCTCTTCGACGAGGTCGACGAGGAGTCCATCGCCGAGGTCCTGTCGATCTGGACGGGCATCCCGGTCTACAAGCTGACCGAGGAGGAGACCCAGAAGCTCCTGCGCATGGAGGACGAGCTCCACAAGCGCATCATCGGTCAGCAGGACGCCATCCACGCCGTGGCCCAGGCCACCCGCCGTACCCGCGCCGGCTTGAAGGACCCGAAGCGTCCCGGCGGCTCGTTCATCTTCCTGGGCCCCTCGGGTGTGGGCAAGACCGAGCTGGCCAAGACGCTCGCCGAGTTCCTCTTCGGCGACGAGGACGCCCTGATCTCACTCGACATGTCCGAGTACATGGAGAAGCACACGGTCAGCCGCCTCGTCGGCTCGCCCCCGGGCTACGTGGGGTACGAAGAGGGCGGCCAGCTCACCGAGGCCGTGCGGCGCAAGCCGTTCTCGGTGGTGCTCTTCGACGAGATCGAGAAGGGCCACCCGGACGTCTTCAACACGCTGCTGCAGATCCTGGAGGAAGGTCGCCTGACCGACAGCCAGGGCCGCAGCGTCGACTTCCGCAACACCGTGCTGATCATGACCTCGAACCTCGGCACCGCCGACCTGCGCAAGGCGAACGTGGGCTTCACCAAGTCCGACGAGGCCGTGTCGTACGAGCGGATGAAGGACAAGGTGCAGGACGCGCTCAAGCAGCACTTCCGCCCCGAGTTCCTCAACCGGATCGACGACACGATCGTCTTCCACGAGCTGAGCCAGGACGAGGTCACCCAGATCGTCGACCTGATGATCGCCAAGACCAACGTCCAGCTGGCGAGCCAGGGCCTCGGCATCGAGCTGACCGACGCCTCCAAGGTGTGGCTGGCCAAGAAGGGCTACGACCCAACGCTGGGCGCCCGGCCGCTGCGCCGTGCGATCCAGCGCTACGTCGAGGACGCCCTGTCCGAGAAGATCCTCTACAAGGAGTTCTCGGCCGGCGAGCTCATCGTGGTCGACGTCGACGAGGAGGAGGACGACCTCACCTTCCGCATCGTCGAGGGCTTCGACCCGACCGTCGCGCTGGTCGAGGCCGGCGCCGGCGACGAGGGAGCACCCAGCCAGTCCTGAGCCCGGGCCAACCGACTCGCATCGTGCCCCGGCCGCTCCGGTCGGGGCACGGTCGCGTCCGGGGGCCGCTACGGTCGTGCGCCGATGCGTCGCCTCCTGCTCGCCGCCGCGCTGCTGCTCGTCCTCGCCGGGTGCCGGGCCGAGCTGACCGTCGACGTCGCGGTCGAGGCGGACGGGTCCGGCACGGTCACGGTGACCCTCGACGTCGACGCCGACGCCGTCGCCGAGGTGCCCGAGCTGGCCGGCGGCCTGCGGGCCGACGACCTGACCGCGGCCGGGTGGACCCTGGAGCGCCCCCAGGTCGACAGCGGCGCCCGGCTCGTGGCCACCAAGCCGTTCGGCTCACCGGAGGCCCTGGCGGCGGTGCTGGCCGAGATCGACGGCCCCGACGGGGTGATCGCCGGGTCCTCGCTCGTCGTCGAGCAGGGCGTCGACCAGCGCCGCTATGTCGCGTCCGTGCAGGTCGACCCGGACCGCGAGCTGGTGGACCTGTCCGACGACGAGGTCGCTGCGCTGCTCGACGGCGCACCGCTGGGTCGCGAGGCCAGCGAGCTCGGAGATGCCGATCTCTCGCTGGTGGTCCGGCTCACCGTGCCCGGCGCCGACCCGGTCGAGCGGCGCTTCGCCGCGGGTGACCCGCCGGCCGAGCTCGCCGTCGAGGGCATCGTCGTCGACGACGAGGCGTTGGCGCTGCGCGACGACGCCGCCGACCAGCGCGACCTCGCCCGCACGGTGATGTTGGCGCTCGGCGTCGCCTGGGTGCTGGTCCTGCTCTGGTGGTGGTGGGGTCGCCGCCGCGCCCGGCGCCGGGTCCCTGCTCCGGTCCCGGCCGAGCCCGCACCGGAGGTCCCCGAGCCTGCGACCACGCCGGTGGCCGTGGGCGAGGCCGGGACGTCGCGGCCGGCCGAGCCCCGTCCGGAGCCCGAGCTCGACGAGATCGAGGTCGACACCGGCGAGTGGCGTCCGGGGTGATGCGACACCCCCTGGTCACACTGGCCTGGTGCCACGTTCCACCGCCGTGACCGCCAAGAAGCCGCGCATCACCTACCGCTGCTCGGCGTGCGACGCCCGGCTGGCGTCCTGGGTCGGGCGCTGCACCAGCTGCGGCGAGTGGGGCACGGTCGACGAGCAGGTCGACACGGCGTCGGGCCCCGCGCTCGGGCTGGTGCCGACCACCACGGCGCAGCCGTTGGCCGAGATCGACGTGGACGCGGTCGCCCGATGGTCGACTCGCCTCCCCGAGCTCGACCGCGTGCTGGGCGGTGGCGTGGCCGGCGACTCGGTCACCCTCGTCGGCGGCGAGCCGGGGATCGGCAAGTCGACCCTCCTCCTGCAGGCCATGGCCGGTCTGGCCGGCGACGGTGCGCGCGTGCTCTACGTCTCCGCCGAGGAGTCGTCAGCACAGGTTCGCACCCGCGCCGACCGGCTCGAGCTCTCGACCGACGGCATCTGGTTGGCGTCGAGCTCCTCGGTGCCCGAGATCGTCTCGCAGCTCGACCAGCTCCGGCCCGACGTCGTGGTGGTCGACTCGATCCAGACCGTGCACCATCCCGACGCCTCGTCGATGCCGGGTTCGCCCTCACAGGTCCGCGAGTGCGCCCAGCACCTCGTGCGCGAGGCGAAGAGCCGCGGCCTGGTGCTGCTGCTGGTCGGCCACGTCACGAAGGACGGCGCTCTGGCCGGACCGCGCGTGCTCGAACACGTCGTCGACACCGTGCTGTCCTTCGAGGGCGACCGCCACACCTCGTTGCGGTTGCTGCGGGCGGTCAAGCACCGGTTCGGCGCGACCGAGGAGCTCGGCCTGTTCGAGATGACCGGCGCCGGGCTGGTGGGGGTCGCCGATCCGAGCGCGCTGTTCCTCGCCGACCGCCGCCAGGGGGTGGCCGGGTCGGTCGTCGCCCCGATCGTCGAGGGCCACCGGCCGCTGTTGGTCGAGGCGCAGGCACTCGTCACGAGGTCGGCCCTGCCGCAGCCGCGCCGGACCGCGCACGGTCTCGACAGCGCCCGGCTCGGGTTGCTGCTGGCCGTGCTCGATCGGCGGGCCGGGCTCTCCCTCAGCGGCGACGACGTGTACGCCGCCGCCGCGGGCGGGGTCAGGATCAGCGAGCCGGCGGGCGACCTGGCGCTCGCGCTCGCGTGCGCATCGTCCAAGCTCGCCAGCCCGGTGCGGCCCGGCCTGGTCGCGTGCGGTGAGATCGGGCTCGGCGGCGAGGTGCGTCGGGTGCCGCACCTCGAACGGCGGCTCGGTGAGGCGGCCCGGCTGGGCTTCGAGGTGGCCGTCGTGCCGGCGTCCGCGCCCGACCCGCCGGGGTCGATGCGGGCCCTCCGGGTGGGCAGCCTCCTCGAGGCCGTCGAGGCCTGTGGTCTGACCGGCTGAACATCTGTCCGCACAGGGTGCCCAAATCGTCTCCGAGCGTGGCGGAGCTGCGGGTCGTACCATGGGGCGATGGCCAAGCCGCGCAGCGCCGACCTGCTCAGGACGCTCGCCGCCGCGGCCCCGGGTCGCCCCCTGCGTCACGGCCTCGACCGCGTGCTCCAGGCCGACATGGGTGCGCTCATCGTGATCGGCGACGGTCCCGAGGTGCTGAACATCTGCTCCGGAGGGTTCCTGCTCGACGCGGCCTACAGCCCGCAACGCCTGTCGGAGCTGGCCAAGATGGACGGCGCGATCATCCTGGTGAGCGACGCCAGCCGCATCGCCCGGGCCAACGTCCACCTGGTCCCCGACCCGACGGTCGCCACCGCCGAGACGGGCACCCGCCACCGCACCGCCGAGCGCGTCGCCCGCTCGCTCAACGTCCCCGTCCTCGCCGTGTCCGAGGACCAGCGGGTCATCACCGTCTACCTGGGCGACGAGCAACACACGATCCCGGCCACCTCGCAGCTGCGCGACCGAGCCAGCCAGGCGCTCCAGACCCTCCAGCGCTACCGCGACCGGCTCGACCGTGACGCCGCCGAGCTCTCGACGCTCGAGATCGAGGACGTCGTCACGCTCCGCGACGTCGTCGACGTGATCCAGCTGACCGAGACCATGAGCCGGATCGTCAGCGAGCTCGAGGGCGACATCATCGAGCTCGGCGTCGACGGCCGGCTCGTCGACCTGCAGGTCGGCGAGCTCATGTCGGGCGTCGACCAGACCAAGCGGATGGTCATCGCCGACTACGTCCTCGCCGAGGACGCCGACGAGACCGAACCGCCGATGCGGGTGCTCGGCCGCCTGGGCGACGCCGACCTGATGGACGACAACGTCGTCGCACGAGCCCTCGGCCTCCCGTCGGGCAGCGACCTCGATCAACCGGTCAGCCCGCGGGGCTATCGACTGCTGTCCCAGGTCCCCCGACTGCCGTGGCCGGTGGTCGAGGCGATCGTCCACACCTTCGGCGATCTCCAGAAGATCCTCGCCGCCACCCACGCCGAGCTGGTCGAGATCGGCGGGCTGGCCGACGAACGGGCCACCCTGCTCGAGGACGGCCTCCGCCGGTTGGGTGAGGCCAGCGTGCTGCGGCAGGAGTTGTAGTTCGCCCGAGAACCGGAGGTTCTCGGGCGAGCTTCTGGGTGTGCGGCTCACGCCGCCGTCCTCTCGCAGCTGCGCCGGGCTTCGCCCGGCTTCG
>JBCBSZ010000139.1:0-5248 GCA_039818945.1 Actinomycetota bacterium
GAGCCCTCTAACTGATCGAGGGCTCCCTTCTGGCACCTCTGGACCCGAGGAGCAAGCCCTCAGGAATCCATATCAGCTCAGCCGGTCGCGACCGTGGCGAGCGCGGCGGCGACCTCCCCGGCCGGGACCGGGCGGCTGAACAGGAACCCCTGGAGCTTGTCGGCGCCTTGGCCCGTGAGCCGGTCGGCCTGATCCGACGTCTCGACGCCCTCGGCGGTGGTCGTCGCTCCGAGCACATGAGCGACCTCGATGATCAGCCGCACCAGCGAGGCGGCGTCGTCGTCCTCGACGAAGCTTCGATCGATCTTGAGCACGTCCACGGGCAGGTGGCGGAGGTGCCCGATCGAGGTGTAGCCGGTCCCGAAGTCGTCGATCGCGATCGCCGCGCCGGCCGCTCGGAGCTGCTGCAGGCGGCTGGCGGCGTCGACCGGGTCGTCGAGCACCGCCGTCTCGGTGACCTCGACGATCAGATCCTCCAGGCGCACCCCGTGGCGGCGACTGGCCGACAGCACGTCCTCGACGAAGTCCGGATGGGCGAGGTGGCGGCCCGACACGTTCACCGACACGGGCACCCCGACCAGCGCGCCCTCATCGTCCCAGGCCCGCCGCTGCCGAGCCGCGGCATCGAGGACCCACCGATCCAGGGAGATGATGAGGTCGCTGCGCTCGGCGAACGGGATGAAGTCACCGGGCGACACCCGACCATGACCGGGCCGCTCCCAGCGGATGAGCGCCTCGAGCGCGGCCACCCGCCCCGAGGCCGCGTCGACGATCGGCTGGTAGTGCAACTCGAGCTCGTCCTCCGCGATCGCGACACGGATCGCCCGATCCAAGTCGGCCTGCCGGTCGAGTCGTTCCCGGAGGTCGGCGTCACAGATCGCTACGCCGTCGCCACCGTGCTGCTTGGTGGTGAAGACGGCGAGGTCGGCGTCGTGGAGCAGTTCCTCTGCCTCGAGGTCGTGGTCGGCGCAGAGCCCGATGCCCACCGTGGCCGTGAGGCGCAGCGGCGGCTCGGCGACGGCCATCTCGGCGCTGATGGCGGACCGGACGCGTTCGGCCAGCGCGACGGCGTCATCCACGTCGTCGATCGGCTCGGCGGTGATCAGGAACTCGTTGCCGCCCAGCCGTCCGATGTGGTCGCCATCGCGGACGACCGCAGCGAGGCGCTCGGCGATCGTCCGGAGCGTGCGATCGCCGAGTTGATGGCCGTGCTGGTCGTTGACCGCCTTGAACCCGTCGATGTCGACGACGAGCACCGCGAGCTCGCGGTCCGCCCGCCGCGTCCGGGCCAGGGCCTGTTGGAGCTGTGAGACGCAGGCGGTCCGGTTCGGGAGGCCGGTGAGCCCGTCGTGGGTGGCCTCGTGGGTCACGCGCCGACGGAAGGCCTCGCGATCGCGCAGCGAGGTCGCGAGCGTGTCGACGGCAGCCTGGAGCGAGGCACCGATCGCACCCGGAGCCGGCTCGGCGAGATCGGGGTGGTCGAGGTTCCCCGCGGCGAGGGCTCGAGCCTGGCGCTCCACGAGGACGAGGCTGTGGGCGGCCTCGTCCAGGGCACCACCGGCGCGGGCGAGCTCGCGCGGCCCGCCGTCGCCGATGGCCACCTCGCCGGGTGCGCCGTCGCGGATGGCCTGCGCTGCCGCACCGAGACGCTTCGCCGGTCGGGCGATGGCGGACGCAGCACCGACGACGACCACCAGTGACGCCACCACCAGCGCACCGGCGGCCCACGTCGTGCGCTCGACGTCCCCGCGCGCCGACGC
The DNA here is from genome assembly GCA_039818945.1 of Actinomycetota bacterium. Classification (GTDB taxonomy): domain Bacteria; phylum Actinomycetota; class Acidimicrobiia; order Acidimicrobiales; family Poriferisodalaceae; genus JBCBSZ01. The sequence continues at coordinate 1,761 of JBCBSZ010000139.1, forward strand.
GATGAGGTCGGCGCTCGCCGAGCTGACGTCCTGGCGCGACAGCTCGACGAGAAGATCGTGCATCTCGCCGAGGTCGTGCGCGATCGTCCCGATGCGGGCGATCCGCTGGAGGTCTTCGAGCTCGAGCTCGTCCGGGTCGATGACCAGCCCCGAGTCGGCTCGGATCCGCTCGACCTCCGGGCCGAGATCGAGCTCCGGAGCCGTCCGGAGCTCGCGGATCAGGACCACGGCGTCCTCGTTGTGGTCGGCGACCTCGGCCAGATCCTCGAGCCGCTCCGCGCGCACGGCCACATCGGCGACGAGCGCCTCGACCCGAGCGTCCGACTCGCCCGGGTTGAAGAGCACCCCGTAGACGGACTGCACCATCTCCGTCGTGGCCATCCGCGCCCACGACGCCCGCTCGAGGTCCCGCATCGCCACGACGAGGTCGCCACCGCGGTCGGTGCTGCCGGCATCCACGAACAGCGCGCGGAGTCGATCGGCCACGTCATCGGCCAACTCGGTGCGGATCTCGCGGTAGACGTCGTTGAGCTCGACCTGATCGGCGCCGTCGGTGGCGCGGACCTCGGCCAGGACCGCCGCGAGGTCGGTCAGGTCGTGCGCCGCGACGAGCTCGTCGACCCGGGCTCGCCCGACGTCGTACTCCTCGGGGACGTCGATGCCCGTGAGCGCAGCGACGAGCCCGGGATCGATGCCCTGCGCACGGAGGCCGTCGAGTGCGACTCGCGCGTCCTTCTCCAGGTTGAGGCGGAAGACCAGCTCGTCGAGGTCGACGACGACGGCCACCTCGGCGTCGATGCGTCGAACCTCGGTCTGGGCCGCCCGGGTCGACCCGACCGCATCGACGGCGAACCACATGGCACCCAGCAGCGGCAGCGCGGCGAGCGCGCCCAGGACGGCGACGATCGGCACCCGGCCCAGTCGGCGACGCTCGCCGCGGGTCATGTGATCGATGGATCGAGCGCCTCGAGCGCCGCCCGGAACTCCAACCACGTGCGCGCCTGCCCGTCGAGCGCCCGCAGGTGCACGAGCGCCCGGGGCCCGGCGCCGCTACCGGACTCCACGGACTCGACCAGCACGCCCTCGTGCTCGAGGCCGACGAGCTCGCGGTAGTGGCTCAGCAGCGGCAGGGGTGCCTGGAGGGCGATGGAAAGGGTCCGAGGTTGCTGCGTCGCCTCGACCCGGATGATCGGCGTGGCCGGATCCTGGACGGACATGAAGCTCCATCGGCCGAGCCGGCAGGAGCGTGAGGAGAACCCGCGAGCGGGTCAGTCCCAGGCGACGAGCAACGAGGTGGGACCGCGGAACGTGATGTTCGGGAAGTAGCCGAGGTCCTGATCGTCGACGAGGCGCAGGGTCGGGAGCCGCTCGGTGATCGCCTCGAGCACGAGGCCCGTCTCGAACTTCGCGAACTGGGCGCCGAGGCAGTAGTGCACGCCCTTGCCGAACGAGATGTGGCGGTTGGCGTTGGGCCGGTGGATGTCGAACGTGTCCGGCTCGTCCCAGATGTCGGCCTGGCGGTTGGCCGACGCGAAGTTGAGGAAGATCTCCGTCCCGGCCGGGACGCCGTAGCCGCCGACCGTCGTCGCCCTCGTGGTGACCCGCCGCCACGAGATCTGGCTGGAGTTGAAGCGCAGCACCTCCTCGACCGCGTTCGGGATGAGCGTCGGGTCGGCGCAGAGCTCGGCCCAAACGTCCCGGCGGGGCAGCAGCGTGAGCAGCGAGTTGCAGATGAGCGCCGTGACGGCCTCGTGGCCGGCGAAGGACAGCCCGTAGACGATCGACTCGACCTCCTGGTACGTGAGGTCCTCGGGGTCGGCGTCGTGGCCGTCGAGCAGCTCGGAGGCGAAGTCGTCGCCTCGGTCGTCGCGCTTCGAGGCCGTGAAGTCCCGGCAGTACCGCCAGTAGGCGAGCATGTGCTCCGCGATCGCGACCTGCTCGTCGGGGGTCGGACGTCCCCAGGAGAAGGCCTTCCGGTCGCCGCACCACCCCTTGAGCAGCTCGTCGTCGGACTCCGGGAAGCCGATGAACCGGAAGACGGTCTCGCCGGGCAGCGGGAAGGCGAAGGCGTCGACGAACTCGATCGGCGATCCGGCCGCGAGCATGTCGTCGATGAGCTCGTGGCTGCGTCGCCGGATGTAGGGCTCGAGGGTCTTGATCCGCTTGTTGGAGAAGCCGCGCCGCGTGTACACCCGGATGCGCCGGTGGTCGGGCTCGGCCCGGTTCGACATCACCGCCACCGGGTCGTAGTCGTCGGCGGTGAGCACCGCCGCGGCCTCGGGGGCCAACGGGAACACCGGGTCCTGCACGTTGGACGATGCGAACGTCTCGTGATCGGTGAAGATGCGGTCGATCTCCTCCATCTCGGTCACGACGAGGTAGCCGAGCGACTCGGCGTAGAAGACGCCGTGGCGGTCGCGCAGCTCGGCCGCGATCGGGTACGGGTCCTCGAGGTAGTCGTCGTCGAGGGGGCTCCAGCTGCCGTGCATCGGGCAGCCCGACGGCGGGGGTGGCGCCTCGGCTCGGGCCTGGTGGTAGCCGCGCGTGGTGTCGTCGCTCATGGGTCGCTCGTCTCTCGGGAGTCCTCGTGGTGGTGGCCGGGCGCCATGGCTCAGCCGAAGGCCAGCTCGAAGTCGCCGAGCGGGCCGAAGTCGAAGCGGAAGTGGTCGCCGGGGCGGACGTCGATCGGGCGGGTGAACGAACCGGCGAGGATGGTCTGGCCGGCCTGCAGGTGCCTCCCCTGCTCGGCGTAGCGCCGCGCGAGCCACACGATGCCGGCCGCCGGATGGTCGAGGACACCGGCGGCGAGCCCGGTCTCCTCGATCACCCCGTTGCGGTAGCCCAGCGCGCCGACCCAGCGGAGATCGACCTCGCGGGGACCGACGGCCCGCCCGCCGCAGACGATGCCGGCGTCGGCGGCGTTGTCCGAGATCGTGTCGAACACCGTGCGGGTGCGACCGGTCTCGGGATCGCGCCGGTGGGAGCGGGCGTCGATCAGCTCGACGGCCGGGGTGACGTGCTCGGTCGCGTCGAGCACGTCGTCGATGCCCAGATCGTCGCCACCGAGGTCGGTCGCCAGCACGAACGCCAGCTCGATCTCGAGCTTCGGGTCGCAGAATCGACCGGCGTCGAGGGTGGCGCCGGGCGCGAACACCATGTCGTCGGTCAGGAACCCCGAGTCGGGCGTGGTGATGTTCATGGCCGCCTGCATGGCCCGCGAGGTGAGCCCGATCTTGTGGCCGACGAGCTGCGCGCCGCGGGCCAGCTTGCGGTCGAGCCAGGCGCCCTGGATGCGATAGGCGTCGTCCATCGTCATGTCCGGATGGACCGACGTGGTCTGGCGGACCTGCTCGGCGGCGACCTCGGCCCGGTCGAGCAGGTCGGCCTCGGCGAGCACCTCGGCGTCGGTCAGGGTCGGGCCGGTCACGACGCCTCCTCGGCGAGCACCTCACCGTCGGTCAGGGTCGGGCCGGTCACGACGCCTCCTC
>JBCBSZ010000140.1:0-4129 GCA_039818945.1 Actinomycetota bacterium
ATCGACGGCGAGCGAGTAGGACACGGACGACTCCTCCTCCGACCAGCTTCGCATCACGCGCCGGAGGTCGAGGACATCACGACGACGGGCACGCCTCGCTGGCTGCCCCGTCGTCGAGGAGCTCGGACGCCTCGACATCGCTGGCGCGGAGCTGCTCTTCCCTGAGGCAGCGGTGATCGTCGAGCTCGCCGCAGCCGTAGCCCGTGGCGAAATCTGCGAGCGAGGCGTTCAGGTCACCGGCCGCAGCGAGCACCGCGCACAGCGGCGGGCTGACGGACCGGTCGTACTCGTAGGTCAGCCAGATCCTGGTGGTGGCGGCGTCGACGGCGACCTCGGACGGGACCGCGAGCTCCCGGCAGGCGTCGGTGAACGTGCGCTGGGCCGCCAGGAAGGAGTCCAGCGCCGCGGCCAGCTCACCGTCGCGGTAGGCGGTCGGCACGTCGGCTACGAGGTCGGCGAAGCGCCGATCGATGTCGGGCGGGATGGCCTGACAGGTGCTCACCTCGACCAGCACGTCGTCGCTGAAGGCCGCCACGCGGCACGGGGCTGCCTGGGCCTCGTCGTCGGGTTCCACGGCGCGGTAGTCCACGGCGCAGAGGACCACGAGCAACTCGCGCTCGAGCCCTCCGGCGCCGGACCACAGATCGATCACCCTCGCCTCGGGCGACACCTCCACCGCGGTGGTCTGCCCGGCCGTCGGCGGGTCGGTCCCGGTGGGAGCGCTCGTCGTCGCGGTGACGAGCTCGATGTCGGCCGGGTCGTCGCCGTCGAGCACCAGGACGGCCACCACGACGACCACGAGGGCCGCGACCACCGCGCCGATCAGCGGCAGCGGGAGGCTCGGTCGTGCCCGTCGACCCACCCGGACGAACGCCGCCGCGCCCTGGACCACGGCGAGCTTGGGGTGGAGGTCGACCTCCTGATCGGGGAAGTCCGCGGCGAGCAGCTCGGCGATGAACGGGGTCCGGCTCGAACCGCCGGCGAGCAGGAGCGCGGAGATGTCCGACGGGTCGAGCCCGGCCCCCTCGACCGCTGAGCGCATCGACTCGACGGTCCGGCGCAGCATCGGCTCGGTCCGTTCCTCGAACTCCTCGCGCGTGATCCGGACCGTGGTGTCGACGCCGGGCAGCGCGACCTGCACGCCCGTCACGCGGGCGTTCGAGAGCGCCTCCTTGGCGTCGGTCGCGTCCCGGCGCAGCCGTTCGAGGCCGCGCCGGACCCGCTCGTCGGTGCGATCGAGCCCGGCCAGCGAGCCCTCGGGGAGGTGCTCGGTGACCAACTCGACGACGGCGTCGTCGAGGTCGATCCCGCCGAGGTCCTCCACGCCGAGCGGCTCGCCGACGATCGAGAAGTTGTCGCCCCGACGCTGCACCAGCGTGGCGTCGAAGGTCCCGCCGCCGAAGTCGTAGACCCCGACGGTCTCGCCGTCGGCGATCTCCCTCGCGCTCGAGTAGTGCACCGCCACGGCGACGGGCTCCGGGATCAGCTGCGGATCGAGCCGGACGTGCTCTCGCGCGGTCGCGGCGAGCAACGCTCGCTTGACGCTGCTCCAGGGAGCCGGATGGGTCAACACCAACCGGTCGACGCTGCGCCCCTCGCGCTCGGCGACGACGTCGACGACGTGGCGGAGGAGCCGCCCCATCAGGTCGACCGGGGTGATCGAGGCGCCGTTGAGCACGACCGGGACGTCCTCACCGACGTCGCGCTTGAACTCGCGGGCCAATCCGTTCGGATCGACCGCCCCGCGGCGTGCGGCCTCGTCACCGAAGCTCCAGTCGCCATCGGCGTCGCGGTGGACCAGCGACGGGATGGTGAGGTCGTTCGCACCCAACGCCACGACGTCGGAGCGCTCCCCCAGCACCACCACCGCCGCCGTGCGCGTCGTGCCGAGATCGAGACAGAGCGTCAGCTCCTCGTCAGCCACCCGTCACCCGCCCGGCGTGACGACATCACCGCCGCCGGGCGTCGCACCGCCGCCGCCACCGGGAGCGACGGTCGGCGGAACGGTCGGCGCGGCGGTCGGTGGTGGCGCCGGGGTGGTGGTGGAGGCGGGCGGCGGGGTGGTCGTCGGGGCCGGCGGCGGCACGGTCGTCGACGCCGGCGGCGGTGCGACGGTGGTGGCCGGCGGCGGCGCGACCGTGACCGGAGGTGCGGTGGTCGTCGTGGACGTGGACGGGGGTGTGGTCGTGGTCGGCGGCGGCGCGGTGGTGGTCGTCGTCGTGGTCGTGACGACCGCAACCGTGGTGGCGACGATGGTCGTCACGGTCACCCGCGTGCCGGTGCGGTCGTCGATGCGCACGAAGCTGCCCTCGTCGAGCCCGGGCCAAGCGCCCTCGGCATCGAGCTCGATCTCGAGGTCGATGCTCGCCGGGGCCAGCGGGGTGGCCGAGCGGCACCGCAACCGCGGCTGCCCCTCGTCGTCGACGAGCACGAGCGTGCCCGGCTCCAGGACCACGACCCGCTCGACGGCCGTGGACTCGTCGTCGTCCCATCCGGTCTCGTCGACCACGAGGTTGGTCGCGACCACCTGCTCGTCGAGCCCTGCGAGGAACGCGGACACGTCGTCGGGAGTCGTGCCGACCGCGTCGGCCCAGGCTGCCCGGCGCTCGGGATCGTCCAGCGCGCCGTCGATCTCCGCTCGATCGCACGTTCCCGACGCAGCGACGAACAGCCCGTCCGAGTCGCTCGTCACGACCTCGGGGAGCACGCTCGCCTCGAAGTTGGCCTGGGCGGGCACCACGATGTCGGCGAAGGCGACCGGCCCGAGCTCGCTGGCTCCGACGGGCACCACCTGCAGGGGGCCACCCTCCGACGACCCGCCCACCACGACGAACGCCAACACACCGACGACGATGGCGACGGCGGCGACGACCGCGACGGGTCGGCGCCGCCTGGACAGCGTCGACCAGCTCCACTGCGTCGGCTGCTCGGTCATCGAGCCGTCGATCCGGTCGTTGCGTCGCTGCGCCGGCGAGCGAGCCGGCGTGGTGTCGCCGAGGCCGTACGCACACGCATCCCTCCCGCCGCGATCCGCCCGGACCCGACGTTAACCAACCGCTCGGCCGGCCGCCGCCTGCCACCACGCCCCGCAGCGAAGCGCTGGCCAGGGCCCCACCTCGGTTGCTCTCCGTGGTCGCCGGTGCTGGACTGGTGGTGAACGTGCGGAGTTGGTCGTCGGTCGCTGCGCTGGAATTGGCCGACGTTCGGAGGCGGGATGGGCTTGCCAGGCGAGGGGTTGGTGCGGGGTCTGTCGCGCGGTCAGTGGTTCGGAGTGATCGCGGGCGCGGTCGCTGCGGTGCTGGTCACCGGGATCTTCGCGTTGCGGTCCTCGGGTGCCGAAGCCGTCGAGGTGTTGCTCGAACCGGTCGGCAGTGTGGGCCCTCTGCCGTTCCGGGCAGCTGACAGCGACGTGGTCACCACCGTGCCCGCAGACCTGCGCTTTGACGCCGCCTCCGGTGAGCTCGTCGTGGCCGGCACCGAACCCGGCCTCTACGGCGGCTCCGGCCAAGAGGTCTGCGACCGCGACGCCCTCATCGCCTTCTTCGCCCAAGACGAAGCCAAAGCCGCAGCGTGGGCCGAGGTGTTGGGCATCGAGATCGACGACATCCCCTCCTACCTCGACGGCCTGACCCCCGCCGTGTTGATGGCCGACACCTGGGTCACCAACCACGGCTACGACGAGGGCACCGGCCAGGCCACCCCCCGCCAATCGGTCCTCCAAGCCGGCACCGCCGTACTCGTCGACGACCAAGGCGTCCCCCGGGTGCGCTGCCGCTGCGGCAACCCCCTCACCCCAGCCCAGATCCCGGCCGACCGCGACAACATCGACTACCAAGGCGACCCCTGGGACGACTTCGACCCCGACCAGGTCGTGGCCATCGAAGCCGGTGACACCGTCACCGAGCTCACCATGACCGACCTCACCACCGGTGGCCGCCTCGCCCGCGAGGTCGGCACCGACGGCGACGCCGACTTCGCCCTCGACGACAACGGCCAACGCATCCAAGACATCACCTTCACCGAACCCACCGTCCCACCCGCCCTCAGCGACGACCCCCACCCCCACCACCCCCCCCCCACCCCGGGCCACCCCCGGGGGTACACCCCCCCCCGGGCCAGCCGCCAACGC
>JBCBSZ010000141.1:0-4000 GCA_039818945.1 Actinomycetota bacterium
CCGCCCACCGCTGCGACACCCACCACCTCCACCACCAAGCAGCCGGAGGTGAGCACCGACTCGACAACCTCGTCCACCTCTGCCGCCACCACCACCGATTCCTTCACGAATCGCGATGGCACACCACGGGCACACCCGACGCGGATCTGCACTTCCACCCACCACCAGACCGCGAACCCGACCACTGGCTCGCCCGGTCCGGCATCACCACCACCTGAACCCCACCCGAGTGCGAGCCCGCCCCGAGCGGGCCGCACGGACGCGCCCGGCCGACGACAGGCCGAGCAGAGCGACCTAGCGTTGGCCCCATGGAGCGCATCGCCGAGCCGCTCACGATGTACGGCGAACGATCGGAGCTGGCCGTCGTCGACTGGCCGTGGGCGACCGAACAACTCGCCCGGGCCGGCGCCTACTGGCTGACCGCACCGACCGCGACCCATCCCCACCCCCGACCGGTGTGGGGCGTCTGGCACCGCGACCGTCTCCACCTCAGCATCGGCAGCCCTGCGCTCCAGGCCGCCACCGAGCCGTCGGCGCCGGTCACCGTCCACCTCGGGCACGACACCGACGTCGTGATCGTCGAGGGTGAGGTCGCCGGCCCGACGACGGATCGGGCGCTCGTCGACGCCTATGACACCAAGTACGACTGGAGCTACTCGGTCGACGAGTACGGCCCGCTCACGACGATCCAGCCCCGGAAGGTGCTCGCGTGGCGGTCGGCAGGCTGGGCCGGCCGGGGCGGCTTCCAGGCCGCCGGCCGGTGGCGCTTCCGCTCCGTCTGATTCCCTATGGGGGATCCGCTGTCAAGCGGTCGTTGTTTGGGTGATCTGTTGACCGTGGTGGGAGCGTTGGTCGACGATGCGGTGTCGGGGGAGGTCGCCCCGTGGATGCCGCCCGGCTCGGGTGGTTTGGGGGGCCTTCCCCTTCTTGTTGCGGCGGCGGGCTCGGACCTCGGCTGGGACGGTCCAGTGCTGGGCGATGATGGTCTGGGCTTGGTCGTGGGTGATGGGGCGGCCGTCGGTGTCGCAGATGACGTAGGGCATGCCGCGGTTGAGGACGGCCCAGGCTCGTTCGGCGAGGTTGGCGGCGACGACGCAGAGGGCGCCGAGGTGGTCCTTGCCGCGCTCGACCATCTGCAGGTAGTAGATGCGGGCGAGTTGGGGGTCCTGTTTGCGGGCGTGATCGGCGGCACGGATGAGCGTGGTGCGCAGCAGCGACGACCCGGCCTTGGACATGGCCTGGCCCTTGCGGTCGGTGTCACCGGTCTCGGACGCCTTGGGGGTCAGTCCGGTGAAGGAACGGAACTGCTTGCCCTTGGTGAATCTGCTCGGGTCACCCATGATCGCGACCAGTGCGGGGCCGCCGACTTGGGCGAGGCCGGGCAGCGAGCGGGCCAGTCCGGTCGGGTCGACCCAGCGGTAGGCGGTCTCGCGTTCGGCCGCGTGAGCGGCGAGCTCGGCCTGGGTGGCGCGCAGCAACCGGACTTCGGTGGCGACTTCGGCGGCCAGGTCAGCGAACGCGACGGCCGGGTGGTCGCCGTAGAGCTCGATCGAGGCTCGAGCCGCTTGCAGCCACTGCTGGGCCCGTTCGGCGCCTTGGTGGTTGTTCGACGCCTTCATGATCAGTGTCGTGAGCCGCTTGGCGCCTGCGGTGAGCAGGGCGTTGGGATCGGCCCAACGTTCCAGCACGGCGAGATCGGCCACACCGAGGTCGCCGGTGAGCGGGGTCATGGGCAGCAGCTGGCGGACCAGGTCCTTGATTCGCACCTTGTGCTCAGCGGCTTGGCGGGTGAGCCGGTCACAGGCCCGGACCCGTCGATCCAGCGCTGCATGCTCGACCCCGGGCAGCCGCAGCGCCTGCAAGCCTGTCGGGTCACCGAGCGGGAGCCGGGCGAGGGTGTCGGCGTCGATGCCGTTGGTCTTGGTGTGCCGGGAGAAGAACTTGCGCAGATCCGACGCCTTGGCCGAGCTCACCCGGAACACCAGATGCCCGCGGCTGGTGAAGAACACTGCGATCGGCAGCCACGCCGGCCCGGTCGGCTCCACGATCACCTCCAACTGGGTGCGATCCCCGCAGCCCGCCAGCGCCGCCTGCTCGATCTCGCTGAGGCTCTCAAGAGTCGGATGGGCCTTGCGTTTCGCGATGGTGGTGCCGGTCTCGTCGAGGATCCGCACGGTGTGGGCCGACGCGATCCCCAAGTCGATACCGACGAAACGCCGGATCGTGGTCATGGTCTCTCCTGTCGTCGTTGCCGATGCACCGGCTCGCCCGCGAAGCGACGCACGACTCAAGGCCACGGTCCCAAGGAAGACACGCGCCAACCGCGACTCCCACTCATGTGCTGCAACCGACTCCGACCTCGACGGGTCGAGCCACTTCCCTCATCCGGGGCATCCGTGGCCGGCCAGGTGTGGCAATCAGTCGTACGAGGCAAGACCACACCGGTGACCTCCCCCAGAGGCTTTCTCGACGCCACCCCCCGGACCAACCGGGAAGACCATGCAACCCAGGGACCTCAGCCCCGTGGTGGATCCACGGTGCCGATGTCCATTACATGAGGCTCGGGCCCGGTCGTCTGCCTCAGGCGCCTCGGTCGAGGCCGCCGATCCAGTCGGCCAGCGCGGCGCCGATCTCGTGGGGGCTGTCCTCCTGGGCGAAGTGGCGACCGGCCACGGTGGCGGTCGTCTGGTTCGGGAGCGAGCGGGCGAACTCCAGCAGCGGTCCGGTCAGCGTGTCGCCCTCGGAGACGTCGATCAGCAGCTTCGGGACGTCCGACCGGCCGAGCCAGGCGGCGTACTCGGCCACGATCGCGTGCATGTCCGCCGGTTCCTCGTCGAAGGGGATCTCACGTGGCCACACGAGCATCGGCCGCCGGCGCTCCCCGGGCTCGACGAACGGGCGTCGATACTCCTCCAGCTCGGTCTCGGTCAGCCGGCGGATCACGCCACCGGGCAGGCCGCGCTCGATGAAGACGTTCTCCTCGAGCACCAGCCGCTCGCCCTCGTCGGATCGGACCCGCTCGAAGAACTCCCGCCCCTCTGCGGTGAGCTGCGCCCACGACCGCGGCGCCACGTTCGCCTCGAGGTAGGCGATGCCGGCGAGCGCGTCGGGGTGACGGCGAGCCCAGTCGAACCCGAGGCCGGATCCCCAGTCGTGCAGGACCAGCACCACCCGCTGCGCGACCCCGAGTGTCGAGAGGAGCTCGTCGAGGTGGCGCCGGTGGTCGACGAACCGATATGAGTCCGGGCCGACCGTGGGCGACGGCTCGGAGTCGCCGAACCCGACGAGGTCCGGAGCGATGCACCGGCCGAGGTGCTCGACGTGCGGGATGACGTTGCGCCAGACGTACGACGAGGTCGGGTTCCCGTGGAGGAACACGATCGGGTCGCCCTCGCCGTGGTCGACCGTGGCCATCGACACGTCGCCGACGGGCACCCGCCGCTTCGGATAGGGCATGGCCGCGCCGATCTCCACGGGCTCAGCATCCCATCCGGCGGCCGAGGTCCGGGACGCTCAGCTCGACGGCGGCCCGGTCAGCGCGAGCACGACGGTGGCCGCCAGGGCGATGCGGTGGTCGGCGTTCCACGGCGGACCGAGCCGTGCCCGCGGACCGTCGAGGACCTCGTCGGCCCGAGCGCCGAGCAGCTCCCGCGCGCGGCGCTCGACGTGGCGGGCGTCGAAACGGGCGATGGTCCAGCCGCGAGCTGCGGCCGCTTCGGCGAGCACCTCGCGGTACATGATCGAGTCGGCCCGACTCTCGTGCGGCGGTCGTCGTTGGGTTGCGATGTCACGGGGGAAGTCCCCGGGCCAGTCCCGCAGCGAGATCGATGCGATGGGCGCGGCGACGGCTCGCTGGACCTCCTCGAGCGCCACCTCGGCACAGCGCACCGCGGAGGTCCGGACGCGGGCGACCAGGTCGGCGTGGGAGCAGCTCGTGCAGCGTGGTGATCAGGAGCTCGCCGGTCTCGCCCCACCCGGAGCCGAGGTGCGACCCCCGCGC
>JBCBSZ010000142.1:0-3292 GCA_039818945.1 Actinomycetota bacterium
TCGGCGCCGTCGCCGTGCCCCGAATCCTCGACCTGCTCGGCTCCCGCGGGCTGCGGGCCACGTTCTTCGTCCCGGGCGTACGGGGTCAGCTGCAGCGCCTCGATCAGCTCGTCGGGCCGGTCGCGGAGCACCCGGAAGAAGGTGACGACGTTCCCGTCACGGTCGTTGAGGATCTCGTGCCGGACCTGCGGGCGGGCGAGCAGCACCGCCGCGCTCCCCGTGAACACCTCCACGTAGACCGGTAGCTCCGGCATCAGCGAAGCGAGCCACGGCGCGAGCCGGGTCTTCCCGCCGTAGTACCGGACCGGGGGCTTCACGCCGCCGCCGGGGTCGCCGGGTCGCCGAGATGGGCGTGCAGCGCTTCGAGTGCGTCGTCGAGCGTGGGTGACAGCTTGAGGAGCTCCACTAGCTCGGCCGGCATCAGACTCGAGCCCTCGACGGTCTGCAGGACCGGTGGGGCCTGCCCGTAGAACAGGGCGAGGAAGCGGACGAGCTGGTTGTCGGTGACGGGGCCGAGGTCGTACCGCTTGTCGAACCGGCCCTTGCGGAGCAGCGCCCCGTCGAGCTGGGACGGGTCGTTCGAGGTCGCGATGACGATCAACCCGTCGGGGGTGGTCGGCCCATCCAACGAGTTCAGGATCGCGGACAGCGTGATCTTCGAGTTCTCCGAGGCACCGTCGTCGTCACGGGTGAGGTTGACGCCCTGCACGTCGAGGTCCTCGAGCAGCAGGATCGAGCGGGGCGGCATCGACGCGAACCGGGCGACCAGGTCACCGTCCCCGCGCAGAGCGGAGAGGGTGAGGACCACCAGGTTGTAGCTGAGCTTGCTGGCGACGGCCTGAGCGATCGAACTCTTCCCGGTGCCGGGAGGTCCGACGAGGAGGTAGCCGCGCCGCCACGGCAGCCCTCGCCGCTCGTAGAGGGCCCGGTCAGCGACGAACCGTTCGAGATCGGCGAGGAAGTCCTCGGCGATCCCGGCGGGGAGGATCACGCTCTCCCAGGCCCTGTGGGCTCGCAGCCGGCGGTCCCAGCTGTTCCAGGTGTCCGGGGTCCAGACAGGGAGGCCCTCCTCCCGATGGATCAGCACACGGCTGATGAGCGTGCGGAGGAACTGCTCGTGCTCGACGTCGACCGACACGAGGGTCGGTGGGAACGTCCAGCTCCCACCCCCGGAGTCCTCGGGCTCGGTGGCGCCACGGCGCGGCTTCGTTGCGGACTCACCCGACCGGGTCGTGACCTCGATCCCGTCGACGACGGTGACCACTTCGGGGAGGTTCCGGTCCGGCAGGGCGAACGCGACGTCGTCGTCCGCTCGGTAGGCGATCACGGTGTTGCCCGGATGCTCGTCCTCGACGAAGGTCAGCCAGCGGCGGGCGTCGTACTCGTTGACGAGCCGCACGGTGAAGCGGCCTCGTTCGGCCCGTTCTGCACGGAACTGGCGGAACTGCTCAAGGCCCATGTCGATGGCCTTCGTGGCGGCGGCAGTTGCGAGCGAGGCCCCGATCGTGTGTGCCTGCTGGCGAGCTCGACCGTTCACGCCGGTCCCGAATCGATGTGTGATACGCATCATGACGCACCCATCGAACCACAGACCTGTGACCGGTCGCGAGGATCAACCGACGGGCCGCTCCGGGTAGCGATGGTTCGCGCCGTGACCGAGATGCCGGAGGCAGCGTTCACCCGTCCCACGTTGGCGGGCGTTGCACCGTGCGACGGGTCGTCCGGTGCGCGGGTGTTCGACCTGATCCCCGGTCACAACCTCGAGCATCACTCCGGGGTGTTGCATCGAACACGTGTTCGCTACCATGAGGGGATGGTCGGAACGTGGAAGGTGCGCCTGCTCGAAGGCCCGTACGCCGGCAGGGAGATCGAGGTCCCGGCCGACGTCCGCATGGTCGGCTACCCGAACATGCTGCCCCCGAACCAGACCGGCGTCGGCGCCGGCACGTTCCTCATCTACAGCTACCGAGGGGGCCGACCCATCGGCGAGGACCTCCCCGTCTTCGTCTACGAGAAGCCACGCATCGCGCTGTAGACCCACCACACGACCACGGAGCAAGGTCAAGTACAGATTCGGCGGCCGGGTGTTACGTTCGATGAGCGATGAGGTGGGCTCGTCGCAGTGAGCTGATCGCGCGTGCTGACCGGTGGGACAGCGCCGCCGACCGGATCGAACGCGACAACGTCGCCGGCGAGGACGACGAAGCGATCGAGCGCCTTCGCAGCTCCGCCAGACGGCTCCGACGGAAGGCCGGTCGGCCCTGGCGGTTCTAGACCGACCCTCGTTTCCCCTGGTCAACCTCGCCCGCACACCGCTCGCGGGCGTTCGCGGACTCGCACCTGTAACGAACGGGGATCGGCCGCCTTCTGCGGTCGCACGCTCCCGTCCACTGCGCGGGTACTGTCCGGTTCAGCCGGAAACGACGAGACCCCCGGAGTGCCAGCTCCGGGGGCCTGAGAGTCGGATCTGGTCGCCAGGTTGAGACGATCATCAGGAAAGTCGACATGGACATCGACCCCCCGAACAGGTTCACCAACTCGAAGGTCAACGTAGCAGGCCGACAAGTCGACCGTCGTGATTTCTGCGATGACTGCATCGCCGATCACTTCGACGCCCCGAACAGTACAACCACCGTCAACAAGCGCCGTCTTCGCGACAGCCCTCACTTCGGGACCATCGTCGCCGCCATCATCACAGCTGTCACGGCGATCACCATCGCCTTGATGAGCACGATCTCTGGAGAGACCCCGGTGGTCGTCGAGCTGCCGCCGTCCACCACCGGGGTCGACGCACTCGACGACCCGAGAGCACCACCGGATGATGGCTGAGCAAGGGTCCCGGCGGTCACCACGGCCACTGACCGGGATGCCAGCCGTTGTGCTGGCTGGCCCGTTCTCTCAGCGGGTGGAGCGGGTTGAGGCCCCGCCACTGGTCATGGGCCAGACCGCCGTGTTCGGCGAGCACGCCGTCACCGAGGCAGATCGGGCACTCGCGTTCGACTGCGCCGTCGTCGATCCAGCCAGGCTCGGGTTCGTCCTCGCAGTAGAAGCACGGGACCGTGCCTTCCGGTTCGAAGAACCCGTCGAGAGCGCTCACAGCGGCAGGCGGGGTTGGCGACGTGGACGGAATCGCGCTCGTACCCGCTCACCGGATGCCGGCTCCTGCGGATCCGCCACGTCCGTCATGCCGCTCTCCTCTGCCGGTCCCGCTTGCATGCTCGGCACTGACGGGCACCCGTGCTCGGGACGATGTAGGTGTTCTCCTCGTTGATCGGGTGCCCGTTCCGGCAGT
>JBCBSZ010000143.1:0-3165 GCA_039818945.1 Actinomycetota bacterium
CCGGCGACGACGCGGCGGTGTGGCGGCTCGACGACGATCGGGCCGTCATCTCGACCGCCGACTTCATCACGCCGGTGTCGGTGCCGACGAGGAGCTCGTCGGGATGGTCGGCCTGCAGGTCGCGCACCACGTGCGCGAGCTCGCCCGGGGCGAGCTTGCAGCCTCAGCCGGCGCCGTGGCTGAACTGGGTGAGTCGATGGGTGTCGGACGGCGTCACGGGGCCACGCTACCGACGCCCGCCGTGTTCGACCGCTCCGGGCTCGCTTCCTCGATGCTGCGCCCCACCTGCGGTGGGACTGCGCATCCGCTCGCTCGCCGGGCCGCTCGGGCCGCTCCGGTACGTTCTGCGACGTGGATCTGTCGACCTGGGTCAGCGACGTCGAGCTCGCCGGGTGGGTGCAGGACGCGACCGACCGGCTCCTGGCGAGCGTCGCCGACTTCGAACCCGACGACGACCGCTGGCTCGGGCCGTACCTCCCGGAGGTGAACCCGCCGATCTGGGAGCTGGCCCACGTCGCCTGGTTCGCCGAGTGGTTCGTGCTCCGCCAGCTGCACGGGCGCGAGCCGCTGTTGGATCACGTCGACGAGCGGTACGACTCCGGCGCCATCGGCCACCGGACCCGCTGGCAGCTGGGGTACCCGGATCCGGTCACCACGATCGACTACGTCCGTCGCGTCGCCGACGAGCTCGTCGGGGTGATCCACGACGACCGGGGCCTCGACTCGACGGCCTACTACGCGACCTACGCCGTGATGCACCACGACGCCCATTGCGAGGCGCTCGGCTACACCCGCCAGACCCTCGACTGGGGGCCGCTGCCCGCCATGGACGGCGCACCGCCCGGCGAGCCGATCTCGGGCGACCGTCCGGTGGGCGGTGGCCGCGTCCTCCTCGGCGCCTCCCGCCGCCAGCCCTTCGTCATGGACAACGAGAAGTGGGCCCACCCCGTGGACCTCGACCGCTTCGAGATGGCCGTGACGCCGGTGACCGTCGCCGAGTTCGCCCGGTTCGTCGACGACGGGGGCTACCGCGACGACCGGCTCTGGTCGGTCGAGGGCCGCGCCTGGCGCGGCGCAGCACAGGCCGGCACGCCCGCCTACTGGCGGCAGGGCGGTGACGGGTGGGAGCGGCGCATCGGCTCGACGTGGTCGCCGATCGAGGAGACGGCCGATCACCCGATGATCCACGTGAACTGGTGGGAGGCGGAGGCCTTCTGCACCTGGGCCGACCGGCGCCTGCCCGCCGAGGCCGAGTGGGAGGCGGCTGCGACGACCGGGCCCGACGGTCGCCGTCGACCGTGGTTCCCCTGGGGCGAGCGGGGGCCGCAGCCGGACGAGGCGGCACTCGACGGACGCACCGGTGGGACCGTGCCCGTCGGGGCACTCGCAGCGGGCGACGGGCCGTGGGGTCATCGCCAGCTGATCGGCAACGTCTGGGAGTGGACCAGCTCCACGTTCGTGCCGTACCCGCACTTCGAGCCCGACGCCTACCGCGACAACTCCGAGCCCTGGTTCCACTCCCGCATGGTCCTCCGCGGCGGCTCCTGGGCGACCCGCGACCGGTACGTGCGGTCGACGTACCGGAACTACTTCACGCCCGACCGCCGGGACGTCTTCGCCGGGTTCCGCACCTGCGCCCGGTGAGCTCGATCGTCATCGCGGCGCCGATCCGGCCGAGCGCCCGATCGGGCAACGACGTCACCGCGGCGCGCTGGGCCGGCCACCTCCGCGAGCTCGGTCACGACGTCTCCATCGAGGCGATCGACGAGGCGGTCGAACCCGGCCCGGCGCTCGTGGCGGCCCTGCGACGGGCCGACGTGCTCGTCGCCATCCACGCTCGGCGATCGGTGACCGTCGTGCGCTGGTGGGTCGAGCACCGGCGCGGCGCCCCGCTGGTCGTGGCGCTCAGCGGCACCGATCTCTACCGCGATCTCCCCGGCGACCCCGACGCCCTGGCGTCGGTGGCGGCCGCCGATGCGCTGATCGTCCTGCAGCGAGCGGCCGTCGACCGGGTCGAGCGAATCAGCCCCGGGGCGGGCGATCGGGCGATCGTGGTCCACCAGTCCGTCAGCGATGTGTTGCCGCCTCGATGTCCGGTCGAGACGGAGCTGCGGGTCGTCGTGCTCGCTCACCTCAGGGAGGTCAAGGATCCGCTGCTCGCGGCGCGGGCCGCCCGGCGGCTGCCGGCGAGCAGCGCGATCGCCGTGCACCACGCCGGCCGGGCCCACGACGCGGCCTGGGCCGCGGCGGCTCGGCGGGAGGAGGTGGCCAACGCCCGGTACACGTGGCACGGCGAGCTCGATCGGCCGTCGGCGCTCGAGCTGCTGGCGAGCGCGCACGTGCTGGCCTGCACGTCGATCGCCGAGGGAGGCGCCAACGTGGTGACCGAGGCGATCGCACTCGGCGTCCCGGTGGTGGGAACACGCATCGACGGCAACACCGGCCTGCTCGGTGACGACCATCCTGGTCTCGTGCCGGTGGGCGATGCCGCCGCGCTCGCCGGGATGTTCCTCCGCCTCGAGCGGGAGCCGGCTCTGCTCGACGAGCTCGAGCGGCGGAGCCGGTCGCTCACCCGGCTCACCGAGCCCGCCGACGAGCGCCGCCGCTTGGCCGAGGTGCTGGAGACGGCTGCGAGCTGACTCAGCCCACGGCGAGGTCGTCGACCGGGAGTCGGCCGAACACGGTCAAGAGCAACCGGTCGACCGGCCCCCGCCGCAGTGGCCGTCCGGGCTGCTCGTGGCGCCAGTCGACGTCGGTCGCCTCGAGCGAGCAGCCGGCCGCGACCTCGCCGCCCGTGATCCGGGCCGTGGAGGGCGACACGGCGCGGTCCATCACCAGGACCGTCACCTCGGGGTCGACCGCCCAGTCGACGCCGGTGGGGTCGAACATGTCGTGGGCGTGGACGAGGCAGTCCGACAGCGGTGCCTCGGGGCCGGCACCGGGCGGGGTGAAGCGATGCGTGGCGTGCGCTCGGAGGTCGGCGACGATGTCCGTCGGCGGCCGGGCGCCGAGCTCTCGACCGAAGCGGGCGTTGGCGGCGTGGAAGCTGCCGCGGGCGCGCACCAGACCGAGGAGGAAGCGGGGGATCGAGACGTTCCATCCGGCGGTGAGGTGGCCGGCGACCTCCTCGGTCTGGTGCGCGCCCGCGGCAGCTTCCACGCCGCC
>JBCBSZ010000144.1:0-3134 GCA_039818945.1 Actinomycetota bacterium
CTCCGGTGCCCTCGACCGGCGGTGGGTCGATGCGTCGAGCCGTCGCCGCGGCGATCACCGGACCATCGAGCAACGTGACCCGATAGGTCCCGTCGCCCGGCGCGTCCACCTTGGGGAACTGGCCGCCGTTGCGCAGGGCCAGCTCGATGCCCGTCTCGGCATCGGCACCGGCCGCCGCGAGCGCCCCGGCGTCGGCCGCGGTGCGGGCCTCGGCCCGGAGCACGGCGACCCGGCCGATGGCGACGAGCAGCATCGAGGCGCCGACGGCGGCGCCGAGGAAGATGACCAGGAGCGGCAGGGCCTGACCCCGGTCGTCGTGTTCGTTCCGTGGATCCACGGTCCCCTCCAGAGAGGGTCGTGGGGGAAGCAGCTCCGAGGCTAGCCGTCCTCGGAGGTCGAGCCGTCGTCGGCATCGACCCCGCCGAGCGAGCCCTCGCCCGAGCCGGCCTCGCCCACCTCACCGTCGAGCACCGAGCCGTCGCCGAGCTCACCGTCGGCATCGAGCTCGTCGAGGGCGTCCTCGACCGAGACCACCGGCGACACCGCGGCGACCGTCTCGTCGGCGTCGAGGTTCATCACCCGAACGCCGCTCGCCGACCGCCCCTGCTGGGAGACGTCGCCGACGCGGGTGCGGATCAGCACGCCGCCCGAGCTGACGAGGATCAGCTCGTCGCTCTCCGAGACCTGGTGCGCGGCCACCACCTCGCTGCCGCGACCGTTGGCGAGCTTGATGCCGATCACGCCCATCGTGCCGCGGCCCTTGCGGGGGAACTCCGCGACCGGCGTGCGCTTGCCGTAGCCCTGGTCGGTGATGGTCAACAGATCGCAGCCGTCCTGCGCGACCGCGCAGCCGACGACCTGGTCGTCGCCCCGCAGCTTCATGCCCTTGACGCCGCTCGCCGTGCGGCCCATCGCCCGGACCTCGTCCTCGTCGAAGCGCAGCGTCTGCCCCGAGCGGGAGACCAGCAGCACCTCGTCGTCGCCCGACGTGGCCATGACCTGCACCAGCTCGTCGTCCTCGCGCAGGTTGATGGCGATCAGACCGTCGCGGCGGGAGGAGTCGTAGTCGGTCATCCGGGTCTTCTTGACGATCCCGTGGCGGGTCGCGAAGAACAGGAACCGCGACGTCTCGTAGTCGCGGGTGTCGATGACCGCCTGGATCACCTCGTCCGGCTGGAGCGGCAGCAGGTTGACCAGCGCCGTGCCCCGAGCCGTGCGCTCGCGCATCGGGATCTCATGCGCCTTGATCCGGTACACCTTGCCCCGGTTGGAGAAGAACAGCAGGTAGGAGTGCGCCGTCGTGGTGAGCATGCCCCAGACGTCGTCGTCGTCCTTCAGGCTGGCGCCGGTGACGCCGCGTCCACCGCGGGCCTGGAGGCGGAACTCCTTCGGGCTGGTCGACTTCACGTAGCCACCACGGGTGAGCGTGACGATGAGCTCCTCGTCGTCGATGAGGTCCTCGATGTCGATCTCGCCGTGGTCGATGGTCAGCACCGACTTGCGGTCGGTGGCGAACTCGTCGCGGATCTCGCGCAGTTCGTCCTTGATGACCTGCCGAAGGACGCCGTCGTCGCCCAGGATCGCCTCGAGCTCGGTGATCTCAGCCCGCAGCTCCTCGATCGTCGTCTCGATGTTGCTCCGGCCGAGCCGGGTGAGGCGCGACAGGGTCATGTCGAGGATGTAGTTGGCCTGGACCTCGCTGAACTCGAACGGCTCGGCGACCAATGCCGTGACCGCGGCGGCGCGGTCGTCGCTCGAGCGGATCGTCGCGATGATCGTGTCGATCAGGTCGAGCGCCCGCAGCAGCCCCTCGTTGATGTGGAGCTTGTGGCGCCGATCGTCGAGGCGGTACTGGGAACGACGGGTGATGACCTCGACCTGGTGATCGACGTAGGCGACCAGCGCCCCGCGCAGGTCGAGCGTGCGGGGCACTCCGTCGATGAGCGCCACCATGTTGACCGGGAACGTCGACTGCAGCGGCGTGTGCTTGTACAGGTTGTTGAGCACCACGAGCGCCGGGGCGTCGCGCTTGAGCTCGATCACCAGGCGGGTCTCGCCCTTGGCCGACTCGTTGCGCACGGCCCGCACGCCGTCGACCACCTTGCGCTCGACGACCTCGGCGATCTTGGTCTCGATGGCGTCGACCGACGTCTGGTACGGGATCTCGGTGACGACGATCTGCTCGCTGGTGCGCAGCTCCTCGATCTCCGCGACCGCCCGCATGCGGATCGACCCGCGGCCGGTGCGGTAGGCGTCGAGGATGCCCTGGCGGCCCATGATGAGCCCGCCGGTCGGGAAGTCCGGGCCCTTCACGAAGGCCATGAGGTCGTCGCTGGTGGCCTCGGGGTGGTCGATCAGGTGCTCGACCGCGTCGCAGACCTCGCCCAGGTTGTGGGGCGGGATGTTGGTGGCCATGCCGACGGCGATGCCCTGCTGGCCGTTGACGAGCAGGTTCGGGAACCGGGCCGGGAGGACCAGCGGCTCCTCGCGCTTGTTGTCGTAGTTCGGCCCGAAGTCGACGGTGTTCTCGTCGATGCCCTCGAGCATCTTCATGGCGATCGGGGCGAGGCGGCTCTCGGTGTAGCGCATCGCGGCCGGCTCGTCGGCCGGCGAGCCGAAGTTGCCCTGGGGATCGATGAGCGGGTGGCGCAGCGACCACGACTGGCCGAGGCGGACCAGCGCGTCGTAGATCGCCTGGTCGCCGTGCGGGTGGTAGTTGCCCATCACGTCGCCGACGACGCGGGAGCATTTCACGTGGCCCGAGCCGGGCCGGAACCCGGCGTCGAACATGCCCCACAGGATCCGGCGGTGCACCGGCTTGAGCCCGTCGCGTGCGTCGGGCAGCGCCCGGGCGACGATGACCGACATGGCGTAGTCGAGGAACGACTGCTCCATCTCGTTCTGGATCTCGATCGGCTCGACCGCCGGGTTGCCGTCGTCGCCCCCACCGGCCGGCACGACCAGGGTCCCGTCGTCGCCCCCGCCGCCGTCGTCGCCGCCTGCGGCCGCGGGCCGCTCCTCCGTGGTGTCGCTCACGTCTCTCGTCTCCGCCGGGTTAGATGTCGAGGAAGCGCACGTCGCGCGCGTTGGTCTGGTGATGGCCACGTGGATGCACGGTCACCTCTCAGATGTCG
>JBCBSZ010000145.1:0-2915 GCA_039818945.1 Actinomycetota bacterium
CCGACGAAGACAAGGACGAAGACGGCCACGACCACTCCGACGAGGACGGCCACGACCACGACCACGGGCATGACCACGACGGTGACGATCCGCACTTCTTCACCGACCCGGTCCGGATGGCCGACGCGGTCGAAGGCATCGCCGCCTTCCTGGCCAACGTCGAGGGCATCGACCAGGCCGCGCTCGACACCGCCGTCGCCGCCTACCTCGCCGAGCTCGAGACGCTCGACGCCGAGGTCACCGAGCTCGTCGGGGGCATCCCGGAGGACGGCCGGATCCTGGTGACGAACCACGAGGTCTTCGCCTACTTCGCCGACCAGTACGACTTCGAGGTCGTCGGCGCCATCATCCCGAGCGGCTCCACCGCCGACGGCGCCAGCGCCGGCGAGCTGGCCGAGCTGGCCGAGCTGATCGAGGACGAGGGTGTCCCGGCGATCTTCGCCGACACGTCCGCCTCCAACGAGCTGGCCGAGACGCTCGCCGCCGAGGTCGGCGACATCGAGGTCGTCGAGCTCTACACCGAGTCGCTCGGCGAGGAGGGCTCGGACGGAGCGACCTACCTCGACATGGTCCGCACCAACGCCGAGCGGATCGCCGCCGCGCTCACCTGACGATCGACGGCCGGGGGCTGCGCTCGCTCAGGCGCAGTGAGCGCAGCTCCCGAGCAGATCCAGTCGATGGGCCTCGAGCCGGAAGCGCGCCCGGCGGCTGGCCGACTTGAAGGCCCGCTCGAGGGTTCGCTCGACCTCGTGGGAGAGCTCGAAGTCGCTCACGTCACCGCAGGCGGTGCAGATCAGGTGATGATGATGGTGGTCGGTCAGGCCCTCGGCGAGCTCGTACCGGGCGTGGTCGTCGTGCGTGACGATGCGACTGACCGCCCCGACCTCCTCGAGGATCGAGAGGTTGCGGTAGACCGACGACTGGGCGAGATCGCCGTCGAGCTCGAGGATCTGGGGGATCGTGACCGGCGCCTCCGCCTGGCGCAGCACCGTCACGACCCTGCGTCGGCCCGAGGTGTAGCGGTGGTCACCCGACCGCAGGAGGTCGGCCACGTCCTCGTGCAACACGTCGCTGCTCACGGATCCGACCCTACCCGAGGAGCGCGCGAACTGGGAACCTCTGAGAACGAGACCGGTCCTCAGCGGCGCTGGGACGAGTGGTGATGGTGGGGATCGTCGAGCAGCAGGGTGTCGCCGACCCGCACGAAGCGTCCCCCGAAGGCCTGCCGCAGGTGCACCTCGGTCAACACCTCCGCCGGCGGACCGAACGCCACGCAGCGGGTCGCCAACAGGAGCACCAGATCAGCGCGCTCGGCATCGCGGAAGTTGTGCGTCGTGCTTACGAGCGTGCGACCGGCTCGTCGCTCGTCGTCGAGCGCATCGATGATGATCGCCCGCGACCGCACATCGAGCCCGGTGAGGGGCTCGTCGAGCAACAGCAGCTCGGTGGCCTGGGCGATGCCCTGCGCGACCAGCACCCGCTGGCGTTGCCCGCCGGAGAGCTGATGGATCGGCCGGTCGGCGAGATCGGCGATGTCGAGCCGGCGGAGCGAGTCGTCGACCGCTGCCCAGTCGTCCGCTCCGTAGCGGCCGAACAGCCCGAGCGACGGGTAGCGGGCCATCGCCACCGTGTCGCGCACGCTGATCGGCACGCTCTGGTCGACGTCGGTGGACTGCAGGACGATCGCCGCCGCACCACCGACCTCGATCAGACCCGAGGTCGGCGACAGGATGCCCGCGACCGCCTTGAGCAGCGTCGACTTGCCCGAGCCGTTGGGCCCGATGATCGACACCGAGGCGCCGACCGGCACGTCGATCGACACGTCGTCGAGCGCCCGCAGGGTGCCGTGGTCGACCACGAGGTGCCTGGTCGACAGGGCGGTGCTCACGCCGCGAGGATAGCGAGAACCACTCCGGGCCCATCCGACGGGCCGAGCACGGGAGCACCGCACCTGGTCACCTCACGAGCCATCGCTGTCACGACGCGACGCCGGGAGACGCCGTGCTGAGCCTCTTCACGGAGACCTTCGACAGCGCCTTCATGCAGCGGGCGCTGATCGGGAGCCTCCTGGCCGTCGTGGCGACGTCGCTCGTCGGTACCTGGGTGGTGCTGCGCGGGCTCGCGTTCCTCGGCGACGCGCTCGCCCACGGCGTCGTCCCGGGCATCGCGCTCGCCGTGCTCTGGGGGTTCAGCCCGATCCTGGGCGCGCTCGTCGCCGCCGCGGTGATGGGCTTGCTCGTCTCGCTGGTCTCGTCGCGGACGAGCCTCCGCGAAGACACCGGCATCGGCCTGCTGTTCGTCGGGATGCTCTCGCTGGGCGTCGTGATCGTCTCGCGCGCCCGCTCCTTCGCCGTCGAGGTGACCTCGCTGCTGTTCGGCGACGTGTTGGGCGTGTCGCGCGACGACATCAACGGCCAGCTCGTCGCCACCCTCATCGTGGTGGTGACGACGCTCGTGATGTACCGACCGTTCCTCGCGCTGTCCTTCAACCGCGAGAAGGCGGCGACGCTCGGCATGCGCCCGACCGTCGCCCACGTGGCGATGATGATCCTGCTCGCGGTCAGCATCGTGGCCAGCTTCCAGGCCGTCGGCACCCTGCTCGTCTTCGGCCTCCTCGTCGGGCCACCGGCCACCGCGGCACTGGTCACCCGACGAGTCCCGCTCATGATGCTCACCTCGATCGGATTCGGCGCGATCGCCGTGGTCCTCGGCCTCACGATCAGCTTCCACGCCGACACGGCGGGCGGGGCCACGATGGCCGGGCTCAGCGTCGCGCAGTTCTTCGTCGTCTTCGCCGTCACCGAGGTGCGGGACGCGATCCGGGCCCGGCGCAACGCCGCCGTCGCCGTGGCCTGAGTTGGCCGTGGGTTTGTCAAGGGGAGTGTGAGGGCGCGTCGGGTTGAGCGCCCGGAAGG
>JBCBSZ010000146.1:0-2780 GCA_039818945.1 Actinomycetota bacterium
GTGACCCCGGTCGGCCGGGTCGGCGTAGTGGTCCCAGAACCACTCCATCAGCGCCCGATGGAGGATGTGCTCGTCGCCGGCCTCCTCGTACGACGGGCGGGACAGATCGCTGTCGGTCACCGGCGTGACGAGCACCTGTCCCGCGAGGGCCGGACCACCCTCGTCACGGAGCCGCCGCGCGGCGACGGCGGCGAGGTTCGCGCCTGCGCTCCACCCCATCACCACCATCCCGTCGGCCCGACCGCCGAGCTCACCGGCGTGCTCGCCGAGCCAGCGGACCGCGGCCGCCGCGTCGTCGGGTGCCGCCGGGAACCGATGCTCGGGGCCGTGGCGGTAGTCGAACGAGACGATGATCGACCCGCTCCGCCGACACTGATCCCGGCAGAAGGCGTCGTCGGAGGTGTGGTCGCCGATCACCCAGCCCCCGCCGTGGAAGTACGCGACCACCGGGAACGGCCCGTCGCCCTCGGGGCGGTACAGGCGATAGGGAAGCGGTCCGGCGGCACCCTCGTAGGTACCGTCGACCACATCGCCGACCCACGGCCCGGCGGGCGCCTGTGCCGCCATCTCGACCGAGAACGCCTTGGCCGCCTCGGCCGTCATCGACTCCAGCGGCGGCAGACCCAGCTCGGCCATGACCGTCAGCACCTGCTGCACGTCGGGCTGGAGGCGGCAGACGACCCCGTCGTTGACGTGCACCTCGTCGCCGGACCGGAGCTCGAAGCCGAGGTAGTCCTTCGCCCGGACCTCGTCGCAGATCCCCCGATAGAACCCGACGCCGGCGATGTACGGGAACAGCACCCGGGGCTTCCCCGGCACGTTGGCGCCCATGTACCAGGAGTTCGCCTTCGGCAGCAGGGTCATGTCGCCGCCGTCGGCCGTGTGGCGGACCCAACCCGCTTCGGCGGTGGGGGTCGGCTCGATCGTGTCGATGCCGCGATCGCGCAGGTCGGTGATGGTGTCGATCACCCAGTCCACGTGCTGCTCGATCGACACCATCATGTTCGAGAACACCGACGGGCTCTGCGGTCCGGTGATGGTGAAGAAGTTCGGGAAGCCGGGCACCGTGAGGCCCAGGTAGGTCGACGGGCCGTCCACCCACTTCTCCCGCAGCGTGACCCCGTCGCGCCCGGTGATGTCGACGGCGACGATGGCGCCGGTCATGGCGTCGAACCCGGTGGCGTAGACGATGGCATCGAGCTCGAACGTCTCGTGCTCGGTCTCGATGCCGGTCTCGGTGATGGTGCGGAACGGATCCTGGCGGAGATCGACGAGGCGGACGTGGGGCAGGTTGAACGTGGGGTAGTAGTCGGTGTCGATGCACGGCCGCTTCGTGCCGATGGGGAAGGTCGTCGGGCACAGCTTCTCGGCGGTCTCGGGGTCGTCGACGATCTCCCGGATCTTCGACCGGACGAACTCGGCGACGATCTCGTTGGTGTCCTCGTTGAGCGTCAGGTCGCCGAACTCGCGGGCGGCCGCGAACAGCTCGCCGCCGTTCCACATGCGCTCGAGGCGCTCGGCGATCTCCTCGTCGGACATCGTGTAGATGCTGTCGAGCCCCGGCTCGAACTCGACGCCCCCCAGCGACCACCGCAGCTCCTCCCGGAACTCGGGGTAGCGGGCCTTGACCTCGGCCACGGTGTCGGGCGGGATCGGGCCGTTGAGCGCGGGCATCGAGAAGTTGGGCGTCCGCTGGAACACGGTGAGCTCGGCGGCCTCCTTCGCGATGAGCGGGATGGCCTGGATACCCGACGAGCCGGTCCCGATGACCGCCACCCGCATCCCCGAGAAGTCGACCCCCTCGTGCGGCCAGCGTCCCGTCGAGTAGGTGGGGCCCCGGAAGCGCTCGACGCCCGTGATGTCGACGTCCTTGGGCACCGAGAGGCACCCGGTCGCCATCACGTAGTGCCGGCAGGTGATCTCCTCACCGGTGTCGGTGCGAAGGTGCCACCGACGGGCCTCGTCGTCCCATTCGGCGGTCTCGACCCGCGTCTCGAACGTGATGCCGCTCCGCAGGTCGTGCTTGGTGGCGACGTGATCGAGGTAGTCGAGGATCTCGGGCTGCGTGGCGTAGCGCTCGCTCCACTCCCACTCCTGCTCGAGCTCCGGGTCCCAGCTGTAGGAGTACTCGATGCTCTGGATGTCGCACCGTGCGCCCGGGTACCGGTTCCAGTACCAGGTGCCGCCGATGTCGTCGGCCGACTCCAGCACTCGCGAGCTCAGTCCGGCCCCTCGGAGCCGATGGAGCAGGTAGAGCCCTGCCACCCCGGCACCCACGACGACGACGTCGACCTCCGACTGGATCCCCTCGTCCACGACCTGCCCCCCGGTCTCGCTTCCCCTGCGATGAGTCTGCCAGTCCGTCGAGCCGGCATGCCCGGCGACGAGCCGAGGGATCCGCTCAGCGCTCGCCGTCGACGAGCCGCGGCACGGCCACGATCGGGGGAGGCGGCTCCTCCTCGACCCGTCCACCCGTCTCGTCGAAGAAGCTCGGACCGAAGAACCGGACCTCCCTCGGGTAGAGGTTCGTGACGGGGCGCCCGTCGAGATCGGTCGCAATGGCCGCCTCGAACTCCGCCTCGAGCGATCGGCTGTAGCCGGTGCGGGACAGCTCGAACGGACGACCGCCGTCGTCGAAGAGGAGGAACGACTCGATGGGGGTCCCGTCCGGGAGGTACGCGTACAGGTTCGACGTCGCCGACGATGGCGGGACCTCGACGTACTCGGCAACGGCGTGCGTGGCGGCACCGCTCGACCCGGCGACGAGCAGCATCCAGAGC
>JBCBSZ010000147.1:0-2255 GCA_039818945.1 Actinomycetota bacterium
GTCGTCGCCGTCGCGCACCAGCATGACGGTCGCCGCATCGCGGACCGGGACCTCGTTCATCGCTGCTCGGGGCCGAGCTCGCCGGGACCGGGACCGAACGGATCGTCGGGCCGAGGCGGCCGCCCGTCGTCGGCGTCGGCGACGTCGGTGTCGACGACGGTCCAGCTGCCGTAGAAGCGCGTGCCGAAGCCGCTCGTGCTCCCGAGGTCTCCCCGCTCCACCCGACCGGCGTAGCGGCGGGTGAGCCAGGTGCGGGCGATCGCCCGCGTCGGCGGCAACAGCAGGAACAGTCCGACGCCGTCGGTCAGGAACCCGGGGGTGACGAGCAACGCGCCGGCGACGAGGATCAGCGCCCCGTCGACCAGCTCCTTGCCCGGGACCTCACCCGAGCGCAGCCGGCGCTGGATGCGGGCGAGGACGCTGAGGCCCTGGATCCGCACGAGCGCGGCGCCGGCGAGGCTCACGAAGATGACGAGCAGGATCGTCGTGAGCCAGCCCATGCTGCCGGCCACCTGGGTGACGACGTAGATCTCCAGGATCGGCAGCACCAGGAACAGCAGCGCCAGGAACCCGGTCATGGGTCGACGCTACCGGTCGGGGGCCGTGGCCACCTCCGACGGATCGAGCAGACGGGCGAGCCTGCCCAGGCGGCCGTCCCACGCGTCGCCGACCTCGACCATCCACCGGGTCGCCTCGACGAGCGGACCGGCACGGAAGGCGTAGCGGACCTCGCGACCGACCCGCTCGGTCGCGACCAGCCCGGCGCGGTCGAGCTGCACCAGGTGCTTGCTCACCGCCTGGCGGCTCATCGGCAGCTCGCCGGCCATCGATGACGCCGTGACGGTCTGCCCCGTCGCCAGTCGCTCGAGCAGCAGTCGGCGGGTCGGGTCGGCGAGCGCGTCGAAGACCTGGTCGATGCCGACCGGCTCGGTCATCGCCGGGCGCTGAGGCCCGCCCGGCACGCCGTCGCCGCCAGCAGCACGAGCTTCGACGTCGCCACCGAGGCGGTCGCGATCGGGACCGGCACGGCCCGCCGCTCGACGACGGTGAGGCGGGTGCCGGTGGTGACCGGGACGAGCACGAGGTCGACCTCGCTGGTCTCGTCGGGCCGGCTCTCGGGCCACCAGCGCAGTCCGAGGTGGCGGCCGGGCTCGACGCGCTCGACGACGCCGACGCGGTGCTCGTCGCCTTCGCGCACGTCGAGCACGCCGCCCGGCTCCGGGTCGAGGCTCACGTCGTCGCCGAGCCAGTCCGAGAGCAGCTCGTCGTCGACGAGGGCCTCCCAGACCTCGTCGGCGTCCACCGGCAGCTCGATGCTTCGTTCCACGCGCATGGTCGAAGGGTAGCGCAACCGCGAAGTTGCCCCTCCGCGCTAACCTGCAACTCACAGGTTGCACATCGGAAGGAGAACGCACATGTCCTCGCTGCTCGTCCCCACGGTCACCGAGCACACCCCACGGGGTGACCGGATGACCGACGTCTACTCCCGGCTGCTCGGTGAGCGGATCGTGTTCATCGGCACGCCGATCGACGATGCGGTCGCCAACACCGTGATCGCCCAGCTGCTCCACCTCGACGCCGACGACCCCCGGCGCGACGTGAGCCTCGTCATCAACAGCCCGGGCGGGGTCGTGACGTCCGGGTTCGGGATCCTCGACACGATGGCGTACGTCGGGCCCGACGTGGCGACGTTCTGCGTCGGCCAGGCCGCCTCGATGGCGGCGGTGCTCCTCGCCGCCGGCGCGCCGGGCAAGCGGTACGCGCTGCCGAACGCCCGGATCCTGCTCCACCAGCCCCACGGCGGAGCGGAGGGCCAGACCACCGACATCCAGATCGCCGCCCAGGAGATGCAGCTGATGCGGAACCAGATCGAGGAGCTCCTGACCGAGCGCACGAACCGGGACCGAGCCCGGATCGCCCAGGACCTCGAGCGGGACTACATCCTGCGAGGTGCCGCTGCGGTCGAGTACGGGGTCATCGACGAGGTGATCGAGCGACGCCCCGAGCCGGCGACGGTCGGGCTCGCCGCCCGGCCGGCCTGACCTCGCTCCACCCGGGTGACCAGGGCGGGCGTAGCCTGGACGGATGCGCCCGCCCTCGGTCGACCGCCTCGCCCGGTCCCTCGCCGACGTCGACCTGCCCCACCCGCTGCTCGTCGAGGCGGCCCGCGCCGCCATCGCGGCAGACGACCGGCTGGAGCAGCGTGCGGGCGATCGACTCGGCGCGGGCCCGAGCCGAGTCCGGGTCGTCTGCCG
>JBCBSZ010000148.1:0-2203 GCA_039818945.1 Actinomycetota bacterium
ACGGAGGTCGAGGGGTACCGGCACTACGTCGCCGACGCCGCCCCCCTGGGACGACTGGCGACGTAGTGCCGGTACCCCTCGACCTCCGTCGGATGGGTGCGGGCGAGGAGGTCGACGGTGCGGTCCAGGTCGTGGAACGAGAACCAGGGTCGTGGGGCGTCCCAGGAGAGCGTCGCCGAGGACGGGTCGAGGTCGATGTAGCGCAGCCCGTGGTCGGCGAGGTCGAGCTCCTCGGCGAGCGGGAGCGACCGGACCGCGATGTGGTCGCAGTTGCAGATGTTGACCCGGGCGCCGACCGCATCGACGGTCGAAGCGCACCCACCGACGGCGTCCCTCGCCTCGAGGACGGCGACGTCGAGCCCGGCCCGGGCGAGGTACGCCGCGCAGACCAGCCCGTTGTGGCCGGCGCCGATGATGATCACGTCGTGGTCGATGTCGGCCATCGAGCCATGTCAGCACGGATCCGCCCGCGGCGCTCAGCCGGTGGCCCAGCGTTCACGGTTGCGTCACACGGCGACGGCTACCGTCTCGCCATGATCACGACACGACGGCTCAGCGACCTCCGAGGCCCACAGATCCACGATCTCGTGTCCGATCGCTCCGTCATCATCCAGCCGGTGGGTGCCGTCGAGCAGCACGGGCCGCACCTGCCGCTCTCGACCGACCTGGTCATCGCCCGTGCCGCAGCGGAGGCGGTGGTGGCGCAAGCCGGCGACGAGCTCGATCTGTGGATGCTGGAGCCGCTGGCGTTCTCGAAGTCGAACGAACACGCCTGGTCGGCCGGGACGGTCTGGCTCTCGGCCGACACGCTCCTCAAGGTCATCGACGACATCGCGCGGTGCGTCGCGACGACGAGGGCGGAGCGGCTCGTCTTCCTCAACGGTCACGGCGGCAACAGCTCGCTGCTCAACGTCGCCTGCCGCGAGGCCCGCCTCGCCCACGGGCTCAAGACCTTCCTGACCCACCCCTCCGTGCCGCCGGATCAGGGTGGCGCGTCCACCGAGGACGAGCTCGGCATGGGCATCCACGCCGGCCTGATGGAGACGTCGGTGATGCTGCACCTGCGGCCCGACCTCTGCGACATGTCGCTGGCCGAGCGCAACGTGCCGGAGCGGCTCGCCGCCAACGATCACGTCCGGTTCGGTGGGGCGGTGTCGTTCGGGTGGCTGTCGAACGACTTCGGTCCCGACGGCCACATCGGCGACCCGACCGGCGCCAACGCCGACCTGGGCAAGCGGCACTTCGAGGGTGCCGTCGACAACCTGGTGGCGCAGATGGCTGAGATCGCCGCCTTCGACTTCGGCCGGTAACGCGCGCGGTTCGGTGCGCCACCGCACACGCGACGGGGCCCGGCCGCCGCAGCAGCCGGGCCCCGCTCGGATCATCGGGTGATCGGTCGGACCTAGAGGCCGATCGACGGGTCGATGTACTCGTTGGTGACCACGTCCTCCGGGGTGAGCCCCTCGAGGACGTCGACCGAGCCGACCTCGGTGTCGAGCTGCTCGATCAGCTCCTGCACCCGGTCGAGGTTGAAGTCGCCGACGGTGCCGTCGCCCTCGTTGCCCACGATCTCGAGCTCGGCCATGACGGCGACGGTGTTGGCCATCGACTCCTGCGAGAGCTGCCAGAAGTCGTCGATGTCGATGAGCGCACGCTCGATGGCGTCGATCACCGGCTGCGGATCGTTCTGGAAGTCGATGATCGACTGCTGCACCACCGGCACCAGCGCCGTGAGGCAGTCCTGGACGGCCGGGTCCTCGAGGAGGTCGGCCCGCACGCCCAGGGGCTGCGTGTACGGCTGGTAGCCCGAGTCGTGGATCAGCAGGAAGTCGACCGGCTTGCCCCACTCCTCGAACAGGTTCTCGTAGTTCCACGGCTCCTGCGTGGCGAAGCCCTGCTGGAAGATGGCGCCCTCCTCGGCGACGAACCGGGTCGGCGAGGCGTCGTAGGACGGGTCCTCCTGGTCGGCCGTCAGCTGGCCGGTGGAGATCAGGTACTCCATGTACACCGAGTTGGCGAACACGTTGACGATCGCGCCGGTCTCACCGATGTCGGAGAACGACTCGATGTCCGGGTACGTCTCCGGGTCCCACATGATGATCTGCGGGTTCTTGATCAGCGGGGCGACCACCGAGACCGTCGGGAAGTCCTCGAAGTCGCGGATCGCCGCGTCGACGGACGTGTAGCCGAAGAAGATGCTCTC
>JBCBSZ010000149.1:0-2080 GCA_039818945.1 Actinomycetota bacterium
GACGGGCATTACTGGTTTGCGCACGACGAGCTTCACGAGGTGCGCCAGGTTCTCACCGGCATGATCGCGACGACCGGTGACGACGGCAGCTCGTCCTTCGCGCTGAGCCAGCGCCGCAGGGCACCGGTGCACACGACGAGCGCCGCCGTGTGGAACGACCGACCGAGCACGGCCTTGAGGCGCAGGAGATCACCGGTCGGCAGCGAGCCGGCGGCGAAGCGGCGGGTCGGTCCGATCGGCTCGTTGTAGGAGAGGCGCGGGGCCCGTCCGGTCGGGTGCTCGACCGCCCCCGGGCCCGGCTCCGGCTGGGGGACGAGCGCAGCGAGGCGGCTCAGGCCCGGTGTCCGGCGGGCCATCTCGGCGGCGGTGTGGGTCATGCCGGGCAGCTGCTCGCCGAGCGCCTCGGCCGCCCGCCCGGCGACGCGCACCGGGAAGCCGAGGCTCCGTCGGAGCTGGTCCGGCACCGGCCCGACGAGCCGGTCGAGCGCCGAGTCCTCGTCGTGGCCGAGGTCGGGACGCGGCGACACCTCCTCCATCGTCGGTTCCGGCCCCTCCTCGGTGTCGAGCAGCGCGGTCATGAGATCGACCCCGGTGGTGTCGTCCATCGCGGCCAGGTGGATCTTGGCGAAGACGGCGACGGTGTCCTCACCGAGCCCGTCGATCACGTGGATCTCCCACAGCGGCCGATCACGCCGGAGCGGTCGGGCGTGGAGCTGCGCGACGAGGTCGTGGAGCGCGTGGCGCGCTTCGACGCCGCCGGGGAGGTGGTGCGGGCGGACGTGCACGTCGAGGTCGATGCGCTCCGCCCTGCGCCACCCCGGCCGACGCAGGCTCCGGAACGACCCGTCGATGACGCGTCGGGCCGAGGGCATCATCGGCAGCCGCTCGTCGAGCGCCGCTCGAACGGCCTCCACGGTGAGCGGGCCGTCCTCCGACGGGCCGAAGACCAGCAGCGACCCCACGTGGCTCGGCTCGTTCGGCCGCTCCATGGCCAGGAACGCGGCATCGACCGCCCGCATCTGCGAGGTCACCCGACGCCACCGCCGGCCCGTCGGAACGGCCCCCGCTTCGCCACGAGCCGGGCGAGCCCGTCGGTGGCGAACGGCTCGTGCACGCCGGGCGGCTGGGCGAGCCGGTCGGCGACGACGTGGAGCACGGCGGGGTTGTGGAGCAGGCCGATGTGGCTGCCCATCACCTCGATGTTCTCCGCCAACGGCGCCTCGCTGTCGAGGCACGACCGCCACGACACCACGCCGTCGCTGCGCGAGTAGATCGCCGTCGACGGCATCGGCAGCGGTGAGTTGAGCCGTTGCATCGTCTCGTCGGGGATGCTGCTGATGCGGGTGCCGGTGGCCGCCTCGTACATGGGCCAGACGACGTTCGACTTCAGGTCGCCGGCGAACGGGCTCCCGATGGTGATGACGCGGCGCACGTGATCGGGCGACTCGCGAGCCACCTCCCGGGCGTAGATGCCGCCGAGGCTGTGGCCGATGAGGCTCACCTGCCCGCCGGCGTGGTCGGCGACCTCGGCGAGGCGCCGGATGGCGATCGTCGACATCCGGTGGAAGGCGAGGATCTCCGGCCGACCCCACGGGTGGACGCCGTAGCCGAGCCGGGCCAGGTACTCCCGCAGGATCCGGGTGAACGCATCGCCGGCACCGAAGGGCGGGATGACGACGACGTGATGCCCGTCGCCCCGAGGCCCGCGCAGCAGCGCCGGGAGGGTGGGAAGCAACGACGCCGCCTCCAGCGGGGCGCGCGCCTCCGCGAGCAGGTACCAGAACCCCGGGCTCCGCTCGACCGCGGCCTCCTCCTCGCCCACGGCCGGAGGCTAGATCGATCGTCGCCTGCCACGTGGAGCCGAGGGTGCCCTGCCACACCCGGTCGTTACACTACGAACATGTGTTCGAGTCGAACGGAGGTCGTGGACGTCGTCGCCGCCCGGGCCACCAGCGCGCGAGTCGTCGAGCTGTGCGATCAGCTGCAGGGGTTGCAGGCCGAGCTGACCGGGGTGCTCGGTGAGTGGCTGGACACCTCGTGGTGGAGCTTCGACGGTGCCCGTTCGGCGGAGGAGTGGTTG
>JBCBSZ010000150.1:0-2068 GCA_039818945.1 Actinomycetota bacterium
GATCTCGCGCTTGATGGCGAGCTTCTTCGCCCGGCGGACGATGTTCTCGATCATGGCGCCCGACGAGAAGTCCTTGAAGTACATGACCTCCTTGTCGCCGTTCTGGTAGGTCACCTCCAGGAAGCGGTTGTCGGGATCGGTCCGGTACATCTCGGCCACGGCGCGCTCGATCGCCCCGTCGATGGCCTTGTTGAGGTCGCCACCGCCCAGCTCGTCGATCATCGACGGCGCGATCGGCAGCTCCGGGTCGAGGTAGCGCGAGAAGATCGAGGCCGCGGCCGGCTCGTCGGGCCGGTCGATCTTGATCTTCACGTCGAGGCGGCCGGGGCGCAGGATCGCCGGGTCGATCAGGTCCTCGCGGTTGGAGGCGCCGATGACGATCACGTTGGTGAGGCCCTCGACGCCGTCGATCTCGGCGAGGAGCTGCGGCACGATCGTGGACTCCATGTCGGACGAGATGCCCGAGCCGCGGGTGCGGAACAGCGAGTCCATCTCGTCGAAGAAGACGATGACCGGCCAACCCTCCTCGGACTTCTCGCGGGCCCGCTGGAACACGAGGCGGATCTGGCGCTCGGTCTCGCCGACGTACTTGTTGAGGAGCTCGGGACCCTTGATGTTGAGGAAGTAGCTGCGGGCCTTGGTGTCCTCGGAGACCTCCGACACCTTCTTGGCGAGGGAGTTGGCGACCGCCTTGGCGATGAGCGTCTTCCCGCAGCCCGGCGGGCCGTAGAGCAGGATGCCCTTCGGCGCCGGGAGGTCGTACTCGGCGAACAGCGTCCGGTGCACGAACGGCAGCTCGACCGCGTCCATGATGTGCTCGATCTGGGTGTCGAGGCCGCCGATGTCGGTGTAGTCGATGTCGGGCACCTCTTCGAGGACGAGCTCCTCGACCTCGGGCCGGGGCAGCTTCTCGACCAGCACGCCCGACTTCGACTCGAGCAGGAGGGTGTCGCCGGCCCGCAGCTTCTCGTTGCGGAGCTCGGAGCCCAGCTCGGCCACCCGCTCGTCGTCGGCCCGGCCGACCACCATCGCCCGGTCGCCGCCCTCGAGCACCTCCTTGAGGATCACCAGCTCGCCGGTGCGCTCGGCCTCGCGGGCGAGGACGATGTTGAACGACTCGTTGAGCACGACCTCGGCGCCCCGCTCCAGGGCGTCGGACTCGATCTCGGGATGGGCGGTGACGCGCATCTTGCGACCGCTCGCGTGCACGTCGACCGTGCCGTCCTCGTTGCGACCCACCACCGTGCCGTACGCACCGGGCGGCTGGGTCAGCTTGTCGACCTCCTCGCGCAGCGCGGCGATGTGCTCGCGCGCCTCGCGGAGGGTGTAGGTCAGCTTCTCGTTCTGCGACACCGCCTGGGCCAGCTGCCCCTTGGTCTCGAGCAGTCGCTCCTCGAGCGTGCGCACCCGCTTCGGGGCGTCCTGGAGGCGCCGGCGCAGCACCGCGACCTCGTCCTGCAACGCCGCCAGCTGATCCTGCAGCTCGGCCTCGTCGGAGGGCGAACCGTCGCCGGTCCCTCGTGCCATCGATGCTCCCCGGGGTCGTCGGATGACCTCATCGGCCACCGTACACGTGAGGTGCACGAACCGGGTGGGCACGAAGCGCATTAACCCCGTGCTGACCGTGTAAATTGTCATCTGGTCACCGAGGGGGCCGGAGCGGTACCGTGCCGCCCGTCTCGGACGGCCGTTCAGCCGACACCACGAGCACCAGGGGAGCGACGGCATGAAGGTGTGGATCGACCAGGATCTGTGCACGGGCGACGGCCTGTGCGAGGAGATCGCGCCCGACGTGTTCACGCTGCTCGACGACGGCCTCGCCTACGTCAAGGAAGGCGACAAGGTCTTCTCCGATCCGGGCGGTTCCGAGGGCATGGCCTCGTTCCCCGAGTCCCAGCTCGAAGCGGTCGTCGAGTCCGCCGAGGAGTGCCCGGGCGAGTGCATCTTCATCGAGCCGGACGCGTAGCGACGGCGGGGCCCGAGCCGGACGCATAGGTCGGACCGCCAGCGCCGGGGCTAGCCGAGGCAGGGGCCGGGGTCGGTCACCGTCGTCGGGACCGTCGTCGGG
>JBCBSZ010000151.1:0-1787 GCA_039818945.1 Actinomycetota bacterium
TCCCAGCCGTCCTGCACGAGGTCGCGGTACGAGTCGAGCAGCGTGTTGAGGTTGAGGGACTTGAAGCCCTTCATCGTCGACAGCGCCCCGACGCCGATGTTGACCGTGCCGTCGCCGGCGGGGAACAACCACCCGTAGCCGGGCACGGCCGTGCCGTGCTCGTCGCTGAGGGTCAGACAGGCCTCGAGGTGGCGGTCGGCGTGGCGAGGGGTCTCGGCGTAGGTGCGGATGGCCAGGCCGAACGGCTCGTCGGCGACGCGCTCGGCGCCGAGCATCCTCGCGACCTTGCCCGGCGCGCCGGTGGCGACGACGACGAGGTCGGCGTCGATGCGCTCTCCGCCCGCCTCCACGCCCACCACGCGGTCACCCTCGAGGATCGGCAGCGCCTCGGTCTGCCAGCGGACCTCGGCGCCGGCTTCGCTGGCCGCGTCGATGAGCGCGGCGTCGAGTCGACGGCGGGGCCAGACGGCGCCGTGCCCGGGGAAGCGGGTCGTCGCCGGCCAGGCGAGCTCGCGGGTCTGCTTCCCGGCGATCATGCGGAGCCCGTCGATGCGGTGGGCGTCCTCGAGGTCGATCTTGAGCTCCTGGAGCGCGCCGACCGCCCGCGGGGTCAGCCCGTCGCCACACACCTTGTCCCGCCCGTAGGGCGCCTTGTCGAACACGGTCACCGAGGCACCGCCACGAGCGGCCCGGATGGCAGCGGCGGCGCCGGCCGGTCCGGCTCCGATGACGACGACGTCTCGACGGTTCACGTCGTCCAGGGTGCCCGATCGCGGGCTCGCTCCGTCACTCTCGACGCTGTGGCGTTCGACTCGTCGCGGGCCGACCGGCCCGGCGGGTCAGATCATCGCGGTCTGGCGGAGCTCCACGATGACGCCGTCGGCGATGGTGACGTCGGCGATCAGCGGGTTGGATCGCGACACGTCCTGGCGCTGGTCGGCCCAGGCCAGGTGGTCGAGGCGTCGGCCGTCGGCGTCGAGGATCACGGCGCTCGACGACACCACCATCGCGTCGTCGCCGATCAGGAGGGTGATCGCGTCGCCGTCGGCGTCGAGGGCCACCTCGGTGATGATCGCGGCGACTTCGCCCTCGGGCACCAGCTCGGAGAAGCCGGTCACGACCTCGGTCTCCTCGGTGAGGTAGAAGCTCGACGACCAGCCGGTGGAGGTCCCGAACTCGAGCTCGAGCCAGATGGTCTCGCCGACCTGGGCCCGGCGGCCGGTGGTGTTGACCATCGTGCCGTTGGCGAGCTGGCCGATCTGGGGCTGGCCGATCCCGGGCAGCGACCGGACGCGCAGCTCGAGGCCGGCGGGCACGTCGGTGACCTCGTGGGTGCCGGTCGAGACGGTGTCGAGCACGGTGATGCCCGGTCCCGACGGCTCGGACGGCGTCACCGGCTCGGCGGCCACGTCGGTGATGGCGGTGGTGGCCGTGAGGTAGGCGCTCGACGACCAGCCCATCGTGCCGCTGAGCTCCACCTGCAACCAGATCGTCGAGCCGACCTGTGCCCGCAGGCCGGTCGTCGCGACGACGTCGCCGTTGGGGAGCGTGGTGATGATCGGCTGACCGATGCCCGGGTTGGCCCGCACGCGGAGCTCGAGGCCGGCGGGGACGTCGGTCACCTCGTGGAAGCCGGGATCGACGTCGGCGAGCGTCGAGACCCCGGGCAGCGTGGGGCTCGGCGTCACGTCGAGGGTCTGGCCCTCCTCACGGGCCGCCTCGAGGGCCTCCTCGTCGAGACCGAGCACGTCGGTGACGATGGCCAGCTGCTCGGCCCGGCGCTCCTC
>JBCBSZ010000152.1:0-1743 GCA_039818945.1 Actinomycetota bacterium
GTTGTGTGGGGGGGGGGTGGGGCGGTTGGTTTCTCACCGCGTGCGGGGTGGGGGGGGGGGGGGGGGGGGGGTGGGCCCGCCCCCCCGACGCTACCTGCGGACCCCGGTCAGAGCTGTCGGATGGCGTCGAGCACGTCGAGCCTCCCCGCACGGCGGGCCGGGAGGGAGGCGGCGATGAGACCGGCGATGCCGGCCACGATCACGTAGGTGATCAGCGTGCCCCACGGGACGGCGAAGTCGTTCACGAACGAGGGCGGGAGCGCCTGGGTGACGGCGTACCCGAAGGCGATCCCGAGCACGACGCCCAACGCCGCACCGAAGACCGCGACGATCGCCGCCTCCCAGCGGATCATCGACCGGGCCTGGCGGCGACTCATGCCGACGGCTCGGAGCAGGCCGATCTCCCTGGTGCGCTCGAAGACCGACAGCGCCAGCGTGTTGGCGATGCCGAGCAGCGCGATGAGCACGGAGAAGCCGACCATGCCCTGGATGATCGCCAGCAGGTTGTCGAGCTGGGCCTCCTGGCTGTCGGCGAACTCCTCGCTGCTCTCGACGTCGACCTGTGGGAAGTCGGCGGCGATCTCGTCGAGCACCGCCTGGGCCTGTTCCTGCGAGACACCCTCGGCGTTCCTCGCCGCGACGAAGAGGTCGTCGGTCGTGCCGAAGCGGCCCTCCTGCCAGCTCTCGAGGTCGATGACCCAGTTCCCGAGGATGGTCGCGTCGGTGTAGACGGCGGCGACGGTCACGTCCTCGGTGTCGCCGTTGGCGTAGGTGAGGGTGACCGTGTCGCCCACGGTGACCCCCTGGTCCTCGGCCGAGTCCTCGTGGATGAGGAGGTCGCCGGGACCGGCGTCGAGCGAGCCCTCGACGACGTCGGGATCGATCAGGCCGTCGATCTGGGCGAGATCGGCGGCGAAGACGTCCTTGCTGGAGCCGTCGACCTGGGCCACCCCGAATCGGAACGGGGTGCTTCGGTCGAA
The DNA here is from genome assembly GCA_039818945.1 of Actinomycetota bacterium. Taxonomy (GTDB): domain Bacteria; phylum Actinomycetota; class Acidimicrobiia; order Acidimicrobiales; family Poriferisodalaceae; genus JBCBSZ01. Next base: position 981 of record JBCBSZ010000152.1, read on the forward strand.
CTCGGGCGCGGCCTCGATCTCCTCGGCCAGGCCGGTGCCGAAGCCCACGAACCCGCCGGAGCTGATGTACCAGTCGGCCTCGATGGCGTTGTCGAGGGTGTCCCGGAACGTCTCCTTCAAGGACTCGCCGGTCACGGCGGCCATGCCGACGAGGGCCAGGCCGACCATGAGCGCACCGGCCGTCGCCGCCGTGCGCTGGTTGTTGCGCGACGAGTTCTCCTGGGCGAGGCGTCCGCTCATCTTCAGCCACGGCAGGTACTGCAGCGGCGCCCCCAGGGCCCGGGTGACCGGGCTGGAGAACAGCGGGCTGAGCAGCGTGGTGCCGACGAAGACGCCGAGCGCGCCGAGCACCAGCAGGGTGAGCTGCGGCGCAGCGCCGTCGTACTCGCCGAAGAGACCGAGCACCATCGCCACGAGGCCGATGGCCAACAGCGAGGCGCCGATGATCGTGCGCCGCTTGCCCTCGCCGGCGCCGAACCGGAACCCGTCCTGCATGGCGGCGACCGGCGGCACCTTGCTCGCACGACGCGACGGCGTGATCGAGCTCAGCATCGTGATGCCGATGCCGACGACGAGGCCGATGATGATCGTCGAGGCCGTCGGCGTGAGGCCGAAGCTGGGCAGGTCGGCACCCAGGGCACCGAAGAGCGATCGCAGGGCGACCGCGAGGAACATGCCGAAGAGGATGCCGAGGATGGACGCCACCACGCCGACGAGCAGCGACTCGCCGAGCACCGACCCCCGGACCTGCCGGGCTGACGCC
>JBCBSZ010000153.1:0-1515 GCA_039818945.1 Actinomycetota bacterium
AGAAGCGAGCTCATTCGCCCGCGCCCCCCGCCGCGCAGATGCCAGGCGCTCGCGCAGCTCCCCGAATCTGTCCGTGAGGGGCGTGGGGACGTCCACGGCGGCGAGGTGCCTCTCCGCCACCGCAAGCTCGCCGTCCTGCAGGGCACGTTCGGCTAGGTTCGCCACCCTCACTGCTCGTATGTGCTGGATCGTGGTTAGCAGTCCTGCGCAGTCCGCCCTCCAGCTGCGGTGCCCAAGGGAGGCGGCGTTCAGATCAGCGAGCTCGGCGACGGATTCGGGGAGCACTGATCGAGGCGGCATTACGGCGTCGTCCACCAGCACGGGGATCACCGGAATCGCACGCTCCAACGCCGACTCGAGCTCAAGGCGCACCGGGTCAGAAGGGTCCTCGATCCGGGCTCGGCCCGATTCGTCCGACGCGAGCCAGTCCTGACCAACCACGACAAGAACTGCAGCCGAGCCTTCGATTGCTCTAACGATCTCGGATCGGAAGTTGGCGCCGATCGGGATGTCGTCGACGTCCACGAAGATGGCGTCTTCGCCACCGAGCGCAGACACGAGGGTGTCGTACAGCCGTCCGCTGGCGGCTGCAGAGTCGCTTCGGCGATAGGAAATGAATACCCGCGTCGACACGGCCTCCCCCCACCACGCGTGCCTCGGCGGCAAGACTACCCGCGCTACTGGTCCCTCGTCTCGAACGGCGGTTGGACTGCCGGAGCCTCCAGCGACGGAGGACTCCGCTCACGGCGCAGTGCTCGCCACTCTGCGGAGCTGATGCTCGGTGCGACGTGGGCCCGAACCGCGCGCCGGCGAGATCACCGAGTGTCCGCCAACTCACCACCACTCCATCGCCCTCAGGTCGGAGGTGCGAGAGCCCTGATGATCTCGAGCTTCTGCCCCGGGGTGAAGGTCCGGTAGTTCCTATTTTCGCTCAACCCTCTCCTCGACGTCAGGAGCGACCAGCATCGCCAAGCCCTCGGTCCAAGGCCACCGGCAACGCCCCCAAGGGGGTTAGAGGCCACAGGCCGGCGGCCAGGTACACCGTCGCGAAGGAGTTGAGCGGGTCACCATGCGCAGAGCGCACGCTGGATCGACTCCGAAGTGCCACGATTCGTCGCTGGATCCGGATCTGGCATCAGGCCTCGGTCCAGGGCTGAGCCAGGGCGGCCTCTACTCGGCGTAGACGCTCGCGGAGTGCTGACGAATGGACTCTGTCACCTATCTTCCTGATCGTGATGGCCAGTTCGGCCTCGACGTCGTACACCTCCAAGCAATGACCACACGACTCAAGGTGGGTAGTCACCAGAGCTCGTTGATCACCGGGTAGCTCGCCATCCAAGAAGTCCTGGACGAGGGCGAGCACGTGTGCGCAGTCGCTGTCGTCGGTCGCGGGCAGGTCCGCCCTCTCCTCGACTGAGCCGGGTTCGGTCGCGACTATGCGCGAGGTCAAACCCTGAAGCTCGGTCCGGAGTCGAGCTTCCTGCTTCTCAAGCTCCAGCACTCTCTGAGCGCTGG
>JBCBSZ010000154.1:0-1292 GCA_039818945.1 Actinomycetota bacterium
ATCTCGGCGGCATCGGCCAGGCTGGCGGCCGCGCCGCGGAGGTCCTCCGACGAGGCACCGACCCGCTGGACGATCCCACCGACCTCCGACTCGAAGCTGTCCGCCGTCGCCGCGAGCACACGACGCTGCTCGGCCTCGGCCGCCGCCTCAGCTTCGGCGCGATCCCGGGCCTCCTCCTCTGCGGCCGCCTCGAGCTCCAGCTTCTCGAGGGCGTTCTGGCGGAACACCTCGACGGCACGAGCCATCTCACCGATCTCGTCTCGTCGATCGGCACCGGGCACCTCGGCCTCGTTGTCGCCCTCGGCCAGGTCGCCCATCCGGTCGATGAGCGCCGCCTGCGGTCGCCGGATCGTGCGGACGATCAGCCCCGCAACGGCGGCCACCAGACCGACCACGACGAGCACCCAGGTCACCTGCCCCCGGGCAGCGGCGGCGTACTCGGCGTCGACGTCGTCGATGTACACACCGGTCCCGATGAACAGGTCCCACGGCTCGAAGCCCTCGACGTAGCTCAGCTTCGGCAGCGGCGGCCCCTCCGGGTCGTCCGGGTCGGGCCACATGTACTCCAGGTAGCCCGTGCCGCCGTCGGCGCTCAGCGCCGACAGCTCGGCGATCAGCGGGACACCGTTGGGGTCCTCCAGGTCGATCAGGTTCTCGCCTTCGAGATCGGGGCGCGGGCCCAGCACCCGATTGACGCCGTCGCGCTGGTACACGAACAGGTACTCGCTGCCCTCGTAGCGGATGCTGCGGATGGCGTCGAAGGCGGCCGCCTGTGCCTCCTCGCGGGTCAGCTCACCGGACTCCTCGCGGGCGTACGCACCAGCCAGCAGGGCCGAACCGGACTCGGTGACGGCCGCGATCTTCGCCTCGTGGCCGGCGAGGAGCTCCGAGCGGAGGTCCTGCAAGCCGAGCCAGGCGACCGCGGCCAGACCGATGACACCGGCGAGCACCAGGCCGGCGAGACGCATCGTGAGCCTCGGCTGGCGCAGCCGATCCGCCAGATCGGCGGCACGGCTGGGTGCGGTTGACGGAGCGTTCGACATGACGACCCCCCAATGGTCCGATTCGATTCTCCTCGTGCTTCGGATCGGCAGTTCCGGGTCGTTCTCAAGCGTTCCGCGTCGAGACGCGGAACGGGAGCGGACCGTCGGCCCGCTCCCGATCTGGTCAGATCCGCTTCGCCCCGGGGCCGGGGCGACGCGGTCAGCTACGAACCCGGTCGACGAACTCCCGGGTGGCCTGGGCGAGCTGCTCGCTGTCGGAGCGCAGCACGTCGATGGTGGCCAGCATCT
>JBCBSZ010000155.1:0-1255 GCA_039818945.1 Actinomycetota bacterium
AGCGGCTGATCGGGGTCGATGACGAAGGCGAGGACGTAGCCAACGGCGAGCAGCTGCACCAGCGCCCGCACCGTGGCGATGCCGATGTCCCGCTCCAGCCCGAGCTGGCGCCAGAGCGACAACACGATCGTGACGGCGATCAGGACGAGGGAGGCCGCGAGCCCCCACCACCCGACGTCGGACTCAGGCACGGCCACCCTCGCGGTGGTCAGCTCCGGCCATCGGTCTCCTCCCCGATCGGGTGCGTCCAGTGGGCTTCGCCCTCGCAGCGGTGGTGGTCAGCTCCGGCCATCGGTCTCCTCCCCGATCGGGTCCGTCCAGTGGGCTTCGCCATCGGCGTGGTGGTGATGATCGGCCGGCGGGTCGACCTCGTGGTCGTGGTCGACCTCCTCGCGGGCGAGGTAGTGCGCGAGCTCGTCGGCGTGCGCGAGGCGGCCGTCGACGAGCACGATCCGATCGTCGGCGATGCGGGCGGACTGCTCGAGGTCGTGGGTCACCCACACGATCGGCATGCCGTCCGCGGCCAGCGCCCGACCCAGCTCCTCCAGTCCCCGCGTCGCCGTGGGGTCCAGCGCGGAGGTCGGTTCGTCCATGAGGAGCACCTCGGGGCCGGTGAGCAGCGTCCGGGCCAGGCAGACCCGCTGTGCCTCGCCGCCGGAGAGCGCGTCGCCGTCGCGGTCGAGGAGCTCGGCGCGGGCCCGGGAGCGCTCGAGCACGTCGGACATCGCCGCGGTCGTGGCGTCGGGATCGGCGGCGAGCAGGTTGTCGCGGACCGTCCCCGGGAACAGGGTCGGCCGCTGGAAGACCATCCCGACCCGGCGTCGCAGCGCGATCGGGTCGAGCTCGTCGAGCGGTGTGCCGCGGAACGCGACGGTGCCGCTCGTCGGCGAGACGAGCCGGTTGCACAGGCGCAGCAGCGTCGACTTGCCCGCGCCCGACGGTCCCTGGAGCGCCGTGATCCGACCGCCGTCCTCGATCCGGGTCGTCACCCGGTCGAGGACCACGGTCTCGCCGATGGCCACGACGACGTCGCGGAAGTCGAACAGGGCCGTCGCGTCCACGACGGCGACCGTACCGGCGGCCGCGGTGGTGGGGCGTCTCCTGTGGAGGACCGGTGGACGGGCGGTGGATCGCGCGGTGGACCGGCGGTGGTCGGCTGGGGACACCGGAGAAATGTCGGGGAGGGCCTGTGGAACGGCGAATTCCCCCTTGACCTCCCCGAACCCCCGTCGGTCGACTACATGGAACGACGGGG
>JBCBSZ010000156.1:0-1186 GCA_039818945.1 Actinomycetota bacterium
CGACGTTGGCGACCTGGTTGACCGGAGCCAGCAGGGCGGCCTGGTGCGGGGGCATGTCGTTGTAGGCGTGGGCGACGGCCTCGGCCACGTCGGCCGGGGCGACCTCGTGGAGGCCCTGCTCGCGGAGCATGTCGGCCTTGCCGGCGTCGTCCGCGGCGTTCCAGTCGTCGCGCCCGTCACCGAACACGATGACATCGAGGTTCTGCCAGATCTGGTTGAAGTCCATGGTTCGCTGTCCTTGTTGTTCGTGGCCCCTGTGGACCTCGTCGTTGATGAGCAACCTACGAGTGGTCCCGGCCGGGGGAATCGGGGACATCACCGGTCGCGATGGGGGATCCGTAGGGGCCCCGCCACAGCGTGGCGCATCGGGTGGGGGTCGTGCTGGTTCGACCAACACCTGCAGGGGTGATCCGGACGCGGTCGGCGCGGAGCGTGGTCGCCGCGGCGAGCCGACCGCCGGCGCCAGGGTGCCGAGGGCTCGGCCGCTCGGACGCGAGAGAGCCCGGGCCAGCCGACCCGGGCTCTCCAGCTCACTCGGTTGTCAGATCACCGCCAGGGTGATGCTGGGATCACTCACCCATCTCCTCGAGCGGCGCTTCCTCGGCGGGGAGGGGCGCCGGGTCCTCGATGGTCTGGACGACGTCGTTGCCGGCCAGCCCCAGCTGGGCGTCGACGTCGACGCTGTGGTCCTGGCTGTTGTCGACGCTGTTGTCGACGTCGACGGTGTTGTCCGCCACCTGGAGGGCCTCGTTGGCCACGTTGCCCTCGTCGTTGGCGATGGCGTCGCCGCCGCCCTCGGCCACCGCGACGTTCTCGGAGTCGACGATCGAGTCCTCGATGTGGGTCGAGGCATCGATGTCGGTCTCGTTGTCGAGCACGGTCTGGGTGCCGTCGCCGACGTTGAAGTTCACGTCGCCGCCGGCGTCCTCGCCGATGTTGGTCTGGTCGAAGTCGATGTTGGTCTGATCGCCCTCGCCGGTGTTGACGTTGCCACCGGCCTGGATGGCGTCGCCCTCGCCCTGGGAGACCGGGCCGGCATTGCCGATGGCCTGGTCGCCGCCGGCGGCAGCGCTGTTGTCGTCGGCGGTCACCATGTTGCCGCCGACCGTGCCGGTGTTGACGCCGGTCAGGTCGCCGCCGTCGTTGACGATGGCGCCGTCGCCGACGTCGCCGGTCACGTTGCCGT
>JBCBSZ010000157.1:0-1185 GCA_039818945.1 Actinomycetota bacterium
CCAGGCCCGGTGGCGATCGCTCCACTGGACCGGGTCGGCATCCCGGAGGGATCGGAAGTAGCCGTGCGGGTCCTCGATCGCCTCCGGCGCCAGCAGGTCGATGCCGGTCATCGCAGCCTCGACGGCGTCATGCGGATGCCGCCGTCGAGGCGAAGGTCGCAGCCGTTGAGCATCGGGTTGGTGATGACGTGCTCGCACAACATCCCGAACTCGGGCGGGTTGCCGAAGCGGGGCGGGAAGGGGGTCTGGGCGCTCATCGCCTCGGCGTACTCCTGGGGCATGCCGGCGACGAGCGGGGTGTCGAAGGCACCGGGGGAGATCGAGACCGCCCGGATGGCCCACGGGGCGAGATCGCGGGCGAGGGGGAGGGTCATCGCCCGGACCCCGCCCTTCGAGGCCGAGTAGGCGACGCCGCCGTCGACGCCGTCGGTCGCGGCGATCGAGGCGGTCATGACCAGCACACCGCGTTCGCCGTCCGGCCCGAGCGGCTCGAGGTCTCGCATGGCCCAGGCGGCCAGGCGCACGACGTTGAAGGTGCCGATCAGGTTGACACCGATGACCCGCTCGAACGAGGCCAGCGGGTGCGGTCCCTTGCGGCCGATGACCTTGCTGCCGGCGCCGATGCCGGCGCAGCACACCGCCGCCCGGGGCGGCCCGACCTGATCGAGCAGCGCCGCGAAGGCCTCGTCGACCGACGGCTCCGACGCCACGTCGCAGGCGACGAACGTCGCGCCCAGCCGATCGGCGAGCGCGCCGCCCCGCTCCTCGTCGAGATCGAGGATCGCGACCGTCGCGCCGGCGGCGGACAGTCGCTCCGCCGTCGCTGCCCCCAGACCCGACGCCCCGCCCGACACGTACACCGTCGCCCCGTTCAGCTCCACGCAGCGCAGCGTAGGGGGCGGCGGGTGGTCAGCCCGTCGCGTCGCCGGTGGCGATGCGGGTCATCGCCGACTCGGAGCTCTTCGGCACCGTGTAGCGCTGGTCGCCGACCTGCCACTCGGTGATCACGAACTGGTTGCCGACCAGCTCGACGTGAGTGGAGTCCGGCAGCCGCTCGAGGTGGGCCACCGCCGCCCGCCGGATGCGGCTCGCCCGCAGGAGGTGGAGGCCGTCGTCGACGGTCGCGGCGGCAGCGGTCGCGGTCGCGGCCGGTGCGACGACCGAGCACCGCGTCCTCGCCGCGAC
>JBCBSZ010000158.1:0-826 GCA_039818945.1 Actinomycetota bacterium
AGTCGGTGAGCAAACCGAACGCGTAGACGACGGAGTCGAGGACGTCGACTACCCAGGAGACAATCACGCCCAGCACCGGCTCCAAGAAGCAGGCCTCATCGCAGACCAGGTAGTCGAGTCGACCCCGCTGCACGACGATCTGCCGGGCCACGTCGTAGAGGTCGACCTCGGCCTCCACCTCCAGCGCCTGACGGGCGACGCCCAACCGGCTGGAGACCTTGGACTGCTCGCGGGACAGCCGAGTGCACAGCAGCCCGCGCTGGTTCCGCGACGACAGGTTGTGGTGGATCTGCAGCGCCACCGTGCTCTTCCCGGAGCCCATGGTGCCGAAGTAGAAACGCAGCGCAGCCAACGCGAACCTCCGGCCCGGGAGGATAGGCGGATCGGACCGTCCGCCCGTCAGCTCCCGCCGTCGAGCAGCTCGAGCAGGTCGGTCAGCTCCTGCGCCGCGGCGTCGACGAGGCCGACCAGATCGGCGACGTGCTCGCCGTCCGCCACCGCACCGAGGCCGACCGCGTCGGGACCGGCCTGCACGCCGAGGTGCAACGGGGTCGTGTCGCTCACGCTCAGGACCGGGTGGCTCGATCGCAGCGGCCGGCCGCCGAGGTGGACGGGTCGCCGGGCTCCGGGCACGTTGGTGACCGCCAGGTTGATCGTCGGTGCGACGAAGCGTCGGTGCGGGAGGGCGTCGAGCACCCGCCCGGCCACGGTCGACACCGCCGACGGGGCGAACATGGCGATGTCCTGCTCTAGCGACGCCGGCAGGTCGGCCTCCCGGGCCATGGCCTTCGCCAGCGCGTCGGCTGTCAGCTCGATGCGGTGGAAG
>JBCBSZ010000159.1:0-800 GCA_039818945.1 Actinomycetota bacterium
CGGGGCGCCCATCACCACGAGTCCGCCCGCCGAGACCGCATCGACGGGTCCCGCCAGCGCCACCAAGCGCACCAGCCGGTCGGGCCGCACCTCGTTGCCGCGCCGGTCGCCCACGACCTCGACCCGGTGCCCCACCCGCAGATCCGCGACCGTGGCGTCGCCCAGGGGCGAGCCGATCGGCGCATCCCACCGCAGTGCGGTGCCGTCTCCCCGCACGATCGCCTCCAGGCGATCGGTGTAGGTCGCGGCCCGCTCGCCGAACTGTTCCATGGCCTCGGGACCGTCGAGGCGGCCCCGGTCGAGGATCTCGAGCTCGTTGCGGCCCGCCTGTTGGATGTGGGGGTAGAGCGGCTCGGTGTCGCCGGCCTCGGCCCGATCGAGCTCGTCGTGATGGCGGTCGACAACGGCCAGGAGGTGGCGGGCGAGCTCGGTTGCGGTCCAGTCGCCAACGACGAGCTGGCGCCATCGGGCCGTGTCGTCGGCCGCGATCGCCGAGGTGAGGGCGTCGTGCCCGGATCGGTGGAGGGCGACCACGGTGGCGGGGTCGGGGGCCAGGTTCACGTCGGGTCGCCGGCGACGACTCGACGAGCGGCGTCGAGCCCGGAGAGGAACGCTCCCTCGACCTTCGGCCCGCCGAAGGCGTCTCCGCAGAGCACGATCGGTGTACCGCGGCCAACGTCGACCGATCGCTCGGGGTGGGGTGTCACCGGTCCGGCGTATCGCCACCGCTTCACCTGCACCGACTGCACCACGGCCGGGCCGAGACGCTGCTCGAGCTCCGGTCCGAGCGTTGCGAGCAC
>JBCBSZ010000160.1:0-792 GCA_039818945.1 Actinomycetota bacterium
CTTTTCAGGCCGCCTGGACCTCCGCCCTCACCTTCGCCCTCGGCGCCTCGCTGCCCGTTCTGGCAAGCTGCGCCGGCTTCAATATCGCCTGGGGCGCCTATCCCGCCATCGCCACCGTCGCCGCCACCTCGCTCTTCGCCCTCGTCCTGCTCGGGGCCCTCGCCGCCAAAACCGGCGGCGCCGCCATGGCCCGCGGCGCCATCCGCGTCGCAGGCTGGGGCGCCCTCGCCATGGCACTCACCTGCCTCGTCGGCCTCTGGATCGGCGGGCCGGCTGGCTAAGCCCTCGGCCCTTCGCCCCAGCGCGACACCACGTCATCGAGCGCCGGGCCGAGCTCGGGCCACGCGAACATGAATCCCGCTTCTTTTTGCAATCGGCTCGGCACCACACGCCGGCCGAGCAGGGCGAGCTCGGGATCGGTTTTCAGAATAAACCGTGACACGATCTTCACACCGGTCGCCGGAACCGGAGGCGACCACGGCCTTCCGCACGCGCGCCGCATCTCGGCCATGAACGTCCGGTTGTCCACGGGGCCAGGAGCGGTCGCCATGTACACGCCGCGGTAGCTCTCGTCGGCGAGCGCGGCGAGCCACATGCGGTTGAGGTCGTCGATATGGAGCCCGTCGCCGGGGCGGCGGCGCTGGCGCAGGGGGCCATCGACTTCGCCTGCGGTTATGGCGGCGGCCTCGCCCGGATGAAGGATTACGGCAATGTCCTGCTCACCGGTGCGGAAAAGGAAGACCTCGGGATCCTGGTATTCGACGTGACCTCGGCCACCGTTGAGTTCATCGA
>JBCBSZ010000161.1:0-753 GCA_039818945.1 Actinomycetota bacterium
GATCCCCCAAAAGGCACCGGCGCGTTCCGACCCCATCCCGGCGGCTTCACCGACGCCTGCGACCTGATCACCGCGCTGGCCGCGCGCGACCAGTTCCACATCCGCGTCGGCGCCTACCCAGAGCCTCACCCCGAAGCCGCCGACACCGCCGATGAAGCCCAGCGAGCCGGTCTCGCTCTTCAGCGCAGCCGCCGCGCCGACCAGGAACGAGCCCTGCTCCTCGGCGAAGGTCAGCCCGGCGATGTTGTCGCCCAGCGGAGCGGGCGGGTCCTCGTCGAAGTTCAGCATGGCGTCGTCGATGACCGCGAACAGGGTGTCGGGGTTGTCGCCGGCCGTCGCGACCGTGTCCTCGTTGAAGAGGAAGCCCACGCCGATGACGAGATCGTTCGCGTCGGCCTGCAGCTGCAGCAGCTCGGCACGGTTCGAGCCGTCCTCGTTGGGCACGGCCTCGGTGAAGGTGATGCCCAACTCGGCGACGGCACGGTCGATCCCCTCGGCGGCGGAGTCGTTGAACGACTGGTCACCACGACCACCGATGTCGAAGGTCAGCCCGACACCGATGCCGTCACCGGACGGTGCCTCGGCCTCGGTGTCCTCGGACGGGGCCTCGGTGGTGTCGGACTCGTCGGCCGGAGCCTCGGTGTCCTCGGTCGCGTCGTCGGCCGGAGCCTCGGTGGTCTCCGCCGGCTCCGATGCCGAGGCCTCGTCACCGCTGTCGTCGTCATCGCTGTCTCCGCACGACGCTGCGACCAG
>JBCBSZ010000162.1:0-751 GCA_039818945.1 Actinomycetota bacterium
CCCCAGGACGAGACCAAGAAGATCAAGCTCGAGAACGACTCCACCAAGCCGTTCGTCGGCATGGCCTTCAAGATCGTCGACGACGAGTACGGCCAGCTCACCTACACCCGCATCTACGAGGGCACGATCCAGAAGGGCGAGCAGTACTACAACCAGCGGACCGGCAAGAAGGAACGCTTCAGCCGCATCGTCAAGATGCACTCCGACAAGCGCGAGGAGGTCGACTCCGCCGAGGCGGGCGACATCGTCGCGATCATGGGCATCGACTGCGCCAGCGGCGACACCTACTGCAGCGAGCCGAAGATGTGCACGCTCGAGAACATCTTCGTCGCCGACCCGGTGATCAAGATGTCGATCGAGCCGATGTCGCGTGACAACGCCGACAAGCTCGGCAAGGCGCTGCAGCGGTTCCGCAAGGAGGACCCGACGTTCCACGTCTACACCGACGAGGAGACGAACGAGACGATCATCGCCGGCATGGGCGAGCTGCACCTGGAGGTCTACGTCGAGCGGATCCGCCGCGAGTACGGCGTCGAGGTCGAGGTCGGCGCCCCGAAGGTCAGCTACCGCGAGTCGGGCCAGCAGTCGTTCGAGTTCGACCACAAGCGCAAGAAGCAGACCGGCGGCTCCGGCCAGTACGGCCACATCGTCGGCCTGATGCGGCCGATGACCGACGAGGACCGCGAGGCGATGGAGGAGTCCGGCGACAAGGGCGAGCTCTTCTTCGACGACCAGGTCACCGGCGGCCGCA
>JBCBSZ010000163.1:0-732 GCA_039818945.1 Actinomycetota bacterium
GATGGGCCGAAAGCTCCTCGGCAAGATTGCGGAAATGCGCCGCGAGTTGGTGAATGAACGGCGGATCCCAGAGATCGGTAGAGTATTCGAGCGTAGCCCCACCTCGGGCGTCCATGGTGAGGGTGAGATCGAACTTGGCGGTGCTTTGCTCGGGCGTGAACGGCGTCAACGTCAGACCCGGTAGTGGCGCGAGATCCAGTTTCTCGTTATGGAAGTTGAACATGACCTGAAAGAGCGGGCCGTGCGAGGTCGCCCGTTCGGGTTGGAGCAGGTCGACGCAGACGACCGAACTCTGTGCACGCTGCACCGCGCGGACCTCCGGGGTCATTCGGAGCTCGAGGTCGGCCTCGGTGGGGGGCAGCTGGGTCTTTTGGAGCTCGCCCCAAGCACTGGCGAGAGCCTCCCGGGCGCGCCGCACCCGGCTGCGGACCGTGCCTTCGGGGATCTCCAGGGCCTCCGCCACGGCGGGGGCGGGGAGCTCCTCCCAGTAGTACAGCTCGAGCACCAGCTGCAGGTCGAGCGGGAGGTTGCGCAGCGCCTCGATCATCACCCGGTGCTCTCGCTTGCGCCCGAGGTTGGTCGGCAGTCCCGGCCCCAGGTCCGCGATGGAGCGCGACATGAAGTCGAGCTCGGGGTCCCGGTGCTGATCGCGAAGGTGCCGAAACAGCTGCCGCCTCGCGATGCCGAACAGGTAGCCCTTGAACGAGCCCTCGGTCCGGATCCGGTCCTTGC
>JBCBSZ010000164.1:0-712 GCA_039818945.1 Actinomycetota bacterium
CGGGTGGGCGACCGCGAACAGGAGCCGCTCCATGATCTTCGCCCGCGGCTGGTTCTGGCCGTAGTGCAGGCTGGCGATGACCCAGTCGGCTTCGGCGAGCACGTCGTCGTCGAGGTCCATGCCGCCCGCTTCGAGGATGTCGCACTCGATCCCCTTGAGCACGCGGAACTCAGCGCCCTCGTCGGTAAGCTCCTGGTTGACCTTATCGATTTCCTTCCACTGGGCGCGGAGCCGCTTGGCGTCGAGGCCACCGGCCATCGTGACCCGCTTCGAGTGGTCGGTGATCGCGATGTACTCCAGGCCACGCTCCCGCGCGGCGGCGACCATCTCGCGGAGGGTCGCCTTGCCGTCGGTCGCGGTCGTGTGCATGTGCAGGTCGCCGCGGAGGTCGGACAGCTCGATCAACTCGGGCAGACCGCCCGACTCGGCCTGCTCGAACTCGCGGCGGTTCTCACGCAGTTCGGGCGGAAACAGGGGCAGGTCGAGGGCGGCGTAGACCCCGTCTTCGCTGTCACCGGCGATTCGCTTCTCCCCCTCGCCTTCGAACACGCCCCACTCGTTGACCTTCAGGCCCTTGGCCTTCGCGCGCGCCCTCCCCTCCTCCCCGGCGCACGTCCCGGGGTACACCACATACCCACCGTGCGGGGCGCTCGCCGCCTCCCGGATGTCCTTGCGCGAGCAGTAACATGGGTAGGTGAGGTCGCGGGCTTCG
>JBCBSZ010000165.1:0-707 GCA_039818945.1 Actinomycetota bacterium
AGACGACGGCGATGACCCGGTCGTCCTCGTCGAAGACCGTGCCGGGGGTCGTGATACCGCGATGCATGTTCACCGGCTGCTCGAACGCGGCGAAACCCAGTGCAGAGACGTGCCGCATGTAGTGGCGTCCGAGTTCGCCGGAGTCGTTGCCGAGCCCGTCCGGGTGGCGCCCGGTCGCCGAATTCAGCAGTAGCCGGGGCGTCTCGATGGCGTTGCCGGCGACACACACGGCGCGTGCCGCCTGCCGCTGTTCGTTGCCGGTTGCGTCGGCGTAGACGACGGCGATGACCCGGTCGTCCTCGTCGGTTTCCAGCCTCAGCGCCATGCAGTCCGGCCTGAGTTCCAGGCGGCCCGTCGCCAGCGCCCGTGGAATTTCGGCGACCAGGGTCGACCATTTGGCCGACACCTTGCAGCCCTGGTTGCAGAAGCCGAGCTGTATGCACGCGGGGCGGCCGTCGCGCTGGACGCTGTTGATGGCGATACCGGCATTGCTGATGCGCCGGTAGCCGAGCCGGCGCGCGCCGTGGTAGAGCACGCGGTAATTGTTGTTTGTGGCATTCAGCGGAATGTCGCCGGTACCGGTGACCCCCATTCTCGCTTCCGCGCGGTCGTAGTACGGCGCAAGCTCGGCGGCGGCGAGCGGCCAGTCGATCAGGCTGGCGCCGTCGACATCGCCGTAGTGCGTGCGTGCCGCGAACTCGTGCGGC
>JBCBSZ010000166.1:0-696 GCA_039818945.1 Actinomycetota bacterium
GTGAACACGCCCCGCTCGTTCTCGAACGCGAACAGGTTCTGCTCCGTCTCCGTCGGCAAACGCGCGCCCGGCGCCGCGGCGATCGTCAGCCGCTCCCCGTCGTAAGCCCGGTCGGCGCCGCGCAGCTTCACGCTCGTGCGCTCGACCCGCTCCTCGCCGTAGCGCTCGACGATCGTCGCCGCGATCGCCTCGGCGAGCGACTCCGCGTCGAGCGTGTCGCGGTACTTCTGCACCACGATCGCCGCCGAGCGGCCCTCGAGCGTCCAGACCGCGACGTTCTCGTCGCCGTCGTCCCGCCGGGTCTTGAACTCGGCCGGGTAGCGGAACCCGACGCCCGCCTCGGCGAACGCCTTCGTCTGGTCCACCTCGATCTTCATCGTCACCCGCTCGCCGTCGACCATCACCGCGAACGGCTTGCCGATCGGCACGCGGTAGAGGTCGTCGCCGATCGTGAGCCGCGCCCGGGCCGCTTCGTCGGCGCGGGCGGCGCCGGCGGCAGCGGCTTGCCGGCCGCGTCGTTGTTGCAGTTCGAGGGAGGCGGCGTGAACAACGCGGCCGTGTTGCAGACCAGCCAAGACTTTACGCGCGACATCGGCTCGGGCGCCGGCGAGGTGACCTGGATCGGCGCGGGCGGTTTCGCGGCCGCGGGTGGCGGAACGGTCAACGTGACCCTCGAGGGCGGCGCCCAGCTTGCGT
>JBCBSZ010000167.1:0-688 GCA_039818945.1 Actinomycetota bacterium
GGCTGGCGGGCCGTATCGCCGGGGATGCCGGGCGCGTCGGGCAGCAAGGCGGGCAGGGGGGCGGTATGGTGCTGTGGGTCGGCTGCGGGGCGGCGCCCTATCCGCCTGGGCTGGTGGAATTTGGGCTCGATCCGGCCCAGCTGGTCCATATTCGCCCGCGCAAGCCGGCCGACATCGCCTGGGTGCTGGAGGAGGCGGCGCGTACCGGCGCCGCGCCGGTGGTTCTGGGCGATCTCGGCTTTGGCCAGGCGACGTTCGCTCAGGCGGGCGGCAAACAGCCCCTGAGCCTCACGGCCAGCCGCCGCCTGCAATTGGCCTGCGAGCCCTTCGGGGTGACCTTGCTGTTGCTCTCCGCCGGCCGACAACAGGCGGCGGGCAGCGCCGCGGTCAGCCGCTGGCGCATCGAAAGCCTGCCCTCACGCGCCCCATCCAAAATCACTGCCCAGACAAGGCGTTTGGGCCTGGGCCAGCCGGCCTGGCGGTTGGAGTTGGTCCGCGCCCGAGGCGGCCGTCCCGGTGCCTGGCCGGTTGTCTGGCAAGGGGCCGAAAAGGGGCTCGCCCTGGCGGCACCCGCCTCGTCGGTACCCGCCCATCCCATGGATGCCATCGGCCCCGGCCTGCCTCGCCTGACCGACCAAACCGGGCCAGCCAAGGGGGCGGCCAATGCCGCGTGACACCGCCTCGCCCG
>JBCBSZ010000168.1:0-683 GCA_039818945.1 Actinomycetota bacterium
GCCAAGGTCTTCGGCATCCCGATGACCGCCGACAACGCTCGCATGAAGATCGGCTTCAACAGCAACGGCGCCGCCGTCGACCTGGTCGAGAAGTGCTTCGACCTCGGTGGCCTGGTGCCCCAGCCCGACTTCGACGATCCCGACAACCCGAACAACAACGGGTTCTTCCGCGGCTGCATGGCGACCAACGGCCTGTTCGGCACCGAGTGGCGCCGCTCCGACCCGTCCATCTGCGCCGCCGTCAACCGCCTCGCCGAGTGCGGCTGCTCTGCTGAGGGCGTCGGGAGTGCGTTCGAGCTCGGCCAGGCCGTGGTCGGACCTCCGGGGTCGGCCAACGACGGTGAGACTCGCGGCTTCGCGCTGGGCACCTGGGACGACAAAGAAGGTCTTCCTCCCGGCTGCGAATACGTCGACGTCGGCGAGGACAGCCGTACCGCGGTCAAATGTGATCTGACCGCCTCGGACCTGGTCGCCAACCTCAACGATCCCAAGGAAGCCTGCCGCGCCATCTACGGCGGCAACGTGGTCGTCCACATCGACCTGCCGGTCTCGGCCATCTCCTGCAACGAGGAGGACGAGTTCGGTCAGCAGTGTGGCGGCATGCCCTGGAACATCGGCGAAGAGGGTGAGTTCGACCCGAACCAGGACCCGACGGGCGACGATCCGACGGGCGACGACCCGAC
>JBCBSZ010000169.1:0-682 GCA_039818945.1 Actinomycetota bacterium
GCCGTCGACGCCCGGCAACGCGAAGCAGAGGTTGTTCCCAAGGCGCAGCGGCGCGCCGTCGTGGGTCGCGTCGAGCGCCGGGCCGACGAGCTGAACCCCGTCGATCCGCGTTCGGAGCCCGCCCCAGATCTCGTCGCGGAGCCGTGTGAGCCGCTCGGGCTCGGCGGGTCGGGCCGCGGCGCACAGCTCGATCGCTTTGGCGAACCCCACGATCCCCGGCGTGTTGAGCGTGCCGCTCCGACGGCCCCGCTCTTGCCCGCCGCCGACGATCTGCGGATCGAGCCGCACGATCGGGTCGCGGCGACGCACGTAGAGGGCGCCGACGCCCTTGGGGCCGTGCAGCTTGTGCGCGGTGAAGCTCATCAGGTCGACGCCCAGCTCGGCGACCGACACGCGGAGCTGGCCGACCGCCTGCGTGGCGTCGCAGTGCAGCAGGGCGCCGGCGTTGTGGCAGAGTTCCGCGATCTGGCGGATCGGCTGGATCACGCCGATCTCGTTGTTGGCGAGCATAACGCTCACCAGCGCGGCGTCGGGCAACGCTTCGCGCAACGCGTCGAGCTCGAGCAGCCCCGCCGCCGGGTCGCCGTGCGGGCGGACCGGCAGCAGCTCGGTGGCGACGCCCTGCTTGGCCAGGTCGCGGAGCGGCTCGAGCACCGCCTCGTGCTCGGTGGCGACCGAGACG
>JBCBSZ010000170.1:0-679 GCA_039818945.1 Actinomycetota bacterium
GGACCGAGGTCGGCTCGTCGAAGATCACGATGTCGGGATCGCGCCGGAGACACTTGATGATCTCCACCCGTTGGCGCATGCCCACGGTGAGATCGCCCACCGTGGCGTCGGGGTTGACGGCCAATCCGTAGCGCTCGCCGACCGCCCGCACGAGCTGGCGAGCGGCGCGGGCGTCGAGTCGTTGCGGCTCGCCGAGCACGACGTTCTCCCACACCTTGAGTTCTTCGACGAGACTGAAGTGTTGGTGCACCATGCCGATGCCCAGGTCGCTGGCGCGCCGCGGATCGTCGACGCGCGCCTGGCGCCCGTGTACCTCGATCGTGCCCGCATCTGGCTGCACGAGCCCGATGAGCACCTTCATCAGCGTGGACTTGCCGGCACCGTTCTCGCCCAACACGCCGTGGATCTCACCGGTGTGCAGGTCGACATCGACACCATCGCAGGCGACGATGTGGCCGTAGCGCTTCGTCAGTTGACGAACCCGAACCGCTGGCGTGGTCATCGCGTCGTTCTCCGCGCTCGTTGCTACCACAGCGGAAACTTCGCTTTGTCAGGCAACCCGGAACGCACGGTGATCGCTTCGCCACGCTGTTGCGCCTCCTGCCACAGCGCCTGCTCGTCGATCGTGGTCATTGCGCCGTCTTCGACGACCATACGTCCATCGACGATCACGGTGTGG
>JBCBSZ010000171.1:0-659 GCA_039818945.1 Actinomycetota bacterium
CCCTGGTCCTCGACAAGGATGGCGATGCCCCGCCCGGCGGCGAGCGCCAGCGGCGCCTCGAGCGGACCGCAGACGAGATGGATCGCCGGGCGCGCTAGCTCGAGCGCAGCCAGACACGAGCCCCAAGCGAGCACGGCCTCGCTGGCGACGGCGACGCTGTCCCAGGCGATCACGAGACGTTGCTCACGCGCCTCGGCCTCGGCGACGAGGGCGGCGAAGCGCCTCGACCAGGCGCTGTCGATGCGGGTGCCCGCGGCGAGCGCCAGGCCGCGTGCCGGGACGCCCCGGAGTCTGCCCACCGCCGTCCAAAGGCCGGCAACGGCCTCCTCCGGCGCCGCGCCGGGATCGAGCGCCGCCACAAGGCGATCGGCGGGGCTGAGCGTCGTCATGAGAGGCGCAGAATGGGATCGTCGAGGGAAAGCAGCGCGCCGGGCCGGGCCAGGATCTCGGCGACCTCGCCGGCGCTCTCGGCGCTGAGCGCCGTCTCCATCTTCATGGCCTCCATGACGGCGAGCGTCTGACCGGCCTCGACGCTCTCGCCCTCGGCGACGGCGAGCGAGACCAGGCGTCCCGGCATGGGCGCGCGCAAGGCTTGGCTCGACGTGGCCGCCGCCTTGTCGGTGAGAGCCAGCGCCAGGGCCTCCAGGCGGCGCGGCACG
>JBCBSZ010000172.1:0-658 GCA_039818945.1 Actinomycetota bacterium
GATCGATTCGGCGATATCCCCGACATGACGCGCCGGGACCTGCAGGACGAAGCGAAGGAACGTCGCAGGCCCTGGGAAGCCGGCAAGAGCTTCGATGCCTCGGCGCCGACCGGGCCGCTCCGGCCGGCTTCGATGACCGGCCATCCGCATGACCGGCGCATCTGGCTCAGCGTCAACGACGACGTTCGCCAGGACTCCAACACGTCACTGCTGCGCTGGGATATCGCCGAATCGATCGCGATCCTGTCGCGCTACTTCGCGCTCGAGGCGGGCGACCTGATCTACAGCGGCACGCCCGCGGGTGTCGGCCTGGTCGACAGGGGCGACGTCATTCGCGGCGGCGTCGACGGCGTCGATGAGATCGAAGTCCGGGTGATCTAGCCGTCGCTGCCGCAACGCCCGCAGCCTAGAGGACTGTGCGAGCTAGTGGTAGGTGCGCGGCGCCTCGTCGGTCTGGGTTTCGGCCTGCCGGTGCCGACCATGGCGCTCGCCGTCTCGCCGGGCGGCATGGCGGAGATGTCGATCACTGCCCAGGTGCTGCATCTCGGCGTGCCGATCGTCGTCGCCATCAACAAATGCGATCTTCCCGACGCCGTCCCCGACCGCGTGCGCAACGAGCTCCTGCAGCCGGTCGAGGCCTTCACCGGTCTTGGCGGAG
>JBCBSZ010000173.1:0-657 GCA_039818945.1 Actinomycetota bacterium
CAGGCGGCGAGCGACGAGACGTCGCCGAGCAACGGCCGTTGGCCCTGGTATTGAAGACTGTGGATAGTAAACACGAAGGGTACGCCGGCGAGCCTGTCCAGCCGCGGGTCGAACTGGCGCAGCACGGCCAGCATGGCGGTGTGCCAGTCGTGCAGGTGCACGACCGCCGGCAGCTTGCTCCGCTGGTCGAGAAACGCTGCCGCCGCCGCGCAGAAGAACGCGAACTTGTCCGCGTCCGTGGCGTACGGAGCGGCGCCATCGTCGTCGCTTTCGTAAATGCGGCCGGGTTCGCCCGGCGCGAGCAGGTCGTGGTCGAGCACGACGTTGCGCACGCCGTTCTCCGAGCCCGGTACCGACCAGGCCGTCACGGTATGAGTCTCATGGCGAAACCGGACCTTGACCTCTCGACGGAGCCTGGATCCCTTCGCCTTGTGCAGCACGCCGTAGGAGGGCATCAGCGTCATCGGCCTCGCGCCCAGCCCGGCAAGCGCGGCAGGCAGGTTTCGCACGACTTCGCCGACGCCGCCCACCTTGCCACCTGCGAGCGCGCCGTTCTCAGCCGCAACGAATACGATCTCCCGCTTGCTGATGACGCGCCTCTTGCGATCTACCGCGTGAAGTGCAGCTGCTGGCCCAGCATGTCGGGCGTGACGAGCG
>JBCBSZ010000174.1:0-311 GCA_039818945.1 Actinomycetota bacterium
TCCGCCGATCAATATTCTCGACTGCGAGGTGCGGAAAGATGGGGCCAAAGCGGCCGCCTGGACCGCGCATCACGGGCCGATTGAGCTTGGTTCCATCGACATCGTGCCCGGCGACCATCAGATCGCTGTCCGGCCGCATGATTTCCGGCTGTCCGACAAAAAGTCCAATGGTGCTGCTAAAACGCAGGTGCGGATGGTTGAGAACCATGGCGTCGAGCACATTGCCTATTGCGGCTATGGCGACAGCCTTGTGAGCGTCGCCATTCCTGCCGGAAAGGCGCAGCCTGGCGACGAACGGTTCCTGGGCCTCG
>JBCBSZ010000174.1:321-650 GCA_039818945.1 Actinomycetota bacterium
TGATCCGCGCCCAAGATGGCACGGTCGCGATGCGTGAGGGTGTCTCATGAGCTGGCTTGAGATCGACAATCTCACCGTGCGCTATGAGGGCGATATCGTCGCGCTGGATCAGGTTGATCTGTCCATGGAACGCGGCGAGTTTCTGACCGTTGTCGGCCCCAGCAATGCCGGCAAATCCACGCTCTTCAATCGACTGACCGGCGCCGAGGTCCACGCCCAGGATCAGGTCTTCGCCACGCTCGATCCAACCATGCGGGAGTTACAACTCTCATGTGGTCAGAGCATCATCCTTTCAGACACTGTGGGCTTCATTTCCGACCTTCCAACTG
>JBCBSZ010000175.1:0-629 GCA_039818945.1 Actinomycetota bacterium
GTTCTGGGTCGCAGCGCCGGTCTATCTGAGTGTCGCCTGTGCCGCCGCGATTATGGTCTTCTTCGCCGCGCACTTGCTGGAGAGCCGATACAAGGTTCTGGTCTGGCTCGATGCTGTGGCGCTGGCCGTCGCGGTTGCCGCCGGGCTCTTTGCCGCGACCCAGATGGACAGCAAGCCGGCGATCAGCTTGAGTCCCCGGTCGACACCCATGACGAACACCGACGTGGACAGGGCGTCGGTCATGACCGCGTCCGGCCCGATCACCGTCGCGCTGTGCACACCGGCGGCCGGCGTCCCGGTGCTGGGCTTGATGATGTGGTGGTAGCGTACGCCGTCTTCCTCGAAATAACGTTCGTAGTCACCGGACGTCGATATCGCCTCGTCCTCGAGCGGTACGGAAATAGCAACTTCGCCGTCAACCCGCGGGTCGCGGATGCCGACCATGAACGGCCGGCCACGGCGGTCGCCGAGCAGGCGCGAGTCGCCGCCCGCGGTGACGATCGCATTGCTGACACCCGCGCGCCGCAGTAAGTCTATGCCGCGTTCGACAACGTAGCCTTTGGCGATTCCACCGAGGTTGATTCGAACGCCAGGCTCGAGAAAGCGCACGCTGTTACCAACCGGGTCCA
>JBCBSZ010000176.1:0-626 GCA_039818945.1 Actinomycetota bacterium
GTCGATCACCGCCGTGGTGAGTGGATGCGCCGGCATACGCACGCCAACGGTGTTGCGTCCTCCGACGACGTGCGGATCGAGGTCACTGCGGCGGGGGACGATCACCGTCAGCGGACCGGGCCAGCACGCCGAGGCCAAGCGGGCGGCCGCAGCGGGAACCTCCGCTGCGCAGGCGGCGAGCCCATCGAAGTCGGCAACGTGCACGATCAACGGATGATCGGCGGGCCGTCCTTTGATCGCGAAGATGCGCTCGATCGCCTCCGGCTGGGTGATGTCGGCGGCCAATCCGTACACGGTTTCGGTGGGGAGGGCGACGACGCCGCCGCCGGCCAGTGCGGAGACGGCGATATCGACATCGGTGGTGGCGATCACGGCGCAGCGAGAGTCTCCAGCACCACGTCGAACAACCCGAACGCAGACGGAGTGGCGAAGTGGTCCACATTGCGCAGGGTGACCGCCCGAGCGTTGGGCAACGCGGCCACGAGCTCGTCTGCGGGATAGACGAAGTCACGGTCGCCGACAACAACCACCGTTTCGGCGTCGATCGCCGCCATCGCAGCAGGATCGATCGGGTCGCCCCGATGAGCCATCAGCGCGCGGAGCGCAGCCGGATCGTTCCCCGGTTG
>JBCBSZ010000177.1:0-625 GCA_039818945.1 Actinomycetota bacterium
CGCGCTCCTTGAGCTTCTTGCGGTGCTCGATGTGGTTCTGCTGCAGCCGCTGCTCGCTCAAGAGCGCCTCGAGCTGCTCGCGCGGCTCGGCGTCCTCGACGACGAGGTCCGCCTCCTCGGCCAGCGCGGTGATCCGCTTCACGACGCGGCCGTACTCCAACTCACACCGCTCCAGCTCTTCGCGGATCGACTCGGCCTTGCCGCGCAGCTCGTTGAGGCCGCGGTGTTGAGCGGCGATCTTCTCGAGCTCCGAGGGGGTCGTCTCGTCCGGCAGGCCGACCGACCGCAGCGCTGTCTTCCACTCCCGATCCGCGGCGGCGAACTCCTCCTCGGCGGTGTGCAGCGTCTGCTCGGCCGAGGCGGCCTGCTGGTTCGCGCGGCGTCGATCCGCCTCGACCGGCACCATCCGCTCCAATTCCTCCAGGTGCCGCTCGGCGTTCTGCAGCCGCATCTTCACCGAGCCGTCCTGCATCGGCAGCTCGGCGTCGAGCGCGTCGCGCTCCTTCTCCGCCTCGGCGATCTGGCCGGCGACCAGCTCGACCTGCTGCCGGGTGTTTTCGTACTGATTCGAGAAGTGGTCCTCGATCACGTAGCGGAGCATCACCAGGCCGAGACAGCCGAGGAA
>JBCBSZ010000178.1:0-625 GCA_039818945.1 Actinomycetota bacterium
TTCGGCGGCGCGCGCAGTCTTGTCGGCGCCGGCACGACGTCGAAGCCGTGGCCCTCGAACGCGCGAACGGCGCGGCGCATGTGGAAGGAATCGGTGACCAGGTAGATCCGCATCAGTCCGATCGGCCCCAACTCGGCCTTGGTGAGCATGGCGTTCTGCCAGGTGTCGTTCGAGCCGGCCTCGCGCCAGCGCACCGCGCCGCCGAGCTCCCGCTCGATCAGATCCGAGATCGCGTGGGCTTCGGAGATCGCGCCGCCGCGGGGATTGCCGCCGGTCACCAAGACGGGCGCGCCGGTGCGCCGCGACAGGGCGACCGCGTAGTGCGCGCGCGCCACGCTGCTGGTCGATGGCCGATCGCCGCCCCATTCCGGCTGATTCAGCACCGTGCCGCCGCCGAGCAGCACGATCGCGTCGGCCGGCGGCAGCGCGCCGGAGCTGGGCAGCGCCGGATGCTGGTGCAGGCTCGCGTACAGAGTGTGCGACACATAGGGGGTCGACAGCACCAGCATCGCGGCGGCCACCTGCGGGCCGCCGACAACGGCGCCTACCGCCGGCAGGGAGTTGCCGACATTGGCGCTGACGACGGCGGTCTGGTTGTAGTCGCGCCGGTCCAGCCCGGCGCGGC
>JBCBSZ010000179.1:0-623 GCA_039818945.1 Actinomycetota bacterium
ATCAGGATCGGCGTCGTGCGGATCTCGCCGGCGGTGGGCCCCGGCTGGAACGGGTCGTCGGCGACCCCGGAGGTCTGCCCCAACTCGCCGACGAGCACCCGGCCGTCGTCCAACTGGATCGTCGCCGCCGGGCACGAGGCGGCGATCCAAGCAAACGCCGTCACGGTCGCGATTCGTGAGCTACGTTTTAGATGGGTCATCGGCGGACGCGGTCGCGGCGGTGCGGGCACTGGTATTCTCGGTCGGCCCGCCCCGCGGTCAAACGCGCACGCCGGCCGTCCGCGCTCACCCCGCGGGCGGGGCGCCGGCCGCGCGGGTTGTCCGGGCTGTCGCGTCAGGTGGCCTGGTCTTCTCCTCCGCTTCGGTTCCGAAAGAGACGCCATGGCCGCTCAAGACGCGCTCCCGAACACCGACGAAGACTCGACCCCTTCGGTGGTCAACACCACGGCCTCGTTGGCTTGGGCGACCTCGGCGTTCGCCTTCTCCGTCGGCGGCGTCCGCTGGGCGAGCCCCCAGGGCGACTTCATCGACGCGGTCCTCTGCCTGGTCGTTGGGGGCGGCGCCGCGTACCTGGCCCTCGCCCTGCGGCGGAAGGTGACGTTCGCCCTGGAGGCGTCGCAGCG
>JBCBSZ010000180.1:0-618 GCA_039818945.1 Actinomycetota bacterium
GGCGGTATCGCGGAGCATGTCGGGCAGCGCCGCGGCCAGATCGCCGAGCGCGCTGCCCGAATGGGTGACGTAGGAAAGCTGCGCGCTCACCTGCGTCTCGGGGCCGATGGCGGGATCATGGGCGACCACCTCGACGCCCTCGGCCCGAAGCGCCGCGATCACCTCGAGCACCGGGCTCTCGCGCAGGTCGTCCGTGCCCGGCTTGAACGCGATGCCGAGCACGCCGACGCGCCGCGCGCCGGTCGCGCGCACCATCTCGACCGCCTGCGCGATGTGGGTCTCGTTCGACGGGATGAGGCTCTGGATCAGAGGCAGGTCCGCGCCGACCGTCCCGGCGATGTGGCTGACGGCGCGCACTTCCTTCGGCAGGCAGGAGCCGCCAAAGGCGAAGCCGGGCTTCAGGTAGTAGGGTGACAGGTTGAGCTTCGTGTCCTTCACGAACACGTCCATGACGTCGTGGCTGTCGATGCCGAGCGGCTTGCAAAGCCGGCCGATCTCGTTGGCGAAGCAGACCTTCGTCGCATGCCAGACGTTGTCGACGTACTTCACCATCTCCGCCGTCTCGATGGACGTGACGATGGGATGCTCATCCACCGCGTCGTAGATGCGGGCGACGAT
>JBCBSZ010000181.1:0-618 GCA_039818945.1 Actinomycetota bacterium
TGGGTGGCGCGACGCCGGCGGGATTCGCCGACGTCGACGCGAAGGCGGCGCTCGGCCCCCATCCTTATCCGCAGCTGCTGGCGAGGGTCGATCCGGCGACGGGCTGCACCGCCTGCCACGGCGGCGACCCGGCGGCGACGGCCCTCGACGTGGCCGGCCACATCCCGAAAGACACCGAGACCGCCGAGCGCTGGCGCCGGCGCTGGGGCTGGCGGGCGTCGAGGGTCGGGGAACCGATTCTGAGCGGCGACCGCACCCTCGCCGCGTGCTCGCCCTGCCGCGGCGGCGACGCGGGCGAGCCGGCTTCCTCGCCGGCCTGGCGCAACGGCCTGCGACTGGCGGCGAATCTGCGCTGCGGTTCCTGCCACGCGATGGACGACCCCGCGCAGGGCGCCGTCGGCTGGACGGCGCCGCCGCTGGACCTCTCGTCGATCGCCGCCAAGACCACCCGGGAGCGCGCCGTGCGCCAGCTGGCGGCGTCGGACCCGGCGGCGGATCGTCGCATGCCCGACTTCTGGCATGGACGCCCCGACGCCGAGCGCACCGTGGAAACGGCGGTGCTGGTGGAGGCCCTGTGGCGCCGATCGAAGCCGCCTACCGCCGCCGCCGCGCCCGCCG
>JBCBSZ010000182.1:0-617 GCA_039818945.1 Actinomycetota bacterium
GCCGGCGCGGTCCCTGCGACCACAACCTCGTTGTCCGCGCCGGCACTTGCCGGCGGACGGACATCGACGGTCCGTATAAGCACTGGCGCTTCCTCATCGCCTTTGGGTGCGACAGGCTCTGGTCCGGCGGCCGGTTCATCGGTTGCGGGAGCTTCGGAGGGAGCCTCGGAAACGGCCGCCACGACCGGTTCTGCCTCTTGCAGGACTTCAGTAGGGCCTTCGGCATCTTGTGCCACCACGAGCGGCGCGGCTCCTGGTTCTTCGATGAAGACCGTCACTTCCTGACCGCTATCGGTGGTCGTGCCGTCCGGCGTCGTGGCGCGCAGGCGCAGGGCCGAAGTTCCTGCTTCGAGCGGATCATCCAAAACGGCGGCGAACTCGCCGCGCTCGTCGGCTTCCCGGTCGAAGAGCAGCAGGCCATCCTCGACATTATCGCCTCGGCCAAGGACCGCGGCGCCTGGATCGAGATCGCGGTGCTCGGGACGGCGGCGGTGGTGCTCGCCCCCGCGGCCGAGGAGTGGCTGTTTCGCGGACTGATGTTCCGTCGCCTGCTGCAGGTGTCGGGCCGACCCGAGGCGTACGTGCTGTCGTCGGTCTTGTTCGCGGCCATGCACCTC
>JBCBSZ010000183.1:0-614 GCA_039818945.1 Actinomycetota bacterium
CCTGGGTTTCGCCTTCGGACTTGGCGATGGTGACGGCGCCGACGCTGTCGCTGAAGATGTTGACGGCGGTGCGGGCCATGTCGAGGGGGCGGTCGAAGACGAAGAGCAGGCCCATGCCGGCGACGAGCGACGCGCCCTCGGGCAACGAACCCGGGGGGAGTTGTTTTTCCACTGCAGTAAGGATCACGACGATGGCGACCAACGACGCGGACGGCACGCCGGCGACGCCGACGCTGGTGAGGAGCGCCGTGACGACGATGAGGAACTGTTGGGCGATCGTGAGGTCGATGCCGAAGGCCTGGCAGATGAAGATGGCGGCGACGCATTCGTAGAGGGCGGTGCCGTCCATGTTGACGGTGGCGCCGAGGGGGAGGACGAAGCTGGCGGTGCGGTCGGAGACGCCGACGCGGCTCTCGACGCACTCCATGGTGAGGGGGAGCGTGGCGGAGGAGCTGGCGGTGCTGAAGGCGGTGACGAGGGCGGGGGCCATGGCTTTGTAGTGGCGGATCGGGTTGACGCGGGCCACGAACATCAGGATCAGTGGCATGACGAGGAAGAGGTGGAGCAGGAGCGCGGCGAGGGCGACGCCGGCGAAGGTGGCGATGCCGGCGATG
>JBCBSZ010000184.1:0-612 GCA_039818945.1 Actinomycetota bacterium
CTCGATCGCGTCGGCCACGGTCAGGTCGCCGACCGCGTCCGGATTGGCCTCGGTGGCGCCGGTGGCGACGATCTCGACGGTCTGGCCGGTCTCCAGCGCGTCCGCCACGACGTCGGCGCCGAGCCCCGACACCCCGGTCCCGTCCGGCGCGGAGACCGTCGGCTGGCCGGCGATCTCGAACTCCGGCGCCTCCAGCTTCAGCAGGCCGCCGGACCCGTCGGCGCTGCGCGCGCCGGCGTCGGGCGCCTGGCCCACCGCCAGGGTTCCCTCCGACGCCACCTGGATCTCGCCGCCGTCGCCGCCCGCGACGCCGCCGCGCGCGCTGACCGTGCCCAGCACCTCCAGGAATTCCTCGGCCGCCAGATAGACGAAACCGCCGTCGCCGGACACGGTGCCGTCGGCCGCGATCCAGGCGCCCTCTTCGATGGTGATTTGGCTGGCGCCCGGCTCCAGGGCGCTGGGATCGTCCGCGTTGGCCGCGCCGACGATGACCTGTCCGCCGCCGGCCCGGCCGCTGGCGATCAGCGAGGCGTCGGCGAGGAAGCGGACCTGCTCGCCCTTGATGACGATCTTGCCGCCCTTTTCGCCGTCATCGTCGCCGGACGCGTTCAG
>JBCBSZ010000185.1:0-609 GCA_039818945.1 Actinomycetota bacterium
GTCGCGCGTCAGCCCGCTCGACCGCGGGCCGTCGTCGTCGCGGAACACCTCCTCGAAGAGCCGCCGCTTGGCGGTCAGCACCTCGTCGATGCGCTGCTCGATCGTGCCTGCGCAGAGGTAGCGCGACACCGTCACCGGCCCCGCCGCCCCGATGCGGTGCGCCCGGTTGATCGCCTGGTCCTCGACCGCGGGGTTCCACCAGCGGTCGAACAGGAACACGTAGCCGGCGAACTGCAGGTTCAAGCCGACGCTCCCCGCGCCGTAGCTCATCAGCAGGACGCGACACGTCGGGTCGTCGCGGAAGCGCTCGATCACCCCGTCGCGCTTGGCGTGCGGCACGCCGCCGTGGTACCGCTCCGGCCCGAACCGCGCGAGCCGCTCGGCGAGCCGCTCGATCGTGTCGACCCACTGGCTGAAGACGATCGCCTTCCGCCCGCTGGCGGCGCACTCTTCGAGATCGGCCTCGAGCCGCTCCGCCTTGCTGCTCTCGCCGGTGGCCGGGTCGAAGTTGCAGATCTGCTTCAGGCGCAGCACCAGCTCGAAGACGTGGTGGATCGTCAGCTCGCGCTCCATCCCCGCCAGCCGGATGACGCCGTCGCCCTCGGCCCG
>JBCBSZ010000186.1:0-606 GCA_039818945.1 Actinomycetota bacterium
CCGGCGGGCGGCTCGTGTTCTTCCAAGGCGCGTTAGATCTCGCCCAAGGTCTTCGCGCGGTCGCGGTAGGCGACCGGCTGCAGGTACGGCAGTTCCGGCCGGTAGTTCCGCACGTAGCGGAACCGCTCGGTCCGCACGGACCGGATCGTCTCGAAGCTCGCGTCGTCCATCCGATCGCGGTGCATAAAGACGTGCTCGGGCGCCGGCGCCGTGTCGGGGCCGGCGATCACCCTTCCGCGGAGGTACGCGGGGCGCTCGACGCCGGCGATCGCCAGCGCCGTCGGAGCGAGGTCGAGGAAGCTGACGAGGCCCCGGTCGACCTCGCCCGCCCGGTGCCCGTCGGGGTAGCGGACGAGGAGCGGCACGCGCGTGCCCGAGTCGTACACCCAGCGCTTGTGCCGCGGCAGGCCGTCGCCGTGGTCGGTGAAGAAGAAGACGTAGGTCGAATCGCGCAGCCCGGCGTCGTCGAGCTCGTCGAGCAGCTCGCCGACCCAGGCGTCGAGCACCGCGAGGTTGTCGTACTGGCGGGCGATGTCGGCGCGGACCGTCGGCGTGTCGGGCAGGAAGGCCGGGACGCGAACGCTGGCGGGATCGACCCGTTGCGGG
>JBCBSZ010000187.1:0-596 GCA_039818945.1 Actinomycetota bacterium
GGCTATAGACCGAGCGCGGACTGCCCGCGTTTGCGACGGCGGCGGCAAGCCGCTCGTAGAAGAATCCGGAGGTCATGAGGGCGAGGGTCTCGTCAGAACCGCGGAGCGTAGCCGATGTCGAACGTGACCACCAGCTCCGGCCCGTCGAGCTCGAGCTCCTCGAACACCGTTGGACCGCCCCCGCAGTCGATGCTGTCGTCATCGTTGCCGCCGGTGCTGCCCGCTCCCGGCAGCCCCAGCCCGGGAGTGAGCCGCAGCCCCAGCTCGTGCTTTTTGGCCTTGCCCAGCAAAAAGACGAAGTTGAAGCGGCCGGCCAGCAGGAAGCCGCCGCGCGTGCTGACGGCGTTTCCACCCTCGGGGCACGTCGTATTGCTCGTCCCGTTGTGGCGCAGGGTCTCCAGGAAGAAGCCGGTGACCCCGCCGCCGCCGACTTCCATGTTCTTCTTCTTGCCGATGGGGTGCCCGTACTCGGCCGCGAAGGCGATCGACGCCGCGGTGACGAAGTGCTCGCCGTCGGTGGTGGTCGGCTGCCCGGACAAAACCAGCTCGCCGCCGAGGTTGACCCGACGCCGCTGGCCGATGAACGCCCCGCCGCG
>JBCBSZ010000188.1:0-594 GCA_039818945.1 Actinomycetota bacterium
CGAAAGCGCCTTTGTCGGCGAGATCGTGCGGGCGGGCATTCAGTCGGTCGGCAAGGGCCAACACGAGGCGGCCCGGTCGATCGGGCTGAACTGGATCGACGAAATGCGCTTCGTCGTCCTGCCCCAGGCGCTGCGCAAGGTCCTGCCGCCGATGGCCAACCAGTTCATCTCCCTGATCAAGGACAGCTCGATCATCTCGCTAATCTCGCTGCAGGAACTGACCTACAAAACCGTCGAGCTGGTCGCCTCGACCCGGGTGATCTTCGAGGCCTGGATTACGACCGCAGTGCTGTATTTCCTGCTGTGTTTTAGCCTGGCGCAACTGTTCGCCTGGCTGGAACGGCGGGCGGCGCGGAGCCGGCGCTGACCCCATCGTGATTTCCGGTTTCCCCGGATGTGCTAAATACCCGGCATGGCCATGAAGTTCACAGCGTCCCATTGGGGCACCTACGCCATTGGCGAGCGCGGCGGGGAGCCGGTTTTGTTGCCGGTGGAACGCGATCGGGCGCCCTCGCGGATTGGGTTGGGCTGGCTGTCAGCTGCCCAGGATCGCAGGGTGCGGATCGCGTTCCACCGGCAACAAAACCGGCTCCC
>JBCBSZ010000189.1:0-590 GCA_039818945.1 Actinomycetota bacterium
CAGGCCGGTCTCGCCCGCGGCCTCGCCGAGCAACTCGACGATCGCCCGGCTGGAGTGGATCGCCTCCTTGCCGCCGCGGAGGATCACCGCGTCGCCCGCCTTGACGCAGATCGCCGCCGCGTCGGCCGTCACGTTCGGCCGCGACTCGTAGATGAAGAACACCACGCCGAGCGGGACACGCACCTTGTCGATCCGCAGCCCGTTGGGGCGCACCGTCGAGTCGGTCACCGCGCCGATCGGGTCGCGCAACGCCGCGACCTCTTCCAGGCCGACCGCGATCGCCTCGACCCGGTCGGGGGTGAGCCGCAAGCGATCGACCTGTGCGTCGGTCAGCCCGTAGCCGGGCGCCGCGGCCAGGTCCCGTTCGTTCGCCTCGGCTAGCCGGTCGTGGCTCGCTCGGAGCAGCTCGGCCGACCGCCGCAGCCACGCGATCTTCACCGCTCCGGGGAGGGTCGCGAGCTCCGCGGAGGCGCGCTTCGCCCGATCGGCCACGTCACGGCAGTAGGCGGTCAGGTCTTGGTTGGGGTCCATCGGCGGGTCTCGCGGGTCGTTGAGCGGATGCCGCCAGTATCGTCGGCCGCAACGCGAGG
>JBCBSZ010000190.1:0-587 GCA_039818945.1 Actinomycetota bacterium
ACGACGAGGTGCAGGCACTGCTGGAGTCAGGGCCCTATCCGGCACGCAACCCGCGGCAGAACATCGCCGACCTGCAGGCCCAGGTGGCCTCGTGCGCCAAGGGTGCCGGCGAGCTCGAGCGCATGGTGCGTCAGTTCGGGCTGGAGACGGTGCGCGCCTACATGGCGCATGTGATGGACAATGGCGAGGAAAGCGTCAGGCGGGTCATCGACCGGCTCGAGGACGGCAGCTTCACCTTCTCCGACGAAGCCTCGGCGGTGCATCTGCGCGCCGAAGCCCTCGACCTCGGCTTTCGCTCGAGCGAGCTCGAGCGCCACGCCGAGCTCGACTTCTATCTCCTAGTCGGCGGTCAGCGGCTGTCCTTCTCCGTCGAGGTCAGCCGGAGCTGCGTCGAGGACGAGTTTCGCGTCACGGTCTTCCCCGACGCGGTCCATCCCGGCGTGCTCGGCGAGATCATCCCCGGCCTCGGCTTCCTCTATCCCTTCGAGCTTCCGGTCACCGGGTCCGTCGCCTTCGAGCTCGATGCGGCGCGCGAGCTGCGGCACGTGGCCTTCGAGCTGAGCGGCGGATCCGGGACCCTGGAGCTG
>JBCBSZ010000191.1:0-587 GCA_039818945.1 Actinomycetota bacterium
GGTGGCCGCGCAGGGCCTCAATCGTGGAATACTCTCGCGCCAAATCGGTCTCTGACAGGGTTGCGTGGATCTCGTTGTGGCAAATCTGATGCAAAAGTACCGTCGGCCCGCCCTTGCCGCCCCTGAGTTTGGGGATCAGGTGGTGCTGGCTTTGCGGCACATGGGTTGGGATCGGCCGCCCGCAGAGCGGACAGGCCGGCGGAAGGTCGTCTGTCATGGCGGCAAGGATGGCGCGGGCGGCGCGAGGGGCAAGGGTATGGAGAGCGCAGAGGCACTGGTGATCGGCGGCGGACCCGCCGGCCTGATGGCGGCCGAAATGCTGGGCGGCGCCGGCCATCGGGTGCTGCTGGCCGAAGCGATGCCGACCCTGGGGCGCAAGTTCCTCATGGCCGGGAAATCCGGGCTCAACCTGACCAAGGGCGAGCCGCCGGCGGCGTTTCGCGCGGGCTATGGCGCGGCGGCGGAGTGGCTGACCCCGGCGCTCGACGCGTTCGGCCCGGACGCCGTGCAGGACTGGGCCCGTGGGTTGGGGCAGGAGGTTTTCACCGGCTCCACGGGACGGGTCTTTCCGATGGCGATGAAGGCCT
>JBCBSZ010000192.1:0-585 GCA_039818945.1 Actinomycetota bacterium
CCGCTACCCCGTGTTGCTGGCCTACCTGTTACAGTGGTTCACGCATGTCCGTTGCAGGGGTGAGACGCTCTACCGCATCGCACGCAAGTACAAGGTCTCCGTCAAGCAGCTGGTCGACGCGAACAACATCTCCGACGCCGAGCTCGTGCTTGTGAAGACCAAGCTGGTCATCCCTCAGCAGATCACAGCCACCACATCATCTGCCACGTCAGCCGCCACGTCAGCCGCCACCTCAGCACGCCCCGTCGCCACCTCCAGCTCCCCCCTTGCCATGCTCGCCAAGTTGCGCCCCCTGGCCGGCCATGGGGCCCAGCTGCTGCTTGTACTCGCCGCCGTGGCCTTGGTCGCCGGATACCTGCCCGCCCGCCGAGCCTCGCTCGTCGCCCCCAGCACCGCCCTGCGTTCTAGCTAGCCTTCCGGGACGCGGCCTTGAGCGCCGCCGTCGCCTCCGTCGCCGCCTCCGCCGGATCGACAAACGTAATGTCGTCACCTGGACTTGCCAGATCGACAGTGTCGGGTGTGAGAATGCCCATAAAACCGACGATGTAGCCTTCGACATCCCTGGTCCAAGTCTCGATGGTGCCA
>JBCBSZ010000193.1:0-582 GCA_039818945.1 Actinomycetota bacterium
GTCGACCAGGCGCGAGCGACGGCCCAAACCGCGCTGTCGCTGGCCGAAGCTTCCGGCCGCGCCGATCTTGCCGAACGGGCGCGATCACGGGTGCAGCTCGCCGACGAAGCCCAAGCGAACTGACGGACCCGCTAGTCGGTGCGGCGGGCCTGGACCTGCGAGACGACGAAGTCGATGAAGGCGCGCACCTTGGGATCGAGGAACTCGCGGTCTGGATAGACGAGGCGGGCGTGGTCGCGACGGCCGATGACGTCGGGGAGCACCCAGATGAGCTCGCCGGACTCGAGCTCGGCCTCGGCGGCACGGTCGATGACCAGGGCGATGCCCAGCCCACGCTTGGCGGCCTCGAGGCTCAGGCCGGTGTGGTTGGTCGTCAGCTTGCCCGAGACATCTCGGGTCCCGCCGGCGAGCAGGGGCCAGCGTGGGTTGGGGAGGTTGGTGCCTCCGTATCCGACGATGCAGTCGTGGTCGGCGAGGTCTTCGGCGGTCTTCGGCGTGCCGCGGGCCTCGAGATAGTTCGGTGCGGCGACGGCGATCTCTGCGTTGACGACGAGCGTTCGGGACACGAGCGAGGGGTCGTGG
>JBCBSZ010000194.1:0-581 GCA_039818945.1 Actinomycetota bacterium
AGATGCCCAGCACCGGCATCGCCACCAGGTCCTCAAGGATGGCCGGCCGTTCCTCGTGCCAGGTGATTATGTCGAGGTCCTCGGCAGCGGCGCGGGCGATCAGGTCGGGCGTCAGCAGGTCCTGAGGGGTCGGCGTGGCGTGTTCCCAGCACGGGTGGATCATGTCCAGCGTCGTCTGTGCCGCCAGCGCGAACGGGTCGGCGCCGACCGGCAGCAGGATCGAGAGCGGCAGAGGACAGCCGGCGCGGTGCAGCCGGTCAATCGCGGCCGGGTCCCACTCGCCGAGCACCGCGTCGTCAAAGCCCCGGCGACCGAGCAGCCCAAGCGCCACCTCGCCGGCGTCGGGCGACTTCAGGTCCAGATACAGCGCCGTGCCGGTTTCCCGGGCCAAATCGATCACCTGGTCGAGCGACGGCACCGTGCCGCCGGTTGCCAGTGGGACATCGGCGAGATCGGCCCAGTCCATGTCGGCAATCGCGTCGTCGATGCCGGCCAGGCGGCGCAGGCGCTCGTCATGGCAGGCCACGGGCACGCCGTCGCGCGTGACCCGGACGTCGACCTCCCACATGTCCGCGGCCAGC
>JBCBSZ010000195.1:0-581 GCA_039818945.1 Actinomycetota bacterium
TGCCGCCGCGTGCGCGTCCGGTGTCGATCACGCGGCGGGCCTCGGCGTCGAGCAGCCGGTAGCTCATGACATAGGTCGCGAACTCGCTGAAGCGGTCCATACTCATGTGGTAGAGATGCCAGTCGTAATCCGTGTTCTGGCTGCCGGGGTTGCCGCGGTTCTTGGCGAAGCGCTGGATCTGCTCGCGCACGAGCGGGTCGCCGGCATCGAGCGAGGCACTGACCACGCTGACCGGCTGTTTCGTATCGTCGGGAAGCGTGCCCAGGGATTGCGGGCCGGTCGTCGCCCGGCTCAGGCGGCGCAGGCTCTGCGCCACCTCACGCTCGAACGGCTTGCTCGTGTAGAGCTCGATCGAGATCGCCAGCCTCGGCGGGTCGTACGGCTCGTAGGCGGCGATGGTGCCGACGACGATCCCGTCGACATCCAGCTCGGCGAGCAGCGTCTGCGCCTCGAACTTCGTGCGTACCACGTCGATGTCGGCGATCTCCATCGCGGCGATGACACGGTTGACCGGTAAGACGTCGATCCGGGCCGCGTTTTCCAGGTGCGACGCGAACTGATCGGCCAGCTTCAGCGTATCG
>JBCBSZ010000196.1:0-580 GCA_039818945.1 Actinomycetota bacterium
CCGCCGCGAGCCCTCGGCGTGAAACTCGGCGATGGTTTGCGGCGCAGGACCTGTGGGCCCTTTGCGTGTGAGCGAAGCGGCACCCCGGGCGGGTCTGGGGGCGGCCGTCGGGCGGGCCTCTTGGGGCAGATAGCCTTCGCGCCAATCCGCCGCGTCCGGCAGATGGTCGCGCTCGCCGCCGACGGCGTCGCAGCCGCCGCCTTCGTCAACACCCACTTCGCCGCCGCCTCGGCCGTCCTCGCCTGGCTGCTGGCTGAAAAACTGCGCGACGGCAAACCAAGCGTCCTCGGCGGCATCACCGGCGCCGTCGCCGGCCTCGTCGCCATCACCCCGGCTTCGGGCTTCGTCACGCCCATGTGGGCGCTGGTCATCGGCGTCCTCGCCGGCTTCGTCTGCTACTGGTCCGTCGCCCTCATCAAGCCGATGTTCGGCTACGACGATTCGCTCGACGCCTTCGGCGTCCACGGCGTCGGAGGTACCCTAGGAGCCATCTTGACCGGCGCCTTCGCCAGCGAAGCCGTCGGCGGCGCATCCGGCGCCATCGAGGGCAACTTTCAACAACTCATCAACAACACCGTCG
>JBCBSZ010000197.1:0-579 GCA_039818945.1 Actinomycetota bacterium
CTCACCGTCGAGCGGACCCACGCACCGGGAGGGCGTGGCTCCCGCCGCGCCGGCGCCACAAGAGAGTGGCCCGGCACGCGTGGCTCGGCGGGAGCCTCGCCCTCCCACTTTCTCGGTCGTCACTCGCCCTCGGCGCCGAGCGACGCAAGAAACTCACCCATCTCGCCGGCGGCGTGGGCGTCGCCTTGGCGGCGGGCTTCTTCGATCCCATCGCGGAGGTAGCCGCGGGCTTCGGGAACCCGCTCCAGTCGCGCGAGCTGCTGCGCCGCCTCTCTTCCGACATCGTCAATCTCACATCGTACATCCTACATCCACCTACTCTTGTTCGTCCTGCAGCTCGCCGTCGTAGAAGTTGGCCAGCGTGTCGGCGACGTCGCCCAGGAACGGCCCGTCCGGGTAAAGGAGGCTCGGGATCAGGTCGTTGTTGTTCATGGTCAGGCGTCCGTCGATGCCGCCGTCGGAGACGAAACCGAAGTTGCCCCAGGCGTTGTCCAGACCGCAGTGAAGGACCTGGAACTTGCCTTGGTTGACGTACTCGGCGTACTGCAACCGGGGCGCAACACGGTCCGCCTCGATCGG
>JBCBSZ010000198.1:0-577 GCA_039818945.1 Actinomycetota bacterium
GGACGGCATCGTCTGGCCGGCGCCCGTCGCGCCGTTCGGGGCAGGGATCATCAATATGCGCCCGACCGATGAGGCGGTCTCCAAGGCGTGCGAGGAAACCTATGCGGCGCTCGCCGCAGCGGGCTTCGATCCGCTCTACGACGAGACGGAGGACCGCGCCGGCGCGAAGTTCGCGAGGATGGATCTGATCGGCCTGCCCTGGCAGGTCATCATCGGTCCAAAGGGCGTCGGGAAGGGCGTTGTCGAGCTGAAAGAACGGGCCACCGGCGAGCGGTCTGAGCTGCCCCTCGCCGAGGCCGTCGCCAAGATGCAGGGCGCTTCGTGAGCGAGGGCGCAGGCAAAGCCGGCGCGTTCGGCGCGTTCGAAAGAACGCTCGCCTGGCGCTATCTGCGCGCGCGCCGCGAGCATGGCGGCGCATCCATGATATCGATCATCTCCTTCGTGGGCATCGCGCTCGCCGTGGCGGCTCTGATCGTCACCATGTCGCTGATGAGCGGGTTTCGGCAAACCCTGCTCGATAAGCTTCTGGGCGGGCAGGGGCATATGTTCGTCTCGGTGGAAGACCGCAGCCAAGACG
>JBCBSZ010000199.1:0-577 GCA_039818945.1 Actinomycetota bacterium
AGGTCGATGCCGCGAAGATCGGCGCCCGCGAGAAACTCGAGCTCCGCCCCCTCGATGTCGAGGACGAGGACGTTGTGGGGGTGGTCGCGCCGGACCTCGTCGTAGTGGATCGTCGCGATCTCGACCTCGCGCGTATCCGGCTCGTTGTTCTCGGCCGAGCGGCGGGAGCCGAGGAAATTCCGGCGGATGTGAAAGCTCACCGAGGCCGGCGGTTCGGTCCCGGTCACGACGATCCGGTTCAGGACGCCGATCCGGTCCGAGAGCCCGTTCAGCGCGTACAGCTCGCGGATATGCGGGATTAGGTCCGGGTTCCCCTCGAAGGAGGCGAGCCGTATGCCGGGGTCGGACCGGGTCAGCACGGCGCCGACGACGCCCGCACCGCTTCCCATCTCGACAATGGCATCGCCGGGCTGAAGGTTCGCGAGCCCGGCCTCGATCTCCGGCCGCTCGTAGTCGCCCGATTTGAGCCGTCGGACGATGTTCGGCAGGAGGTGCGGTCCCTTCGGCACATCGATCCCGTGGAGCGACGCAACGATCTCCGACACCGGATCGGTTACCGTCATCTCAGCGGGCCTGG
>JBCBSZ010000200.1:0-576 GCA_039818945.1 Actinomycetota bacterium
GGTCGTGTCCCGGCCCAGTTGGGACGAGCACCTCTTCTACATGAAGTCGCGGATCCAGAGCGCCCTCGGCCGCTTCATCGGCGCCAGGGCCGACGCCGTCGTGGCGCCGAGCCGGGTGACCCTCGGCGAGCTCGAAGCCGACTACGGCGTCGCCGGCCGACGCGAGGTGATCTACAACGGAATCTCGGTGGACTCGTCCCTCGGTCGCTCCCTCGCCGCCGCGGCGGCGACCCGTCCGCCGGAGCACGAACGCCCGACGGTGCTCTACGTCGGGCGGCTGCGTACGCGCAAAGCCGTCGCCGTGCTGATGATGGCGATGTACCTGCTGCGCGAGTCCGTGCCCGCGGCGCGCCTGGTCATCGTCGGCGACGGCGAACAGCTCCCGGCCCTGGCGCAGCTGCGCGACAAGCTCAAGCTCCAAGGTGCCGTGCAATTCGCCGGACAGGTCGACCGCGACCGCCTGGCGGTATATTTCCAAGCCGCCGACGTCTACTGCTTGCCGTCGCTCTACGAAGGCTTCCCGCTGGCGATCTTGGAAGCCATGGCCGCGGGCTTGCCGGTGGTGGCGACCCGGGT
>JBCBSZ010000201.1:0-576 GCA_039818945.1 Actinomycetota bacterium
CTTTGAATTTCCGGGGACTTATGAGCCAAGCTCGACCTGTCTATCTCAAACTGCGCGACCAGATTGCGGCCGCGATCATCCAGGGCGATTATGCCGAGGGAGCGATGCTTCCCTCTGTCCGAGCGCTGGCGGCCGAGCAGGGTGCCAATCCGCTGACCGTCGCGAAAGCCTACCAGCAATTCCAGAACGACGGACTGGTCGAGGTCCATTCCGATCCGGGCCCGTACGCACCTCGGAAATCAAAAATTCGGCAAGACCGGCTGCTGCGCGAATTTTCCCGGCGACGCGGTGATCCGGCAAGCGGCGGCGCCGTCCGGTCGGGGCAGGTTACAGCATATCGTCAGGACGCGATCTCGATCGCACGCCACTTGGCGACGTCGTCGAGGAACCGCTGCAGCGTCGGGTTCCCGCTCTTGGCTGAGTACGCGTCGGCGGCGCTGACCAGCTCCCCCACCGCGGCGACCCGCGCCTCGCGCTCCTGCGGCTCGGGGTAGAGCCGCGCCAGTTCGTTCAGGTAGCCCGACTCGTCGATCACGCGCTGCACGGTGGCGGGGAGGGGCTCGATGCCGTTGGCGG
>JBCBSZ010000202.1:0-575 GCA_039818945.1 Actinomycetota bacterium
GCCGTCGCCAGTCGGAGGGCGGTTCTGTCCTTGGACGTTGTGTGCCCAGCAGCGTGAATTGCGGGTAGAAGAGTGCTTGATCGGAGGAAGCAGGCACGGCGAGCTGGACGGCGACGGTAAGGGCGCAGTCGACGGCGACGAGGTCGGCGCGGAAGCGCTCGGGCTCGGTCGCGGGCGGGGCCACGCGGTGGCAGCGGGCGACGGCGCGCGAGGTGCGGGCGAGGTTGAGGGCCAGGGGATCGACGGCCACGACCCGGTGGCCAGCGGCGGTGACGGCGCGGGCGAGCTCGAGGCCCTTGGGCAGGCGACCGAGGGTGAGGAGGACGGTCTCGGTCATGTCACGCCGCCGGCGGCACGAGGTGGCCGTCGTTATCGACCGGATCACCGTGCGGAAGAAGTCGCGGGCGCGGATCGCCGAGGCGGTCGAGGCGGCGCTCGGCATGGGCCGCGGCGTGCTGCACGCCGCCTACCCCGAGGACGACCGCCCCGAGCCGAAGTGGCGGCTGCGGACGCACAGCCAGCACCTCTCGTGCGACGGCTGCGGGCGGAGCTTCGACCCGCTGACGCCGCACAAC
>JBCBSZ010000203.1:0-572 GCA_039818945.1 Actinomycetota bacterium
GGCAGCGCCTGGGTCGAAGTCGAAAAGCGCACCCATGATCGGCCAAAACGCGTTGCGCGAGTGCGCGTAATAGCGCCCCTCCGCCAGCGACGCCACCCCCGGCATC
This sequence comes from Actinomycetota bacterium, assembly GCA_039818945.1. Lineage (GTDB taxonomy): Bacteria > Actinomycetota > Acidimicrobiia > Acidimicrobiales > Poriferisodalaceae > JBCBSZ01. The sequence continues at coordinate 107 of JBCBSZ010000203.1, forward strand.
GAGCCGAGGACCAGCAGCTTTGCGTCACGTCGAGCGATCGGCGGGAAGCTCTCGACCCAGTCCGATCCGTTTCCGACAGAAGCCTTGGCCGAAGGCGATCTCGCTCGCTGAGCCATTGCGTGTCGTGTCACGTGCGTTCAGAAGCAACCACTGCGGCGACCGCCTGGCCCGTCAACGCGTAGTTGACTGAGAGCACGGTGTCGCCGTCGACCTCGCGATGGTCGCCAGAGACATTGATCGGGCACGCGGGATCAGGCGTCTGGTGGTTGAGGGTCGCGGGCACGAGCCCGTCGCGCCACGCGATCAACGACAACGCCAGCTCGACCGCCTCCGCGATCCGCCCCCGGGACTTCTGCCGCACGGCGATCCGGTCGACCACGACGTCGACCTCGTGCTTCTTCCGACGGTCGAGCTTCGGTGGCGTTTCGAGTCCGTGCGTCGTTCCGTCGACACGCACGCGGAGGTA
>JBCBSZ010000204.1:0-570 GCA_039818945.1 Actinomycetota bacterium
ATCGGGGACATTTCTTTGCCATCGCGTCGCGAATTCTTCGGCGGATCGTCGTCGACGAAGCTCGCTCGCTCTGGGCTGAAAAACGCGGCGGCGACGTCCAAAAGATCTCGCTGGCGGAGCTCGGCGACGTCGGGCTCGGCGGACGCCCCGACGAAGTCCTCGCGGTGGAAGCCTGTCTCCAAGAGCTCGAGCGGCAGAGTCCGGAACGAGCTCGGCTTGTGGAGCTGCGTTTCTTCGCCGGTCTTTCCCTCGAAGAAACCGCGGAGGTGCTCGGCCAGTCGCGGGCGACGACGGTGCGCCAATGGCGGGTGACGAAGGGCTGGCTTTCCCAAGAGCTGGAGCACGGCCTCCCCCGCTTGCCCCGTGATTAGCCCCCGCTATTGATCTCCTCCAAGAGGGCGCGGATCTCTTCGACGCTCGCGTGCGTCGGGGCGAAGACCGTCTCGAGGACCTCGAGGCTACGCTCCGCGAGCGACGCCGCGTCGCCGGTCGCCCCCCGAGCGAGCACGAGACGCGCCCAGCCCTTCAAAGCCTCGCCGTGGGCTTCGGCGGTCCTTTCGTTCGCATCGG
>JBCBSZ010000205.1:0-570 GCA_039818945.1 Actinomycetota bacterium
GGCCCAGGCGTGGTGCGACGCGCTCGCCGTGCGGGCGGTCTCTTCGACGAGGTCCTGGGGCAGGCGGGCGAGCTTGTCGCGGCGGCGCTTGAGCTGCCGGACGACGCAGCCGGCGTCGCTCTCGGGGTCGGCGGCGAGGTCGCTCTGGGCGAGCTCTTCGAGCCAGGATCGGATGTGTCGCCCGAGCGCGAGGAGCGCCGACGCGTCGGCCTGGGTGCTGCCCCAGCCGTCGCCGCGGCCGAGGCGGACCAAGGCGTCCACCAGCGGCTCGAACCGACGGTCCGACGGCGCCCGCCGGTTGAGCGCCCGGGTCATCGACGCCAGCGTCCGGGTTTCGCTGGGAAGGATGAGCGGATTGCCGAGGCCTTTCTCCTGGAGACCGGCGTAGACCTCGGCGCCGCCGCGCAGCTGGAAGATCACCGACCGCCACAGCCGGTCGACGAGCTCGGGCCGCACACCGCCGACGTCGCCGTCGTCGAGCGCCACGACCAAGCGCGCCACGTCCTCGGCGCCGAGAAACTCGGCTTTGCGGCCGAGCTCGGTGGCGTAGGCCGGGTCGAAGGCGTCGAG
>JBCBSZ010000206.1:0-570 GCA_039818945.1 Actinomycetota bacterium
GGTCGTCCCTCGCGCGCAGCTATTGCTTCTGCCACAGCACCGTTCGGCCGCGCGGCGCGTTGCGACTCTTTGCGTGGATGGCCTGGATGTTCGCCGCCCACTACGCCGCCAAGACGGTCCTCGACTTCAAGCCCCCCGCCGACGGTCCGGTCGCGCTCGCCACCGTCGCCATCGCGCAAGTGACGATCGTGCTGCTGCTCGTCCTGCTCCGTCACTTGGTGCCTTTGGGCGTCATCGGCGCACCGCGGCCGAGCCCCAGACCGAGCGCCGCATCCCCCTCGGCGCGCGCCACCTCGACGACACCGAAGGAATTGATCAGGGCCAGGTATTCGCCCGGCGCGGCGCGGCCGTAGGTCTGCTGCATGGGCAGTTCACGCTGTCCGACGCTGACCACGGGTTCGTTGAAGTCGCGGACCATGCTGGCGTCGATGTTGCTGATCAGGTTGCCGAAGGTGTCGACGGTGACGACGCTGCCCGTGATGCGGTCCCCCGTTCGCTCCGGCTCGTCCACCCAGCCGGGAATCCATTCGCTGGTCGGCTTGCCGAGGTCGCTCAATCCGATGCGGCCCG
>JBCBSZ010000207.1:0-569 GCA_039818945.1 Actinomycetota bacterium
CGAGGCGAAGCAGGCCTTGATCGAGATCAAGACGCCCGCCGCCATGCTCAAACGCGCCCTGGGCGACGACGGCTTCGCCCAGTTCCAGGAGGAGCGGGGCGTCGCCGAGGAGTACTCGCTCACCCCCGTCCAGGCCGACGCCATCCTCAACGACCTCCGCGACCGCGCGACCGCCCTCCTCGACCGCCTCGCCGAGCACGTCGCCGCGGACGATGAACCGCCGCGTGACGAGGGCGAGCGCCACGCCGCCTGACCGCCCATCGCCCCGACAACTCGGCTACCCTCCGGGCATGAGCACTACACCAGACGCCGGCCCGACTTCCGGGGGAACCCGGATCGAAAAAGACTCGATGGGCGAGATGCCCGTCCCCGCCGACGCCCTCTACGGCGCCTCCACCGCCCGCGCCGTGGACAACTTCCCCATCGCCCACCGCCCGGTCCCCGCGGCGGTGATCCACGCCTTCGGCCACCTGAAGAAGGCCTGCGCCGAGGCGAACCTGGCGCTCGGGAAGCTCGACGCCCAGCGCGCCGAGGCGATCATCGCCGCCTCGAGCGAGGTCGCCGAGGGC
>JBCBSZ010000208.1:0-569 GCA_039818945.1 Actinomycetota bacterium
TGGGAGGCGGTCTTGCCCACCACTGATCGCATCCCGGGCCAGCCGGTCTTGGAAGTCCGCGGCCTTAACGTCTTCTACGGCGCCTCCCATGCGCTGCAGGGGGTGGACCTCACGTTGCCGTCGGGCGTCATGTCCGTCGTGGGCCGCAACGGGATGGGCAAAAGCACCACAATCAAGGTGATCTGCCGGCTTCTGCGTCCCTCTGCCGGCAGCGTCGCGTTTGACGGGCACGACATGGCGGGGCTCGCCCCGCACGAGGCCGCGCGCGCGGGACTGGGTCTTGTACCCGAGGGCCGGCGCTGTTTCGGACCGCTCACCGTAAGCGAGAATCTGACGGCGGCGGCGCGCAAGGGGCCATGGGACGTCGCCGCCGTGGAGGCGAAGCCGGACGCGACGAAGACTCAGGAACAGAAACTCGCCTCGCTGCTCGACGTCGACACCCTGTCCGGCGTCGGACGGGTCCGCGACGCAGACCTCCGAGGGAACGGCGCTCCAGCCCTCGATGCTGACACCCCGGTGGGCGAAGGCTTCGGTGAAGCACCCGCGGTGTCTCACCTGTCTCCGAGTGG
>JBCBSZ010000209.1:0-569 GCA_039818945.1 Actinomycetota bacterium
GCGACTTCGACGGTGACGGCGACATCGACTACGCGGTGACCAACCTCGGCCTGAACACGACCTATCATGTCTCGGAGGAACGGCCGCTGCGGCTCTACCACGGCGACCTCGACGGCGACGGCGCCGACGACACCGTCATGGCCCAGCGCGAGCGCTTGCCCAACGGCGAGTTGGGCGAGCGGCTGGTTGGCCGGGTCGACACCATCACCAACCGAGTCGGCGACGAGGTCACCCTCGGCTACGCGGACACGAACAACCGCGCGCGGGTCACCGCGGTGACCGACACGACCACCAACCAACGCAGCCTGTCGATCGCGTACCCGGCGACCGACGGCGTCGCAACGGTGTCGAAGCGGGTCGGCGGTCAAACGGTCGCGACGCACCACTACTGGATCGGCAACGTGGCGGGCGGCGGCGCGCACTCCGCGCGCCGAATGACCTACTCCGATCCGGGTTGGAGCGGCTCGGGCGGTCCCGGCGTGCACGCGACACGGTACCAGTACCACGCGGAGTCGGAGTACGCCGCGGGGGATGCGCGGATCGGGTTGATCGCGAGCATCACCGAGCCG
>JBCBSZ010000210.1:0-568 GCA_039818945.1 Actinomycetota bacterium
GTCCGCCGCCGATGGAACGGGTCGGGCCTGGGACACGGCCGGAGAGATCCCGGTCGACGGGGCTATCCTGTCGTTCGCCGACGCACCGGACCTGGTTGGCCAGCTCGCCGCGCACCCCAACACCGCGCGGTGTGTAGCGCGACGGTTGTTTCGGTTCGCCTTCGGGCACTTCGAAGCCCGCGGGGATCGGGCGATGGTCAGCGCCCTCGAGGCGACGTCGGTGGCGACCGGGGGAGACGTCCGGGCGCTCCTCGAAGAAGTCGTCGCTGCCGAGGAGTTCGGGACCGTTCGCATCGACGCGGAGCAGGAGTAGACGACGATGCGTATTTCGCGACGACGCTTCCTCGAGACGACCGGCTACGGCCTCGCCGGCGCGGGTCTTACGAGCGCGGCTTGGCCCCTCATCCCGGTGAGCCGGATCCACGCCGACGGCGATGCCCCCCGGCGGGTGGTGATCATCTTCACGCCGAACGGGCCCCAGCATCGGGGGGGACCGACGGTCTCCCCCAACGACGAATCCCGCGACGACGCGACCCGGTTTTCGAGCCAACGGGACTTTACCTTCGAG
>JBCBSZ010000211.1:0-567 GCA_039818945.1 Actinomycetota bacterium
CGTCCGGACGAGTTCGGCGACCGCGAGCCCACGCTCCGCGAGCTGCTCGCCGCGCACCGCGACTCGCCGCTGATGAGCACGCCGGAGGGGTCGATCGGCGTGTCGCGTTCGGACTCGCGGAACCGCCCGAGCGCGTCGAAATTCTCTAGCGCCAGGCCGATCGGGTCCATCCGGTTGTGGCATGACGCGCACAGCGGCGAGTCGCGGTGCGCGGCGAGCAGCTCGCGGAGCGTGGGCTCGCGGTCGCCGAACTCGTCCGCGGCCGCTTCGAGCTCGGGGATGTTCGGCGGCGCGGGCGGGGGCGGTGTGCCGAGCAAGTTCTCGAGCACGAACAGGCCCCGCTTCACCGGCGACGTGCGGGTCGGGTTGGAGGTCACGATCAGCGTCGACGCGAGCGTGAGCACCCCGCCACGCGGGCTCTCGGGGTCGAGCTCGACCCGCCGCATCTCCTCGCCCTCCACGCCCTCGATCCCGTAGTACGTGGCCAGGCGCTCGTTGAGGAACGTGCGAATCTTGTTGTCCTCCTCGATGAAGGCGGGGAATTGCTTTTTGTCGGCGAACCAACGG
>JBCBSZ010000212.1:0-564 GCA_039818945.1 Actinomycetota bacterium
GTCGGCGCGCTCGCCGCCATCGTCATCGCCGTCGCGGTGCCCCAACTCGTCGGCGCCGACGACGACCCCGGGGCCGAGGTCGGCCTCCCCGCCACGACGACGGCACCGGCGACCACCGGCCTGCCGGCGACGACGGTCCCGGCAACGACGGTGACGACGGCGGTCCCCGCCACGACGGCCACTCCGACGACGGTCGAGGCCGCACCGACGACGGCTGCGTCCGGGGCCCCGGCGCCGGACCCGTGGGCGGCGGGGACGGCGGCCGGCCTGCCCTGCAACCGCCTCGAGCTGCCCGGCTTCGAGACGGCCGAGCTCGGCGACACCTTCTACAGCGGCGACCCGAGCAACACGACCTCGCTGGTGCCCGGTGCCGGTGTCGACGGATCGGCTGCGCTGCGGGTCGGTTCATCCGGCGCGTTCGGCCTGTACGCCGAGATCGTGCCGCTGGGCGAGAGCCGTGAGCACGTGTTCTCGGCGTGGATACGTCGACAGGGGGACCCGGCCCCGACGTCGTCGCCGACCACCGGCTCCTGCATCGCCGCCTCTCGACCGAAGGTGATCTGC
>JBCBSZ010000213.1:0-562 GCA_039818945.1 Actinomycetota bacterium
TTCAAGGCGACCCTCGAAGAAGCCCGGCAGGCCGACTTGTTGCTGCACGTCGCGGACGCGAGCAGCCCCTCGGCGCTCGACCAGATCCTCGCCGTCTACTCGGTGCTCGAGGAGATCGGCATCGAGCAGAAGGACACGCTGTTGGTGCTCAACAAGGCCGACGCCGCCGACGAGGCGGCGCTCACGGTGCTCGAACAGCACTACCCGAGCGCCGTGCGCATCAGCGCGCGAACCGGCGAGGGCCTCGACCGCCTGTCGCAGGCCGTGAGCGACGCGCTCAGCCGCGAGTTCGTCGAGGTCGATATCGAGACCAGCGTGGGCAACGGCCGACTGCTTGCTTACCTGGCGAAGCACGGCGAGGTGCTCAGCCGCACGTTCACCGATGAAACCGTCACGGTCCACTGCCGGGTGCCACGCAAGTACCTGGGAAGGGTGCCCGCGGGCGAAGCCGTGGTGAGCCCACGCGAATCGGACGGCGCCGCGCCGAGCGCTCGTCCGTCGGCGCCGCCGCTCAGCGACACGACGAATCCCTGCGAGCGGCTGCGCCGCAGGTAGTCGAACA
>JBCBSZ010000214.1:0-561 GCA_039818945.1 Actinomycetota bacterium
GGGACGACGGGTCGGCGGGCACCAGCTCGACGGCGGGCTCCACCGCGTCGTCCTCATCCGCGATGACGACCGCGGGCTCGACCACGGCCGGGACGACCACCGGTCCTTCATCGACGTCCGGGACGACGCCTACGAGCTCCGCGACGGACCCGAACTCGACGACCGACGCCACCACGGACCCGTCGGGCGGAAGCAGCACGGGCGAGGTGATGTTTGGCCCCTGGGGGACGCCGGTGGCAATCGACGCCGTCAACGACCCTGACGCGTTCGAAGACGATCCGTGCGTGAGCTCGGACGAGCTCGAGCTGTACTTCAACTCGGACAGGTCGGGAGTCTCCGATATCTGGGTCTCCCGGCGAGCCTCGACCGCGGATCCCTGGGGGACGCCGGTCGTGGTAGCCGAGCTGTCCACGGTGGACACCGAGGGAACGCCCCGGCTGTCCCCCGATGATCTGACGATGCTCTTCAACCGCGACGCAGCCCGAACGAACGACGACGACATCTTCATCGCCACCCGGCCCAACACTTCGTCGCCGTGGACGAACATCCAGCGCTACGCCG
>JBCBSZ010000215.1:0-559 GCA_039818945.1 Actinomycetota bacterium
TATTTTCGTAGGAGCCGGAGCGGAATTTCGGCCCAACACTGCCATGTCCTGGACCAGCCATCTCGCGTCCGCCGGCGTCGACGACCGCGGTACTGACAACACCTGGACCCTGCGGCAGCCGACCGAGCTCTCCGCACCGGGGCCGCTGTCCCTCTTGGCCCTTGGCCTCACCGGCCTGGCGCTGGCCGGACGGCGGCGCGGCGAGAGGGTCGAGGAGGCCGGCTGCCAAGTCTCGCCAGCCGGGACTGCAAGCAGTCCCGGGCTCACCTAAGGGCCGGGGCGACGATTTGTAGAGCGTAGCACCGTCCTCGCGTCTCTCTTACATTGTCACCCCGGAGGAGCCTCGTGAGAGGCGACATCCGGGGTGATGAGACGAGGGTGGCGCCCCGACAACTCAGTCTCTTGCGATGGCCTCGACCTCGATCAGCACCGTGACCTCGTCGCCGACCAGCCCGCCGAGGGCGTAGTCCATGCCGTACTCGGAGCGCACGATGGTGGCTTCGGCCGAGAGGCCCAGGGTGCGCTTCTGGTGACCGAAGGGATAGGGCGCGTCCTTGTT
>JBCBSZ010000216.1:0-558 GCA_039818945.1 Actinomycetota bacterium
GTGCCGATGGCCACGAAGAGATCGGCGGCGCGGAGCAGGTCCCAGATCGCCTCCATATGCACGGCATGCTGACGCGCGCCAAATGTGCGGCCTGCGGGGCTGGCTGGGCGCAGCGCGCCGACATGGACCCGGCCGCCCCCTGTCCCAGCTGCACGGCCCCCGCCACCCGGCCCGACATCGTCTGGTTCGGCGAATACCCCTACCATATGGAGGCGATCTGGGACCTGCTCCGCGCCGCCGATCTCTTCGTGGCCATCGGCACCTCGGGCCAGGTCTACCCGGCGGCGGCCTTCGTGCAGGACGCCGCGCGGGCCGGTGCGCACACGCTGGAGCTCAATCTCGAAGACAGCGACACCAGCCGTGATTTCCACGAAACCCGCCGCGGCCCGGCGAGCGAACTGGTGCCCGCCTGGGTCGCCGAGATCCTCGGCGGCTGACGAACGCTCAGGTTACCGTGACGTCGAGCACCGGCAGACCCGCGACCTTGCCCTGCAGCTTGTCGCCGCGCTCGACCGGTCCGACACCGGCCGGCGTGCCCGCCATGATGATGTCGCCGCC
>JBCBSZ010000217.1:0-557 GCA_039818945.1 Actinomycetota bacterium
CGACTGGAGACAAGATCGCCAGGGGGACAAGGTAGCGAGCATGAAGATTCTGGTCGGAGACATCGGGGGCACCAACGCACGCTTCGCCGTGATGTCGGCGGTGCCGGAGGGCAAACAACAGACCGTCGGCGGCCGCTTCGAGCTGCTCGGTGAAGGGCGCCTGCCGAGCGAGCGCTTTCCGTCGCTCGAAGATGCGATCTCCGCATTCATCGACGAGTGCCCGGCCGCCCGGACCATCGAGCGGGCCTGCTTCGGCATCGCCGGGCCGATCCGCCACGGCCGCTGCGAAACGACGAATCTGCCGTGGGTAATCGATAGCCGGGAGGTCGCGATGCGCCTCGGCCTCGACGCGGCGCCCTTGCATCTGGGCCTCGCCCATTGGAAGGCGGTGATCGAGGATTTCCGCAAGGCCTTCACCCACGTCAAGGTGACATCCTGTATGCAGATCGCCGAGGGCGACAAGGTGGCGACCCATGTCTCGTTGTCGGCCGTGCATAGCGGCACCTTCATCAATGAGACACCGACCAACAACACCATCCGCTGGGACTCGGTTGAGA
>JBCBSZ010000218.1:0-557 GCA_039818945.1 Actinomycetota bacterium
CGACCGGCAGCCTGCCGGTCGGTGAAGGTGCCCATGGCTACAAGGCCGTGACCTTCCACGGCGTCGGCTCGGACTTCCCGATCTTCGACGACATCCATGAGTTCGTCGTCGACCGCGGTCTTGCCGCCGGTGCGGGCGACCAGGTCGGCACGGTGCTCTACAACCGCGGTGTCTATGCCGCCATGCTCGCGGCCGAGGCGGCGCGCACGGCGCAGGAGATCCACGGTGTGGCCGACATCACTGGCGCGATGATGCGCGATGGGATGGAGGCGCTGACGCTCGACAACGACCGGCTGGCCGAGCTTGGCCTCGGCGGGTTCGGGCCGGAGATCGCCGTCTCCTGCGAGAACCACGGCGGCCCGGGCCTTGGCGCCATCGCGCAGTGGGACGCGATCAACGCGCGCTGGATCCAGATCTCGGACTTCGGCCCGGCGAACCGCTCGGTCGTCGATCCGCTGATCGAGGCGGACGCGATGGCCTTCGCGGCCGAGAGCAACATCACGCCGCGCGACTGCGCCGCGGAGTGATCGCTACGATCTGAGGGGGCGTACCCCCTT
>JBCBSZ010000219.1:0-557 GCA_039818945.1 Actinomycetota bacterium
TGACGACAGGCCGCGCGGTCTGCGACGATCCGGCGGTGACGCTCCGGCCCGCCAACCCGACCGACGACGCCCGCCGGCGGGCGGCCGACGGCCTGCGCGCGATCGGCGTGGAGTGCCACGCCCGGGGGTGGTCGCGGGCCACCAGCAGCAACTACAGCGTGCGGCTGTCGGCCGACCCGCTGCGGCTGCTGGTCACCGCCAGCGGCAAGCACAAGGACCGGCTCGGGCCGGGCGACTTCGTCGTCGTCGGGCCCGACGGGCAGCCGGCCGAGCCGACCGAGCACCGCTCCTCCGCCGAGACGATGCTGCACGTCGTGCTGGCGGAGGCCACGGGCGTCGGGGCGATCCTCCACACCCACTCGGTGAGGGGCACGCTGCTCTCGGACCGCTGCGGGCCCGAGGGCGTCGTCACGCTCGCCGGTTACGAGATGCTCAAGGCCCTGCCGGGGATCTCGACGCACGACACGGCGGTCGACCTGGCGATCGTCTTCCGCGAGATCGCCCGCACCCTGCCGGTTGTCGTCACCGAATAACTCGCCGCCCGCCATGAAGCACTC
>JBCBSZ010000220.1:0-555 GCA_039818945.1 Actinomycetota bacterium
GGGGCATTGTCCAGGGCAATAGGTTCAGCGGCATGGTCAATTCGCACGACATGGAACGCTTCGGCAAATACCCGATCGGCGATATCATGCTGCGGCGGATGATCGAGGACGTCTCGCGGCGCGGAGTTACCTGCTTCGACCTCGGCGTCGGGGAATCCGATTACAAAAATCACTGGTGTCCGGACACCGACCGGTTGTTCGAAACCATCCTGCCCCTGACGGCGCTCGGCTATCCGATCTCGCTCAGCTTACGCGGCTTTCATGCCACCAAGCGGCGCATCAAGCATGACGAGACGCTGATGGGGCTGGTCAAAAAGCTGCGCACGCCAGGAAAGTGACGCCGTGATCCTGGCGCCGCTGGCGGCAAGCCATCTTGGCGCAAGGCTTCCAAGGCTTCGTCAGACGGTCGCCACGGCCTCGGCGAGCGCTGCCGCATCCACCGCATAACAGGTCTCGATGCCGGCCGCAGTCAGCCGTTCCAGTGCACGGTCGCGGGCGCGCGCGCTTGCATCACCCGCATAGGCCACAAGCGCATGATCGGCCTCACGCGCCAGC
>JBCBSZ010000221.1:0-555 GCA_039818945.1 Actinomycetota bacterium
TCGGGCGAGGGGAAGCAGATGTTGCCGCAGGACGGGAGCGTGACCGCGTGGCCCGGCTCGAGCCAGGGCATCGCGGGGTGGGACGAGGCGACGCGGCCGGGCACGGGCAGGCCGTGGCCTTCGAGGCTGCCGTAGATCGTGCCCGAGCAGTAGTGCCGGATCGGAGGCTGGGCGAGGCTGAGTTCGCACAGCGTCGGGTCGGCGTTGAGGTGTGGGCCGTCGTGCGTGTTGCCGATCTTGCACAGCCCGATCCCCTCGCGGACCACTTCCAGGACGTGCTCGGTGGTCCTGGGCTCGTGGAACAGCCGGTTGCCGATCATGATCACGTCGAGCGTCCGCAGCGCCTCGGTGTCGGTCAGCTCGATGAGCCCGGCGGTGAGTTGGAAGTCGCGCAGGGTCAGCTCGACGCCGGCGTGGTGGGTCGTGCCGGGCTCGACGAGGCTGACCAGTTCGATGCCGGGGTGGTCGATCAGGCTGGTTTGCCAGGCCTGGTCGTAGACCGCGATATAGCTCCCGGCGTTGTTTGGCCGCAGCGAGTTGAAGTGGCTCAGGGGT
>JBCBSZ010000222.1:0-552 GCA_039818945.1 Actinomycetota bacterium
GCGACGGCGCTTGCCGCCCTTGTCGACGCGCCCGCAGGGGAAATCCGCGCCCGGGCCTTCAACCTTTCGCCCCTCCACGGGAACCACCGCATCCTCGACCTCGCCCGGGCGGTCGAGGCGGCGATCCCCGGCACCCGCCTCACCGTGGCCGCTGGTGCGGCGACCGACGCGCGCGACTACCGCGTCAGCGGCGCGCGCATCGCGGCCCTGCTGGGGGACGGCTGGGCCCGGACGGGGATCGAGGAGGGGATTGCCGAGATCGTCGCCGCGCTCGACGGTCGCGCGCCCGACCCGGAGGCGTTCGAGGGCCCGCGCTTTGCCCGCGTCGCCCATCTTCGCAATCGGATCGAGACCGGCGCGCTTGGCCCCGACCTTCGCCCGCGACCCCGGGCGACGGCGGCCGCGTCCTAGCTCGCGCGCTTCTCCGGCTCGGCCGCCGCGGCGGCCACCTCCTCGGCGATCCAGGCATAGGTCCGCGCCAGCCCCTCGGCCAGCGGGCGGGAGGGTGCCCAGCCGAGCCGCTCCGCGATCAGCCGGTTGTCGGAGGTCCGC
>JBCBSZ010000223.1:0-552 GCA_039818945.1 Actinomycetota bacterium
CTGGAACTCGTCGATGAACACGGCCGGCACGATGAAGATGCTGACCGACACCGACGAGAGCGGCGACTATGTGATCCCCCGGATCATCTATTCCGATGCCTATTCCTCCGAGATGGTGGCCTATGCCGACCTGATCCTGCCTGACACAACCTACCTCGAACGCCACGACTGCATTTCGCTTCTCGACCGGCCGATTTCGGATGCCGACCGCGCGGCGGACGCGATCCGCTGGCCGGTGGTGGAACCCGACCGCGATGTGCGGGGGTTCCAGTCGGTCTTGTGCGATCTGGGCCACCGGCTCGGCCTGCCCGGGTTCGTGGCCGAAGATGGCGGCGCGAAGTACGCGGACTACGCCGATTACATCCTGCACCATGAACGCCGCCCCGGTGTGGGCCCGCTCGCGGGCTGGCGCGGCAACGGGGAGGAGACCGGGCGCGGCGCGCCGAACCCCGAGCAGATCGAGCGCTACATCGCGGCCGGGGGGTTCCATATGGCCGAGGTCCCCGAGGAGGCGCGCTACTTCAAGCCCTTGAACATGGCCTATCAGGACTG
>JBCBSZ010000224.1:0-551 GCA_039818945.1 Actinomycetota bacterium
CGTCTTCCGCGACGGCGATCGCCGCGCCGGTCTGCCGTCCGGTCGTGTCGGCCGCGAGGGCCGTTTCGTCGCCGGTCGCGGCGCCGTCGGCGCCGAAGAACCGCGCGACCACGTCCCAGCTCGCGGCGCCGTCGCTGCGGGATTGCCACGCGGCCACGTAGCCGCCTTGCGGGTCGGCCGCCACGGCGACGTGGCTCTGGCTGTCGGCGGTCGTTTGCGACACGAGCGACTCGTCGCCAACCGCGACGCCGGCCGCGTCGTACCGCTGCGTGAACACGCCCCAGTCTTGCCCGTCCTGATGCCGGCTCTGCCATCCCACCACAAATCCGCCGCCCGCCAACGCCGCGACGCTCGCGTGCTGCTGATCGTTGTCGGTGGTCGTGTTCACCCGCACCGCGTCGGCAAGCGGGGCGCCGTCGGCGTCGAAGCGCCGCACGCCGACCCCGACCGGGTCGTCGTCGAGCGCGCCGTGCCAAGTGACCACAACCGAACCTTCGTCGAGCAACGCGACCGACGGGTCGGTCTGCACGCCGCCGGTGACGGTGTTGACG
>JBCBSZ010000225.1:0-550 GCA_039818945.1 Actinomycetota bacterium
TCGCGGCCGTTGACAAAATGAAGCAAGTGAAAGCCTCCGCCCGGCGGTATGATGACGTTGTTGTCGACACCGCTGGCCGCCTCGACAACGTCTCCTTGTCGCTCGCCGCCGCCGCGGACGCGGTGCTGCTTCCGTCGAGCTATTCGCCGGATGATATCCTGCCGACTTTGAAAGTGATCCGTTCCTTGCGCGAAGCAGGCGTGGCGGGGTCGAAGATCGCGATTGTCTTCTGCCGCACAGGCGGGTCGCGGGCTCAGGAGGTCCAGGCGCGATCTGTCCTCGCCATGAACGACGTCGCCGCGCTCGATGTCAGCATGCCGCAAAAGGACGGGTACGTTGCGTTGTTCGCCACCGGTCGGACGGGCCGCGAATCGCCCAATCCTTATCTGCGGCGCGCCGCGCTTGCGGTCGAAGAGGCGCTCGCTGATTTCGTTGATGAAGCCGCCGCGCCCCAGAAGGCTGCGTGATGGCCGCGTATAGAAAAACTAGCGGACAAAGTCTTTTTGCGCTCGCCTGTGAAGCTTAGGCCGGCAGTGCCCGGCCTTTCGAT
>JBCBSZ010000226.1:0-549 GCA_039818945.1 Actinomycetota bacterium
GCGTCGAAGATCTCCGCAATTTGGTCTCCCCTGCCCCGGAAGTAGCTCTGCGGCTTAGGTACGACGGCGGGTTGGACGAGGGGCGCCGGGCCTGCTTTGGCGGCGAGCTCGCGGACGAGTTGGAGGATCTCTTTGATGTCCGCACCGCGCTCCAAGCCGAGGCGGAAGTCTTCCTCCGTGAGGGCGCCGTAGAAGCGAAGAAGATCTTCTTGGCGGCCGGACATCTCCTCGGCGAGGTAGGCGTCGACCTTGGCCCATAGGTTGTTGCGGAGATGGGAAAGGAGTTCCTTGGGCGGTTCGTCGGTCTTGGCGTCGAGGTCGAGGTCGCCTGGTTGGACGCGGCCGTCGTGGAGCTGTTCGTCGCGGGCCCAGCGCAGCAGGGCGGGCTGGACGGAGTCAAACCAGGTTTTGGGTTGGACGAGCTGGACCGGGTCGGCGCCGTCATAGTCGCCCCAAAGGAGCCGGTAGTCTTTCTCCTTCTCGGCCCGGGCGAGGCGAGTCTCCCACAGATCGAAGAACCGCCGATGCTCTACGTCTTCCGTGCGAAGG
>JBCBSZ010000227.1:0-547 GCA_039818945.1 Actinomycetota bacterium
TTCGATCCGGAAACCACCAGGTCGAACGGCCCGTCGTTGGCCAGCGCCCACCGCACAGCATCTGCGGGAAACCCGTCCACGGCGGTCGCCGCGACGCCCGACGCAGTTGTCGCGGAGCCGGCTGCGACGTCGCCATCGGTGAGGTTCATCGCAGTGCCGCTCTGATTCTCGGCGGGCGCAACCACCACGATCTCCACACCGTCGAGCCCCGAGAGGCCGGTGACGAGCGCGTCGATCCCCGGCGCGTCGACACCGTCGTCGTTCGTCACGAGCACGCGCAGGACGGCGAGCGGTGCTTCCGTCGTCGGTGGTGCCGTCGTAGGGGCGACGGTCGTCGGTTCGGCAGTCGCGGGCGTCGCAGTCGTGGGCGCTGCCGTTGTGGGCGCGGCCGTCGTGGGCGCGGCCGTCGTCGGTGCGGCGGTCGAGGCGGCCGTTGCGCGGGTCGTCGCCGGAGCGGCACCGTCGTCGGTGCCGCCACCACACGCCGCAACGACCAGCGCGGCGAACGCAGCTGAGGCGACCAATCGGACTGCCCGACGACTCATGG
>JBCBSZ010000228.1:0-546 GCA_039818945.1 Actinomycetota bacterium
GGCGGCGTTCATCGTCACCGCGCTAACGATCTTCCTGGCCTTTCCCTATGCCTATCTGATGGTGCGGACCGGCTCGGCCTGGATCCGGAAATTCCTGCTGATCGCGCTGTTCCTGCCCTTCTTCATCGGCCAGGTCGTCCGCGCCTATGGCTGGCTGATCATCCTGGGCAAGCAGGGCCTGATCAACAGCTTCCTGACCGCGCTCGGCCTGCCGGCGCTTGATCTGATCTACAATTTCCCGGCCGTGATTTTCGGCCTGGTGCAATACATGTTGCCCTTCGCCGTTCTGTTGATCGTGCCGGCCGTGACGGCGGTGCCCGAGGATGTCGAACGGGCTTCGGAAAGCCTGGGCGCCAATTGGCTGCAAACCTTCCGCCATGTCGTGCTGCCGATGGCCCGACCCGGTCTGATCGGCGCCTCCGTCGTCGTCTTCACCCTGACCCTGACTGATTTCGCGATGCCGGAGATCATGGGCGGCGGCACCACCGATTTCATCGCCAGTTCGATCTACGACATCTTCTTCCAGATCTCGAACCCCGGCCTGGG
>JBCBSZ010000229.1:0-546 GCA_039818945.1 Actinomycetota bacterium
GCTCGCCGTCGGGCCGGACGACGATCGGCTGCAGGAAGCCGTGCGTGCGGATGCTGTCGCAGAGGTCGGCGATCTCGGCTTCGTCGAACGTCTGCCGGGGCTGGTACGGGTTGCGGTCGACCAGGTCGAGCCGCAGCCACTGCTGGCCCTCTTCGTCGCGGGTGACGCGTTCGTCACCGGCGGCCGGCTCGGGGAGCTCGTCCTCCAACTCCTGGTCGGGGTCGCGGAGCACGAGCACCGGCTTGTCGTCCGCCGGCGGGGCGGCGGGCTGATCGGTCGGCTGCTGCTGTGTTTCCAGGCTGCGTCCCAGCAGCGCTTCCAAACCACGTCCCAAGCGTCTTTCCCTAGACACGCTCCAGCACCTCCTGGCAAAGCTCTATGTAGGCCCGTGCTCCGCGTGAGCGGGGCTCGTGCTCCAGGACCGAGCGTCCATGACTCGGCGCCTCGGAGACGGCCACGTCCCTGGGGATCACGGTTTGGAAAACAATGTCGCCAAAAAACTCGCGGACCTCCCGGTCGACCTCGGCGGTGAGTTCTAGCGCCGCG
>JBCBSZ010000230.1:0-546 GCA_039818945.1 Actinomycetota bacterium
GCCGACGTCCTGGGCCAGGCCCATGCGGCCCAAGGCGGTCACCGACGAGATGAAGCCACGCATCTGGGGGTTGTGCTCGAGGGCGGCGGCGTTGAAGTCCGTATCCAGTGCACCGGGAGACACCGCGTTGGCCGTGATCCCGCGCGGCCCCAACTCGGTAGCGAGGTAGGCCATGAAGCGCTCGACCGCCGCCTTGAGCGAACCGTAGATGCCCATCCCGGCCAGGGAGAACCGGCTCAGGCCCGAGCCGATGACCACGATGCGGCCGTTGTCTCGCAGCTGAGGGAGCAGCGCCTGCGTCAGGAAGACGACGCTCTTGTAGTTGATGTCCACGACGCGATCGAACTCCTCTTCGGTGATCGAGCCGAACGGCTGATGCGAAGAGACGCCGGCGTTGTTGATGACGATGTCGAGTCCTTCGGCGCCCCAGTTCTCGAGGGTCTCCGTGACGCCATCGGTGAGCGTCGACAGCTGGCCGGTTCCGGTGAGGTCGACCGCGATCGCAGCCGCGCGTCGATCGAGCTTGCGGATCTCCTCGACGACTTC
>JBCBSZ010000231.1:0-545 GCA_039818945.1 Actinomycetota bacterium
ATCACCCCAGGCGTTCAGGGCGTAGGCGAAGTCGGCGAGAGGATCGCCGAGCGTTGCGATCTCCCAGTCGAGCACCGCGGTGACCGAGCCGTCGTGGTCGAACATGCAGTTGTGCAGCCCGAAGTCGCCGTGCACCACCCGAGCCGGTCCTTGCTCCGGCAGGTTGGCGGCCAGGTGGTCGTGGAGCTCGTGCACCCGCTGGTCGTCGATGTCGGCGGCCTCCTTCGAGGCGTTCCACGATCCGTACCACGTGCGGAGCTGGCGGCTGACGTAGCCGTCGTGACGGCCGAGCCCGTCGAGGCCGACGTCGGCGGGGTCCACGGTGTGGAGGGCGGCGAGCGTGTCGACGAACGACGCAGCGACGTTGCCCCGTGCCTCCTCGGTGAGGTGTTCGGTGGCGTCGTCGAGGGTGTAGAGAGCTCGACCCGGCACCCGGCTCATCACGTAGAAGTGAGCGCCGGTGATCGCCGGGTCCTCGCAGTAACCGAATGCCGTCGCCACCGGCACCGGGGTCGGCCCGAGGCCGGAGATCACCGTGAACTCCC
>JBCBSZ010000232.1:0-545 GCA_039818945.1 Actinomycetota bacterium
TTCGGACAACGGCGTCGGCGATGGCCCCTGGCCGGAAGGAGTCGAGCCGGCACTCCGAGATCAGCGGATCGCCATTGCCCGGACCCGGCCAGAGTTCGCCGATGCACCGGGCGTTCGCGAGATCGAGGCGCTCTACAAGGCAGCGATCGAGCCGGCCGAGCGGTTGATCTATATCGAGAACCAGTACCTCACCGTGGGCGCGATCGCCCAGGCGCTGCGCCGCCGGCTGCGCGACTGCCCAAAGCTCGAGCTGGTGATCATCACCCCCGACAAGTGCGAGGGCGCCCTGGAAACCGCCGTCATGGACCAGGGCCGCGCCCGGTTCGTCGCCACGCTGGGGGGTGCCACAGCCGAGCGGGTCCGAGTGCTGACCCCGTTCAGCCGAGGCGTCGGCATTCATGTCCACGCCAAGGTGATGATCGTCGACGATCGCTTCATCACCCTCGGCAGCGCCAATCTCGCCAACCGCTCGATGGGGGTGGACAGCGAGACCAATCTCGCTATCGAGCACAGCGAGGCCTCGCCGGCCATTCGCGGCTGGCGGC
>JBCBSZ010000233.1:0-545 GCA_039818945.1 Actinomycetota bacterium
ACCAGCCGCGGCTCGGTCAGGTATCCGGACACCACTTCGCGGGCCGACAGACGCTGGTGCTCGTCGGTCAGGTCGTTGTAGTCGGCGATCGACGCGACCAGCCGCTGGTAGTTGTCCGCCTGGTCGGGGAACTCGCGGGCGACCTCGTCGGAGGCGTTGGTCAGGGCCTTGAACTGGTCCATGGGCGCGGGGGCGGAGTGGCCGGCGCACTCTTTCCCTCTCGCGCGCGCATGCGGCCCGCGCTCGGGCTCCTCGGGCTGCTCCTCCTCCTGGCGGTGCCCGGCGCCGCGGGGCTGCGCATCGCCGGCGCGGCGCCGGACGGCCAGGACAACAGACCGGGGCGCGGCCAAATCCAGATGGTGTTCCAAGACCCCTATTCCAGCTTGAACCCGCGCTGGCGGGTGCGCGAGGCGATCGGCGACAGCCTGCTGGCCTTTGGCCTGGCCCGAAACCGGCAGCAGATGCGCACCCAGGTCGCTTCCTTGCTGGCCGATGTCGGCCTGGCGCCGGAGGATGGCGACCGCTATCCGCACGAATTTTCCGGC
>JBCBSZ010000234.1:0-543 GCA_039818945.1 Actinomycetota bacterium
CTTCAACGGCGGACTGGGTTACGCCCGAATTCTGTGATCGATGTTGTAGAAGAAATGAAGCAGGCAGGGTGGGTGTTTGAGGCGGGTCGCGTCAGCGTGGAAGAGCGGCTGCGAGGTGAGTCGCGTGGCCGACCGGCGGTGCGTCTAAAAGCAGATGGTTCCCGCTGTGATGTGGTGGGTTTGACCCTTCAGCCCAAGCGGATCGAAGCGGTGCGGATGAATCTTTTCGGCGAGCAGCTCGGGCCAATCACCCATCGTCGGATCGATCGCGATTCGCGGATAGGGCGAATCGCGGCGAATGTACTGGCAAAGTTGTTTTCACCCAGCACCCTTGCAGTCGGTGTATGTGCATCGGGATTGATCGACGAGGGAGACATGCGTCTACTTTTGAGTTCCTCGGCACCTACGTCGCCGGGGCTTTCGTTGGCTCCGATCTTGACGGCTACGGGAGATCGGCCTGTGGCGTTGGAGAACACCAATAATGCTCTAGGCGACCAATGGCGTTTGGCTCATCGTGAATGGTCCGACGAGCCGACCTTGTTG
>JBCBSZ010000235.1:0-543 GCA_039818945.1 Actinomycetota bacterium
GTAGACCACCGGCGTCCGCGTTTGGATGACGGCCGGTACGCCCAGCGCCTCACCGGCAATCACCCGGCCGGTCGCTTTGCCGTCGTCGCTGGAGACCTCGGGAATCGACGATGCGGGGATCTCTTGGTACCGCGGCGCGACGAGCTTGTCCTTCTGCGGAAGGTTCACCCAGACCTGAAATCCGTGCACGCGACCACCCTCGGCCTGGATCCGCTTCGAAGGCATCTCTCGGTGCACGACGCCCGCGCCGGCGGTCATCCACTGCACGTCGCCGGGGCCGATCGAGCCCGCGTGGCCGGCACTGTCGGCGTGCGCGCCCTCGCCCTGCAGGATGTACGTCACGGTCTCGAAGCCGCGGTGCGGATGGTCCGGGGCACCGACCGCCTCACCGGGTCCGTACTCGACCGGCCCCATCTCGTCGAGCAGAAGGATCGGGTCGAGGATCTCCAGCGATGCCGAGGGGAAGGGACGTCGCACGACGAATCCGCCTCCCTCGAGCTGCTGATGCGCGACCACGATCTGTTCGACGCTGCGATGAGCCAT
>JBCBSZ010000236.1:0-543 GCA_039818945.1 Actinomycetota bacterium
CTCCGCGCTCAGCTCTTCCCGGCGGTACGGCCCGACTACGCCGGCTACATCGTCTGGCGCGGAGCGTGGAGCGGAAGCCGTCCGCGCCGACGATCAGGTCGGCTTCGAAGTACGGCGTGGTCGGCGGCCGCCAGACGACGTCGGCGACGACCCACGTGTCGTTGGCGAGTGGTTGCCCGTCGGTGTGGACCGTCACCTGGAGGGGAATTCCGTCGGCGGCGCAGCAGCTGACCATGAACCGGGTCAGCTTGAACCCATCGACGATGTCGGGATCGTTGACGACGAGTCCTTCGAGTCGGATCGGTCGATCGACGAGGGACCCCTCGCCATCCCAGATTGCCCGATCGAGGAAGTCGAACACGCGCATCTCGACCGGCTCACCGGTGTCGGGGAGGGGTGGGAAGCTCTTGGTCGACTCCGTTGGTGTGTAGGCGTCGACCCGGTCGGCAGCCGCGGCGCCGAGGCCGGTCGGAGCTACCGACACGAGGACGAGGACGGGGAGGATGAGCAGCCACCCGACTCGGGGACCGGCGAAGCGGCGGA
>JBCBSZ010000237.1:0-542 GCA_039818945.1 Actinomycetota bacterium
CGCGAACCGTTCGTAGGACCTTCGGCGCAGACTTGGGGTCGCGCAGTTTTTCGCGCAGGCGGGCCACGTGCATGTCGATGGTGCGGGTCTGGTAGCGGTCGGGGTCGAGCCGCCACACCTCGCGCAGCAGCTCGTCGCGGCCCACCGCCCTCTCGGCGTTGCGGCTGAGATAGGTCAGCAGCTCGGTCTCCCGCTCCGACAGCTCGCTGGTCTCGCCGTCGTCGAACTGGACCTCGCGACGGGCCAGGTCGATGCGCCCGCCCTCGATCTCGATGGCGGTCGCCTCGCTCTGCCCCTCGCCGACGGCCCCGGTTCGGCGCAGCACGGCTTCGACGCGAGCCAGCAGCTCGCGAACGCTGAAGGGTTTGACGACGTAGTCGTCGGCACCGAGCCGAAGCCCTCGCACCCGGTCACCCTCCTGGCCGCGAGCGGTCAGGATGATGACCGGGAGCTTGGGTTTGAGCCTTCGGACCTCGGTGAGGATTTCGATCACCGTCATCCCCTGAAAGACACGGGTGTCGACCCGCTCGGCGAGCAGCGCG
>JBCBSZ010000238.1:0-542 GCA_039818945.1 Actinomycetota bacterium
CCCACCAGGGGAGCTGGAGCTCGGTGTCGTCGAGCTGGAGAGCACGGCGTCGCAGCGCGGCTCCTACGAGATCGCCATCCGCCCGGGCCGCCGCGTCGCGTCGATCGAGGAGGTCGACGCCGTCAAGCGCGACGGCCGCCGCTTCCGGACCTATCGCCTGCGTCGCCGCTACGTGGCCACGCGCGAGGGATCCGTCGAGTTCGGCCGCTCCGTCTTCAAGTTCTCCGAGGTCGTCGGACGCTCGTCGGGCGTCTTCTCGCGCGGCAAGCGCCGCTCGTTCTACGCCGCTCTGGAGCCGTTCTCGATCGAGGTCCTGCCGGTGCCCGAGGACGGGCGTCCGCTCGAGTGGACCGGTGCCGTCGGCCGCTTCGAGGTCTCGCGCGACGCCGCCCGCCGCGGCCGCGTCCGCCTCGCCCGCCGCCGCCCCGGCTGCCTCCCCGGCTGCTCCCTCGGGCATCGCCACGCGCGCCGCCCCTGCCGCCGCGACCGCCTCGGCCGCCGCGACCGCGCCGTCGACCGCCGCGCCGACGCGGAGACGAGCG
>JBCBSZ010000239.1:0-539 GCA_039818945.1 Actinomycetota bacterium
GCGAGTGCTGGCGGTGGCGGTGGGAGATGGGCCCGAAGAGACCGAGCTGAGGCTGCTGGGTCTGCTGGGGATCGCCGACGCGCCGCGACCCGAGGCCGCCGATGCGGTTCGGCTCGCGCACGCGGCCGGGGTGCGGGTGGTGATGATCACCGGTGACCATCCCGCCACCGCGCAGTCGATCGCCAGCCAGCTCGGGATCACCGGTGAGGGATACCCGGCGCAAGACGTCGTCTACGCCCGTCGCACCGCGGCCGACAAGCTCGAGATCGTGCACGCGATGCGCAAAAGGGGAGAGATCGTCGCCATGACCGGCGACGGGGTGAACGACGCCCCGTCGATCCGCGAGGCGGACATCGGAATCGCCATGGGTCAGACCGCGACCGAGGTCACCCGCGAAGCCTCGGAGATGATCCTGACCACCGACGATCTCGGTGGGGTGGTGGCGGCGATCCGCGAGGGGCGGATCATCTACGCCAACATCCGCAAGACCATCGTGTACCTGCTCGGAGGAAACGCGGCCGAGCTCTTGTTCATGCTCG
>JBCBSZ010000240.1:0-539 GCA_039818945.1 Actinomycetota bacterium
GGTAGAGTTGGCTTTGCCCTTGCTGGCACTCGGCTTCTCGATGGACCTCCGCCGGCTGATTCGGAGGCCACCGTGCGCTACGGGCACCGTATCGTCGCCATCATTCCCGCGCTGAACGAAGCGGAGGCGCTGCCGGCCGTCCTCGAACGGATCCCGGACTGGTTCGACGCGGTGGTCGTCGCCGACAACGGGTCGACGGATGCAACGGCGAACCTCGCGCGGGAACGAGGCGCCCTCGTGACGCTCGAGAGGCAGCGCGGCTACGGGGCGGCCTGTCAGGCAGGCGTCGAGGCGGCGCGGAGCCTTCTCGCGGCCGACGACCTGGCGGTGTTCTTCGATGCCGACGGCAGCGACGACCCGGGGGAGGCCTCCGCGCTGGTGGATCCCATCCTCGCCGGGCGAGCCGATCTGGTGACTGGAAGGCGCCTCGGTCGGGAGCGGATGTTGCTTCATCAGCGACTCGGCACCGCCTGGGTCGCCGCGCTGCTTCGCCGCGGCTTTGGGGTCGACGTTCGCGACCTCGGGCCGTTTCGAGCGAT
>JBCBSZ010000241.1:0-538 GCA_039818945.1 Actinomycetota bacterium
TCCGGTATCCGCCGCCGCCATTGGTTTGCTCCGCGTGTTTCGTCTCGAGGGCGGCGTGGATCGGCCCGACGACGTGGGTGTCGATCGCCTCGATCGCGGCGATCTTGGTGCGCAGATCGGCGGCGTGAGAGGCCTCGTCGGGGGCTTCGATGTGGACGCAGACGAGGTCGTAGTCGTCGAGCACGGCGATGGCGTGGCGGCCGGCGGCGGCGTAGTCGGTGTCGTGGTAGCTGGTCTGCCCGGGCACGTCGAGGCGGTCCCAGCCGATGAAGGCGGCGATGCCGGCGAGCAGATCGACGGCGGTGATCATCGCGCCGCGGAGCCCGAAGCGGCTGTCGAAGCTGGGCATCGTGGGGACGGTGCCCTGCCCCCAGGGCCAGACGTGGGTGGCGGGGTGCTCGCCGAGCTCGGCGCGGGTCTGGTTGATCTCGTGCTCGGCGAAGACGGCCTGGCTCTCGGCGATGAGCCGCTGGAGGAGCGGCGCGTCTTTACCGCCGACGGGCAGGTGCTTGCGGATCGGCTCGCCTGGGATGTCGTG
>JBCBSZ010000242.1:0-538 GCA_039818945.1 Actinomycetota bacterium
CACCTCCTCAAGCCCGGGGGCGCCGAGGCGATAGCCCGTATTTGCCTCTACGCGGTAAAGCTGCTCGGGCACTGCCTCGCGAAAGATGTAAGGGCCCGTGGCATTGATCGGATAGTCTTCTGATACAGGGCCCAGCACGGCGATACCGGGCTCGGACAACGTCCAGGGGAACGCTGCGTTGGGGCTGTTGGTCTCGAACACCACAACCCGGTCGCCATCGGTTGTCGTCGATGCGAGATCGAGCAGGTTCGCGATACGCGCATTGTGGCTTGGGTGGCCTTCGTCAGAGATCGGGGCAATCGCATCCACGACGGCTTGTGCCGTCACCGGGGTGCCGTCGTGAAACTGCACACCGTCGCGCAGCGTCACGTGCCACGTGGTCGGTGACGCTTGTTCGATGCTGTCGGCCAAGCGCGGGTACAGGTTCAGGTCGTAGTCGATGCCCATCAGGGTCTCGGTCACGCCGATCTGGTTGGACATCCAACCGTTGTAACCGGCCCGTGGGTCGGGCACTTCGGCGTTTGGGCCAAATCCGGTT
>JBCBSZ010000243.1:0-538 GCA_039818945.1 Actinomycetota bacterium
GCGGCCACCCGGCTTCGCGCGGACGCGCGAGACTTTCCAGTCTGCGACAGGCGCGCCGTTCGATCCGTTGGCGCCGGCGGCGAGCGCTGCGACGCTGACGCTGGCGGCACTGTTGAGCCCGGAGCGCGCCGCGCGCATGAACCGCAATGGCGCCCCGGACTTCGCGGAGCTGGTGACGGACCTGCTCGATGCCACATGGTTTCCGGCGCCCGTCGCGGAGCTCAACTATGACGCGATCGACCGGCAGACCAACCTGCTGGTGCTCGATGGCCTGCTCAGGCTGGCCGTGGATGCTTCCGCCGATCCGTCGGTACGCGCGGCGGCGCTCGCCGGCGTGGCGCGCGTCCAGAGCCGCACGGATCGGACGGCCCGGGTCACACCGGACGTGCTCGCATTCCTGAGGCTTGCACGGATGCGAATCGACAGCGTGCTCGACGATCCGTCGACGATCGACACGCCGTCCGTGACCGTGCCGCCGGGTTCGCCGATCGGCGCAGCGACCGGCGATGACGCCGGCTGGGTTCGCTAGGGCCTGTTC
>JBCBSZ010000244.1:0-538 GCA_039818945.1 Actinomycetota bacterium
CGCCGGTGACCGAGGCCGACGTGCGTGACGAACTCGAGTATCGGATGCGCCGACACGGGGCCGACGACCGTAGCTACGACACGATCGTGGCCAGCGGTCCAGACCATGCCGCCCGTCCACACCACGAGGTGAGTCGGCGCACGATCGTCGACGGCGACACCGTGGTGATCGACGTGGGTGCATTGGTCGACGGATATCACTCCGACATGACGAGGTCGTACGTGATCGGCGAACCGACCGGCCAGCAACGCGAGGTCTACGAGCTCGTCGATGCCGCACAACGCGCCGGTCTCGACGCGGTGAACCCAGGTGCGTCGGCGCGCAGCGTCGACGCGGCGTGTCGCGACTTGTTCACCGATGCCGGCTACGGCGACTGGTACCTCCACGGCACCGGACATGGGGTCGGGCTCGAGATCCACGAGAACCCGTACCCGTCACGCGTGTCCGACGAGGTCCTCGTCGAGGGGAACGTCGTCACCGTCGAGCCGGGCCTCTATCGTGGCGGCTTCGGTGGTATCCGGATCGAGGACCTCGTCCA
>JBCBSZ010000245.1:0-536 GCA_039818945.1 Actinomycetota bacterium
CGTCTGCACGGCGATCAGGTCGTCGCCGTCGACGTCGCCGTCGCCGTCCGCGTCGCCCAGCAGCGGCGTCGCGCCGGTGGCGCCGAACTCCGTCTGCACGGCGATCAGGTCGTCGCCGTCGACGTCGCCGTCGCCGTCCGCGTCGCCGAGCAGCGGGCCGCCGCCGATCGCGGTCAGCACGATGTCGTTGCCGTCGCCGCCCAAGTAGCTGAGCGTGCGGCCGGCGATCGTCGCGCCCTCGGGCAGGCCCTGGAACGTGCCGGTGAGCGTGCCGCC
This sequence comes from Actinomycetota bacterium, assembly GCA_039818945.1. Lineage (GTDB taxonomy): Bacteria > Actinomycetota > Acidimicrobiia > Acidimicrobiales > Poriferisodalaceae > JBCBSZ01. The sequence goes on from JBCBSZ010000245.1 coordinate 277, forward strand.
GATGTCGATCAGCTCGATCTCGCTCGTGGGCAGCGTTCCCCCGTTCTCATCGATCAAGAGGTCCGCGAAGCCGCCGACCACGTCGTTCCCGTCGTTGAGCGTGACGTCGCCGAGGACTTCGATCGTGCTGATGCCACCGTCGTAGATGAACTGCAACGTGCCCTCGCCGTCGGTCAGCGTGCCGTCGTTGGCGCCGATGTTCAGGGCGCCGACGGTGATGTCGACCGAGCCGCCGGTGATGTTGAAGAACCCGGTCCCGC
>JBCBSZ010000246.1:0-535 GCA_039818945.1 Actinomycetota bacterium
GCGCGGGTTCGGGGAGAACTGGATCAGCGGCGTCATCTTGCTGATCGCGCTCGGCATGCCGTTCGTGTTCGGGGCACTGGTCGCCCTGACGGCCGGACTTCGCTCGAACCTCGCGGGCGCCATGCTCCCGCTGCCGGTGGCGATCGTCCTCCTCGAGGCGGGCCTGATCGCACTGCTCCTCGTCAGCGAGAACCCGACGGCCGCGGGCCTGATGCTGCTGGGGTTGGTGGTCGTCCACTTCCTGTGGTGGGTCGGGACCTCGATCCGAGCGAAGCGGAGGGGCGCTGCGGTTTCGGTGCGCTGGTGGATCGGGTACGGAGCCGGCTCGATCTCGGCCGTGCTCGGCTGGTTGTTCTCCCAGGCCCTGCGCGAAGGTGTGTTCTCGCTCGCCCTCGTCGCCGCGACCGGCTGTGCGGCAATCGTCGCTGCGCTGGCTCGGATCCGGGTCGAGAGGGCGGCGTAGACATCGGTTCTCGGGGGTGGGCTTCGCCCCCGGATGTCAGCGGCCGGCCTACCTTCTTTGTGATGTCCGGAT
>JBCBSZ010000247.1:0-534 GCA_039818945.1 Actinomycetota bacterium
CGTCGCAGTCGTCGGCGTGGTGCACGATCAAGGCCTCGGGCGTCATCGGCGGCTTGGGCGATCCCCACTCGGGCAGCCGCTGGTGGCTCACGATGATGTGCTCGAGCCGCAAGAGGGTCTCGGCCGGCAACGGGGCGCCGTCGTCGGCTTGGCGTGCGGCCGCCTCGCGGACCATGTCGCGGCCTTGCAGGATGTGGCCGATCAGGTTGCCCTCGGGCGTGTACTCGGCGCCGGCCGGCGTGGCGTGCAGCTCGCGGAGCTTGCCGATGTCGTGGAGGATCGCGCCCGCGACCGCGACGCCCACGTCGAGCGGCGGCGTCATGTCCGGGTAGAGCTCCGCGTAGCGAGTGGCCAGGTAGTGTGTGTGGCGGGCCACGTTGCGCACGTGCTCGAGATAGCCGCCCGCGAACGCGTGGTGGTTGCGGACCGCGGCCGGCCACATCAAGAGCGTGTCGCGATGCTCGTCGAGCAGCGACTGCACCAGCCGCAGCAGCTCGGGCTGGTCGATCGCTTCCTCGGCCAGAGCGACCAGGT
>JBCBSZ010000248.1:0-534 GCA_039818945.1 Actinomycetota bacterium
CTTCGGCTCGGCTGCCTCGGCGTGGCCGCCTGGTTGGCCGGCGCCACGGTCGCGCAGGCCGTCTTGCTCGATCGCCAGTACCGCCTCGGCGACGACCCCGCCGAGGGCGCCGCGCCGAAGGAGCGGTGCGATCATGGGAATTCTGGGGGAGCCCAAGGGAGGACGCTTGATTAGCGGTGGGGAGGGGGAGTCTCGCGTGGCCAAGGGAGGGGCGTCGCTTATCGTCGCCGCCGAGTCGCCAACGCGACGACTCCGGCGCCGCCGGCCAGCACGAGCGAGACCGGTTCGGGCACCGCGGTCGACGCCGAGCCGCCGCCGAACCCGCTGACCCACAACGCGTAGTCGGCCGCGTCGACCACGCCGTTGCCGTCGCCGTCCGCTTCGAGGAAGTCGGTCGAGCCGTAGTTCGCCCGCCAGAAGTCGTCGTCGGCGATCGTCACCGCGCCGTCGAGGTCGTAGTCGCCCGCCGGCACGACCGCCCGCACCGCGGCGAAGCCCGGCAGCTTGAGCACCGCCGCCGTCGGGAGGACGCCG
>JBCBSZ010000249.1:0-534 GCA_039818945.1 Actinomycetota bacterium
GCCGGAAACCTCGGCGGGCGGCACGCTGACGGGTGGCAGCTCGTCCGGGGGAAGCGGCGAGCGCTACGTGATTCTCGCCGTCGAACGCAACGAAAAAGCCGAGCCCATGTCGATGCGCTTCGAACCGCGGCGCGGGGACGAGGCCACCGTGGCCATCCATGTGCCCGACCGGGAGGAAGCGCTCCGCTTGCTCGACGAGCGAGGCTGGTGGGCGCTGCCCGAGCGGGTCGACGGCGAAGACGAGCCCGGGGACGACGGAGCGGGGTCGGACCCCGACTGAAGCCCGGTCGGGGGACGACCTTCAGCGCGCCACCGAGCCGCCGTCGATTCCGAAGGACGCTCCCGTGACCAGCGAGGCCCGGTCGGAGCAGAGCCAGACGACCGCCTCGGCGACTTCCTCGGGCTCGCCGAGGCGCCCCATCGGAACGCTGGCGACGATCATCTTGGCCACCGCGTCGCCGGCCGCCATGGCGCCCTGGAGCATCGGGGTGTTGGTGCTGCCGGGGCAGACGGCGTTGACCCGCACGCCACCCT
>JBCBSZ010000250.1:0-533 GCA_039818945.1 Actinomycetota bacterium
CCACCTCGGCGGCGGTGACGGTCACCGTCATCGAGGACCTCGTGCCGCCGACGGTGACGGTCACCGCGCCCGCGGACGGCGTCAGTGTGATCGAAGGCACTACGGTGAGCGTGCAGGCCACGGCCGCCGACAACGTCGCCGTCGACCGCGTCGAGCTGCTGGCGAACGGCGGTGCCTTCGCCACCGACCCGTCGAGCCCCTACGGCTCCACCTTCGCCATACCGGCGGACTACGCCGACGCCGGCCCCACCAACCTCGAGCTGGGCGCCCGCGCCTTCGACCGCGCCGGTCTGTCGAGCGTCGACGCGGTGAACCTCACCGTGGTGCCCGACGAGCCGCCGACGATCGAGCTGACGGCTTCGCCGCCGGACCTCTCGGATGTGATCGAGGGCGAAACCGTGACCTTTACGGCCACCGCCACGGACGATATCGACGTCGACGTCGACCTCTTCGTCGACGGCGAGCTGCGCCAGACCCGCACCGGCGCCCCCTTCACCTTCCTCTACACCGTGCCTGACCTGGGCTCGGTGGTG
>JBCBSZ010000251.1:0-530 GCA_039818945.1 Actinomycetota bacterium
CATGTCGCCCTCGGTGTCGTTGGGCGAGAACTCGCCCGACTCCACCGCGCCGACCGTGCCGCTGTCGAACGAAGCGATGTACACGTCGCCCGTGAGCGGGTCGGCCGCGATCGCGTCGAGTTCCTCGCCGTTGTAGTCGCCGAGGTTGATGATCTCGCCCGGGATGTGGACCGAGAACAGCGGGCTCGCCGCGCCGGTGTTCAGCTCGGCGCCGCTGTAGAAGGTGACCGAGCGCCGCGAGTCGCTGAAGCTTCCCGTGTTCTGCTGGTTCATGTGGACGAAGAACCCGCCGGTCGGCTGCGCGAGCGCGGCGGTGGCGGTGAGCAGCGCGGCCGCGATCGCGGCGGCGGGCGTTCGACGGAGCGGCATCGTGGAGACTCCCGGGTGGTGGCGCCGCGGTCGCGTGCTCGCCACGCGCCGCGGTGATTGGTCGGTAGGGCGGCCCGAGTTCCTTCTGCGGGGCTCTGAGAGAGCGCGGCTGTCTGGCGGCTGAGGGGGCGCCAACTGCCTGGGCACGGCGGGCGGCCGTG
>JBCBSZ010000252.1:0-530 GCA_039818945.1 Actinomycetota bacterium
GCCGAAGACGCGCCCCCGGCGGGCCAGCTGCCGGTTGAGCGCCGCCAAGGAGACGCCCGGCTGGACGCGCACCGTTTGCTCGTCTTCGGAGAGGACCCGACGCATGTGCCGGGAGAAGTCGATCACCAGCCCCGGGCCGAGCGCCCCGCCGGCCAGCCCGGAGCCCGCGCCGCGCGGGTGGACGGGCAGGTCGTTGGCCGCGGCGTAGCGGACCGTGGCGAGCACGTCGTCGGTGTTGCGGGGGCGGACGACCCCCAGCGGCTGGACCTGGTAGATGCTGGCGTCGGACGCGTAGAGCTGCACGAAGAGGTCGTCGCAGCGGACCTCCCCCTTGAGGAGCCCGCGGAGGTCCTCTTCGATGCGTTGCCGTTCGACGTCCATTAGTGGTTTAGGATGCTCCTGCCGCGGCTGGGCGCGAACGCGTCACCCCGCGCCGCCTTGCCCCGCGGAGCGGAGGCGGGCCTCGATCTGGCGGTGCTTCTCGTGCGTCTCGAGGTCGAACTGGCCGTGGGCGTCGATCTCCTCCGCTC
>JBCBSZ010000253.1:0-530 GCA_039818945.1 Actinomycetota bacterium
CTTGGTCGGCATCGTCACCAGCACCGACCTGCTTCGCTACACCCTGGACCAGTACTGATGTCGCGACGGGCCCGGCCTCGCCGGGCCGTCACGCGGAGGCTCCGATGAACGCCACCCTCACCGCCGCCCGGGCGCGCGCCACGCTCCACGAGCGCCTCGCGGGTCTGATCCGACGTCACGACGCCATCGACAAGCACCTGCGTCAGCAGGACGGGCGCCTCGACGCCGACTTCTCCGATCGCGTCGCCTACACCGAGATGGACGAGGTCCTCGAGGCCCTCGACGACGCCGGCCGGGAGGAGGCCGAGGCCATCCGCGGAGCGCTCATCCGCCTCGACGAGGGGAGCTGGGGCCGCTGCGTGCGCTGCGGTGAGGGGGTCCAGGGGGCTCGGCTCGCGGCGGTGCCCGAGGCCGCCCTCTGCATCACCTGCGCGGAGCAGGCGGGCTGATCCCCCGCCATCCGGCCCGGAGGCCCTCGCGGGCGTCCGGGTGGTGGTGGTAGCGGTGTCGGTCGGCGTCGTGGGCGTGAT
>JBCBSZ010000254.1:0-528 GCA_039818945.1 Actinomycetota bacterium
CTTCGAGATGTCCTTCTCCTCGGGGTCGAGGGACAGGGCGCGCGACCATTGGAACCGCGCCTCGGCGTAGCGGCCGACCTTCCAGTAGGCGTCGCCGAGATGGTCGTTGATGGTCGGATCTTGAGGACGCAACTCGACGGCGCGCTCCAGGTTGACGACCGCGTCTTCGTACTGGCCGAGCCGGTAGAACACCCAACCGAGACTGTCGACGATGTAGCCGTCGTTCGGGCGCTGCTCGACGGCCCGCTCGATCATCTCGCGCGCCCGGTCGATGTTCACCCCCTGCTCGACCCAGGAATAGCCGAGATAGTTCAGGACGTATGGCTGTTCGGGCTCGAGCTCCAGCGCCCGCAGGAAATCGGTTTCCGCCCGCGGCCACTGCTTCGATCGCTCGAGCGCGATGCCGCGGGCGTAGAGCAGCGACCAATGCCGCTGGTCCAGATCCTCGCCGATGCGGTCCAACGCCCGGTCATAAGCCTCGGCCGCCTCGACGAACCGCTCGCGACCGCGCAGCAGGTTGCCGATCTG
>JBCBSZ010000255.1:0-528 GCA_039818945.1 Actinomycetota bacterium
ATAGAGCGGCCTTCCCCTAACGGACAAGGGCCCGGCGTTTTGGTAGGATTTGCCTCAAATAGGGAGACTCAGATGCCCAGAATGATCGAATCCCCCGCGGTGATCGAGGCCGCGGGGAACAAGCCGAAGCGGATCGAAGAGTACGCCGGCCGGGTGAACAGCGGCCACGCGGCGGCGAGCGTGGCCCGGATGGTCTCGCCCGAGGGGTGGGTCGAGCCGGGGCAGCGGCCGGAGTTCGAGGAGATCACCGTCGTGCTGGCCGGCATGCTGCGGGTGGAGCACGACGGCGGAGCGCTCGAGGTGCGTGCCGGGCAGGCCGTGGTGACGGCCGCCGGCGAGTGGGTCCGCTACAGCACGCCGGGATCCGAGGGCGCGGAGTACATCGCTGTCTGCACGCCGGCCTTCAGCCCGGATACAGTCCACCGCGACGACGAGGCGTGACTTTGGACGTGCATCTCTTTTCAAGCGGAGTTGGAAGCTGAGTAATCCGGATTGCCCCTAAAGCGTCTCCAGGGCAGCGGACAGGCA
>JBCBSZ010000256.1:0-527 GCA_039818945.1 Actinomycetota bacterium
GGCCTTCAGCTCGCCCTGGCCGAGCAGCCGCACCGGCATCCCGCGCCGGACCAGCCCCGCGCCGCTGAGCACCTCGGAGGTAACCGGCTGGCCCGCGTCGACCTTGCCGGCATCGATCGCAGCTTGCAGCCGCCCGATGTTCAGCTCCGCATGCTCAACCCGGAACGGGTTCTTAAAGCCGCGCTTGGGCAGCCGCTGGTACAGCGGCATCTGGCCGCCTTCGAAGCCGGGGGCGACGGTTCCGCGGGCGCGCTGGCCCTTGGTGCCGCGGCCGGCGGTCTTGCCGCCGCGGCCACCGATGCCGCGGCCGACACGCTTGGCGCGCTTGCGCGACCCCGGCGCCGGGGTGAGCTCGTGGACCTTCATCAGGATGCTCCCTCAGAGACGGTGATGAGATGGGGGACCCGAGCGATCATGCCGCGGATCTCCGGTCGATCGGGCAACGTATTGGTTGCGCCGACCTTGCCCAGGCCGAGCGCCCGCAGCGTGCCGCGGTGCTTGGGCTTGGTGCCGATCGAGGATCGGAC
>JBCBSZ010000257.1:0-527 GCA_039818945.1 Actinomycetota bacterium
GGAGCGATCGCGGCGGTCGGATGTGGCCTGCTGGTCGCGCGGCTGGCCTGGCAAGGGGCGAACGCGCGGCGTGTTGTTCGCGAAAGCAACGAGTGTGAACGCGCGCCGTGGCGCCGAGCGTTCGACGCCCACCGCCGACGGTTCGCACTGCCAGACCGGATCGGGTTGCGCGAGTCGAGCGTGGTCGGCTCGCCCGGGATCGTGGGCCTGTGGCGCCCGGTCGTGATCGTGCCCACGGAGCTGGCGGCCACGGCAGACGCGGGGGTCATCGATTCGGTGTTGTTGCACGAGCTCACGCACGTCGCCCGCGGCGACTACGCGGTGCGGATCGGATGGCGCTCGGCCGAGTGCCTCGCGTGGTACAACCCGCTCGTGTGGCTCGCGTCGGCCCGGGCGCGGGAGGCCGCGGAGCGGGTGTGCGACGCGTACTGTGTTGATCGCTTGGGCGGGCCAAGAGGCTACGCGGCCGCGTTGCTCACGGTGGCCCGATTGTTGGTCGGGCGCCGCTCATCGAGCGCCATCGTGGC
>JBCBSZ010000258.1:0-526 GCA_039818945.1 Actinomycetota bacterium
AACGAGTCGAAGGTGCGCTGGGTTTCATCGCGGTCGAGCGCACTCGGCGGTTTCCGGCACACCTTGACCTTGCGATTGCTGCCGGTCCGGCGCTCATAGCTGCAAACGAGGCGCGCCACCTGCGGGGCCGCATACGCGGCCACCGGTGTCGGCCGCGGTGCTGCCGCGGGTAGCGCCTCAATGATACCGCCGTCGTCGTTCGACAAGAGCGGCTCGGCTGCTTCTGCGACGGGCGCTTGAGATTCGACGGCCGGCGCCGGAGAGCTCGCAGCGACCGTGCTGGTCGCGACCGCCGGGTCGGGTGCTTCGGCCGGGCTATTCGCCGCGCAGCCTGCCGCGACGAACGCGGCGCTTAGCGTGGCCCCCGCCACGCAGTATTGCCACTTCATGAGACCCCCCTCATCGTTGGCTTCCAAATCATCATACGCCGCCGCCGGCCGGTGCGCATAGTCTGCTTCGCTATGAGCCGACGTCGCGCGTCGCCGTTCGTTAAACTAATGCAATGGCCCCGGTTCCCAGCTATCCG
>JBCBSZ010000259.1:0-526 GCA_039818945.1 Actinomycetota bacterium
CGAAGTCGTCGGCGCACTCGTCACAGTTGGCACCGGACGCCACCGTGAGTTCTTCGAGCTTTGAACGGCGATCGAACTCGGCAAGCCGAATTCGGCCGTCGTCGATCTCGATCACTGCATAGTTGCCGGGGAACCCAGCGATGCCTCGCGCCTCTGACGGCGTGGTGAACAGCAACAGGTACCGTCGCACGTCGTCGCCGCCGAGGAGCTGAGGCGCCAGCTGCACCGCGTCGACCGCGTTGTCGATCTGCTCATTGTTCTCAGCGAGCTCGTCAGCCAGTTCGTCGAGCTCGTCGACGATCGGTGCGAGAAGCCAGGGGTTCCGCACTCGTTCGGTTACGGCTTCAACCTCGGCGAGTGGCTGATCTACGACCCGGTGAGCGGCCAGGCGGGGTCCGGCGCGTTCCGCGTCAATCGGCGGACGAGGCCCGCCGAGGTCGTCGACGGACTCTCCCACACGCTGGCAGCCGCGGGGCCGGGGTCTTCCGTATTCCGCAGGTAGGGCTGGTACGACCGGACCTCCGCG
>JBCBSZ010000260.1:0-526 GCA_039818945.1 Actinomycetota bacterium
GGGTCGAGGCGCACGCGAAGGCCGAGCGCGACGCCGCCGAGGCCGAGCGCCGCCGCGCCGCGAACCTCCGCGAGCTCGAGCTCGCCCGCGTGATGCACGCCGAGGGCAGCGACTCGATCGGCGCCGCGTTCGAGCGTGAGATCGCCGACGTGAGCGTCACCCGCGCCGAGGCGGACCGCGTCGAGCGTGAGGCCCGCGCCCGGTTCGTGCAGGCCGAGATCGACGCCCGCATGCGCGAGTGCGAGTTTCGCATCGGCCGGGCCCAGGTCATCGACCCCGCCAAGATGAACAGCGACAAGGTGGCGTTTGGCGCCACCGTCAAGGTGCTCGACCTCGACACCGACGAAGAGGTCGTCTACGCGATCGTGGGCGAACACGAGGCCGACGTCGACCAGGGCAAGATCTCGATCAAGTCGCCCATCGCCCGCGCGATGATCGGCAAAACCGCCGGCGACGACGTCACGCTCAAGCTTCCCAAGGGCGACCGCGAGCTCGAGGTCGTCGAAGTGGTGTACAAGGCCATCGA
>JBCBSZ010000261.1:0-526 GCA_039818945.1 Actinomycetota bacterium
CGTCCGGGCCGAGCAGGGTTGGCTGGTGGCGGCGACCGACGGGGGCGCCTTTGTGAGTACCCGGGGAGAGCACTGGCTGCGTGTCTTTGAGGGCGTCGCGATGGCCCCGGTCCTGGCGGGCGCGATCCGGCCCGGCTCGTCGACGCCGGAGGGGGCCCGCGCGGAAGTCTGGCTGGTCACGGAGCAGCGCATGTATCGGGCGGTCGTGACCCGCGGCCCCGACGGCATCTACACGCGGCCTTCCGACGGTCCGGGCTTCTTCGAGCCAATACACGTCGAACGGCTCGACGGCCTCGGCCAGCTCCAGCGTGTAGCGCTCGGTCAGAGCCATCCAGCAATCGACCATTACGTCGCCGCCGGGGCCGACGGCTTCGCGGGCGCGGCGGACGGTCTCGATGTTTTTGCGCATGCCTTGGCGTCCGTCGGCGGGGCCGTGGGGCAGGGCGATTTTCAGACGTGTGTATCCGAAATCGGCGTGTTGCTCGAAATCATTGCCGGTGCAATAGGCCGGCACGCGCTCGTGGAT
>JBCBSZ010000262.1:0-526 GCA_039818945.1 Actinomycetota bacterium
CGCCATGACCACCGACACATCCATCCGCCCGGGCGAGGTCGCTGTCGACCCGCCCAATGCCACCGATGCCGGCCTCGTCTTCATCGGCCGCATCCGCACGCCGTTTGCCAGCCGGAGCGATTGCCCGCGCCAGGGCGACCTCGACGGGCCCGCGTGTAGCATCGAGCTGTTCGAGCCTTGGGATCAGGGGCTCGGCGGCATCGAGCGGCACCGAGGCGGCGGCGTCGTAGACGACCTCGCTCGCCAGGGCCCGATCGCTGTCCATGGTCCGCTCCGTCATCGCGCCTAGACCTCGTCGTAGACCACTTCGAGGGAGGGCTTCTCGACATAGGCCGCACCGCACATGTCCTCGACCGTCGCCGGTATCAGGACATGATCGCGGCCGACCTCCTCGTCCTTGAAGAGATCGAGCAGCCCGTCTTGGCTCAGCGGAGTCGGCATTCCCGTGCTGGCGGCGATCCCGGCGGACGAGGACATTCGCCGCAAGTCGGCCAACTACGAGATCATCGGCCGTCCCGAGAGCCCC
>JBCBSZ010000263.1:0-525 GCA_039818945.1 Actinomycetota bacterium
GGCGATCGGCGAAGGGATCAGCCTGGCGTCGCAGAAGCAGATCGCCGCGCTGGGGGCGAACAACATCATCGTCCGCACGATCAAGCCGACGAGCGACAAGTTCGACGGCGGCGGCTACGGCGTGACCCGCGCCGACTACCTGAAGCTCTCCGCGACCCTCGCGTCGATCGAGACGCCGGGCGAGGCGATCCCGATCCGCGAGATGAGCTGCGAGTTCCGGGTGGGCCGCCGCGCGTTCGAGGGTCGCCTGGTCGGCAGCACACCGGAGTACGCGGAGATCGCGCGGCTCACCGTCGCGAAGGGGCGGTTCTTATCCGACACCGACGGGCTCAAGGAACGCAACCACTGCGTGCTCGCCGCGGAGACCGCCGAAGAGCTCTTCCCGCTCGGCGGCGCGGTGGGCGAACTGGTGCAGGTCGACCACGAGTTCTACACGGTGGTTGGCGTGTGCGAGCCACGATCCGCTTCCGCGGGGATCGGCGGCTCACTCGCGGCCGAGGATTACTCCAAAGACATCTACATCCC
>JBCBSZ010000264.1:0-524 GCA_039818945.1 Actinomycetota bacterium
TTCGATCGTCAACGTGCCGGAGACGTCGAAGCGCAGGGCGTTGAAGCCCGGCGCCGGGCGCAGGGTGGCGCCGGCCTTCACCACCACGTCGGTGGCGGAGATGGTGCCGGCGACCTCGGTCTCGCCTTCGAAGACCACCGACGGGCCGACGATCGGGTCCGTCGCGGTCAGGCCGGCGCCGTTCAAGAGCGCCACCGAGTCGAAGCGATACTCGCCGCGCCACGTCGAAGCGAGGGCGACGTCGCCGCCGAGCTCGAGCTGGGCGCCGCCGAGGCGCACGCGCCCCGCGGCGTCGAGCTGCGACACCGCGTAGGTGCCGAGCTCTTGACCGTCGGCGGCCGAGAGCACCAGGTGGGCACCCAGGTGCCGGGGCCTGAAGACCTCCGCGCCCGTCACCCACAGGTCGTCCCCCGCCGCCTCGACGGAGGCGACCGCGCCGGAGCCGAGGGTCGGCAGCTCAGTGACCACCACCGGCCACGGCGTGCCGCTGTCATTCTGCTTGGCGTCGACCACCAGGTGGCCGA
>JBCBSZ010000265.1:0-524 GCA_039818945.1 Actinomycetota bacterium
CGGGACCCCTCGATGTGTGCGGCGGTGGGGGAGGCGGCGTGGCCGCTGGCGACCTCGTCCTCGGAGACGACCTCGTCTCCGTCGACGAGCCCGTCCCGAATCCTCAGCCGGCGGTCGCCGGCGGCGAGATACTCGGGGTCGTGCGTGACCACGACGACGGTTGTCCCCTCGTCGCGGTGCAGATCACGCAGGTAGCCGAACACCTCGCGGCCGGTCACGCTGTCGAGTTCGCCGGTCGGTTCGTCGGCGAGCACGAGCTGCGGTTTCTTGAGCAGCGCCCGGGCGATCGCGACGCGCTGCTGCTCGCCACCGGAGAGCTGGCTGGGCCGATGCCCGAGCCGCGTGCCGAGGCCGACGCGTTCGAGCAGTTCGATTGCTCGACCGCGGAGTTCGTCGCCGACGCCGCGGGGCATGTGCGGGACGAGCACGTTGTCGACGGCGGTCAGATTTCGCAGCAGGTTGAAGCTCTGGAAGATGAACCCGACCTCGCTGCGGCGGTAGGCATCCCGCTCGCGGTTGGTGAG
>JBCBSZ010000266.1:0-524 GCA_039818945.1 Actinomycetota bacterium
ATGCCGGCGAAACGATCGACCGGCTCGAGCGCGAAGCGACCGACCTTTCGGCCAAGTCCGAAGGGCAGGAGGCCCGCGCGGCCGAGGCCGCCGAGGCCGCGCGGATCGCCGGCTCAAACCTCGCGGCGCGCGAGGCCGAGCACGGCCAGCTGACCGAGGATACTGCCCGCCTCGCTGCGCGCCATCAATCGGCCGAGCGGCTCGAGGCCGAGGCCCGCCAAAACGCGACCGACGTCGCGGTGCTGACCCGCACCGGCTGCGGCGCCATGTTCGGCACTGGCACCATCACGCAGTGCTCGGAGACGAACCGATCGAGGTCGGTCGGCAGTGCGGTCCGGGCCGCCAGCGCCAGATACAGGACGGTCGGCGGCGGCTCTCGAAGCAGCGACTCGTCGACGTCGAGCCGGACCGGAGCGGATGGATCGTCGAGCACGGGGGCGAGGCTGACGCCATGCCACGGGATCTGGGCCAGCAGTCGCACCGAGGAAAACCGCCCGCGCAGCTCGTCTTCGAGCTCGAAGAAG
>JBCBSZ010000267.1:0-524 GCA_039818945.1 Actinomycetota bacterium
GGTGTGGTGAGGGCAAGCCCCTTGAACGGGTCGTCTTCATGGGCATCAAGGCCAAGCGCGATGACAAGCGCCGTCGTGCCGAAATCAGCAATGCGGGTCAGGGCGGTGTCGAGCGCGGCCATGTAGACGTCATCCCCCGTGCTGCGCGGCAGGGGAAGGTTGAGATTGGCGCCAAGCCCGTCACCTTGTCCACGTTCCTGCGCGTGGCCCCAGAAGAACGGGTAGAAATCGGCCGGATCGGCGTGGATCGACACCGTCAGCACATCTCCACGGGCGTAAAAGATACCCTGGGTGCCATTGCCGTGGTGCACGTCGATGTCGAGGATGGCGGGCCGGTGACCTTGCTCCAGAAGCCTTTGCGCGGCGATGGCGCTGTTGTTGAGAAAGCAGAACCCCCCGGCCTGATCCGGGTAGGCGTGATGGCCCGGGGGCCGGCACAGCGCGTAGGCATGGGCGTCGCCGGCATCGACCGCATCCGCCGCGGCGATCGCGCATTGCGCCGAGGCATAGGCGGCGTCCCAGGT
>JBCBSZ010000268.1:0-523 GCA_039818945.1 Actinomycetota bacterium
GCCGATCGCCACGCTGCGCGGTTGGGTCCGCGGCGAGCTGCCGCCGCTCGATGGCGCGTCGGTCGCCGAGCTGCAACACCTCCCGACCCCCGACGACCAGCTCGCGAGGGCGCACTACGCCATCGGCTGGTGGCTGGCGAGGACGGGTGCCGACGCCGACGCCGCCGAGGGCCACTTCGTCACGGCCGGTGAGCTGGCGCCCCACGATTTCACCATTCGGCGGGGCTCGATGCCCATCCGGGGCATCGATCCGGCCGGGCCGGCCTTCTTCGAGATGACCGCGGCGTGGCGGGCCGCGGGCAACGACTACTACCTCCCCCTCTCGGACACCGCGACGACCGACGACGACTTCGCGGCCGAGCCGGTGCCCGAGATCCGCATCGAGGACGTGCTGGCCGACGAGGGCGACGCCTGAGCGGTTCTCACGCTACGTGACCCGCGGTTCCCTTCCGGGGGTTTTGGCGCGACACTGGCTGTGCCTGGTGGGCCACTTGGAGCGCCGTCACATGCCCCTGACACGTCG
>JBCBSZ010000269.1:0-521 GCA_039818945.1 Actinomycetota bacterium
CTTCTGCTACCAGGGCGATGTACTCCACGTCCGCAACGCCGGCCTCCGCGAGCAGGGCCGACATCGCCGAGCGGATCGCGGTCGAGCTGAAGCCGAAGAAGGTGTACTCCGAGAAGCTCGCAGTGAGCTGAGCAGCCGCGTCGATGGAGTTGGTCCCTCGCTATCGGTTCGACGCCCTGGTCGCGGATGCCCTCGACGACCTCCCCGACGACCTGTTACCCGTGCTCGACAACGTGGTCGTGCAGGTGCGCGACCGGCACCCCGATGAGCCCGATCTGCTTGGACTGTACGAGGGCGTGCCACACACCGAACGCAATGGAACCGACGGTCCCGACGTGGTCACGATCTATCGGGCGGCGCTGTGCGACATGTGTCACGACGTCGATGACCTCGCCGAGGAGGTGTACGTCACCGTGATCCACGAGGTGGCGCACGCGGCCGGGATCGACGATGATCGGCTCCACGAACTCGGGTGGGGTTAGCCTTTCCGCCGTGAGCGACGTCCCGCCGCCCCCTGGTTC
>JBCBSZ010000270.1:0-521 GCA_039818945.1 Actinomycetota bacterium
AACCGCCACGCCACCGGCTTCGCACCCGCCTACGGCACCGGCGCGCTCGACGCCGGTATTGAAGCCAGGTTCCGCGATATCTTCGAGCGTGAGGTCGCCGTCTTCTGTGTCGGCACCGGGACCGCCGCCAATGACAAGACCGAATGCGCCGCCGTGGCGGATGTGTTCGGCGCGCATGCCGATGCGCTGATGATGTCATCGACGAAATCGATGCATGGCCATGCGATCGGGGCGGCGGGCGCGCTGGAGGCGGCGGCCTGCCTGATGGCCCTCGGCCGCGGCGTTGTGGCGCCGACGATCAACCACGAGGAGCACGACCCCGAGGCGCCAGAAAAAGAACCAGGGGCTCGTTTTCCAAAAGTTGTGTTCGCCAAACGCTTCGGTGAGGCCCAGGTGATCCCCTGCGAAGCCGACCAGAAGCGCCGTGGCGGCCGCGAGGGCGAGCCGCGGCGGCAGGCGTTCCTGCCATCCAGCGCCGCTGCACCGGCTCACCAGATAGCCGATCACGATGCCGGCGCAGA
>JBCBSZ010000271.1:0-519 GCA_039818945.1 Actinomycetota bacterium
CATCGACGACGACGCCTTCTTCGTCGAGTCAGCGCGTCTCGAGACGACCGGCGGTCAGTTCGACGACGAGCTGCAGTTCTTCGACAACGCCACCGCGTTGCTCGACGGGGGCGCCGTCGACGACGACCTGGTCGCCGCCGGCTCGTCGGTCGTCGAGATCCGCAACTTCAGCGTGGGCGACACGGTCGAGGCCGAGGGCTCGTCGCTCACGACCATCCACGACGGCCAGTTCGGCGCCGTCGAGGCCGCAGAGAACGCGGTGGTCCACGTGAACGGCGGAACGGTCGAAGACGGCGTCGCCGGCCTGCTAGGCGGCGTGGTCAACATCGACGGCGCGACGCTCGCCCCCGTGGACGGCCCCGAGGTCCTCGCCAACCTCAACGGAGTGGTGAACGTCCTCGGCACGCCGAGCCCCGAGCTCGACGTCGAGGCAAGCAGCGGCGGCGTGATCAACGTGCTCGGGGGCGACTACGAGTCGCTCTCCGCCAACGCTTTGGCCGCGACGGTTGTGCTCGACGG
>JBCBSZ010000272.1:0-519 GCA_039818945.1 Actinomycetota bacterium
CGCGGACCTGGTCCGGGCCTTCCCCCGTCGCCCGCAGGGCCCGAGCGAAGGCGAAGCGAGCGCGGCCCATCGGCCGCGGCCCCGCCGTGCGCTCGGCCGCGACCCGGGTCGCCCGCTGGGCGTGACGCAACGAGCCGCTGGAGTCACCGAGCTCGAGTCGCACCTCGGCCAACCCGGTCAGCGGCTGCACCACGGCGAGGTCGGCCGGACCACGAACCGCCTCCGCGATCTGCAGCGCGCGCTCGTAGGAACGCTGGGCGTCCTCGGGCTTGTCGACGGCCCGCTGGGCGTCCCCCAGCATCACCAGAGGCGAGACCAGCTCGCCTTTCTCGGTTCCACGGGCCTCCTCGCGTAGCGACAGGGCCTTCCGCCGATTCTCGAGCGCGCGCCGGGGCATGCCCTGCTCGAGATGTATGTCGGCTACGGTCTCCAACGCAGTCGCGACCTCGGGGTGACCGTCGGCGAGCGCGGCGTCGAGAATCTCGTGAGCGCGGTTGGCCCGGACCAGTGCGAGGTCAT
>JBCBSZ010000273.1:0-518 GCA_039818945.1 Actinomycetota bacterium
TGACGCTGAACTTGCGGACCAAGAACGCGCGGTTCGGCGACCAGCGAACGGTGGGCGCTACGTCGGCGCCTTCGGTGTCGTCTTTCCAATCGCCGATAAGCCACTCGAGGTCCGCCAACGCGGCCGACGGCGTCGACGGGCTGGGCAGGTCGCGTTCGTGCGAGCTCTCGATCAGCCACCGGCCGTCGTCCTTCACGAGCACCGCGGTGAAGGCCGATTCGGTCGGCTCCGCGTCGGGCAGGAACAACACGGCCGACCCCTCGGCGATCGCCACGTCGGGACGCACCAGGCGGACCTCGTCGACCTCCGCGGTGAGCCGCGCCCCGGGCGACGCGGCGAAGAACTCCGCGAACTCTGCCTGCAAGGCTTCGCGGCCCGACACCCGCTCGCCCGTCTCTTCGTTCTCGGAGGTCGCGTCGTCGGACCAGAACGCGGCGACGGCGGCCGCGAAGCCTTGCAGGCGGAGTTCGCGGGGGTCTTCGCCGCGTCGCCCGGGGCGCGGCTCACCGCGGAGGTCG
>JBCBSZ010000274.1:0-517 GCA_039818945.1 Actinomycetota bacterium
CCGCGGACGAGTTCCTGGGCGATCGCCTGCAGCTCGTCGGTTAGTGTGACAACGTGGTCGCTGTCCCAGCGGACGCCGCGGCTGACGTGCAGCAGCACGCGGTCAAGATGGCAAAGCACCGCCGACAGCTTGTCGGAGATCACCTCGGTCGGGTGGAAGTGCCCGGCGTCGAGGCAGAGCACCTTGCCGCGGCGAATCGCGTAACCGAGGTAGAACTCGTGCGAGCCGACCGTGTAGCTCTCGGCGCCGATGCCGAACAGCTTCGACTCGACCGCGTCGAGGTTCTCGGTCGCGTCGAGCGGCTCGGCGAACACCGCGTCGAGCGAGTCGGCCAGGCGTTCGCGGGGGCCCTTGCGGTCGGCCGGGGTGTCCTTGGCGCCGTCGGGCACCCACACGTTGGTCACAGCGGGCGAGCCGAGCGCGGCGCCCATCGCGGCGCCGATCCGCCGACACACGCGGCAGTGGTCGATCCAGAACCGCCGCACCATCTCGTCCGCGTGTGCGAGCGTCATGCCGC
>JBCBSZ010000275.1:0-517 GCA_039818945.1 Actinomycetota bacterium
CGCCAATCCGCGGGAAGTAGCGCTCGCCTCGCGACATGGCGCGCGACACGAAGATCGTGCCGTCCGAGCCACGCACTTCGACCCAGCCGCTCTCGACCGCCGTCAGCGCGAGCGGGAGCTGCGCCGAGACGGTGGTCGTCGCAGCCTCGGTGAACAGGCTTTCCTTAGCGGCGTTTCGCGCCAGATCCGACTGGCCGCCGGCGTCGCCGTCGGAAAAGGACACCGCGACCCATGCGAGCACACTTACCGCGACAGCCGAAGCGAGGCCGGCGCCGACCGCGCGCAGAGCGCTGATCGACCGTTTGGGCGGGGCGACCTGCGGCTCCTGTTTCGGCGCCTGGGAGACCGCGCTCGACGATTTCGACCGCGCGACAAGGCTCGC
Source organism: Actinomycetota bacterium (assembly GCA_039818945.1). Classification (GTDB taxonomy): domain Bacteria; phylum Actinomycetota; class Acidimicrobiia; order Acidimicrobiales; family Poriferisodalaceae; genus JBCBSZ01. The sequence goes on from JBCBSZ010000275.1 coordinate 383, forward strand.
GCCGGAGCACGCCACCGTCTGGCTCGACCGGGGCCTCGCCCGGGCGATGCTCGGCCGCAGGGACGCGGCGCGCGCCGATCTCGACCGCGCCGCCCGCGTCGCGCCGGGAGATGCGCGCATCGCCGCCGGGCGAGC
>JBCBSZ010000276.1:0-516 GCA_039818945.1 Actinomycetota bacterium
GCAAAGGGCCGCGGCGATCCCGCGGCCCTTCTCGATCAATCCGGTGATCCGGTGTGGCGGGTCAGGACTCGCCGTCGCCCTCCTCGGCGCCAAACTGCGCGAGGTAGGCCACCACGTCCTCGGCCCCGTTGGCGAGCTTGAAGGACATGCCGGAGCGGGCGCCGTCATCCTCGAGGTATTCCTTCAGGAAGGCACCCGGATCGGTGACGTAGGGCACGAGCGTCTCGGCATCCCAGACGAGCCCGGCCTCACCGGCCGCGACGAGCGACGGGCGGTAGCGGAAGCCGTCGACCGACCCCGCCGTGCGCCCGACGACGCCGTAAAGGTTCGGACCGTTCCGGCCGCCCCGCACGATGACGTTGTCGCCGTCCGAGATCATGTGACAGGTCTTGCAGCGGTTGAAGAGCTGCTCGCCCGCCTCGGCGTCCTGCTCCACGGCCGAGGCCGCGAAGGTCGTTGCGGTCAGAATACCGGCCGACAGGGCCGCGATCTTGGCATTCATGGATTTCCCTCCAG
>JBCBSZ010000277.1:0-516 GCA_039818945.1 Actinomycetota bacterium
TGCCGAAGATGCGGTAACGCAGCTTCGCCACGAGGCGGTAGAGCGGATCGAGCACGAAGCTCGGGAGCACGAGGGCGCCGCGCGCGAGGAAACCCCAGACGCCGCCGAGACGAAGCGCCGCGCCCAGGGCGGCCCGCGAGCGGACCTCGATGCGCTCGTCGGGCTCGCCGAGGCGATGCACGAGCACGGCGGAATCGAGGTCTTCGTGGGAGTGACCGTGTCGCGCGAGGATCTCGCCAGCGATGAGGTGACCCTCACCGTCGAGGATGACGGTGGCCTCAAGCGCCTGCTCGACCACGGCCTGGAGACCGGCTCCTGGATGCGGCAGAGCCACGTCATCCGGCCGGACGACCCGCTCTCGGCGCAGGTGGAGGCGGCCTGGACCATGGAGACGGCGCGCGGAGACTGGCGCACCCGCGCTGAGAGCAGCGGCACCATGTGGTCGGATGCGACGCACTTCCATCTCGAAGGCAACAAGCCGCGCTTCGAGATGGAAGTGCGTCGCATCCGACCACA
>JBCBSZ010000278.1:0-515 GCA_039818945.1 Actinomycetota bacterium
GCAGGGCCTCGGGCACTTGCGGTTCCTGCTCGAAGACGTCCAGCGCCGCTCCGCCCAGCTTGCCGGCTTCGAGCAGCTCGACCAGCACGGGCTCGTCGACCAGGGAGCCGCGCGCCACGTTGACGAGACAGCCCTCGGGGCCGAGGGCCTCCAGGACACGACGCCCGACGATCTTGTCGGTCTCGGGCCCGCCCGGTGCGATGACCACCAGCCAGTCGACGGCCGCCGCCATCTCGACCAGATCGGCATAGTAGAGAAAGGGCAGGCCTCTCTGGAGGTGCCGACCGTGATAGACGACGTGCATCTTGAAGGCGGCGCAGCGCTTGGCGATCTCCATGCCGATCCGCCCCAGACCCAGGATGCCGACCGTGGTGCCGGTCAGCTCGGCGGTCAGGGGATAGTTGCCCTCGGCCGCCCAGCGGCCCTCGCGGACGTAGCGGTCGCACTGGGGCAAGCGCCGGCAGAGCGAGAGCATGAGTCCGAGGGTCAGATTGGCGACGGCGTCGTTGAGGACG
>JBCBSZ010000279.1:0-515 GCA_039818945.1 Actinomycetota bacterium
TCATGGTATACGCACCATGTCGCTTAGGTAGAGGGTCGCCGCGCTGTTGTCGGCGAGCGAGGTGACCGTCAACGTCCTCCCGTGTCACAAGGGGCGCGCCAAGAGGATCTCGACGCGGGCCGCCACCGCCGCTGTCCGGCGCCGCGCGCGCGATCAAAGAGGCGCCGGCCCGGAGCGCGCCGACGCCGCCGAAGACGACCTGCGCGGCGATCTTCTGACTTCGGGTTTCGACCTGACCGCGACTGGAGACCGCGCGGGAGAGGTGATCGTCGGCGCCGACACGGTGACGTTCAGTCGGATCGACGACGTCGACGGCCTTCGGGAAGCCCTCCGGGCGACGGTCGCCCCGACCGAGGAGCAGGCCGAGATCGCCGCGGTCGTCGAGGACCTCGACCTGCCCGGGGCGGCGGCGCGGATGGTCGCGCGGCGCCTACCGCGCTTCCTGTATTTCGACGAGTACAGCGAGCTGCCCGGCCGAGTCTCGATCGCGCACCTGCGCTCGACGGACGAGGAGG
>JBCBSZ010000280.1:0-515 GCA_039818945.1 Actinomycetota bacterium
CGACATCGAGCAATATGGCGACTATTCGCTGAAGGCCGCCATCGCCATGAAGAAGATCATCGAACCGATGTTCGAGGCACGGAACGACTTCGACATCTTTTCCGAGCTGGCCGACCGCCTGGGCAAGAAACAGGAGTTCACCGAGGGCAAGTCCGAGATGGAGTGGCTCGAGGAGTTCTACGGCTCTGCACTCGATCAGGCTAAGGGTATGGGACAAGAGATCCCGGATTTCGATGACTTCTGGGAGCAGGGCTTCGTCGAGTTCGCCCTGCCGCCCACGCCGTCGGGGACGCTCGACGAGACCGAGATCGTCGACTACGCCTTCACCGCCGGGCCGTTGACGCTCACCCCCGCCACGACGGGCAGCACCGTGTTCGCCAACTTCAACTTCGACGCGCTCGGCGACATTGTCGCGGAGGCGGAGCGATTGGCCGCTGCCCCGCGCGTCGAGACACTGGGGGAGTGGTCGCTCGGGCAGATTCTCGAACACGTGGCCCGCGCCATGGATGCCTCCC
>JBCBSZ010000281.1:0-515 GCA_039818945.1 Actinomycetota bacterium
CATCGCGTCGGGCTGCGTGCGCACGTGGATCCGAAAGTCGAACGTGGCGTCACCGCGGCCCAGCGACTCTTTGAGCGCCGCGCGAAGATGGTCGGGGTCGTCGCCGCCGGCCGGCTCATGCGTCGCACCGGTGGGAACGAGGCTGTACTTCACCACGTGGGGGCCCAGTCGATAGGGGGTGACGCTGTGGTACTCGACCGACAGCAGGTCGTCGTGACGCTGCATCGTGGACCGTAGGTTCTGCAGCACCCGCCAGTGGGTGGCCAAGAAGGCTACGGCACGAACGGGTTTCTCCATCACCGAGACGAACCGGTCGAATTCGTCGGCGCGTGAGAACACCCGTGTTCGCGGGCGCAGGTTAAGGTCCAGAATGCCGGAGGCCCAGGTGGTCAGCTCGTCGCTCGACATCTGGAAGAATTCGTCGCGCGGAAACTGGTCCAGAACACTCTGTAGCGCTGTGCCGTTATAGCTCTCGGCGGTCACGCCGAGGTTGGCAGCAACCCGTTGTGCACGAC
>JBCBSZ010000282.1:0-514 GCA_039818945.1 Actinomycetota bacterium
CGACGGTGCTGCTCACCACTCAGTACCTCGACGAGGCCGACCGTCTGGCCGACTCGATTGTCGTCATCGATCGTGGCTCCAAGATCGCCGAGGGGACGAGCGACGAGCTCAAGGACCAGATCGGTGGCGACCGCATCACCGTCTCGATCGCCAAGCCCGAGAACCGCGACCGGGCGGTCGAGGTGCTCGGCCGGATGTGCACCGGTCCGATCGAGGTCGACGCGATCGGCACGACGATGTCGGCGCCGATCCGCACCGGCGACCGGGTCGTGCCGTCGACCATCCGTGCGCTCGACGACGCCGGCGTCGACGTCCTCGACGTCGAGGTGAGGCGGCCGACGCTCGACGACGCGTTCCTGAACCTGACCGGACGCCCCGCAGAGACCGACGACACCCTCGTCCCCGAGACCGACGGAGCCGTGCGATGACCGCCGCCCCTCCCGCACCCCCGACCGAGCACCAGGTGAGCGGCGGCCTCGTCTGGGCCGCCCGCGACTCGTGGGCCGAGGCCACG
>JBCBSZ010000283.1:0-512 GCA_039818945.1 Actinomycetota bacterium
ACGGCAGGCAACGTGCTGCCTGTACCAGGCTAGTTTGCATCAGGTTTCCCTTCGAGCTTGATTCGAGTCGGCGCCGTGGTCTCGGCTCGCAGCCAAACCACGAGGTCGACCCCGTCGAGCGTGTTCACGTAACCGTATCTGAAATCGGCGCCGCGCGGCACCGTCCGGCCGTCGACCGTGGCCAGAACCGCGGCGTCGCCCCAGTTCTCGATGACCAGGGCGGCGTTGACGAGCGGCGACCGGTCGCTGGCTGCGATGCTCACGTCGAGCTCGTCGCCATCGCCCGCCCGCGCAAGATGCCAGGCACGTTCGGATCGGTCGAATGCGGTCGCGTCGAACGGGCCGTCGACGACGGTAAGGTCCGGCGGCTCGGACCAGGACCGGGCCAGCACGACGAGGTCTTCGAAGGGGCGCTCGGTCATCCCGTACAGCGAGCGAATCTCGCTGCGACCATTCGCACTATGAATCGGTGGCTCGGAGATCGGGAATCCTAAAAAGCTCGTTGCACGATC
>JBCBSZ010000284.1:0-512 GCA_039818945.1 Actinomycetota bacterium
GGCCAAGATGAAGCCCGAGTACTGGGACCAGGCGATGGACATCAACCTCGCCGCCGTCGCTCGCATCACCGACGCCTTGCTGGCCGGACCCATGCACGACGAGGGCCGGATCATCTTGCTGTCGTCGGTCGCCGGCATCGCCGGCAACATGGGCCAGACCAACTACGCGGCGTCGAAGGCCGGCATCCTGGGCTACACCGAGGCCCTCGCATCGGTGGTCGAGGCCCGCGGCATCACCGTCAACGCGATCGCACCGGGTTTCATCGAGACCCGGCTGACCGCCGCCATCCCCGTCGTGATTCGGGAAGTCGGACGCCGTCTGAGCAACCTCGGACAGGGCGGCCTACCCCGCGACATCGGCGATGCGGTCACCTTCCTCGGCAGTCCCGGCGCCTCCGGGATCACCGGCAACACCCTGCGCGTCTGTGGAGGCGCGCTCATCGGCAAGTAGGAGAGAGCCATGAAGACCCAGCCCAGTTTTCCCCCGCCCGAAGGACGTCGCGCCGTCATCG
>JBCBSZ010000285.1:0-511 GCA_039818945.1 Actinomycetota bacterium
TGCTTGAGCTGGCCGACGATTCCGAAGCGACCCTTCTTCAAATCGTTGTCGACCGTGAGACGTACCTGCACGGGACCCATGAAGTGGTACCCCTCCTCGCGGGCGTACTCCTTGGCGGCCTCGGCGAGTTCGGTGGTGAGGGCGTCTTCGATCTCGGCGAACCCGAGATGATCGGTGGCCGAGAGCAGCACGGTGAAGTCGTTGGGCACCAGGCGGCGGCCCTTCACATCGACCGACCGGTTGTTGTCCATCTCGCGTACGAGACGGCGGCCCAGCTCGATCGGGCGGATCGACCCGCGGGAACGACGAAACACGCCATCGACCATACGCTCTAAACGCTGCTCCAGTGACTGCAATCCCATGGGTGGCCAGAAAGGCTAACGACCAGGCAGGGCCGATGGAGGGCGTTGTCGGTGCAAGCGATCGGGCTCGCCGGTAGCGTTTCGTGGTCCACTCGGGCGAGTGGCGGAATTGGCAGACGCGCTGGCTTCAGGTGCCAGTGAGGGAATCG
>JBCBSZ010000286.1:0-511 GCA_039818945.1 Actinomycetota bacterium
GTGCGCCGCGTTCGAGGTGCCCCTGGATCACGACGATCCGGACGGCAAGACGCTCGAGCTGGCTGTCCTCCGCATCGCGGGTGAGCAACCGGTCGAGGGGGTCATGATGTTCAACCCCGGCGGCCCGGGAATCCCGACTTTGCCGCAGGCCCAGGTGATGGAGGGCTTTTTCGACGTCGTCGCGCCGCACCACGACGTGGTGCTCGTGGACAATCGCGGGGTCGGCCAGAGCACGCCCGTCGACTGTGTCGAGCTCGAAGACGTGGCCGACATCGAGTTCGCGGAAAACCTGGAGTCGGTGGCGGAGGTCGAGGCACAGCAGCGAATCGTCGAGCGCGTCCTCTCGCGGTGCCGGGACCTGGTCGGAGACGAGCGCCTGCGCCACCTCGGTACGACCGACGTGGCGCGCGACATGGATGCGGTCCGCGATGCCTTGGAGGTCGAACAGCTGAGCTTCGTCGGCGGCTCGTACGGCACCGTGCAGGGCTACGTCTACGCCCAGCTGTTCCCC
>JBCBSZ010000287.1:0-511 GCA_039818945.1 Actinomycetota bacterium
AGGTCGTCGACCGCCGATCGGAACAGCGTCGTGATCGCGGCGTCGGCCTGGCCGGTCAGCTTTCCGCAGACCTGCACGGCGGACATGCCCAGGTCGTGCTGCGAACGGACGTGGTCGCGGTCCTCGGCCATCGATTGGCGGAGGGCGACAACTTCTTCTCGTAGCCGTGTTCCGGCGGGCGGATCGGAATAAGGGTCGCCAGACACGGCGGGCTTCGGCACTTTTTAGGGACAGGCTTCGGGGCGTGGCTTCGCGGCGCCGGCCCGCCCGCCCCGCCGCCGACCGACCGCCCCGCCGAGGTCGCGCTGATAGCGATCAACGGCGTCGTAGACGACATCGGGCTTGGGCCAACTCGTGGCGGCGTTGTCGAGGTAGATGCGCGCGGGACTCGGCATCTCACTCCTCCTCGCCGACGAGGTGCTCGTCTCCCACGCGTTGGTAGAGCTCGTGAAGCAGGGCGTGGGCGCGGTGGGCCAACTCGTACCACGCGGCGTTGTCGAGACAGGACGGG
>JBCBSZ010000288.1:0-510 GCA_039818945.1 Actinomycetota bacterium
GTCTCGGCCGCCGCGCTCTTCATCCTGGCCATGATCGCGCTCCGCTTCGTCGGCAGCGTCGAGCCCGGCGTCCAGGTCGAGCCGCCGAAGTTCATCGATGGCGAGGTCGTGCCGGCGCATCCGGTGGAATAGCCGTGTCTTCTGAAGGCGCACCGGCCGAGGCGAGGGACGAGGCGCCGGTCGCGCGCATCGAACCGCCGGCATGGAGCCGGAGCGCGCGTGCGCGCTCGGTCATCGCCGCACTTTCGGCGGGCGGGGCCGAGCCGCGCTTCGTCGGCGGCTGCGTGCGCGACCAGCTGGCCGGTCAGCCCGTCACCGACATCGAAGTCGCGACGCCGGAGCCGCCGGAGACGGTGCGCGCCCGGCTCGAGGAGGCCGGTATCCGGGCGATCCCGACGGGGATCGAGCACGGCACCATTACCGCACTCCTGGACCGTCAGCCCTTCGAGATCACCACGCTTCGGCGCGACGTCGAGACCGACGGTCGCCATGCGGTCGTGGCCTTCACGC
>JBCBSZ010000289.1:0-510 GCA_039818945.1 Actinomycetota bacterium
GGTCCAGATAATTGCTGGTGAACTCGTGAAACTCGTGCTTCAGCTTGAGCTGGACGCGGGCAGCGAGGAAGGCGGCCCCCTCCAGGAGGCCAGCAATGAGGGGATCCTGCGAGTCCCGCGTTAGCCCGCCGAGCCGCTCCGCAATCCCCGGAAACTCCTTGGCGAATTCGTCCGCATGGTCGTTAAGGTAGCGCAGTTCCTGATTGTAGAGCGCCAGAAACTCGCGATCCATTGCTAGAGTCTTTCGATGCGGATCTTGGCAAGCTCGGTGTCCACTTCGGCGACGAACTCGACCGGGATGTTGAGCGGTTCGGCAAAGAGCTCCGCGTAAACCTTGAAGCGCAGGTTGAGCGAGGCGGCGTCCACATCGTGGTCGCGCTCGGCCTGGATGGTGGCGGGATCGATGCGCGGCTCGTAGGCGATCATGGCGGTACGGATTTCTCCGGCGATGTCGTTGACGCGGCTATCGTCGAGGGTGAGACGCGCAAGGTCAGGCATGCCGTAGTTGAG
>JBCBSZ010000290.1:0-510 GCA_039818945.1 Actinomycetota bacterium
CGATACCTGGTGCATCTACCCGCTGTACGATTTTGCGCACGGCCTTTCGGATGCCTTCGAGGGCGTCACGCATTCGCTGTGCACGCTGGAGTTCGAAGACCATCGGCCGTTGTACGACTGGCTGCTGGCCGAGGTCGGCACCGACGAGCGGCCGCAGCAGATCGAGTTCTCGCGGCTGAATCTCACGTACACGATGATGAGCAAGCGGCGGTTGCTGGAACTCGTCGAGGGGGGGCACGTCGCCGGCTGGGACGACCCCCGGATGCCGACCCTCGCCGGGCTCCGGCGGCGGGGGTACACACCGAGCGCGATCCGTGCTTTTACGGATCGGATCGGCGTCTCGACCCGCAACAGCGTGGTCGATATCGGGCTCCTCGAACACGAGGACGTCGTCGTCGGCCGACGTTCCGAGTTCGTGGCGCCACACCTGATGGGGCCGGTGGGCGTCGTCGGTCCTGACGTAGAACAACGTGCGGTTGTCGGAGGCCCAGGCCGAGCCGTACCCAACGT
>JBCBSZ010000291.1:0-510 GCA_039818945.1 Actinomycetota bacterium
CGTTCACCGCCCGAAAGATGACCCGGGCGACGGCCGAGCAACCGCCCAAGGCCCAGCATCTCGACGATCCGGTCCATATCCTCATGGCGCGCCGCGCGCGGTGCAAACCACCGGCCATAAAGCAAGTTGCGCCGCACGGTCAGGTGCGGGAACAGCCGCGCGTCCTGGAAGATGTACCCGATGCGGCGGCGGTGTGGCGGCGGGTTCAGGCCTGTCTCGGTGTTCAGCAGGATCTCGCCATCAAGTTCGATCCGGCCGTGATCCGGTGTCAGAAGCCCTGCGACCGCGTTGACGATGGTCGACTTGCCCGAGCCCGAGCGCCCGAACAGGATCGTGACCCCGCGCGGCGCCTCGAACGCGGCATCGAGCGCCGCGGGGTCGTTCAGATCCCCCTCTGCGAGCGGGCCGAAGCGGACCGCGGCGCGCCACCCGGTGCAGAAATTGTCGAAAGTGATCGGCTCATGGCCGGTTGCCGCGAGCGCCTTGCACCCATGGGCGCCGACATAGCCG
>JBCBSZ010000292.1:0-509 GCA_039818945.1 Actinomycetota bacterium
AACTTAGCCCTCCAGTCCGGCTGGTCTGCCCTCGATCAGGCGATCGACCAAAACCCGCTTCGGGTGGCTCCAGGGATGGCGGTGATCGACGCGATCGCCCAGATGAACCAGCGGGGAGCCAGCTGCGCTCTGGTGATGGCGGAAAATACGCTAGTCGGCATCTTCACCGAGCGAGACCTGATGCTGCGTGTCGTCCATGCCGGCCGCGATCCAGCCCTGACCACGATGCGCGCGGTCATGACGACGGAGCCCGACACGATCGCCGCCGAGGCGCCGGTTGCCCACGCGATTCGCGCCATGGACGAGTTGAGCTACCGCTATCTGCCAGTGCTGGACGGCGACCGCTGTGTCGGGGTCATCTCGACCCGCCACGTGCCGCTCAGCGACGTGCTCGAGCTCAAGGACGAGCTGCAAGCGCGGCACGACATCGCCGAGCGGATGTGGTGAGGAATCGCGCGAGGCAGTTGGGATTCGGCGCGAGGCTTGACCTGGATCATTGAGAAAAATCA
>JBCBSZ010000293.1:0-508 GCA_039818945.1 Actinomycetota bacterium
GCCCGCTCAGAAAATCGAAGATGCCCATGGCTCGCGCCCCTCAGCCCAACAAACGTTCGGTTCGAGTATAGGCATCGCGGAGCTCCACCGCCATGGCTTCTCAGCTCTGCTCGCGGCCCACCGGTCGGAGGCGGTCGATGATCGGGCGGAGGAGGGGGCGGACCTCCTCGGCCGTCATACCGGGGCGGAGGCGGTCGTCATAGAGCATCCGCAAGAGCCATGTGTCGTGCTCGGTCAGGAAGGCGAATTCCTCATCGTCGTTGAAGATCGACGGCCGGACGCGATCATCGTCGTTCATGAGGCCCATGAATTGCGCGAACTCTTCGTGATAACAGCTTTCGCGAAGCGCCCCGCGCGTCTCGTCCTTGAGGAGCACGAGCACGAACTCGATGACGCCGGGCTGGTCGGGGTCGATCACGGGGAAGAACGAGCAGGGGGAGAAGCTCTCCCGTTGCCGGATGCGGACGGCGACGAGGTCGGTCTCTTCGACGGTGCCGTTCGCGACCAG
>JBCBSZ010000294.1:0-508 GCA_039818945.1 Actinomycetota bacterium
GACGGAAACCGCGCCCGCAGAACCGGAGACGCCCGAGGACGGGTTGGAGGCGGCCGACGTCGCCGAAGACGAATCGGTCCCGGCGACGCCGGAGGCGGACTCCGATCCGGACGCGGCCGACGCCGCCGAGGAAGCCGCCGAACCGGCTGTGGAGCCGGCCGCCGAAGCCGAGCCGGAGCCGGAGCCAGAACCGGAGCCGCTTGAGCCTGAGACGCCGTCTCCGGAGGAGGAGGCCGAAAAGCTGGCCGCCGACGCCGAGTCCCTGGCCGCCGACGCCCTTGCGGACACGGAAGATCATGAGGACGACGAGGACGCCGACACCGCTGAAGAGCAGCAGGAGTACGAAGACGAACTCGATGAGATCCTCGCCAAGCTCGACGAGGACAAGCGCGAAGCGCTCGAGGACCTCCCGGAGATCCCCGATCTGCCTGACATCCCTGAGCTCGCCTCCTTCGAGGATGAGGACCCGGACGGCGACGCCCATCCCGACGATCTGTCAGATCGTCGG
>JBCBSZ010000295.1:0-508 GCA_039818945.1 Actinomycetota bacterium
ACCGAGCAGAATGCCGACCCCGATCGGCTGATCACCGAGATGGTGTCCAGACTCGACGCCCAGGGGGCCCAGAACGCCGGACGAGAGCGCGTGTCCCTGGCCGACGCGATGGCGCAGCGGCTCGACCAGGCACGACGGGAGGCCGCAGGGGAGACCGACAGGGTCCGGATCCCGACCGGCGACGGGAACCTCAACGAGTATCTCCGCGGCGGCTGGCGGCCCACGTGGCTGGTCGGGATCGCCGGCGCTCAGAAGCAGGGCAAGACCGCACTCGCGACCGGTTTCGCTCGGGCGTCGGGGCGGGCTGGGTTTCCGACGCTGGTGATCTCCCAGGAGATGGCGGCCGTCGAGCTCGCCGAGCGGGAGCTCGCCGCGCGAGCCGAGGTGCCGATCGAGGCGATCGACGACGGCCCGCGGGACTCGGAGTGGCATTCGCTGGTCGCAGCAGCCGCGACCGCCCGCGGCCAACGGTTCGAGATCGTCGACCGCCCCGTTGACTGGGCTCGGC
>JBCBSZ010000296.1:0-506 GCA_039818945.1 Actinomycetota bacterium
TCGGGGCGCGTGGGGGCGACCCGCCCGGCCGCTTCGATGCCGGCGAGAGCTACGTGGTGTTCGGTCGGCGGTCGGGCGAGCCGGCGCTGACGCTGGTGGTGAACCCGGATTCGGTGGCGGAGGACGGGGCGCCGGCGACCGCGACGTTGACCCGGAACACCGACATCGGCACCGCGCTCACGGTCGCCCTGGCGAGCAGCGACGTGGGCGAAGCGACGGTGCCGCGGGCGGTCGAGATCCCCATCGGCCAGCGCTCGGTGACGTTCGACGTCACGCCCCGGACCGACGGCCTGGTCGACGGTGATCAGACCGCGACGATCGCCGCCTCGGCCACCGGCTTCGCGGAGGTGAGCGCGGACGTCGAGGTGACCGACGTCGACGGCCTCGCGCCGACGGCCATCGGCGAGTGGGGTCAGGTCCGGGCGGGTGCGGGGCCGGTGACGGTGCACCTGTCGCGGAGCTACGTGGAGCCGGTGGTGTTCCTCAGCCCGCCGTCGTTCGACGAT
>JBCBSZ010000297.1:0-506 GCA_039818945.1 Actinomycetota bacterium
CATGGCGCCACGCGGCTCGCCGTCGCCTTGCGCAGCGGCCGGCCCCGCGATCAGGGTCGACAGCAGCAGGGCGGCTCGCGCGAGGGTTCGGCTCGGCATCGGGGCGGCTCGGTTGGATCGGATCGGCCACGTCGGCCGCCGGGCGGGCGGCTCGACACGGAGGCGTTCGCGGCGGCTTGTAGCAACGGCGACTTGAGCCGAACAAGGCCAGAATGCGGGAAAACCCGCTGCGCCACGCGGCAAACCGCCGCGGCGGCGTTGTCACCCCCGGGGCGCCGGGCGATAGTGTCGGGCGAGGCTTCCCCGTGCCGCCACCGGGCCGCCCGCCCCCCAACCGCTAGCCCGAGGCGCGCCCGTTGATGTGGCCCCGTTCCGAAGACACCGCCCGCACCTGGAAGGCGGGCACCGTCCGACCTTCGGGGTCGAGCAGACGGACCTGCTCCGGCCTGAGGCGCGGGTGGCGTCCGACGGGACACCCGACGGCGAGCGGGCCCGTCGGATGGACG
>JBCBSZ010000298.1:0-506 GCA_039818945.1 Actinomycetota bacterium
CCGAACGCCGCCGAAGGCGTCGATCAGCCCGTTCTCGACCGCCATGCGCCCGGTAAAGGCGCTGCCGTCGGCCACCACCTCGATCGCCGCGGCTCTGAACCCGCGCCGCTCGGCGACAAGCTCGCGGAACCAGGCGTTGGCGTCGGCCACGATGCGCTCCTGCGCGGCCCGCTCGGCCGGCGAAAGCTCGCGCAGGGGGGAGGCGCCCCCCTTCACGTCGGAGGAGCGGATCGTCACGACCTCGACCCCGAGATCGTCGAGGAGGCCGCTGATCTCCGGATATTCCAGAATGACACCGATCGAACCCGTCAGCGTGTTCTGTCGCGCCACGATGTGCTCGGCCGCGATCGCTGCGACGTAGCCGCCGGAGGCCGCAACCTCGCCCATCACCGCGACGACGGGCTTTTCCTCGGCCACGCGGCGGAGCGCGAGGTAGAGCGCCTCGGACCCCACGACGGTGCCGCCGGGGCTGTCGATGCGCAGGACCAGCGCGCGCGCGTCCGCAT
>JBCBSZ010000299.1:0-505 GCA_039818945.1 Actinomycetota bacterium
GCCCGGTGCACCCAGGCCGGCATCCGGCTGAGGTCCGGTGGCTGGCTCAGATCGCCCACCACGCCCCGCGCCGGGGTCGCGTTCACCCCGACGATGAACGGGATCCAGAGCGAGGCCGCGAGCAGCGCCGTCAGCGTCAGCCAAAACAGCTCCGGCGTCATGCCATCTCATCCTGTGGCATCGGGAAATGTGCGTCCTGCCCGGTCTCCAGCCAGGTCTTGAGCCCGTCGATCGTTCGCGACCAGCCATTGGCCACCCCGTCGGGCCCGTAGGTCAGGTCGAAATGCTCCACCGTCAGCCGGCAGTGCGGCCCTTCCTCGTCGATCATCATCACGACGCGCGACGGTTTTACGTTCGGGTCGCCCTGGGGCAGGAACCGCTGCACCATCCGCGCCTTGGGGTCCAGTTCCAAGTCCTCGCAGACCAGCATCGCCTCGCCGTTTTCATGGAAGTAAGTGAGCTTGGCCCCGTCGCGTTCCGCGCGTGCGGCGATGAAATGGAAATG
>JBCBSZ010000300.1:0-505 GCA_039818945.1 Actinomycetota bacterium
ACGACGTGGCGGCCTTCTGGGAGCCCGCCGAGTCGCTGGGTGGGGACTACTACGACCTCGTGGACCTGCCCGATGGCCGGCTGGGGGTCGTCGTCGCCGATGTCAGCGGCCACGGCTTCGGCCCCAGCCTGATCATGGCGTCCGCCCGGGCGATGGTCCGCGTGCTGGTCCTACATAAAGACCTCGCCCGCGCCCGCACGCTCATCGACGAGCACGACCTCGGCCGGCCCGGCGAGGTCGATTGGTCGCAGGTCGACGTGGGCGAGCCGGAGTGAGCGAGGGCGCCGACCCGGAATCGCAAGCAACTATGCCGCTGGTGGGTCGCGCCTCGGTACCCAACACTCCGAGCACATCTGGCCGGCTTCGTGAGGCAACGCGCCCTCCCCGCACCAGCCGCACGAGCCGGTCGCGACGCGGTCCTTATACTGGGCATGGAGCCTACGCAGTTGTCCGAACAACTCCCGGACGTCCGAGTGCCCCGCCGCGTCCTGCGTGACGAGCAAGG
>JBCBSZ010000301.1:0-505 GCA_039818945.1 Actinomycetota bacterium
GTCACCGAGCTGATAGTCGGTACCGGTACCGCCGATAATCGTATCGCCACCGGCGCCGCCCGCCTGCAGGTCGACACCCGCGCCGCCGTCGATCCTGTCGTTGCCACCGGTCGCCGGCGCCACGGTCTGGACCAGCAGCGGAAGGCCGTCCAGGAACTCGAGCACGCCGCCGTCGCCGAACTGGATATCGCGACCGGCACCGGAAACCAGCGTATCCGCGCCCGCACCGCCGAGCTGCAGATTGCTGCCATCGCCGCCGGTGAGCTTACCGTCCAGGACTATTACTCGACGCAAGAGAACTGAAGCGTCCTGCGGGATGACAAGTCAGATTCCCGCCGGCGTAGCCGATCTCGCTTCGCCGGCGGTAGCCCTCCGCGACATCAACAAGTCATTTGGCGCGGTCCACGCCAACAAGAATATCAATCTAGAAGTCGAAGCAGGCTCGATCCACGGCATCATTGGCGAGAACGGTGCGGGCAAGTCGACGCTGATGAACATTCTTTAT
>JBCBSZ010000302.1:0-504 GCA_039818945.1 Actinomycetota bacterium
GTAGACCCGCTTTGTGGGCCCCACCGCATCGATGTTCCATTCCGGCGCGTCACGGTCAGTCGATGCGACGAATGTCGGTTCACCGCCCATGGTCAGCCTGACGTCGCTTTCCGCCAGCAGCTTGTCCACATGGTCGCCGATCGCGACGATGGATCGCCAGTCAGCGTCCGTAAACGGATAAGTGATGCGCGCGCTTTCCTCAACGCGCTCGACCTGCATGTCGAAGGCAAACTCTACCTCGCATGGCTCGTGGCCGCCCGTGATCGGCGCGGCGGTGACCGGCGAGGGCGTTGCGGCGAGCGGGATGTGGCCTTCGGCGGCGAATAGTCCGGAGGTGGGGTCAAGCCCTACCCATCCCGCGCCCGGCAGATAGGCCTCCGTCCAGGCGTGCAGATCGGTGAAATCTTCGGTGGGGCCGGAGGGGCCGTCGTGCGGAACTTCGTCGGCCTTCAGTTGAATGAGGTATCCGGAGACGAAGCGCGCGGCGATCCCGAGGCGGCGCAG
>JBCBSZ010000303.1:0-504 GCA_039818945.1 Actinomycetota bacterium
CGAGGGTGACGACACGTTGCACGGTGGCGAGGGAGCGGACGAGCTGTTCGGCGACGGCGGCCGCGACACCGCCAGCTATGCAGACGCTTCCCAAGGCCTGATCATCCGCCTGGAGCTGCCGAAGTCCAACACGGGCGACGCCAGCGGCGACAGCTACAGCTCGATCGAGAACGTCATCGGCTCGAGCCATGACGACACGATCTACGGCAACGGCGGCGCCAACACGCTCGAGGGCGGCGACGGCAACGACTCGATCGCCGGCTCGCTCGGCGACGACGCGCTCTTTGGCGGCCTCGGCGACGACAGTCTCGCCGGCGGCGGCGGCGCCGACATCGTCGATGGCGGCGAGGGCTTCGACACGGTCACCTTCGAGGGTTTCTCCGGCGTCGTCGCGAGCCTCACCGACGGGATAGCGAGCTACGGCACTGGAGACAGCGCCACGCTCGCCGGGGTCGAGCGGCTGGTCGGCACCGACGCGGCCGACGACCTGAGCGCCGGCTTGGT
>JBCBSZ010000304.1:0-504 GCA_039818945.1 Actinomycetota bacterium
ACGTCGACGCGGTAGACGTCATCTGGGCACCGCAGCTCGCCAATCACTTCGTCGACCTGTCCGAGGCGGCGGCCGACGTGGTCGACGACCATTTCCCGGCGATCATCGAATCGCAGACCGTCGATGGCCGTCTCGTGGCGATACCGATGTTCACCGATGCACCGGCGCTCTACTATCGCAAGGATCTGCTCGACAAGCATGGTGCTGTGCCGCCCACGACCTGGGTCGAGATGACCGAGACGGCGCAAACGATCATGGACGCCGAGCGGGCCGAGGGCAATGAGGACATCTTTGGATTCGTCTGGCAGGGCGCGGCCTATGAGGGCCTGACCTGCAACGCGCTCGAATGGGTCGCGTCGAACGGCGGCGGCACCTTCATCGACGCCGAGGGTGAGATCACTGCGAGCAATCCCGAGGCCGCCGCCGCCCTCGATCTCGTCGCGACCTGGGTCGGCACCATCGCCCCCCCCGGCGTGATCGCCTATCGCGAGGAGGACAGCCGCG
>JBCBSZ010000305.1:0-503 GCA_039818945.1 Actinomycetota bacterium
GGCTCGGCATGGAGAGCGTGGTGATGGCCGGCGTCACCATCGGCAGCGGCGCCATCGTCGGCGCCCGCGCCGTGGTGACCCGAGACGTGCCGGCCTACGCCGTCGTCGCCGGCAACCCGGCGCGGGTCGTTCGGCGCCGATACGAGGAGGCGGACGCCGACCGCCTGCTGCGATTGGCCTGGTGGGACTGGGCGCCGGAGATCGTGGCGCGGGCCGTGCCGATCCTGGTGAAGGGCGATGTGGGCGCGCTGGAAGCGTTCGCGCGCCAGACGAACAGGGCAGGCGGCTAGGCGTCTCTCAGCGACTTCACCTCCGCCTCGAGCTCCAGGATTCGGTCCTGCAGCTTCTCGATCGCCTCCCTCACATCGTCCTCGGCGTAGCGCGGCGTGATGTGTTGCGGGCAGTTGATGTCCCACGCCGTGATCTCGATGACGATGCCGCGCTCCGGATTGGCGGGATAGTCCGGATGCGCCAGCCTGGCCGTCAACTCCGGATCGTCCTCG
>JBCBSZ010000306.1:0-503 GCA_039818945.1 Actinomycetota bacterium
TGGACGCTGTCCGTTCCCGTCGTTACTGTCGTATCAACGAAATCGACATCGCCGGGCGTGTCGTAGACGGTCCCATTGGCCAGACGGAGCGTCACCGCAGCGATATTGCTGGCCGTGCCGGCGTCGACATTTTCGAGATAGTCGCGCAGGCTGGCGGTCGGCACCTGAAACTCGGCATGGATCGGGTCGAGCTTGGTCATCGCCGCCAACGCCCCACTTTGCGGGTTGATGAATGCCCCCGCGTCGAATGCCGCCGGCCCGATGATCCCGTCGAACGGGGCCGCAATTTCCGTGTAAGACAGGTTGATCTCGGCCCGGTCCAAGGCCGCAGACAGCCGCACAACATCACCTTCACGGGCCGCAAGCTCGGCCTCGACATTGTCGAGCACCGCCTGCGCGACCGTATCGCGCGCGACCAGTTCGGCCTGACGATCGCGTTCGAGCTGCGCGACATCGCGGGCCGCCTCGGCCGATTGCAAGGCCCCGCGGGCCTCGGCCACGGC
>JBCBSZ010000307.1:0-503 GCA_039818945.1 Actinomycetota bacterium
GCTTGTCCCGCTCTTCCTGGGACCAGTTGATGATCTCAACGCCAGGTGTGCCCGAGCCATCGCGGTCCGCGGCGACAAGCCGGCGATCCTCGAGGTCGGTGGCCCGGGTCATATCGGTCCAAGCAGCGTAGTACCAGGTCTCTAGCGCTGCCTGGCCTTCGGGCCCGATCTTGTCCCACACGTCCTTGTTGATGACGAACTGAAGTACGGCCATCGAGTGGATACCGGGATAGAGCGGATACTTGGCGATCTTGTTGAAGCCGAGCGAGGCGTTGTTCGTGTAAGAGCTTGCGTCCGCCGCGTCCACGACCTTCTTTTCAAGCGCCGTGTAAAGTTCCGGGAACGGGATCGACGTCGGCGCCGCGCCGGTGCGGCGGAAGACTTCCGCGGCCATGCCTTCCGGCGACCGCAGCTTCAGGCCCTTGAGATCCGCAACGGTCCGGATCGGCACCGTCGAAACGAAGGCTTCCTTGGCGAAGGGGCCGGCCCCAACGACATGAATC
>JBCBSZ010000308.1:0-502 GCA_039818945.1 Actinomycetota bacterium
CCGCGGCGTCGCGTCGTTGATGTTCTTGGTCTGCCGGACCCTGGCGGACGGCCTGCGGCTGTTCTTAACGGCGATCGCGCTGCAGCAGGCGCTCGGCTGGGACTTCGCCCAGTGCGTCCTGTTGATCACCGTGGCGACGACGATCTACGCGACGCTCGGCGGCGTGTCGTCGGTGGTGAAGAACGACTGCCTGCAGCTCGTGGTGTACACGGTCGGGGCGATCATCGCCCTGTGGCTGATCCTCCGCGCCGTGCCGGGCGGGGCGGCGGGCGTCGTCGAGTTCGGCGCAGAAACGGGTCGGCTGCGCGTGTTCGACTTCGGCCTGGGCCTGACGGGCGGCGTCACGTTCTGGTCGGGCCTGGTGGGCGGGGCGGTTTTGTCGCTCGCCACGCACGGCGTCGACCACCTGATGGTGCAGCGGTACCTGTGCGCGGGTTCGCAGCGGAAGGCGGCGATCGCCCTGACGGTCAGCGGCCCCGTGGTCGCCGCGCAGTTCGCGCTG
>JBCBSZ010000309.1:0-502 GCA_039818945.1 Actinomycetota bacterium
CAAGGACATCAAAATCCAGGTCGAGTTCAACCCCACCCAGGTCGAGGCCTACCGGCTCATCGGCTACGAGAACCGCCTGCTGCAGGACCAAGACTTCAACGACGACCGCAAGGACGCCGGGGAGATCGGGGCCGGTCACAGCGTGACCGCCCTGTACGAGGTGGTCCCGGCCGGCAGCGACGAGGTGAAGTCGAACGTAGACGCCCTCAAGTACCAGTCCGAAAGTTCGCCCAACGCGGCCGCCGCCTCGGGTGAGCTGATGACGGTCAAGATCCGCTACAAGCAGCCCGAAGGCGACACGAGCAAGCTCCTGTCCGAGGTCGTGAAGGATCGCGGTACCGCCCTCGCCAAGACCAGCGATGACTTTCGCTTCTCGGCCGCCGTCGCCGCCTTCGGTATGAGCCTGCGCGAATCCGACGAGCGCGGCTCGGCCAGCTTTTCCATGGCCCGCAAGCTGGCCATGACCACCATGAAGGCCAAGCGGGCCAAGTCGGAGGCCGAA
>JBCBSZ010000310.1:0-500 GCA_039818945.1 Actinomycetota bacterium
TTCAAGCCGGGCAACGTCATGGTGGCCAAAGATGGCCGCGTGCTGGTCCTCGATTTCGGCCTCGCCCGGGCACGGGAAGGCGCCGAGGCGCCGGTGGGCGAAGGTCCGGTGGTACCGGTCGCCGGCCTGCCGCCCGCGACGTCGCCGCCGTCCGGCGTTTTCGAGCAGTCGCTGACGGCCGCGGGGGCGGCGCCGGGCACCCCGGCCTACATGTCGCCGGAGCAGATCAGGGGCGAGGTGGCGACGCCGGCGAGCGACCAGTTCAGCTTTTGCGTGGCCTTGCACCGCGCGCTCTTCGACGCGTGGCCCTACGCCGTCGATCCGAAAGACGGGGACGCGCCGTGGCGCGCCGTGCCGCCGCCTCCGGGGGTACGGACGCCGTCGCGCTGGCGCCGTGCGCTGCGGCGAGGCCTCGCGCTCGACCCGTCCACGCGCTTCCCCGACATGGAAGCGCTGCTGCTGTGCTTGAGGCCGGGTCCGTCGAGACTGGGCCTCGGCCT
>JBCBSZ010000311.1:0-500 GCA_039818945.1 Actinomycetota bacterium
CGAAGATTTCGAGGGGCGTGCTGGGCAGGTCGATGCGGAGGTCCGAGACGCCCTCGAGCCGGTGTTCGGCCTCGAACGTGGCCTCGCCGCGGACGCCGACGATGCAGCCCGCGAGCAGCAGGCACGAGGCCGCGATGCGGCGCGTCTTCAAAACCGCACCCCCACCGAGGCGCCCAGCTCGAACGTCGTGGAGTACCGGGGAATCTTGCGGCCCTGGGCGTAGAACCGATCGGTCAGCGGCACGCTGATGCGCGGCGCCAGACCCAGGGTCCAGCGGTCGAGCAGGAACCACTCGCCCGAGACCTGCAGGTACGGGACGGCCCCGAACGCGCGCTCGGCCTCCTCGGATGCCGCCGACTCTTCGAGGCCGACGCCGGTCGGGGGCGAGCTGGCGCCCTGAAAGATGAATCCGCCCCCGAGGCCCAGCCAGATCCGCTTGCGGTCGAAGAACCGCCAGGTGGCTCGCGGACCGGCCTGGATGACGTACGCGCCGCGTCGGT
>JBCBSZ010000312.1:0-500 GCA_039818945.1 Actinomycetota bacterium
GGACAAGGCGATCGTCGGCAACATCGGCCACTTCGACAACGAGATCGACATGGCGGGCCTCCAAAAGACCCCCGGCATCGAGCGCATCAACATCAAGCCGCAGTACGACGAATGGCGCTTCGCCGACGGCCACTCAGTGATGGTCCTGGCCGAAGGACGCCTGCTCAACTTGGGCTGCGCCACCGGCCACCCGAGCTTCGTGATGTCGGCGTCATTCACCAACCAGGTGATCGCGCAGCTAGAGTTGCACAAGAACGCCGACTCGTATGAAAAGAAGGTCTACGTCCTCCCCAAGAAGCTAGACGAGGAAGTAGCCCGCCTCCACCTAGACCACCTAGACGCCCACCTCTCGGAACTAACCCCGGAGCAGGCGGAGTACATCGGCGTCGACGTCGCCGGCCCCTAAAAACCGGAAACCTACCGCTACTAAGCACGAACCTTCCGCATAGAACTTCAAAGGGCCGCCCAAGAGGGCGGCCCTTTTCATTGTTTCCCACTCT
>JBCBSZ010000313.1:0-500 GCA_039818945.1 Actinomycetota bacterium
AGCATCGCTATCCGGCCCAGACGGAGGATGCCGTTGCGGCGGTGAGAGCCCTGCTTGCGTCCGAAGCTGCGGCGACTGGGGTCCTCGCGGGGGATTCCGCCGGCGCAACGCTCTGCTTCTGGGCCTGGAGCGCGCTGGAGCCCGAGCTGCAAGCGCGCATCGCCGGGATCTGCGGGTTCTACGGGGTGTATGGCGCCGGGGAGACCGCGAGCTTCGCCCGGTACACCGCCGGCGCCCCTGCCAGCGCCACCCCGGCGCCCATCACCGCGAGCAACGCCCCGACCGGCTTGCCCGTCGATCCCGCCAGCACCGGCCCGAGCCCCGCGAGGATCGCGCCCGCGATCAGGAACAGGTTCGTCTTCACGACGATGTGATGGATCATGTAAAAGATTGCGCCCGTGAGCGCGAGGACCGCGGTCTCGGGCAGCGGGCCCCCGTCCCACCCCCCCATCGCGTGCAGCGCGATGCCCAGGCCCATGAGCATGTACCCGATCTGGCTC